>JBBRPL010000048.1:0-54983 GCA_038228205.1 Chthoniobacterales bacterium
CGGGGAATTGCTGGCCTCAGACCGGGAGGATCCCGCCACGGCGGCGGCCCGGAACGCCGATTGGGATCAATTCCTCGGATCTCATGATTACCGTTATGGGGTGATCGTGAAGGACATGATCGAAGGCCGCACGGCGAAGGAGACCGCGGAAGGAAACGGAGCCGGATTCGCCCACATTTACCCGCTCAAATATAGGCTGGCCGATGAATTGAGGGAATTCTTGGGCGAGCATGCCGTCGCCGACGCCCTACGGATTCCGGCCTGGCGGGGGAATCTCAGCGCCGACCGGGAGAAGACCGCCTGCCGGGCTGAGCGGAGACGGGGATAAAACGCGGCCCTGCCGAAAAGACGCTGTTCCATCCGGCGTTTTTTTTACCTGCGCGGGGCCACTTCACAGGCTTTCGACGATCGGAGGCAACGGCTTGAGTGGGTTGCCCGTCGTAGAATGTAGGGCCGTTGGTGCCCAATCCTGCGCCGGACTCGTTGCCCGCGACCAAGCGCGCGCCAGCAACTCCCCATCTCTCCTGCCGGCTTCAAACACCTATCTCTACCAGCGTCCGAATATGATTTGGAACCGCTTGCTGGTTTGCGGCGCCGGCGATGATGTAACGACGAGGAACGCGGTAGCCAGAGCAATCGTCTTCATCGGAAGTTCCAAATTAGCACCGTGGAATCGGAACTCGCCGACGCCACGCTCCCGCTGTCGGCTGCGACGGCGACACTGCGGACTTCGCCGCGGTGTCCGTTGAACGACCGAGTTTGTGTACCGGTCGCGACATCCCACCACCGGACCGTCTTGTCCCAGCTTCCAGAGATGAGCGATGTGCCGTTCGGAGTGAAGGCCACAGAACAGGTGTTGGCGCTGTGTCCTTCGAGCTGGCGAATGAGTTTCTGGGAGGATGCGTCCCAGAGGCGAATGATGGAATCCCATCCACCAGAGGCGAGCGACTTGCCGTCCGAGCTGAAGGCCAGCGACTTGATGAAACCCGGGTCGCCGTCCATCAAGCCCTTCGGCGTTCCAGTTGCAATATCCCAAAGCCGGAGAGTTCGATCCTCTCCGCCCGAGGCGAGCGTCTGTCCATCCGGCGAGAACGCCACTGACCAGATGTCGCCGGTGTGTCCTTCGAGCTTGCGCAGTTGCTTTCCAGTGTCTGCGTCCCACAACCGAATCGTTTGGTCCCAGCTTCCCGAGGCCAGCGTCTTTCCGTCGGGCGAAAAGGCGACGCAACGGATGCGCAGTTCATGCCCCTCCAGAATCGCCTTTTGTTGGCCCCTCGTAACATCCCACAGACGCATCGTGCGATCCGCACTGCCGGACGCCAACGTGCGGCGGTCGGAGGAAAACGCGACTGACCAGACCACGTCTTGATGCCCGTCGAGCTTTCGAAGCTCCTGGCCCGTCGCAGAGTCCCAGGGACTCAATGAGAGGATCGCAAACCCTTTCCCGCAGCGCAGGCATACCCCGATATGAAACGACTCCTCCCGTTCCTCCTCTTCGCCCTTGGACCCTTATGCCTGGCGCAGGAAAAAGCAGCCGACCCCGCCGCACTGCGCACGCCCGCTGACGGACCGTTTGTGCCGGCGCCCGCATTGCCGGGCGGCATCGTGCTCGCCCTTTTTCCGCAAGATTCGCCGCTCCTCAAACACGAGCGCATCCACGAGGCGGAGCGTTACAACACCAGCGGCAAGAGCACGGACAAGCTCCTCAACACGCTCAATATCCACAATCCGACCATCGAGGTGCATCTGGCCCCGGCCGATCCGCCAAATACAGGCGCCGCGGTCATCATCGCGCCTGGCGGTGGGCACAAGATTTTGTGGGTCGGGCCCGAGGGTTACGACCTCGTTCCGCTTTTCGCGAAATTCCGCGTCTCGACGATCGTCCTGCGCAATCGGCTCCGCGTCGATGGCTACGAGCCCACGGTCGATGCGTTTCAAGCGATCCGCCTCGTCCGCAGTCATGCCGCGGAATGGAAGCTCGATCCCGCGAAAATCGGGATGATCGGCTTTTCCGCCGGAGCCGAGCTTTCCGCACCTACCGCTCTCTTCTTTGACGAGTTTGCGCGGAAGAATGGCGCCGCCTCCGATCCGCTGGCCAGGGTCTCTCCGCGGCCCGATTTCGTGGGCTTGGTTTATCCGGGACCGACGCCATTCACGAAGGCGCCCGAGACGGCGATCCCCGCGAACGTTCCGCCGAGTTTCATCGTCTGTGCCGGATCGGGCGATCAGGTGCATGCCGTGTGGGCGACCGAATACTTCACTCCCATGCTGAAAGCCGGGGTGCCGAATCTTGAAATGCACATCTACGGCCGCGGTGGCCACGGCGGCGCCACCAGCGCGCGCGGCGGCATCCCGTTTGGCACCTGGCAGGATCGCTTCGTCGAATGGTTCCGCGACCTCGGATTTCTCGAACCGCCCGGCGACGAAACCAAAGCCGCCCGCGAAGTCGCCGCCTACGCGAAGCAGCACGCCAACCCCCACTAGCCCTTGCTCATCAGGAATTTCAAAAGTTCGATGACCTGACGCTCGGGCAATGCTTCGAGAAGACCGGGCGGCATCAGGGATTGGGCGAGTTTCTGGCGGTCCTTGATCTCGTTCTTCGGAACGATGACGGATTCGGTGAGGGTGCGGACGGTCACGGCGGTGCCCGTCTCCTGTTCGATCATCCCGGAAAGCGCGGAGCCGTCGCGCTTGGTGATGACATTGAGCTGGTACTGCTCGCCCACCACGGCATTCGGATCGATGATGTTTTCGAGGAAATATGCCGGGCCGTTGCGCCACGAGCCGGTGAGGTCGGGGCCGATCTTCCCGCCTTCGCCATTCAAGGTGTGGCAGACGGCGCAGACTTGCTGGAAGACCTGTTTGCCCGCGCCTGCATTGTAGGCCCAGAGCGGAGCCTCCTGGTAGGCTTTCTGCAAGCGGGCGACTGTGGCTTTCATGGCCTCAGACGACTCGGTGACCTTGCCCCACGTTTGATCCAGGAGCTTGTCGACCCCGGCGTCGTGCAGGTTGCGCATTTGCCGCACCTGAAACGAGCCGATTTGCTTCCGGTCGAAGAGGCCATTTTGCGACGCCTGCAAGAGAGTCACCGCCAGGACCGGGCGGCCGGTCAAGGTCGTGAGCGCGGCGATGCGGTCGGATTCGCTGAATTTCGGGAACCGCTCGATCAGCGCTGTGGCGGTGGCGGGATCGTTGCTGCGCGCGAGGAGGGGGATGACGGCGGAGCGAAACTGGTCCACGTCGATCAGCTTGGCAAAGATCGGCGTGGATTGCGCGTCGCCGATCCGTTTGAGCAACTCGAAAGCCGAACGCCGTTCGGCGATGGGCGTCTGTTCGTTCGCAAGGGTCGCGCGCCTTTTCTCGATGACCGCCTGGTCGCCGAAGAGCGCCGAAAGCTCGTCCGTGGCCGCACCCTGGAACCGAGCCCGGACTTGCGGCCAGGCCTTGGGAGCGGCGGCGGTCGATTCGCCCTTCAAGCCAAAGGACAGGATTTGCAACTCGCGCGCCGCCACGGTTTCGGCCGCCGGGGCCAGGCGTTCGACAAGAATTTCACGCCCCTTCGGCTGCGTGGCGGCAAACCAGCGAATGGATTCGGCCAGGCTCGGCAGAGGCGTACGGTCCGCAATGTCGAGCCCGCGCGCGAAGTCGTTGCTCATGACATTCCCCAAGCCGAACCAGATCATCCTCGGCAGGAAGCGATCGGACGCGTCTTCGCCGTGCGCGGCGAGGGCGGTGACGATTTTCCAGCAAGCATCTTCCGGCAGCACGGGCAACGCCGACGCCAATGCGAGACGCACTGCAGCGGATGGATCGTTCGCTGCGAGTTGGGCGAGTGATTCCGCCGGGAGGATCGTCTTCCCCGCGCGCTCCGTCGCGAGGCGGATGGCCCAGGCGCGAACGCGGTCGTCGGAATGCCGGAGCGCGGCGTTGAGCCTCGCTTCATCGAGGGCGCCGATGACATGGAGCGTCCACAGCGCCCGCAGGACGTGCGCGTAGTTCGGCGAGGTCGCGGCCAGTTGGGCCAGCGCCTGGACCGCCGAGGCGTCGATCTTCCCCGCAACCGCGCGCTCCTGAAGAAGCTGGCGCGCGGCGCGCGAATACCAATCGTTATGGTGCGTCTGGAGTTCAGCCAGTTCCACGTCGCTCTTCACGCCCAAATTCACCTTCACGGGATGGTAGGTCTGCGCCCACGAGACACGATAGATGCGACCATTGGTCCGGTCCCACTTTTCCTCGGCGGGATTGTGGCAGTGCTGCAAGTCGCACCAGTCGATGATATAGACCGCGCCATCGGGGCCGGTTTGCAGATCCACCGCCATGTAGCGAGGATCGGGTGCCAACAGGAGATCGAAACCCGCGTGCACGGTCTCGTACGCGGAGCCCTCGCGAACGTTGACCTGATGGTTCATTTGATGGCCGAACAGATTGTGCGTGAAAAGATGATCGCGGTACGTGTCGGGCCAATTGTCGCCGAGATAGATCATGGTCCCGACGTGCGAGTGGCCGCCATAGATCGCATTGGAGCCGGGCTTGCCGGCGCCGCCTTCGCCGCTGTCGTATTTCGCGGAAGCCGGCAGGAAGTTTTTCAATTCGGGCGCAAAATCCGGCCCGCTGTTCGAAACAAACGGCGCGTATCCGGAGTTCGACTGGTTCCAGAAATGCCCGTTGCGGATGACATTCGTCGTGCCGCCACCGCCGTAGAAGCTGCGGCAGTGCGTCATGAAAAGATCGCCGGCTTCGTTGAAATCGAGACCCCATTGGTTGCTGCCGCCATGCGCGAAGATCTCAAACTCGTGGCGCACGGGATGATAACGCCACACGCCGGAATGCAGCGGTACGCGCTGCTCGTCTGGCATGCCGGGTTTGCCGATGAGTGATCTCGTAAAAACCCCCTGGTTGCCATAGAGCCAGCCGTCCGGTCCCCAGCAAAAGCTGTTGAGGGTCTCGTGCGTATCCTGATAGCCCCAACCATCGAGCAGCACCTGCGGCTCGGCGGGCTTGTCGCTGGCGTCCTTGGGAATGAAGAGCAACTGCGGAGCCGCGCCGACCCACACGCCGCCGAGGCCCACTTCCAGGCCGCTGACGAGATTGAGGCCTTCGATGAAGACCGTGCGCTTCTTGAATGTGCCGTCGCCATCCACATCTTCGAAGATGGTGATGCGATCCTTGCCCTGCCCCTCGGGCTGTTTCCTGGGGTAACTGTATGCCTCCGCCACCCACAGGCGCCCACGCTCGTCGATCGCGAAGGCGATGGGCTGGCGCACCTCGGGTTCCGCGGCGATGAGTTCGGCTTGAAAGCCCGGCGTAAGCATCATCCCGGCGACCACGTGCTGCGCCTCGGGGTTGGCGACGGCCGTGGGCTTGGCCGGGTTTGGCACGAGGTGCCGCAGCACCGGGCTTTCCTTTTGGTGTGCCGCGCGGTCGGCGGGATCGGCCTTGGCCGCAGCCTGCGCCGCGGGCAGGACGGGAATCACCGGCGTCTTGTCGTGGAAAACGAAGTCGTCAAAACTCACGTGCCCCCAGCCGATGGTGCATTCATCGACGATCCGCACGAAGATGCGCTTCCCCATGGAGGACCGCAGATCCACGACTTCGCGCCGCATATTCTCGAGATCCAGACCGCTGGCGCTGTGGATGACTTTTCCCGTCGCTTCTTCGACGATTTCCACGCGGGTCACCTTGGAATCCTTGCCCCCGCCGATCAAAAAGCTGGCCCATGGGTGCGTCACCTCGAAGCTCGATGAAGTCAACCGGCCTGTCCCCTTGTCGCCGACCTTCTCATAGCCGCCGATCCAGAACTGCCCCATGTGATTGCTCGTTCCACGGCGTCGCACCGCGATGGTGTCGCCCTTGATGGGCTGTCCCTCCCACGCATTCCCCTCCGCCTTCCAGCCTTCCAGAGTTCCCGTCTCGAAATCGAGATTGAGCGGCTTGCCGTCCGCGCCCAGCGGTTTGATCGCACCGGCTTCCCATTCCTTGAGGGCTGCGGCATCGAGCGCTGGGCTCGGCGCGGGCGCGGGCGCCGGGGCGGGCTTGTCGGCTGGCGGCTTGAGCTTGGCCCGCTGACCGTTCACGCCGCCGAGGGATTGCCACGTCGGTGCGCCGGGCGTCGCCGGCAGTTCTTCGATGAACACCTCCTTCACCTGCACGTTGGTATTTCCGCCGCCATGCACCTGGATGCCGATCAGGCCATCGCTCGCGATGTCCGCGTCCTTCTCCTCATAGTCCAGGCCCTGGACCCCATTGATCCAGGTCTGAATGCGGCTGCCCTCCACCTTGATGACATACTCGTTCCAGTCCCACAGCTTGATCACGGGGCGCAGTGCATCCATGTCCGATTTCATCATCAGCCGGTTGCGGCGTCCTTCATCGTAAATGGCGGCGTACCACGCCGGTTCGCCGTAGTCGCACTGATACCCGCAGACCTCGTGGCCCGTGGGATTTCGCTGGGTGCGGATCTGGATGCCTGAATTGATGAAGCCCGTCGCCGGATCGCCCATGAGCTTGATCTTCAGGTGCAGGATGAAATTCGCGTACGAAGCCTTGGTGCAGAGGAAATCGTTGTAAGGGATTTTGTTTCCATCGCCGCCGGTCAGGCATCCATCCTTCACCGCCCAGAGCTGTGGTGACGGTGATTCCCAACCTTCCAGCGTCGTGCCGTCGAAGATGGATTTAGCCCGGTCGGAACGCATCGGCGGCGGCCCGGCAAATGCGAGGTGGGTCAAGCCGGCGAATAGCGATGCAGCGAGGAGAAAGCGGGAGAGGCTCATGGGTGGGTCAGGTGGTCAGAGGAGGGAATTTTAGAAACAATCCTCAACGCGCCGCCTCATTATCGGGATTCCGCTTCACGACCAAGGCAAACTAGAGGCGAACCACGCTTCGGCAGTTCCAATCGAGCGAAATGATTCAGCGGCCGGCGGGTTTCGCGGCCGACGGAAGGGCCAGTTCCTCTTGAAACGCGTCGTTCACATCGCAAAACGTCTTCTTCGACTCCCAGCGCTTTTCGAATTTGAAATACAGGACAGCGTTACCCGGAATGCCCTCTTGATTTCTCGTCAGCCGGTAGCGCTCGAAGGTCACGAGCTGTTCATCGGCGAAACTCGCGCCAAACTTGCGAGTCGCGGTAATCAGGACAGCGGAATGATGATCAGGATCGGCCAGCAACCGATAATCGAAGAGGACACAGTCGGCGCCCCCGCCCGTCTTGACGTTCAAAAGTTCCTCCCCGTCTTCGCGTTTCACAGGAATGACCTTCATTTCCGACTCTTCGCTCTCCGAACTCTTGAGGGTGGCGTAGATCGTCGTGACCTCGAATGAGTGGGCATTGAAATTGTCCCGGCGCGCAATCGCGACCGTCGCCATGAGCCCGGAGCCATCGAGGTTCACCACGTTCATGCCGTTGTGAAGTGGGATGAGCTTGAGGCGCTCATCCACGTCGGGATGAGCCTCCGCGATCAACGCCGTGAGAAGGCATCCGAACAGGAGAGAGCGGAGTTTCATCGCTGGAGAGAATGACAGCAGCGTGGCCATCACGCCCTCAACCGCATCCGGTCTCACGCGATGAGCAATTGGCTGGATGGACGGCCCCGGGGTTGAGGCGACGGTTGATCTGTCCCTATCCACTCTTGCCCGGAGCCTGAATACGCAAAACCTTCGGGCTGGACCGAGGCGCGAAGATCTTTACCGCGATCACCATCCCGGGCTTGAGCGTCTTGATATAGGCCACATCATCGGCATGAGGATGGCTCACGCCCTCCGGCGTTTTAGGCATGCGCGTTCCGATCGTGAGCTCCTTTCCGATCAACGGGGCATTGTCCTTGAGGGCGCTGGCTGCCGGGTCGAATTCCGCTTTGGTGATCGTCAGGACAAATGCCAGGCCATCGGCTTGCGCAGATTTGACCTGACCCGTCACCTGCCCCCAAAAGCCCGCGACTTCCTGGGCATTCTCCACCTCATCGGCCCACGCGCAGGAGAGCAGGACGAGGCCGATCAACGCCGGGACAAACTGGCGGATCAGGCTCGATGCGGGGAGGAGACAGACGACGGTGTTCATGCAAGGGGGATACGTTTTCATGCGATCCACGTGCGACACCGCGGACGGGCATCCGTTCGATCACGCGCCCAGGGTGGACCGCTAAGCGAGGATGTCCTTGATCACATCTCCGTGCACATCGGTGAGGCGGTAATCGCGGCCGGCGTGACGGTAGGTGAGGCGGGTGTGATCGATGCCCAGCAGGTGCAGGATTGTCGCGTGGAAGTCGTGGAAATGGACGGGATTGTTCACGATCGTCGCGCCGTAATCGTCCGTCTCGCCGTAGCTCATGCCGCCTTTCACCCCGCCACCGGCCAGCCAGCAGGTGAACGCCTGCGCATGATGCTCGCGGCCTTTGGCGTCCTTGGCCGTATTGAAGGGGGTGCGGCCAAACTCCGTCGAGAGCACGACCAGCGTGTCCTCGAGCATGCCACGCTGCTTGAGATCCGTGAGGAGGGCGGCGATGGGCTGATCGACGTTTTTCGCCAGCGGTTCGTGTTCCTGCATGTTGCCGTGCGCGTCCCAGTTGCCCGAGGCGCCCGTGTCGATGAGCTCGATGAAGCGGACGCCGCGCTCCGCCAGGCGCCGCGCGATGAGGCATTGCCAGGCAAAACCCTTCGCCGCCCCACGCGGCAATCCGTAGAGCGCGTGTATGGTGTCGGTCTCACCGGAAAGATCGAACGCTTCCGGCCCGGCGGCTTGCATGCCAAAGGCCGTCTCGAAAGAGCGGATGCGCGCGGCCAGTTGTGGATCGGCGCTTCGGCTGGCGAGATGGCGCTTGTTGAGTTGCGCGGCGAGACCGAGCTCCATTTCTTGCAACTCCGGGTCCGGCAGCCGGCGTTTCATATCGGGCACGGGATCGGGGCCCGGCGTGACGAGCGTGCCGCCATGGCACCCGGGCAGGAAGTCATTCGACCAAACCTGCGCGCCGGCATAGGGCAACCCGGGGGCGATGACCATGAAGCCCGGCAGATTCGCGTTCTCTGTCCCCAGTCCGTAGGAGACCCACGAGCCCATGCTCGGCCGGGTGAAGGACACCGAGCCGGTATGAATGCCGAGCGTCGCCTGCGCGTGATCCGCATTGTCGGTGTACATCGAGCGCACGAGGCAGAGATCGTCCGCACGCTCCGCGATCTTGGGAAAGAGTTCGCTGATCCATAGACCGGATTGGCCCCGCTGCTTGAACTCCCAATTCGGCCGCTTGTAATATTTGACCTCGCTCCGGTTATTGAGCGCGAAAGCGTCGAGCATCTTCTTCGGCACCTGGTAGGGCGCATTGTGATCCGAGAAGAGCTTCGGCTTGTAATCAAAGGAATCGACGTGCGAGGCGCCACCGCTCAAGTGGCAATAGATGACGCGTTTTGCTTTGGGCGCAAAATGGGGCGGCTTCGGCGCCAGCGGATCTTCGGGCACGCTGGGCGCACCCATCAGTTCGGAGAGGATTCCCGGCATCACGAGCGAGCTGCCGAGCAGGGTGCGGAGGGCGTGGCGGCGGGTGATCATGCGATCAGTCGAGGTAGAGAAACTCATTGGCACTGAGCAGCACGCGGGAAAGGCTCTCCCAGGATTGCTGAACGGAGAAGCTCTTGCGCGCGGAACGGAGGTCGGTGAGGTAGGGCAGAAAGAGTGCTGCTTCTTCCGGCTCCGGCGAGCGGCCATAGAGGGTGAGGAAGGCCACTTCCATGCGCCTGGCGTCATCCTCCGGCGCCAGCTTCATCAGTTGCGCGGCGAGGCGCTCCGCCCGCTCGTGGGCAAATGGATCGTTCATGGTAAAAAGCGCCTGGAGCGCGGTGACGCTCGCGGAGCGGACGGCCGTGGTAGAGTTCGTATCGGCGCCATCGAAGAGCGCGAAGAATGGGTGTTTTCGCAGCCGCTGCTGCATCTGGTAAACGGAGCGCTGCTTCGTTTCGTAGAGGGCGAAGAACTGGCGATGCTGGGAGAACTTCCATTCGGCGACGGGAGGGAACGGGTGCTCGCCGCCGGGCGTCAAATCCAGGTCGCCACCGACGAAGAGCATCGTGTCGCGGATCGCTTCCGCGTCGAGCCGGCGCCGTTCCGCGCGCGACCAGAGCGCATTCGTCGGATCATGCGCCATGTCGCCCGCGCTCGACTCCTGCCACGTGTGAGACAGGAGAATGAGACGGTGCAGGGACTTGATGGACCAGCCGCTCTCCACAAATTGCTTCGCGAGAAAATCGAGCAGTTCCGGGTGGGTCGGCGCCTGGCCGCGCTGGCCAAAGTCATTGGGCGTGGCCACGAGCCCCCGGCCGAAGTGTTGTTGCCAGATGCGGTTGACGATGACGCGCGCGGTCAGGGGATTCCCTTTATCCGCGATCCATTGCGCGAGCTCGCGGCGGCCGCTTCCCTTCTCGTCCGGCGGCAAGGGCTGCCCGCCGAGCACCGTGAGAAAACCGCGCGGCACTTCCTCGCCGAGGCGCTTGGGATCGCCGCGCACATGCAGCTTCGCGTCGGCAGGCGCGGAGCTTTCACCTACCGAATAGGCGAGCGGGTAGAGTGGCGTGTCGACGAGCTTCTTGCGACGGGCGGTGACCTCGGCCAGGACCTTCGCGGCGGCCTCCGCGCGTTCCTTTTTGTCGGGCGTCGTATCCGGTTCCTTGGCGATGGCCGCCTTGGCGTCCGTCGCGGCCTTCAGCTCGAGATCGATCGGCGCCAGTTCTTGCGCGCGTTGCTTGTCGTCCGCTTCCACTTCCGCCTTCGGCACGAGCGGAACAAGGCGCTCCGGCCGGCTTTTACCTTCGCCACCGGGGTGAGGGAAGGTGGTGGAACTCAGGATCCCATAGATCGCGTAATAGTCGTGGCTCAGGATCGGGTCGAACTTGTGATCGTGGCAACGCGCGCAGCCGATGGAGAGGCCGAGGAAGGCGCGGCCCATGTTGTCGATCGCGTCATCCATCGTGAGATGGGGCTCCCCTTCCCCGCCGCCAAAGTGCCGGGCCATGGCCATGTAACCCGTGGCCACGATGTGGCGCACGCGCTCCTCCTCGGTCGCCGAGGGCAGGATATCGCCCGCGATCTGTTCGCGGATGAACTGATCGAAAGGCATGTCCTCATTGAAAGCCTGCAACACGTAGTTCCGATACTTGTAAGCCTGCGGCACGGGGTAATCCGAAGCATTACCGCAGGTATCCGCATACCGGACGACGTCGAGCCACTGCCGGCCCCATTTTTCGCCATAGCGCGGCGAAGCGAGCAGCCCGTCGACGAGGCGACCGTAGGCGTCGGGCGCCGTGTCTTTCAGGAAGCCGTCGATCTCTTCCGGCGTCGGCGGCAGGCCCGTGAGATCGTAAGTCACGCGACGGAGCAGCGTGCGGCGGTCGGCATCGGGGGCCGGCTTGACGCCAGCCTGCTCCATGCGGGCGAGGGTAAACGCGTCGACAGTATTGCGGACCCAAGCCTGATCCTGCACCGCGGGCGTCGCGGGCGCGCTCACAGGTTGGAAGGACCAATGCTTTTTTCCTTTCTCGATATCGATGGTGCTGACGACTTTCTTCGGCGCTTCAGCGACCGGCGCGGCTTCGCGCGGGTCCGGCGCGCCGAGCTTCACCCATTCGACCAGGTCGTTCACCTCCTGGACCTCGAGCGCATGCTTCGGCGGCATCTGCAAATCCTTGTCCCAATAGCGCACCGCCGTGATGAGCAGACTGTCGTCCGGCTTGCCGGGGAGGATCACCTGCCCGGAAGCGCCTCCCTTCATCCAGCCAGCCTTCGAATCGAGCCGCAAATCCCCCTTCTGCTTTTTCGCCCCGTGGCAATCGACGCAAACATCCACGAGCAGCGGGCGGATCTTGCTCTCGAAAAATTCGAGACCATGGGCCGAATCGACCGCCTTTGCCGGCTCGTCGGTCCACGCCCAATCGCTGCCCAAGGCGGACAGGACGCAAAACAGGATGGCAGAGTCTCTTCTCACTGGAGGTATCTATGCTACACCCGCGGCGGGTCTTAGGAAGCTTTTGGTGCCGCGTGCTGTTCCGCATTCGTCCGGTGAACCCCGCCCACGAACGCCCCCCCTGTTCTTACCAGCCTACTTGGGCAGTAAGGATTCAAAAAACTGCATCACCTGGCTTGAAAAGGCCTGATGGCCCGCACCCGGCACCTCGGTCCGGTTCAGGTTTTCGTAGCCATTCTCATGCGCAAGTTTGACGGCGTCGGCCCACTGAGCATCGAGGGCCGCTTTGATGCCGTCTTTGTCACCCTGGAAAGCGTGAACGGGAAGCTTGACGCGGTCCGGGGACTTCGAGACTTCGGTGATGCCCCGAAAACGAAAATTGCCCGCCGCCGGGGCGGCTCCGGCGAGCAGTTCGGGATGCAGGAAAATGCACTGCCAGGTCAAATGCCCTCCCGCCGAGCAACCGGTGATGAGAAATTTCGCCTTCCCGTTGGAGGATTTCTGAACCTCCTGCACGATGGCGAGGACGGCTTTGAGTTCGGCAGGATCGTTGCCGTTCGACGTGACGCAGGGGACCACGACGATGAAGGGTCTCGCCCCGCGCGCGTTAACGAAGCTGCCAAAACAGGAGGGGAAATTGTGCCCCGCGCCATCAATCGCCACGAGGATCGGCCACGTCGTCCCGGGCTTCCAGCCCTTGGGAAGGGACAGGTAATACTGAATTCCTGAAACCGTCTCCGTTTTCAGATCGGGTTTGGGCGGCGGCGTGTCCTCGCCCCTGCCCTCGCCACCGGCCAGCAGGCCGAGCGAAGCGATGCTGAGAGCCAATAGAGATCGGAGGTCCATGAGTCTTGTTATTGAATGACGACCGCGTGCGGCCGTGGCTCGATGTTGCCCGCTGTATCTTCCGCAAAGGCTTTCAATTCCACCTTCCCCGTGGGCGCGGCTATGACGGTCGCCTCCCATTCCGCATAGTTCGGGCGCAGTGACGTCGCGGCGATCCCATTCACGACCACGCGTTTCACTTCTCCGTTGTCGCTGGTCACGCCGCGGACAAGTAGCGAGCCGTTATCGCGCCGCGAAATGTTCGTGATCACCGTGATCGGCGGCAGATCGTCCACGGGATCGAGCGGTTTCGGATACGCTGATTCCTCAGGACGCGTGCCCTTGTAGGGGAGGAAGTTTTGATCGACCGCTATGTTGTCGAATTTCACGCCGCGGATGGCGCTGTTCTCGTAGTTCATGCGCCACAAGCCGTATTCGGAATTGTGCGCCGTCAATCCGTCGATCATGAAAAACGGCGAATGCGAGTGGATGCACCAGTGGACGTTCCACGCCTTGCAGTCACGTACGATGAACGGATGGCGCGCATCGCTTCCGACCCCAGCCACGCTGAGTTTCAGACTGCTGTCCATGCCGCCCAAATTGAAGCTGTGCCGGCGCTGGCAATGCGCCTCGTTGCCCTCAAAGCGCACGAACGGGATCGTGCGAATATCCTTGGCGACACGCCTGCCGTCGGGTTGCGGCACGTTCATGACCATGCTGAATTCGGGCGAGTCCACGGCTTCGAAGCGGTATCCATATTCGTCGCACTCCGCCGCCACATTGCGCGTGAAGGTGTTCCCACAGTTCGCCCACCAAAAACCCGCGCCATCGTTCTTATCGTAAGGCAGCACCTGCAGCGGCAGCGGTTTGGCCACACAAGCCTGCACGGCGAGGTTGTGGTCGAGCACGTTGAAACTCTCCGTGCCGTCCTCCATGAAGAATCCGTGGCCTTTGCTCTGGTAGCCCACGCAATCGCGCACGACCAGATAATCGGCGCCATGGATGGTGATCCAGCGGTTGTCGCTATCCCAGACGCTGGCGCCGATGACCGACGCTCCGCGCATGGTGTCGCGGACGAGATGAAAGTGAATGCTGTAACGGCCCAGGACGCCTTCCTTGCCGAGGTGCCGGAATTCCGCGTAGCTGATCGCGCCTTGCGAACCGCGATGGAACATGGTGTGCCCGCGCAGTTCACCATTGGCGGCCGACTCGACGACCACATTGCGGCTGAGATTGGCCACTTCCGCGCGGTAGTCGCCGTCACCCTCGTGATCGAACTCGAGCGGACGTTCAATCACGAGCGATGCCCCTCGCACTTCCTTCACCGTGCGCTCCTCTGTCTGCGTGCCCAGGCGAACGCTGGCCTGGAAGGTTTTCGCCCGTTTGTTCTGCCGCACGGTGCCGGTGATAAAAAGGCGATCGCCGGCCTTCCATCCGGTCACCGCATCGGCCAGGGGGATTTCCGTGGCACCCGCTTTCACCGTCGCGCCGAGTTTTACCCACGTGTGGTTCATCTCCGCGCCGTGAAATTCCATGCGCCCGCCGCAGCAGACGATGGCGGGGCAGCTTTGCTTGTCCATGCCCTCGAAATAGGTCAGGCGAATGAGCGCCGAGTGGCCCGCGGCGACCGGCTTGTCCCACGTGCCGACCTCGAATGCCGCCAGCGGCTTCGACGGGTCGGGGTCGGGAAGATGCGCGTCGCAGTTGAAGCCATCCTCACTGGTGTCGTCACCAGCCTGGACCTTGATCAAGCCGACGTCCAAACGGGTATCGCGATCGCTCGCGAAGCTCAACGTCCCGGCGATGAACACCGCGCGGATCGACTGAGTCGAATTGAGATCGTAAGTGACGGCGTGCCCCGCGCGGATCTGGACGCTCGCGCCGACCGGCGGAACCTTGCCCCCGGCCCAGGTTGCCGCCTCCGACCATAGTCCGCTTTGCGCGGAGCGGACGAGTTGTGGCGCGTCGGCGGCCGCGCAGGCGACACCCGCCAGGGCGAAGCACAAACAGAATAAGGTGCGGGGTGTTTTCATAAGGAGAGTGCCTTGGCAGCGATGCCGTACATGCCGGTCGGTCCGCCATTGGCGTCGCGATTGCCGGGGCCGAGCGTGACCTTGCCGGCTTGCGGAATCGTCCGCTTCCACACCTCGAAGGGGACGTGCGAAGGCGGGCGCGAGGGATTTCCATTCTCTTCGAGCACAATCTCCTCGCCCGTTCGAGTGAAAGTCTCGGCCAGCCATGGTTGCGGGATTCCGCGCCGCGGCATCAGCACGAACAGCTCCACCGGCCGCGCGACGTCCACCTCAATCGCGTAAGCAGGTCGCTTCAGCTCGCCGAAGAAGGTCTGGACGACGTCGGCGTTCGTCAGCGATGCGGGGAATTCCTGCCCGTCGGCCGGCTTCCAGACATACGTGCGATTCGTATAGACGGCGGCGCCCGATCGCAGCCCATGGGGGACGATGCGATAGAAATGGAAACCCTCGGTCGCGCCAAAGTTATCGCTCACCGAGACGACGTTGCAATCTCCGGGTGGCGGCTGCGTGGACCATTCGGCGGGTTGCAAGCCCCCGGTGATATTGACGATGCGGGCGAGGGCCTGCGCCGCGTCCACGCGGACGGCCTCGCCCTGCTCCAAAGGGGCCGCACGCTGGGTCTGTTGCGGGTTGAAGAGCTCCACATGGCCCTTGATGACCATCACATCGGTCGAGCCATCGGGGCGGGCATCCACGCCGAACTGAGTGCTCATGTCCACCACCCGGGCCACCGGAGTATCGAGGATGAATCCTTTGCCCCGCGCACCGCAATCGACCGTGACTTTGCCACGCACGACACGCGCGTGCATCGGGTCGATGAAGCGCAGCTCCGTCGGGCCGGACACGAGCAACTCCACATCCGACGTCAGCCGCAGTCGGGCTTCGCCACTGCGAAGAGCGAGCGAAGCGAGCCGCACGCGATCATGAACGCGCACTCCCGCCCGGGGTTCCGCAACCGCCGCATCGACGAGTTGCAGCACCTCGACTTCCACTTGAGCCACCGGAGTTTTCGCCGGCCACCGATGCCAGAGCGACAGTCCCATCACCGCGACGGCGGCGGCTGCGGCGAGCGCCCAGTGAGCCCGAGGCCGCGGTCTTGCCACGGGCGCCTCTTCGCCCGCCGTGCCGAACTCCTCCATGGCGCTATCCAGGTGGAGGTATTCGATCGCCAGTTGGCGAAACTCAGGGTCGTCGATGATCGCCTGCTCAACCACCGCCACGTCTTCGCGCGTCGCCGTGCCATCGGCATAGCGCTGCAGGGCATCGAGCCGGAAATCGTTCGGAATCACGCCAGCCCCTCCCTCGCCAGCGCCGCGCGCGTGCACTCGACAAGCGCGAGCCGAATGCGGTGCAGGGTCTTGTAAAGCGCCATCGCGCTCCGCCCCTGGCGAGCGGCGAGTTGATCGATGCGAATCCCAGGAGCGTAGGCTGAGCACACCAGCGAACGCTGGTCGGCCGCGAGCTTGCCCAGACACTCCTCGAGCGCTTCGTGCTGCGCATCGAGTTGGTGGCTCTTCTCTTCGGAATGCCCCGCGATGATCGCCATCGCGTCTTCGCCAAAGAGATGCCGGTCGCGTCCCCGATCGCGCCGCCAGGCCATCACTTCCATGCGTGCCACGCCAAAGGCCCATTTGCGAAATTCCGCCGGATGACCGAGATCGCCAAACTTTCGCCACAGGGCGACAGCCACCTCCTGCATGACCTCACGCGCGTCGTCGCGCGTCGGCACGAGCGACCTCACGAATCCGTGCAGCGACGGCTCATGTTCGGCGTAGAGCCGGAGGAACTGATCGTCGTGTGGCTGGTGCGTAGGCTGCATCTGCTATCGTGAAACCGGGACGGCGATGCGAAAGCCAGTCATCGCCAGGGACTCGGTCGGCCGGTGGACGGCGGCGCGGCAATTGAGCGCGAGCGCCGCATTGGCCGTATAGGCTCCTCCACGCACGACATGATTTTTGCCATCCCCTTCCTTTGGGCCTGTCGGATCGACCGCGTCTTCGAGCGGGGACGTGCCAAACAAATCCCGGACAAACTCGCGGATATTGCCCAGCATGTCGAAGAGGCCCCAGGCATTGGGCAACTTCTGGCCGCCGGCATGCGGTTGGCGGTCGGAATTTGCGCCGAACCAGGCGATCTTGTCCAAGTCAGCGATCTCATTGCCGTTGTAATAGGCGGTAATCGTTCCCGCGCGGCAGGCGTATTCCCACTGCGCTTCGGTGGGCAACTGAACTTCGCGCCCGATCTGCTTGCCCAGCTTGTCACAAAAGTCCTGCGCATTCTGCCACGCCACATTGTGCACCGGCAGGTCGTCGCCTTTGACGGTGCTTGGATTATCTCCCGCCACTTTCTGATACTGCGCCTGGGTGAGTTCAAATTTCCCCATGTAAAATGGCTTCGTGATCGTGACCTTATGCTGCTTTTCCATGACCGACTCACTTTCCGTCCTGGCCTCGCCCGCGGGGCTGCCCATCACGAATGACCCAGCCGGAATGAGCACACCCTCCCACTTCACACCGCCGCCGAGATCCAGCGTCAGGAACGGTTCCAACGTCGCGCGCTTCGCGTAGGCGGCGACCGTTTCCGTGCCATTCCACGATGGAAAGTCGGCAACGCTTTTTGGCACATCGATCGCCCACGCGATCGATGCGATCAGAAACAAAAAGGCAAATAGGGATCTGGTTTTCATGGTTGATTTTCGTTGGCCGTCGGATGGCGCTGGAAAGTCCGGAGCTGCGACTATTCAGGTGAGGGAGGAGGAAGAGATGGGTTGGGATCTGCTACCATGAACACACCACGACGGCTCGCCGTTTGCCAAAATACTTCGCGGGCCGCCCTCCAATGAGGAGCGGGTCGCATTCCGGCGATATCCTTTACTTGGCCGGCAAATTCGTAAACGCTCCCGGCCCTCGTGCCAACGAAGAACGTACCCTTTTGTCTCCATGAAAATCGCCCTGGCTGAGTCCGTCATTTCAGAATTGATGGCCGAGGGTGTAGTTGAATTTTGCATCGGCTATGGCACCCAGAGCATGCCGTTCATCGCCATTCTTCTTCGTTCGCCCCAATTCCGGGTCCACCGCTTCGTTGACGAAAGATCCGCAGCCTTCTTTGCCCTCGGGCGGGCCAAAACGACCGGCCGACCGGTCGCCATCGTGACCACGAGCGGAACCGCTGTCGCCGAACTATTTCCCGCAGTCATCGAAGCCTATTACACGAGCGTTCGCCTCGTTCTGATAACCGGAGACAAGTGGCACGAAAATCGGGGCACCGGAGCGGCTCAGACCATTGATCAGGTGAACATCTTTGGCGCCTACGTCTCGGAATGCATCGATATCGGGCCGTCAGACCCGGTGAACTTACAAGGCAGGATCACGGACAAACCGCTCCATATCAATCTCTCGCTGGGCCCGTATCCCTTCGATAAGGCGATTTCGCCCATCCCGCGCAAAGACGGCGCCCTGGGAACGGGCCGCCCAGTTACCAAGCCGGCGTCGCCGCAGGACATTGAACGACTGCGCTCCTTCTTGAAGACGGCTCGATCGCCTTATGTCATTCTCGGCGCGCTCAATCCAGCGGATGTCGAATCCGTTTGCAACTTTCTGCTGCGCTTGTCTGTGCCCATCCTGGCCGAAGCGAGCTCGCAGTTGCGTGAAGATCCGCGACTTTCGCACCTGCGCCTTAAGAGCAGCGGCGCAGGGATGTTCAACCAAGGCTCGACTGCTCGCTTTGACAGTGTGATTCGCATCGGCGGCATTCCGTCCGGGTCGGGATGGGGGCGAGCGACGGCCATGAACCCGACGGAGATGAAAATCCTGTCGATCAGCGGATCACCCTTCTCCGGCTCGCATCGATCCGAGCTCATCCATGTGGCCCCGAGAGAACTTTTCCCGCAATGCGACGCGTTCGTGCCCACATTTGACATCGGAGCGCACAAGGCCCTCTTCGAGTTCGATGAAAGGATCCACCACTGCATGCTGGAACTCTTTCGTGATGAACCCCGTGCGGAAGAGTCCCTCATCCACGCCCTCTCATTGAAGATCCCCATTCATTCCACGGTCTATCTGGGGAACAGCATGCCCATTCGGGAATGGGATCACGCCGCCACCTACCAGCACCGAGGTTTTCTTTACTCAGGCAATCGAGGCGCCAATGGCATCGACGGCCAGGTTTCCACCTTCCTGGGTTTCAGCCGGATCAATCGCGAAAACTGGGGCATCCTCGGCGATCTGACGACCCTCCACGACTCGGGTGGCCTGTGGATCCTGCCGGAGTTAAACAAGCACACCATTCGCCTCGTCATCGTGAACAACGGCGGGGGGCGCCTTTTTGATAAAGCACGGTCGCGCCTTCCCGAGTTCCAAGGTGTCCATGGAAAGCGGTTCGCGGCGTGGGCTCAATTTTGGGACGTCCACTATCAAGCGTGGGAGCAGGTCCCGGAGACCTTCGATCTTCAACAGCACTCCGTGATCGAGTTGCTTCCCGATCACGAGGCCACGCGAAGATCCTGGGAAAAATTCGGTAATATTCTGAAGCATGAATGACCTCGCCGGAGTTGCCATAAGCCATCGCTGTTTTGCCTGTTCGCAGCCGCGCCGGGCGCTCGTGTTTGAAACGGAAGTCTGTATCCAGAAACCACCACCATGGAGCGCGTAATCATCGTCACCGGCGGAAGCTCCGGAATCGGAGAAGGCATTGCGAAACGTTTGATCGAGACGGGGCGTTCCGTGCTGACGATCCAGCGCACCGCGCCCAAGTGGCAGCACGAAAGGCTTCATTTCCTGTCCTGCGACCTCTCCGATGCCGAGGCCACTCGCCGGGTGGCCGCCAGGGCGGTAACAGAATTCGAGGTGGAAGGTCTGGTCAACAATGCCGGCCAGCCCGCCAGGGCGCTTGTCTCCGAGCACACTCTGAAGACGATGACAGACCTTTTCGCTCTGCACGTTCACGCCAGCCTGCTCCTCACCCAGGCGGTCCTGCCTGGGATGCGCCAGCGCCGATACGGACGCATCGTCAATATCGGTTCCCGCGCGATATTGGCCGGACACAGGCGGATGGGCTATTCGGCGGCCAAAGCCAGCCTCCTGGCGATGACTCGGGCATGGGCCGTGGAATTCGGACCAGACGGCATCACCTGCAACATGGTGGCGCCCGGCCCCATCAATACTCCGATGATCCGCGGAAACCGTCCACAGTTGCCTCCGCAAATGCAAAACTTGATCCGGGCAACACCCGTGCGCCGGATCGGAACACCCGAGGATGTCGCGCATGCGGTGGAATTCTTTTTGTCCGAACGCGCAGGATACATTACCGGCCAGGTTCTTTATGTGTGTGGTGGACTGTCGCTGGGATCAGCACCCATTTGAACACGGCGCGCCATTCGACGGAGGGTGACCGAACCCGGCACGATTCGCGGATCGTCACTGCAGGCAGGATGGATGGATCATGGATGTCGCGTTGATCACTGCCAACCAACGGGTCCTGAAGCGTCAGTTGACGGGGCGTTTCGCGCGGAGCAACGACAATCCGGTTCTGAAACGCTGGCTGGCGGACCACTTCCCCGAGCCCGGAACGGCCGAGCGGATCGCCTTGCCGGAGGATGCGCTACTCCGCGACGCGCTGCGCGGCCGCGGGCTGGATGCGCGGATTGTCGCCTGGGACAATCTGGCGATCGACTGGTCTGGCGTGAAACTGTGTGTCATTCGATCGCCGGGCGATTGGTGTTTCCGGCTGGGTGAATTCCGGCAATGGGCGCAATCCGTGCAGCGCGTCACGACGATCTGGAATTCCGTGGAATTGATGAAATGGGTGTCGGATAAGTCCTACCTCGTGCAACTGCTCGATCGCGGCATTTCCGTCGTCCCGACATGTTGTTTCCCTCGCGGGTCCGCCGTGAACCTCCGGCAGTTCCTGGAAGGAAAAGGCTGGCCCGACGCAATTCTCAAGCCGCTGGTGGGCCAGGGCTCCATGGGCATCATTCGGACCTCGCTTTCCTCCCCGCCAGGAGCGCAGCCGCTCAGCGAGGCACAGGTCCACCTCGACGCTCTCCTGCAACGCCACGGAGCATTGATTCAGCCGTACTTCCCAGCCGTCGAAACGGAAGGCGAACTCTCGCTGATCTACATCCTGGGTCGTATTACCCACGCCGTCCGCAAGTTTCCCAACGAAGGCGATTTCCGGGCTTACGGAACACCGGCTTCGAAACAGGAGCCAGCCGAAGTGGACGACACCACGGCTGCTTTCGCGGAAAACGCGATCCAGGCAATCGGGTTGCCGGTGGCCTTTGGCAGAATCGATGTGATTTCCGGAGATCGTGGCGAAATGCACCTGCTGGAGTTGGAATTGATGCAACCCCGTCTCTTTCTGTCCTCCTCGGCCGTGGCGCTCGACACCATGGTTGGCGGCATCTTCTCGACACTTGCCAAGGCGAAGTAATCCTCCGCCATGCAAACATCGATGGGCGGTGATACCCAGCTACTGAACGCTTCGGGCCACGACTGTGACAAAAGGCTAGAACTGTACTTGCCGTTTGCATAGGAACCGGGATGGCCGACCAGCGCTCATTGTCACGCGAAGCCACCTCCCTGTTGGAGGCTCTTTCGCGTGACCAGCTCTTCGAAATTACCCATCGCGCGGTCGTCGATTGGTTTGAGGGGCTTTCCCGCCAATTGCTGGGGCCAAGTTCCCGCGGCTGTAGATTCGGCACGGGCCTGTGGCCGATCCGTTGGGCACAAAGGCGCACGTGTCTTCCTCATCGGCCCTCGGGCCGGCCCCCGCCTCGACAATCTGACAAATGACTAGAAGTCGAACTGTCGATTGATTAGGAAGCGCCATGGCCGATGACCAGGTACTGTCACGCGAACTAACCTCGTTACTCGAGGCCCTTCCGCCTGCCCAACTCGTCGAGTTCACCCGCCGGGCGGCGGTTGGCCAGTATCAGGCAGCACGCCGTCGGACGCTGGCCGGGACGTCCCTCGAAGGTCTGTTGAAGTCGATGTTCACCGAGTTTTCCGACGCCATGATCGCCGAAATCGCGAGTGAGATTGCCCTATGCGCGATCAGAAACGCGTGCTGGACCCATCTCCTGTCGCTTCCTGGCCAATGGGAAGTGCAGATGCGGTGCCTCAATGGGGCCGCCGCCCAACGGTTGCGCGAAAGGAACGGCCCGGCCATCGTCGCGTTCTGGCATCACGGAGCGACTCATATGGTAGCCTTGGGCCTCCAGAGCATTGGCGTGAAGGCGTTGATCCTTGTCGCTCGCGAGCAGGCCCCCTGGTTTAGGCACGCGCTCGCCGCGGATATGGAAGTCGCGGTGTGTGGCCATCCCCATCAGGCCGTGACGGCCTTGAAGAAAGCCCTCGACCGGCTGCGCAAAGGAGGGACGGTCATGGTCGCGGTGGACGGACCTCACGGGCAACGGAACGTGGCCGTGCGCTTCTTCGGTCGCAGCGTTGAGTTCACTCGTGGAATAGCGGTGCTGGCCCGGCTCACCGGCGCCCCAATTGTTCCAGCCCTCGCGACTTGGGCTGGCAGGGATTGGAAACTCGATTTCGAAGTATTCGACGCATTGCCACTTCCTCCTGTGGCTTCCATGATCCCAGAAGATTGGGATCGGGAAGTTCTGGCGGTCACCGTGCGGTTTTTTGAGGGAGTCATCCGTACCTCTCCCGGCCAGTCGCGTCTAGAGTCTCTGGCCAAAATTGCCAAGGCGCCGGTCGCGCAAATGCCCAACCCGTAGTTTCTCGTTGCCCACGCCGATCATTCCCGCGGGTGCGGCTCAGGATGTCCTCAATTGGCGCATCGCTTTTCGAGCCCTTGATTTACGATGATGAGCGAGATGATCAATCATCCGCCTGCGCCCGTTTTCTTCGCCACCAGTGCCGCCAACTGGCCAACGGATTGCAATCCCTTCGCTCCCACCAACTCTTCCACCGCGATCTCCACGTTGAATTCGGTCTCGAGGGCGATGAGTACCATGAGGACGGTCACGGAGTCGAGGGACAATCCGGCGCCCACCAAGGTGGTATCCGCATTCAGTTGCACCTCCAGCTTGAGGTCGGCGGATTGCATGATTACCTGAATTACACGGTCGAGAACGGATGCTGTCATGGAAGGTTTCCGAAATTTGCGGGCGCGGAATTCGTTTCTATCTTCCGGCTGCGCTCATGACTAGATTCTTTCAAAGCGCGCGACTTCATGCTCCGGCCATGCGGATTTCCGAGATGTCCTTGCGAACAAATGACTAGAACCCGTCCTGACTTTTTGATTACGAACCAGAATGGCTGTTGATCCGTCGTCATCACACGAACTGGCCTCCATACTGGCCGCACTTCCCTCGCGCCTGCTCGTCGAAATGATGCGCCGGGCGGCCGTGAGCAATGCCGGCGTCGAATGCCGGCGATACTTGGGGAACACAACACTGCCGAGTCTTCTGGAGTCCCTCTTTCGGGGATTGGCCAGGGACCAAGTCGCCGAAGTGGCGCAAGAAGTCTCGCTCTGCGCGATTCGGAATCAATGCTGGGGGCAGCTCTCTTCGGGCGCAGTTCATCGCGAACTACAGATGCGTTGTTCCAACGAAGCGGCGACCCAACGGTTACGAGAACGAAAGGGGCCGGCCATCGTCGCCCTTTGGCATCATGGCGCCCCGGGCATGGCACCCCTCGGCCTTCAACACATCGGGGTGCCATCGCTGATTGTCAGCACCCCCGGACCCATCGCCTGGTTCCGGAAAAACTTGTCCAGAGAGATCAAAATCGTGGCCACTGGCAACTCCCGGCTGGGCGCGCTGGCTCTCAAGGAAGCACTCGACCGCCTCAGGAACGGCGGGGTGGTAGTCATGGCTGCGGATGGCGGCGACGGGAAGAAGGACATCACCCTTCCATTTCTCGGCCGCCAGATGAAGTTCACCCGCGGGATGGCCGTTCTGTCGCGGCTGACGGGAGCGCCAATCCTGCCCGCCCTCGCCACTTGGGGAGATTGCGATTGGACATTCGATTTTCACCTCTTTGATCCAGTGACGATGCCCCCCATGGGTTACATGGCGCCACACGCGTGGGAACGAGAGGTCGTGGCCGCGACCGTCCGGCGATTTGAGGAGATTGTGAAAGCCACGCCCGGCCAGTGCCGTTTGGATATCCTGGGCCAGCTTTCCAAGGCCCCGATGGCCGATGATTCCGGCCATTCGAACTGTGAGCCTTTTCGAACGATAGATCATTCCGCCCGATCACAGACGTCGCGCGCCATGGATTCCAAAGCCCATTTCAACACCGCCTTGCAACGTTTCGTGGGAGCCCCACGATTGCCCGCTTCGGACTTGCGCCGCGTCCAGATGACGAAGCTTCGCGATCTCCTGCGTCATACGGTCGACCACGTGACACTCTATCGCGATCTGTACCGTAAACACGGCGTCACGATCGATGCCATCGCGGATGGCGAAGACCTGTGGCGTCTTCCGTCCGTGGCAAAAGACGACTACCTCAACGCGGGTCCGATTCGCTACATCGATGAACGCCTCGATCTTGGGACCTTGAAGACTCGAACAACCAGCGGATCACTGGGCCGCGCCTTGGCGATGTTTGCCACCGAAGAGGAAGACGTACGACTACGGGCCAGCCTGTGGTCGGCCTGGTTGAGCCTGGGCATCACTCACCAGGACCGCCTGTTCATGATGGCTGCCCCGTATCTGGAGCGGCCGTTGCCACCGATCCAGAGTGATTTTGCGCCAGTCCAGATGTCGGTCGAGGAAACCATCGGACGCTTCCGCGCCTTGCAACCTACGGCGGTCATCGGTTCAGTCGAGTGTATCGCCCTTCTGGCGTCCGAAGCCCGCCGCCGCGACTTGCCCGAACGCCACGGGGTTCGCCGCATTTTTCCGTTCGGCCAAACGATGTCACGGCAACTCAAGGAGATGATTCAAGCAGGCTTCGCCGCGGAAATCTTCAATCTCTATGGCGCCAACGAGTCCACCTGGATTGGCTGCGAGTGCGAGCGACATGATGGCCTGCACGTCACGGCCGATCGAACGATCGTCCAGGTGGCACGGTTCGGCCATCCGGACCAACCCGCCGCTCCAGGAGAAGTGGGAGAGGTCATCATCACCTCCTTAATGCGCCGAACCACCCCCTTCATCCGTTATCGCCTGCAGGACGCCGCAGCGTTGGATCCCACGCCCTGCCCATGCGGACGCAGTTCTCCCCGGTTGAAATCCCTCGAGGGTCGCGTGCAGGATTTTCTCATCTCCACCAGGGGGCAATGGATCGGGCCTGGCGCCATCGCCATCGACTTGAGCGCAGGCCAGAAGGCGATTGTCGACCATCGCGTGGTCCAGGAAGCGCGGCACCGGGTACGAGTCTCGATCGTTCCCGGGGCTGGCTTCGGAACGCCGGATTGCGAACGGATCGAGCAAGTCGTGCGGCGCCACCTCGGAGAGGTCACGGTCGCCATCGACTTGGTCCATGAAATTCCGCGTGAAGCCTCCGGGAAGCGCCGCCGTATCTTTCGCGCGTTCGACCTCGAAATGAGCGCTTAATTCCGTTTTCACCAGCTCCGCCCTGTTCAGAGAGCGTGCTTCCGTGGTCCAAGCCTAACTCAAAAAGCGACAGCCATATGTTCGCTAAAAAAACATCAGGATCGTCGTGCCATGGCGCGGGAAGGGTATTCCCATCCACAGATTTTACTCCTCAGAATAGATTGAACCGTGGAATGGTACGGACTGCTGCGGAATGAAACCCATCCTTCGAAACCTATTGCTCGACGATCCGGTCGTGGTGACCGGCGTCGGTGTCGTATCGGCCGCAGGTCTGACCGTGGCGGAACTATGGAAGAACGCCTGTTCGGCTACGGTTTCGGCGAACTGGCGCGACTTTGAGTACGGCGGTGAGTTGCTCCGCAGGGCGGTTTGCGCGGTGCCCCCTTTCGAGTCGCAGATCGATCATTTTCCGCGCGCGAGGAAAATGGATCGGGCCGTCCAGATGGCGCTGGCGGCCGCAGACCAGGCATGGAAGGGGGCAGGCCTCGACAACGGAGGCATTTCCCCGGAGCGCATCGGCGTCGTCCTCGGAACGTCGCGAGGACCGGTGGAGAAGCGGACGCTCTATGCGGACACCGGGCGCGCGGCGCGGATCATGCCTTCCTTTGCAGCCAATGGCACCATCGGCAGCTTCAATGGAGCGCTCTCCCAGTTTCTCGCAATCTATGGACCGAGCGTCACCGTGTCCGCCACTTGTGCTTCAGCCGCCGCCGCCATTGCGCTCGGAGCGGAGCAGATTCTTCTCGGGCTGGCCGATACGATGTTGGTGGGCGGCACGGACGCGGTGCTCCATCCCTACATCATCGCCCAACTCGATGCGGCGGGCGTTCTCGGCCAGCACGAAGATCCCCGCCAAACGTGCCGCCCCTTCGATCGGTCCCGCAATGGGCTCTGCCTGTCGGAGGGCGCCGCGGTCCTGGTTCTCGAGTCGGCCCGTGCGGCACAGCGCCGCGGAGCCAAACCGCTGGGCCGCCTCGCGGGGTGGGCCACCGGGGTTGAAAATGCCGGTCGGGCCGGCGTGGGCCAGGGCGGAGCAATGCTCGCCAATACGATGAACCGTGCGTTGCAGGCGGCAGGCTTGGAACCGGACGCCATCGACTATATCAACGCCCACGGCACGGGCACGGTTGTCAATGACGCGGCAGAAGCGGCCGCCATCCGTAAAGTTTTTTCCGATCAGTCGGTCCCGCCGCCGTGCAGTTCGACGAAGCCCATTACAGGACATTGCATGGGGGCGACTCCGGCGATGGAAGCCATCCTAAGCCTGCAGGCCCTGCAACATCAGACGATTCCACCCACGGCGAACTGCCATGACCCGGACCCCGCGTGCGCCATCGATGTGGTGCCCCTGCGGGCGCGCGCCGCAAAGCTCAAAAACGTCATGTCCTCCTCCCTCGGTTTCTGGGGAAGCCACGCCGCCTTGATCTTCTCCGCGGACACCTGACTTTGTTTCGACCCTGGCGAGCCTATGGACGAGAATCTTCATACTACCGTTCTTCGCGGCTAGGATACGAGCGTGGCCGACGAGCAAACCTTCTTCAACAAGGTCACCACCCTTTTCGGCGGCCTTCCCCATGGGGATCTGTTGGAACTCACGAATCGGGCGGCTCTTGACGGTGTGGGCCGCCTCTGCCGCCAGCGATTTGGCGAGCGCAGCCTCGTGGATGTGGTGACCATACTCTTCCCTCACTATTCGCCGGCACAAGTCGCGGAGGTCTCCAGACGATTAGGAATTACCTCCGTCAGGAACTCCTGCTGGAACTCGATCATGGACGTTCCGGGTCTATGGCCCGTGAGAATTTCCACTCCGGATCGTGAAGCCACCCTCGCGCTGCGCGCCCATCAAGGCCCCGCAATTCTCGCCTTCTGGCATTTCGGACCAGTGAAAATGCTCACAATTGCGCTCCGCTCCATCGAGGTGCCAGCGCTTGCCATCAGCCGGGCGAAACCCACGCTCTGGACCAATGCCAAGGACCTCCGCAAGATGCTAATTCACTTCGACGAGAGCAACCCCCGGCAAAGAGCCACCGCTCTGCGTCAGACGTTGAAGCACCTGCAAGGCGGTGGCAAAGTCGCCGTCGCCATCGACGGGAGTCTCGGGAGACGGGACGCCACGGTTCCGTTCCTCGGACGGCAATTCGCGGTGAGCCGCGGCGCCGCGTGGCTAGCCCGACTCTCCGGAGCGCCAGTCATTCCCTGCAATATGCAGTGGGAGCCGGGAGACTGGGGCATGGCCATTCGGGTCTTCGGTCCCCTTCCACGTCCATCCGTGCCACCGGAAGATGAGGAGGCTTTCGAACAGGCCATCCTTGACTCCGTCGCGAGCCATTTCGAGGCTTATGGCCGGCAGCGTCCAGGCCAGTTCACGATCGATCAACTCGCTGAACTCGTGAATTCACCGAAAGCCGATCCCTAAGCCGGAACCCGCCAAATCCTGGCCGTCGCCCCAGTTTGCCGAACTCCCATTGGACATTAGGCCGCTGATTTGGCAAAGACGCCGCATGCCGTCGGCTCCAGCTTCTCCCACTCCTGTGGGCGCCCGTGAATCAAGGAAAATGCGTATCGGTTTTTTCGTGCGCTTTCCGTTTCACATGGAAATCCTCGTCCCCATCCATGCGCTGCTGCAAATCGACTTTCCGTGTCTGCTCAGCGCCGACGTCGATGAGATCATCGCCTTTCGGCCAATGGTGCTGATCGTCTCCGACCGTTTTCTCCCCTGCTACCGGGAACAATTGCCGGATGCGATTCTGATCTACACCCGGCACGGATTCATTAGTAAAAACTACTCCTGGGGGGTCTTCGGCGAAGCCGATTTCGTCTGCGTCTCGAGCCCATGGGTGCGCGACGATAGCCAAGAGCGGGGCTGGCGGCCACAGATGGGATTCTGGGTCACTGGATTCGTCCCTATGGACAAGGTCCTGGCTGAGCGGGCGGCACAAAAACCGCCGGAATTGCCGCCGGGCTTTTCCCGCTCCGGCCCTACACTGCTTTACGCGCCGACCTTCAATCGGCTCCTCAATTCCGTCGAAATGCTCGGGACGGATTGGATCCGGCGCCTGCGCGCACGCTGGCCCAGCCTCAACGTCATTCTCAAACCTCATCCGCACACCGCTACATTGAACCCGGAATCGATGACCATCCTCACCGAACTGGCCGCGACCAACGAGCGGACCCTGCTCGTCCCTGGTGACGCCAACATCTACGAGCTAATGCCGATGGCAGACATACTCATGTCAGATGCCTCCAGCGTGGCTTTCTATTTCCTCGCGTGGGATCGTCCGATGATCCTGGTGACCAACCCTCGGCGTTTCGAGGAGCCGCAATTTTTCGATCCGGAGGGCCAGGAATGGAAGTGGCGCGACATGGCGGTGGACATCGATCACGTCGATGCGCTGCCCGGTGCCTTTCGGGCCTGTCTCGAACACCCCGAGGAAAAGGCGGACAGGCGCGCCTTTTACCGCGAACGCGTCTTCGGTGATTTGCTGGACGGCGGCGGCGCCGCGCGAATCGCCCGCTACGTTCGGGCTCTGTCCGCTCCCTCGCCCGAGGATCGGCCATGGGTGGAGATCGCCTGGAACAGTTCCCGCGCGATCGGCCAGTTGAAAAAAACGGTGACTCAACTCGAATCGACGGGAGCAAGGCGTCAGGTCATTGTCAACCTGGAGAATTACCCCCAGCTCCTCGAGGCGGCGAAGCGGCAACCTTCATTGCGAATGGAGATCGGCCGAATGGTCGACGCCGCCCTGCGTCAGCGATTCGGAGGTCAGCTAGCCGGACCTGCCGCGGAACCGGAGGCCGTGAAGAATGAGTGAAACGGGCCTGATCCCCGATACCGTAGCCTTGATTCCCGCCGCGGGCGGCGGGTTTCGGCTTGGCCAGGGGCCGAAGGCTTTTCTGCAAGTCGCCGGCAAATCCCTGCTCCAGCATGTCGTGGATCTGATCGGCCAACGCATCGCGCGAATCCTCGTCGCCGTCCCCAGGGATTGCCTCGCGATCGCCGAGGCTCAACTCGCGGGCCGCGCCGAGGTGCATCTCGGAGGCGCGACGCGCCTCGATACCGTCTCCATGCTGCTCGCCAAGACCTCGGAATCGCTGGTCGTCGTCCACGATGCGGCGCGCCCCTTCACCAGTCTCGACATCCTGACCCAGGTCATCGAGGCCGCCCGTATTTACCAAGCTGCCGCAGCCTGCCGCGCGATCAAGGCTCCCGTCGCCCTCATCGAAAACGGCTTTGCGACCAGCGCCATTCCTCCGTCGCACGGCGGCGCCTTCGAGACTCCGCAGGCTTTTCGACGAACCGTGCTCGAACGTACGTTTCAGTACATCCGCGATCACTCCATCCAGGACGACGCGCTTTCCGACCTCGTCATCCGCGCGGGCACCCCATTCCGGGTGGTCCCCGATACCGAGTGGAATTTCAAGATCACCTCGCCTTTGGATTGGGAGATCGCCACGAAAGTTGTCGGGCCGATGCTGTGGCCAGGGGAGAAGTGATCAGTGCGAGAAGTGTTGGGCCACGAAATCCGACTGATTACTGTCCACTGATTACTGATTCCTTCCGTGGCGGCAGCTTCCCCCACCCATCCGGATTGACGTTACTCGGATCGAATTTTCCGATATCCCACAGGATCGCGCGATTCCGCAGCCGGCTCAGGTTCTTCTTGTACCAATAGCGGGCGACCTCCACCTGCGGGGCTTTTGGATCCTTGAGCACATCGTCCTTCGAGAGGTGCCATTGATGCAGCATGGTGGTCTCTTCATCCAGGGCGACCGGTTGAAGCCCCATCCATCTTGCGCGGCGCTGAAAATCCATATCTTCGAAACACCACATCTTGAAGGCTTCATCATGGCCGCGTAGGTGGCGGTAGGCGTTCATCCACAACCACTGGCAGGCCCCCACGGCGGTCAGTTCCCTTCGAGGCTTGGAGAGTGTCTTGAGTCGCTCGAACTCACGGACGACATCGGTCTCGGGCGTCACCGCTTCACGCGGCAAATCCATGATCCGGCAATTCACCAGAATTCCGCGCTTCAACCGCCGCAGACCGCGCTCAATAAAATCCGGCGCGAGTAGCACATCGGCATCGAGGAACATCACTGTTTCCACAGGAGGCAAAAGGCTCGCCGCCTGGTTGTGGGCGCGGGAGAGAGAAAAAACCTCGCCGTGGGGTGCGTGGCGGTAGATGTAGCGAAAGGCGGGCGAGAGAGCCTTCAACTCCGGGCACGGCGCTCCAAAATTCAGCATCGCCAAGACATCGGGTCGACGCGTTTGCGACTCGAGGGTTCGCAGGAGATTCACAAACATTCGCGGATCGCGATTGGCAAAAATTATCACGACACCGACCGAGCGAGCCGCCTCGCATCTATTCATGGGGAAGAGACCATGGGCAATTTTCCGGCGCTTCAAGCGCGTCAAAAGACGGGTTCATATTGTCGCGCACGTTAGCGGACGGCAGAATGTTGTCATCAAATTGTGAATCCGATCGACTTTTTCCGCCCATGAGTCCCGTTTGTTTTGTCACCGAACGCCTTTTCCCCACGGAAAGCATCGACGGCTGGGCTCTCGAACTTTGCTGGCGGGCCCGGGAGCTGGCCCGCGGTGGTACACCGGTGGTTGTCTTTTGGGTCACACTCGCCAATGTCCCGCCGGCACGGCTCGAGCGGAGCCGCCATTACTACAAGGCCATGGGCGTGGACCTGCGGGTCACAGATGATGTCGCCCCATTCCTGGAACCCGACGAACCCATCCATCGCAGTTCCGGAGGAGTTCCCGGTCTGATGGCGTTTGCGGCGCTGCGCAAACTCCACGAAAGAAGGCTATTCGGACGTATCGAAATCCCCGCCGATCGTGGCCTCGCGTTCCGCGCCATCCAGGCGCAACGCGCGGGAATCGCTTTCACCGATACCGAGATGGTCGTGGTCCTCAGTACTTTTGGCGAATGGCAGAGGCATCAACAGATGCGCCTCGCCATCCGGCCCGATGAGATCAAACAGGATTTCATGGAGCGTGAATCCGTCGAACTCGCGCAGTGCGTCGTCACGTCCCAACCGGAAAAAGTGGCGTTCGCGGATGAATTGGGTTGGGAGCCGGGCAGAATTCGGGTTCGGGCCCTCCCCCGCCTTCCCGATGCGGAGGCGCGCGCCATCGATGGACGAAGCGTCCCGTGTTTCTTCGGCGACCCGGACGAAGATCCGGGATTTGAACAGTTTCGAATGCTCGTCGAAAAAGCGTCCGGGTTTCCGCGCTGGCTGCATGCCGAGGAAACTCGCGACGAGCGCCAATCGTTGAACCGTCGTAGGATGCTCGAAGCCGCGGCAAAAAATAGCCGCTCGGTGGTGGAGTTTTTTCCCAGTCCCGACTGGGAGACATTTGCGTCGACCCTGCGCGAAAGAGCCGCCTTCCTCATTCTCAATCAGGCCGAAGCTTCCGTGCGTCTGCGCTGGCTGCTGCACGAATCGATCCCGTTTGTTTTCCCCGAGAAATTGCTGGCCCTGGTGCCGGAGCATCTGCGGCTCGAAGGCTCACGACTCGCTTTCAACAGCCGTGACCTGAACTCGCTCTATTCCGCCTTGAAGAACGCGCGCGCCTTCACCCGCTGGCCGCAGTTCCTCGCGGCGTGGAGAGAAGATCTCTCCGTTTCCGATGATGTCCCGGGGGATGCCGCCCTTTCTTCCAGCCCTGTCGAATCGTTCGCCCCGCGCCATGAGCCGGCCCCCGCCCGCCCGCGCGTCACCATCGCGGTCTCGCACTACAACCTGAAACAACTCTTGAGCGAGACGCTCGAGTGTCTCGAGGCCCAGACCTATTCCGCATGCGATATGGTGGTCATCGATGACGGTTCGGATGACGCCGAGTCCCAGCAGGCCTGGCGGGCGTGCCAGGAACGGTTCCCGGCATTTTCCTTCATCGAGCTTCCGCATCGAGGTTATTGGAGCCCGCGCAATCACGCCATCGACCACTGCGAGAATCCGTACATCATCATCGTGGACGGCGACAATCTGCCGCGACCCGACATGGCGGAGATTTTCGTGCGAGCCATGGAGCGCAATCCGGATTTTGACGCCTTCACGTCCTACATCGCGGCGTTCGCCGAGGATCGGCAGGCCACTTTGCGGGGCGAATTTCAAGCGCTCAATGCGCCCCTTGGCGGGGACCCGGTCTCCGGCGAATTCCAAAATATTTTCGGCGACACCAACTCGATCTTTCGGATCGAGGCGCTCCGGGCGATTCGTGGCTTTCGGGAAGACTTCCGGTGCGCCTTCGGTGATTGGGAATTATTCCACCGTTTCGTGGGGCATGGGCATCGCCTCGGCGTCATTCCAAAAGTCCTGCTGCACTATCGCCGTCGCGCCGGGGGCATGATTCGGCAACGCACGCTCTACCGCGAGCATTGGGAGTTCTTCCATGCCCTGGATTTTCCCGCCGTGCTACGGCCCGCGGACCGGCGCCGCCTCCACTTCGCGTTGCACGGGCTTACCTTGAACCGATAGACCTTCTTCAGACCAATTTCACCACGCCGCACTTCAGCATCCACGACACCGTGCGCCGGAGGCGATTCGGGTCCCGGGGCTGAAGCGTCTCGAGAATGGTCGCGATGGTCGCGGGGCCCTTTTCGAGGAGCGTGACCAGGGCTTGCCGGCGTTCGCGAGGAGCCATGGTCGCGTCGGCGAAGGTGTTCATCGAGTTGGACGCAAGCTCGCCCAGCCATCCGATGGGATTCTTGGTGGTCAGCGCGATGCAATCCTCGTCAGTCAGCACACGTGTCGCGTAGTGCGCGTAAGTGCGGTAGGGGTTTCCGCGCAGCGGATGGAGGCCATCGGGCGTTCCTGGCCCCGCGGGTCGCGCGGCGGCGTGGTTGCGCCTGGCGGCGAGGTCCGTCCACAGGTCTTCATACTGGCGCACGACATGCCGCCAGTCGAAAATCTCTTCCGCCCGGCGCCGTCCCTCCGCTCCCATCCGGGCGCGCAACGCCGGGTCCCGGGCCAGCGCCGTGCAAGCCCGGCTCGCCGCGCCCACATCTACGGCGATGGATTGACTGGATGCGCCGATGTACGTGTCGTAGCTGTCGACGCCATCGATGAAACGACGGGCCAGTTCCACGCCGCAGGATGCCGCAGGCATGGAGGTCGGGATCATGAACCCGGTCTCGCCCTCGACCACGGTCTGCCGGTAGCCATTCCAGTCGGAAGCGACCACGGGAAGCCCTGCCGCCATCGCTTCGACCGGAGTCAGCCCGAACGTCTCCTGGACATTGTCCGATAAGGAAATGAACGCATCGGCGGCACGCCAGATCTGATCGCGCACATCGGGCCTCCGGCCATCCATAAAGATGACGTCGACCAGGGGACAGTACTGGCGGGCGCCCTCCACGAACGCGCGGCGCAATCCGTCGTTGGCAAACCAGCCCGCCTGAATGAGCACGATGCGGCGGCCGCTGTTCTGCGCCGCCTGTTCCAGGGCCAGGTACATCGGCAGCGGATGCGCCTTCGCGTGAAAACTAAGGCGGCCCATGAAGAGGAACGCCACGGCGGAATCGGCGATGCCCATGCGCCGGCGCCAGTCGGCCCGGCTGGCTCCCTCGCGGGAAAATCGCCGGCAATCCACCCCCAGCGGGATGACGGGCAATTGCGCGCGCAAAGGCGGCACGGCGCCGCACCGTTCGCCGAGATACTCCCGCCAATCATCGATGATCCGCACCGCCGCCGTCTTGACGGCTTCGGAGGTGCACACGAGGGCATCCCACGACTCGATGGGTCCAAGCACGAGATTGCCCAGGGCATCGGCGGCTCCCGCCGACGCGATCGTATGGGTAACGCCGCAAAGGCTGTAGCCACGATGTCCGGAACGGCGCCGGTTCCACGCATCCATGTCGAGCCCAGGACCAGGAGTGTAAAGGCATCCGACCGTCGCCAGTTGCTCCGGTTTGTCTCGGGGAATCCAATGGGTGGCGCGCGGTCGAGTGGCAAAAGAACGCAACTGGCCGTTAAATTGCTGAAATTCTCCCGCCGTTCGACTGTAACAGCTCAGCGTGGCGGCGCGCCCGTGCTGTGCCAGGCCGGAAAGGAAGCCCTCTCCCGCCGCATGCCGTCCCATCAGCTTCGACTTGCTGGTGACGTATCCGTCCGCCTCGTAGTGGATGGCGGCTGCATAGGGTTCGGGCGCGATCCGGGCCTGGTCTGGAGATCTGGCGGGAACTGGGTTCGTTTCTGGGTCAGGCATGGTGGCGGTGTCTGGGACTCTCATCCTCGAAAACGGCAGAACCCGGTTGAGCGTTGGCCCAACCGGGTTCTGAATATCCGTTCGGTTGCTAGTTCAAACTTAGAACTCGAATCCTGAAGGAGGGGTGGTCGGCGTCACGGGAGGCGCTCCAGCATTCAGGGAGTCCCCAGTGCCGGCGCCGCCAGCCGCCTTGTCGCCCACGTTGTCAATGAAGACCGTGTCGTCGTTGTTGCCGCCGTTCGCCGAGTCGGCGCCAACGCCGCCGTTGAGGACGTCGTTACCATCGCCGCCGAGCAAGGTGTCGTTTCCGAGCCCGCCGTAGAGCGAGTCATTACCAGACCCACCATCGATGCTGTCATCGCCATTCCCGCCATCGATCGTGTCATTGGAAGCGCCGCCCAGCAGCGTGTCCCTGCCGTCTTCTCCGTAGATGTGATCTTCACCGATGCCGCCGTTGATGAAGTCGTTCCCGTTGCCACCGTGGATGTAATCGTTGCCGATTCCACCGTAGATGCTGTCGTTGCCGTTATCACCGTAGATCGAGTCATTGCCCGCACCACCGGTGATCGTGTCGTTGCCGTTGCCGCCATGGACGAAGTTATCGCCGTCGCCAGTGACGATCTTATCGTCGCCATTGCCGCCATAGATCGAGTCATTCCCCTCGTGGCCGGTGAGGCTGTCATTACCCGCTTCACCGTAGATGTAGTTATTTCCGGATCCGCCATCGATGGTGTCGGCACCATTGCCGCCCAGGAGGCTGTCATCGTCATTGCCGCCGTAGATCTTGTCGTTGCCGTCGTTGCCATAGATCGTGTCATTCCCGAAGGAACCGGTGAGGCTGTCATTGCCCTTGCCGCCGGAAATGAAGTCATCCCCGTTGCCGCCCGCGATCGTGTCGTCCCCAGCGTCGCCAAAGATCGTGTCATTGCCATCGCCGCCGCCGATCTTGTCGTTACCGAAGCCGCCATGGAGTTCGTCATCGTTAGCGCCACCGACGATGCTGTCGTTGCCGAAGTGGACGCTATCGATATCGAGACTGTCGTCGCCATGGATGGTGTCATTACCCAATCCACCGTCGATGGTGTCATTTCCACCCCCACCAGTAATCCAGTCATTTCCGGCTCCGCCGTAGATATGATCGTTGCCAGCGTCGCCGTGGATGGTGTCATCACCGCCGCCGCCGACGATGCTGTCATCCCCATTGCCACCAGACAGGTAATCGCTCAGGGAATCGTTGGAATCACCACCGAAGATCGTGTCCTTGCCTTCCTGGCCCAGGAGCGTGTCATAACCCGAGTCGCCGTAAATCTTGTCGTTGCCGTTGCCGCCGAGGACGCTGTCGTCACCCGCGCCAGCGTGGATCCGGTCGTTGCCGTCGTCACCGAAGATCAGGTCGTTGCCGCTGCCGCCCTTGTTCCGGTCGCCGTAGATCAGGTCGTCACCCGCGCCGCCGTGGATCGTGTCGTCGCCACTGCCGCCATAGATCGTGTCCTTGCCCGCGCCGGCCACGATATAATCGTTGCCTGCGCCGCCATCAATCCTGTTGTTGCCGGCGCTGGCGCCGACGCTGTCGCTGATCGTGTCATTGCCGTACCCGCCGTAGAGGCTGTCGTTCCCCGCACCGCCAACGATCGAATCGTCGCCATAGTAACCGTCGACCCGGTCATTGCCGTTGCCAGCGACGATCGTGTCATTCCCGTCGCCGCCGATGATCGTATCGTTGCCATCACCGCCGACAATGCTCACTCCCAGGGCACCACTATAGACCGTACTGTCGTGCGAGCCGATGAAGACGGAGTCGTTGCCCGCCCCGGCGTCCACGGTCACATAGTTGTAATCCGAGCGACTGACGATCAAGTCGTTGCCGTTCCCGGAGTTGATCACGACCTGCCCATGATCACCGGTGGTGCTGTTAAAAGTAAGATCGCCGTCGATGCGAATCGTGTCATTCCCCCCGCCGGAGTTAATGACGAGCTTGTTGAACGTGCCGGTCTCTGCGAACTGCAGCGTCTCGTGATGCGCCGGATTCCCGTCGTCCACCACGATGCTGATCGTATCGGCATTCTGCGAAATCTCGATGCTGTCGTTGGCGTTGTCGAAATTCAGGGTCAAGATGCCACCAATAGTGGTCTGGCCGATGACGGCTGGGGTTTTGCGAGCTTCCAACGACTCGATCTCCGCGAGTCCGTTGAGAATTTCTGCTTCGAGATTGTCGAGATGTTCTTTATTCATAAATTGCCGATGAGGGTGTGATGATGCGTGAGTGAGAAAACTAAGAGCGGTGAGAATAAGGGATCGACCCTGGTTGGTAAATAGAACTTAAGAACTAAAATGAATGCGCGGATTTCACCCCCACATCCACGCCGCAAAACCCCACCCCTCTCTCTGTAAAGGACCAGGATGCCCTCAGAAAAATGAGGGCGGGTATCGGCGCTCGATCCGCGGAAAGGTTACTGGAGTTCACCATGTCCCCACGAGCAAATCGGGCTTTGCGGGGGTGGATGGCCATCGGGCCCTGATTCCCGCCGCCGAAGGTGGCGTCATCACCCGGGCCGCCAGGCACGCGATCACCGAGCGGTCTCGACCGGCGACCGTCACCAGCATGACCTCGTGCCGCGATGCCCCGCCCATACACCGATCCGTCCTTTGGCGCAGGGGCGCCGGGCCAGAGTGGCTGAGAGACCCGGCTCGATCGAATGTAACGGACGAACCCCCTCCAAGCCCGGGTCGCCCGAGGGGTGCCCCCCCATTGTTTCAACCACTCCAGCGCCGCATCCGCCGCATCCGCCGCATCGTCGTCAAAACGGCAGAACCCGGTTGAGCGATGCGCCCAACCGGGTTCTGAAGAGCCTGTCTGCAACTGAGGGTTACGGACCCCTGTACTCAAAGCCCGGCGTGGCCGTATTCGGCGGCTGTCCCGCATACAGGGAATCCCCGGTCCCAAGTCCGCCAAAGGCACGATCGTGAGTGTCATCAGTGATGACCGTGTCATCTCCATCGTCGCCCGACGCGAGGTCGGCGTCCACACCGCCATCGATGCTGTCGTTGCCGTTGCCGCCGAGCAGGGTGTCATTTCCGGTGCCGCCATAGAGCGAGTCATCTCCATTCCCCCCAAGGATGCTGTCGGCGTCCGCCCCGCCATAGATGGTGTCATTTCCGTTGCCTCCATACAGGCTGTCGCGCCCGTCGTCGCCGAAGATCGAGTCATTCCCGCCGCCGCCATCGATCTTGTCGGCGCCGTTGCCGCCATGGAGGTTGTCGTTACCGAGCCCGCCATAGATGCTGTCGTTGCCGTCATCGCCGTAGATCGAGTCGCCATTTGCGCCACCGGTGATCGTGTCGCTGCCATTGCCGCCGGAGACAAGGTTGTACCCGTCGCCGGTTTTAATCACGTCGTTCCCTGCGTCCCCATGGATCGTGTCGTCGCCGATGCCGCCCACCAGCGAATCGTTTCCGTAACCGCCGGAGATATAGTTGTCTCCCCCATCACCGTGGATCGTGTCGTTGCCCCCGTCGCCGTAGAGGGAATCATCGCCGTTGCCGCCGTAGATCCTGTCATTGCCGCCGACACTGCCCTTGGAAATGACCGCAACCTTAAATGCGCTGTACCCGTCGCCGTGAATCACGTCGTTGCCGTCGCCGCCGAGGAGGCTGTCTGAACCCTCTTCCCCGTGGATCTCGTCGTTACCAATACCGCCATCGATCGTGTCGTTGCCGAGTTCCCCGTGGAGCGTGTCATCCCCATCGTCGCCGGCGATCCTGTCGTTCCCGTTGCCCCCGAAGATGTAGTCATTGCCAGCCCCGCCCGATAGACTGTCCGGATCGTTCCCGCCATAGATGGAATCGTTGCCCGTGCCACCGAAGATGGTGTCTTTGCCAGCATCACCCGCGATGTAATCGTTTCCAGCCCCGCCGGCGATCCGATCGTTGCCATTATGCCCATGGATGGAATCGTCGCCATAGCCGCCGTGGATGCTGTCATCGCCATTTCCACCATCCAGATAGTCACCCACCGAATCGGGGCCGGAGTAGAGCGTATCCTTACCCTCCCCACCGAGGAGCGTGTCGGCACCATCCGACCCGCCGTAGATATTGTCATTCCCATTGCCGCCGAGGAGGCTGTCGTCATCCCGGCCGCCGTCGATGCTGTCGTTGCCGTCGCCGCCATAGATGGTGTCGTTGCCGTCGCCGCCGAGGAGCGTGTCGTTCCCGGCGTCGCCTTGGATGCGGTCGAAGCCATCGTTGCCGTCGATGCGGTCATTGCCGTTGCCACCGCTGATCGAATCGTCATCGCTACCACCATCGATGCTGTCGTTACCGTTGCCGCCGTCGATCGTGTCGCTACCGTTGCCGCCGTAGATGGTGTCGTTCCCATTACTGCCCCGGATACTGTCGTCGCCATCGAAACCGTGGATCGAGTCGTCGCCATTTCCGCCGTCAATCGTGTCATTTCCGTAACCGCCGACGATCGTATCGTTCCCGTCTCCACCCACGATGCTCACCCCGTAGCGACCCGAGGAGTAGCCGCCGCCGTAGCCGCTTTTGCCGCCTTCGCCGTAGCCGCCGCTGTAGACCGAGGGACTGGTGTGGCCGACGTAGATCGAGTCGTTGCCCGTCCCGCCGTCGATCGTCGCATAATTGAAATTCCCGACGACCACCACGTGGTCATTGCCCGTCCCGGCGTTGATGACCACCTGATCGTCAGCGTGGGAGTTTTGGAGGTTCAGGTCCAGATCATTGTCGATCACGATCGAATCGTTCCCGCCACCCCCGTTGATCACCAGCTTGTGCAGGACGCCGCCGGCCTGAAATTGCAGAGTGTCGTCATGCGCCGGATTGCCGTCCTGGATGTAGACTGAGATCGTGTCCGCATTCTGTGACACTTCGATGCTGTCATTAGCCCCGTCAAAATTGAGGGTCAGAATGCCGCCCACTGTGGTGGGCGCGCCGATGATCGCCGGGGTTTTGCGCGCTTCCAACGACTCGATCTCCGCGAGCCCGTTGAGAATTTCCGCTTCAAGATTATCGATATGCTCTTTGTTCATGGCTGGGTGTTGGTTGATGGTTTGGCCGTCCCGGGGAACCCCGTGGGCAGCGAGACTAGGGACCGGCGGGAATCCCGTAAATAGGCCAAAAGATTCATTTTGCTATTTGCGAAAATAGCCGTCGGACTCATCGCTTCCCACCCTGCAACGCCCGAAAAAGGACGACCGGCGAAGCGGAAAACGCGCGGGCTCAATACCGCCGCCGCAAGGCCCAGAGCCAATCGGCGGGCGATCGCTCCAGATCCCTGACAACCGATTGAGTGCCCGCCTCACTCGGGCCCGCCCAATTCGCGAAGTGTTAGGCTTTCCGGCAAACGGGAAGCTAGCCGGCAGCGCCGGCGCCACTTCCGAGAGCCCGCCTCCAGCCCGGCATACGCTCCAACTCCGGCCATGTTTGTCCTGGGTCCGGAAACGGAATTCGCGGTTATTCTCATCTCCGTATTTAGGGTTATTCCCGCGGCCCACGAGGAAGCGGTCCCAACCGCCGCATCGTCGACGCCGTGGACGTTCCCAATTTCACCCGCGATATGCCCGCCATCTCCCCAATCACCCCCGGTTCGCATCTTCCCAATGCAACCGTGCGAGGAGGGGGATCGCGCAAGATCCTGAAAATAGATCGAAAGTTTCATTTTTTATTTTTCAAAAAGTCGCCCTCTGAAGCCTCCGGACACTGGAAACCGCAGCCAAACCCGGCCACGTATGCCGATTTTTGCCCCTTTCAAAAACCATAAATTATCCTTGCCCGGAACGGACGAGTAGCCCAGCGTTCACCAGTGACCTCTCAGAAAAATGTCCGGATGAAACGGCTGGCCGTGATGGCCCTCTGGTGCTGTCTCCCAGCCGCGGGGATGGCCGACGACGAAAAGTCCCTGGACGACGTTTTTAATTGGCGCACGAGGCAACGTGTCTCGGTGCACCTGAGCACGATCCTGCGGCAGGCGCTCGAGGAGAGCATCGACATCGAGGTGGACCGGTATGACCCCATCTTTGCCGCCGCGCGTCTCCGCAGCGCTCGCGGACCCCTCGAGCCCCTCTGGGAGACGAGCGTGAACTACCAGCACAGGGAGCGGCTCATCAACCAGTATGATGCCTCCTCGCTGAATCTCATTCGTAGCCTGGAGAACAGCGAGAGCCAGATCAACCCATTGCAGGCCCGGGGCCAGCAACTGAACGACTCCGCCAACGCCAACGCCTCCAACGCCGCCAACTCCGCGGTGGACGGCGGCACGCCTTCCGCGGCGGCGGTGCAAAACGCCGTGGCCATCAACCAGGCAATTACTTCCAACAATGCCCAATTGCAGGCCGCGCAAAACTCGATCAACGCCTTCGACCCAGGGTCGCTGAGGCTTCTGGATTACGAGGAGGATCTCCGCGCCTACCGGTCGGGATTGAGCCAGCGCCTGCCGACGGGCACCCGGTGGGATCTGACCGTCTCCGAGAACCGCACGGAGGACACGTTGACGAGGTCGCGCGACAGCTTTGGCAACCCGATCTATCCCCTTTATCCGTCGGATCAGGAAGCCTATGGGCGCTTCCGTGTGACCCAGCCTTTGCTGCGCGATTTCGGCTTTGCGGCCAACCTCGTCGAAATCCGCGTGGCTCGCGCGCAGAAAAAGGCCGCGGATGCCGATTTCGAATCCTCGCTCCAGAGACGGGTCACGGAGATCATCGGCGCTTACCTGAATCTGACCTATGCCCTGGGCGAAGTGGATGCCCAGCGCGAGGTGCTGAAATACTCCAGCACGCTGGTACAGCAGAACCAGCGGCGGCAAACGGAAGGCCTGCTCGATGTTGTCGAAGTCCGCCGGGCCGAAGCCGCGCTCGCCGAGAGCGAGCAGCAATACCTCGACGCGCAGAACCGGGCGCTCCAGCAACAGAATAAGGTGCTGCGTCTCAGCACCAGCCGGCTCGACCTTGACGCCCCGGTGCTGCTCATTCCGGTGGAAGGGCTGGAGCCGCCCAAGCTTCCGACCGCCACCTACCGGGACATGGTCGGGATCGCCCTCAAGGAGCGCTCGGAATACGCGGCGGCCAAATTCGACGTGGAAACCGAGAAAGCGCGCCTCGCCTACGCCAAAAACCAAACGCTGCCCCAACTCGACGTCATTGGCAGCTACGCCTTGCGCGGATTGGCGGGGGATGGCGCGGAGGCGATCACCCAGGCGACGAATATGAAACACCACGAATGGTTCGCGGGGTTCCAACTCAGTGTCCCGATCGGCAATTCCAGGGCCCTGGGTAATCGCGACCGTGCGCGCGCCATGATGGAGCAGGCCGAATCCAAGGTGAAGCAGGTCGAAGCGAACATCTCATTGCAGATCATCAACTCGCTCAACAACTGCCGGTCCGGCTTTGCCCAAATCCAAAAAGCCATGGCTGGGCGCAAGTTTGCGGAGGAAACCAGGTACGCCGAGACCCGGCGGCTGGAGGAAGGCCAGACGAACACGCTCTCGGTGCTCGAGACGCAGCGGGACCTCCGGCGCGCCCTGCTGCGCGAGTTGTCGGCTCAATTGGAATATCAAAGGTCGCTGGTGCTCCTTGACGCAGCCGAGGGGACGCTGCTCGAAAAACACAACATCATCGTGGAAAAGCCCCAGCCCCCGAAGAAGAAGTAAACGTGGCCTTGCGCTCGTGAAACCGGAAAACCCGAACTCGCCGTGCTCCCGCGGATGCGGAGGATGGATACGCGTGAAACTCGGATACGCGTGGCTGGCCGTCCTGGCCGTCCTGGCCGTCCTGGCCGTCCTGGCCGGCGCGGCCCTGGGCGCGGGGGCGGCCGAACCCGCAAGGCCGATCCCGGAAGCTGCGCCGCCCAAGGGCGAAGGCGCCAATGGCGTGAATTTTCGGACCTTTGCCGAACCTCTCTCCGCCGAGGGATTGATCGTGCCGTTCCGCCAGATCAAGCTCAGTTCCCCGGTCGAAGCGACCCTGCGCAAGATCGAGGTCAAGGAGGGCGACCGGGTGACCGTGGGGCAGGTGCTGGCCGTCCTCTACAGCCCCCTCGACATGCTGGAAGCGGAACGCTGCGAAAAGATCGTCGCGAAGACGGAATTCCAGTGGCACGCGAACGATCGTCTGAGCAAGGACAAGATCGTGAGCGAAGACAAAGCGCTCGCCGCGAAACTCGAATACGACGTCGCGCTCATCGAGTCCCAGCGCGCGCGGGCTCAACTCGAGGAAAAGACCTTGCGCGCCCCTTGGGATGGGCAGGTCATCCGCATCCTCAAGGAGGAGGGCGAAACCATCGGGCGGACCCAGGAAGTTTTCCAACTCCTCGACTATGCGCAGGTCTATGTGCAGGTCTACGTCGATGCCCGGTATCTGCCGCAAATCCGGGCGGGCATGGATGCGGAAATCCGCTTTGCCGCCGATGGGAGCCGGCAGTCGATCAAAGGCGTGCCGGCGAAAGTGTACTTTGTCGATCCGGTCGTGGACGCCGGCAGCGGCCTCTTCCGGGTGAAATTCCTGATCGCCAATAACGACTTCTCGATCAAGCCGGGGCTCCCGGCAACGGTCGTCTTCAGCAAGATCAACCGGGAATAAAAACTGGGACAGGATATGCCGCTCCCTTTTCGCTCCCGATGGCTTGCCACGCTGTGCCTGGCAGGCGCGCTCCTGCTGCGGGCTCAATCTCTGGGCCGTGCAGAGGCGCCGGCGATGGGCGACGGTGGCGAATTCGAAGTGCGCGTGGCCGCCGTGGCCGTGGGCAAGCCGGACCTGGCCCACGTCCGGGGTTCGGCGTTCATGATCGGGCCGCGAGGCCTGCTGGCCACGGCGGATCACGTGATCGGCGATCTGACCGGCGACGGCCTGAACGAGGTGTATGTCCTGCGCCCCACTCCGCCGACTCTCACCGCCAGCAAAGCCACCGTCGTGAAACGCTTCAAGTCTGCGGATTCCACCCGCGACCTCGCCTTCCTCCAGATCGCGCGGCAGGCAGCAGACGCCGACCTGCCGTTTTTTGAAATCGGCGACAAACCGCAGGTGGGCGAAGAAGTCTTTCTCCTCGGGTATCCGCTGGTCTTCGACCGGGTATATCGCTGGCCATTGTTTCGCTTTGGCCGTGTCAGTTCGGTCAAGTATTTCCTCAAGGATAGCAAGGTGCTGGTTCTTGATCTGACGTCGGTCAGCGGGTTTAGCGGAGCGCCGCTGGTCCGGCGTTCCGATGGCAAGGTGCTCGGCGTGCAAAAGGGTGGCGCGACGGGCAACAAGCAGGCGGATTTCTCACTCGCCACGGTCCTCACGCCGGCCGACCTCGCGGCGGTCGACGCCCCGCCCGCCAACGGCCAACCGCGATGAAACAGGAACCCACAGCGGTGGCGCTCACCAGGAAGCTCGATCGCCACCTGCTCGCTCTGCACGCGGCCCAGACACCTGCCTCCTTGAGCGAGGCGGCCTTCTATTGTACGCACACTCTCGTGGCGGCCCGGCAAGCGCTGGTGGTCTTTTCCCCGGGACCGGGTCTTCCATCCAAGCTTTATCAATTTACGTCGAGCGGCGAAGTCGCCGAATTGTGGCTGCACGATTCGTGGCCGCAGGATCCCCTGATCCGGCATTTGCTCGACCGGCAGTCGGCTGGCCCCCTCCACCTCAACCGGATCTTTACGGAAGCCGAGTTGGGCCGGTCGCGATTCGCCGCAAAATGGCTGCAACAGCCGTCGTCACCGTTCATCGTCGCCCTGTCGGCGATCGTTCGCCAATCGTCCTCCGTTCTCATGTTCATTTTCCGGGACGCAGACGCGGGCAATTACGGGAACGCCGGCCTGGAGCAATTGGAATGGTTTTACACCCATTTCAAAATCGCCTGGCTGCGGGTTTTCGTCCGCGAAGAGACGCTGGCGATCCATCACTCCCTCCAGGCCTTCCTCCGGCAGTCACCCAACGGGTTGACCGTCTTGAACTGGGACCTCGACGTGGTGTATCGCAATGCCGAGGCGGCGGAGTGCTGCGCGCTGTGGAACTTCGGTCCCGACGGTGCGCGAAAGGTCCAGCCCTCGACGGTTTTCCGCTGTCCCGACGCCGTGAGCGCCGTGTGCCAGCAGCTCAAATCTGCGTTCCAGCAAGGACGGGGGACGCCGGCCAGCGACACCCAGGATTTTGGCGACAATGCCACACCCAACTCGGTGCTGGCCGGGGAATGCGCCTCCCCCGGTCCTGGCGGAATGCGCGCGGTGGTCCGGCTCGTTATTCTCAAATCGTCCGCCCTCGAGAAACCGGTATTCCAGGTCCGCTTTTCCCGGCGTGCGGCTCCCGCCACTGCTCTGGGGGGCGGTGCGCGCCCCACCCGCCACGAGCCCATTCCCAGTCAATTTTCCGTCCTGACCCTTCGGGAACGCGAAGTGGTGGATTGCATTTGCCGGGGAATGTCCAACGAAGCCATCGCGCAGCACCTTTCCAAGAGCGTCCCGACCGTCAAAAACCAATTGCACTCCATCTTTCAGAAGCTGGCGGTCCCAAGCCGGGCCGCCTTGATGGCGCTGGTCCAGGCGCACAGCGCCCGGTCGCGTCCGGCAGAGAAGCGCGCGTAGGTCGGAATCCGGCGCGTCCGCAAATCCGCCGGCATATCCGGAGGCCGGAGGTCGGAATTGCTTTCTGCGCCACACCCTGTTTGCTTGCGTCCGCATGTCGAAATTGCCGCTCCATCTGACCGTGCCGGTGATGCTCCTCTCGGCCGTGTTCTCGGGATCGGCCGATGAACTGCCCCCCTTCGCACCCGGCGTGCATACGATCCGGTTTACGGAATCGGCGCAGCAGTCCGACGCCGACGAAGTGAAGTGGCGCCTCCACTCGGTGGAGAACCCCGGCGCGTTCGACATCAACAAAGAACGGTTCCAGCTCCTGGTCCCGAAGAACTATCAGCCGGCGGAATCGTGGGGCCTGTTCATCTGGATCAGTGCGAGCGATAACGCTCAGATTCCACCAGCTTGGGAGGCCACGCTCGCCGCCCGGAAACTCCTTTTCGTCGGCGCGCTTCATTCGGGCAACCCTCGCAACATTTTCGACCGCATGCGACTGGCCATCGACGCCAATGTCGGCATGCGCAAGCGCTATCGCATCGATCCCCGGCGGGTCTATGTGTCGGGCTTTTCCGGCGGCGCGCGGGTGGCGAGCATGGTCGGTGTCGCCTTTGCCGATCTCTTCACCGGCGCGATCCCGTTCATGGGCGTGAACTTCTACACCGAACTCCCGGCCGAAAACGGAAAGCAATTCGGGATTAGCTATATCCCGGATGACGATGTCCTGGAAATCGCGAAAAAGCGGTGCCGTTACGTCCTCTTTACCGGGGAGAAGGATTTCAACCGGATCAATACCCACGCGGCCGACGAGTTCGGTTTCCGCAAGGAAGGATTCGCCAGCGTCCTGTGCCTCGAAGTCCCGGGGCTGGCCCACGCCATGCCCGAAGCCCAGTGGCTGGAGAAAGGCCTCGAGTTCCTCGATACCGGGAAAGTTCCGTGATCGAAGGATCGGAAAGACGCCAAAGTCCCTGAAACAAAAAAGGCCGCAGACGCGGGTCTGACCCGGCATCTGCGGCCTGAGAGTTTTGCCGGTGGCTTACTTCATCAATTCGGTGAGCTTCGGGGTGATGGCGTCAGCCCAGATCTGGTAGCCGGCGGCATTGAAATGCAGGAAGTCCCCGGTGATGTCGCGGCTCATCGAGCCATCGGGCTGCAGAAGCTTGGCGCCGATATCCAGGAAAAAGACGTTCTTCTGGTCGTCGAGCTTCGCGATGATCTTGTTGACTTCGGCGAGCTTGTCGCGCGCCGCATTCGGCTTGTCCGCGGCGCTGGCTTTTTCCCCGCGTGGAAAGACGGCCAGCAGGAGGATCTTGGTCGCGGGCGTTTTTGTCCGGATCGTTTCGACAATCTTGGTGATGCCCTTGGCGATGCCTTCGGCGGTGTCGCCTCCAACGTTATTGGTCCCGATCATCACCACGGCGGCCTTGGGCTTGATGCCGTCGAGTTCGCCATTCTGGATGCGCCATAGCACGTGCTGGGTGCGGTCGCCTCCGATGCCAAAATTGACCGGCGTCCACTGGCTGAAAGACTTGGCCCAGACGTCCTTGCCACCGCCGCCCCAACCTGCCGTGATCGAGTCGCCGAGGAAGACGAGCTGTGCTTTGCCTTCCTTGGCTGTCGCCACGAATTTTTCATGGACAGAGATGAAGCCGGCGCTGGGCTGGCCCGTCTTGCCGTCCATTTTCGGCGCGGCCACGTCCGGAGGCTGGACGGGAAGCGGAAATGGCGTAGCCGTCGGCGCGGCGGGAGCGGCGGGAACTGCCGCAGCGCCGGGTTTGGCGGGGGCCGCGGGCGCGGCGGGCGCCTGCGCGAATGCCAGCGGGGCCGCGAGGAGGGCGGATAGAATCAGGAGGGAGGGGATTTTTTTCATGAGGTGATGGGAAACGAAGGAGCGGAATCTGCGCAATGGGTGGCCCGCTACGCAAGACCGGTTTTCGAAGGTGGTCTCGCCGTTGGAGCCTACCGCGAGAGCGCCAGGTGCAGGACACCCGACACCCCGGCGCCACCGAGCAGAAGGAATCCCAGGCAACCGGTCTTGGCGGGCTTGCTGAATTCCGTGGGTGTCTCGACGCGCCACCGGACCTCGAGGGCTTCGATCGCGCCCTTCGCTTCCGCGAGGCCCGTACCTGTGGCGGCTCGGTAGAGCTTGATTGCTTCGATTTTCCTTCCCGCGAGGAGGGCCTGGCGAACAGGCTCCAATTGCTCGGGCGTGAGGGGGATATCCATACGGACCATGACAGCAGCCGCGTCGTTGTTCGAGAATTCAAATGTGCGCGGAGCGCAGCGCCACCCGCCCGCCAGCGCCGATCCCACCCGCAGTTCAGCCAAGATTTCGCTTCCCTTGGCGCGGCTTTTGGCTTGGATTCCGCACTCCCCGTCCCACGATCGATGTTCTCCTTCCTCCTGCCGAAAGCCGTCAAACAAGGCCGCCAATTTGCCCAGGATGCCCGCAAGATGATGGCCTACAAACGGGATCTCTGGGACGAGGCGACGTGCGCGAAATTTTCCGATGGGATTGCAACCCTGGAAACGGCGAACGACACCCACGATGCGAAACAGATCGAAGAGGCCGCGCGGCACCTCGACCAGCTTTGCCACTCGTATCTCCCAAAAATCGACGACGCCGGCTGGCGCGAGAATGTGGAGGTGTTCCTCGTGGCCATCGTCGTCGCCCTCGCGGTCCGCACCTATTTCCTGCAACCCTTCACGATCCCGACCGGTTCGATGCAGCCGACGCTCAATGGGATCCTCGGCTTCCCGACAAAAGAGGAACCGCCAAATCCGCTGACGCAACTGGCGCAGACGGCGATCTACGGACGGACCTGGATCAATACGATCGCGAAGGACGATGAGACGATCGGGGAAGTCGCCGAAATTTCGCGCTACTTCTTTTTCACCTACACCCAGGTGCACACGTCGCAGGTCGTGACCGATCCGGACGGCACGCAACGCCTCACCGACCAGGGTAATACCTACCTGATTCACGCCCCGATGCGCACGGTGACCGAAGCCTTTGGGCTGAACTCCACCAGGACCTATCGGCGCGGCGAACCGATCGCGCGCGGATATGTCAACACGGGCGACCATGTCTTCGTGGACAAGTTTACCTATCACTTCCGCAAGCCTCAGCGAGGGGATGTCTTCGTCTTCAACACAGAAAGCATCGGCGGAAGGATGGGCAATCCCGGACCTCCCCCTCGAAAGCCGTCCCAGTTCTACATCAAGCGCCTGGCCGGGACTCCGCTGGATGAATTGCGCGTCGCGCCTCCCGAGCTGTTCATTAACGGCAAACGAGCCGAGGGCGTTGGATTTGGCCGGGTAATGGCCGCGCAGGGTGACTATCGTGGCTATTCCAATGCCGCGGAGTCCGTCTATGCAAACGGCGAGAAGGTATACACGAAGATGACGTATCTGAACGAGCCGGACGCCACCTTCACGGTGCCCGCGCTGCATTATTTCGCGATGGGCGACAACAGCTTTCACAGCTCGGACAGCCGCGATTGGGGTCCGGTGCCGCAGGAGAACATCATGGGCCGCGGCGTTTTCGTCTATTGGCCGTTCATTCCGCACTGGGGCCTCATTCGATGAAGCTGCGGGGGGCTGGACGGAATTATGTAATGGTCTGGTAAAGAAACATGACACTCCGCCGGCTCCGCCTTAATTCTTGCCGCGTGTTCTTTCCCGGTCTTCCGCGCTCCCTTTCCCATGGCTCGTCGCGCTAGCTCTTCCGCACACCCCGTCTGGATTCTCCTCGCCGCCGTCCTCGTGCTCGCCGCGGTCGCCGGCGGCTATTTGCTTTTCGGCAAAGCCAGCGACCCCTACCGCACGCTGTCGCCGCTGCCTGTCTCCGACTACCTGCAGAATTCGAATAGTCTCCGCGGCAACGTCTACAAAATCGAGGGCACGGTCGCGCAGTCTCTCCAGTGGTCACCCACGGGCGGCCGGCTGTTTTCCGTCGAAGTCGGAGATGAAATGCTGCCCGTGCTCGTTCCCCCCAGTTTCAACAGTGTGAACATCGAGCGCGGCCAGCGTTTTAATTTTAAAATAGAAGTAGGAGATCGTGGCGTACTAAAAGCTTTGGATGTAAAGAAGTCTTAGATCCTATGAAAACCTCCCCCCCGCTCTTCTCGATCTGCTGCGGAATCCTGTGCTGTGGCAACCTGACCCTGGCGCAAGTACCGGATGCTCCTGCCCCGGCAGCCGCACCGGCCACCTCATCCAGCGCCCCGGCTCCCGCAGCCGGGGGCGGCACCGCTGGCGGAAAAAAGGGCAGCTTCCTCGGGAATGACGTGCCCGTTTTCGATCCCGGCTCCGACATCGTGACGTGGGGCGGCAAGAACTGGAACGTCAACAACAACCGGATTTTTCAGGCGCGCTTTGAAAAGTACCTGAACGCCCCCGAGGAGACGACGGCTTCGGACAAGGCCTACCAGGCGATCATCGCGCAAGTTCTGAACCTCCTGGCGCCGGCCAACGCGTCGGGCCAGAATCTGGACGCGGCTTTCCGGCTGCTCCCGCGTGGATCCAGCTTTGACATCGATGCGCGGCTCTGCGACGCGCTGGCCGACGCAGTTTTCAGCGCCTACAAATCGCAGCAGTCGCAGGATCGGATGACGGCCGCGACCGCCGCACTCGAGGCCGAGCGCCGGCAGGAATACTGGAACGCCCAACATTCCGACGCGGGCAATGTGATCAGGAGCGCCCCCCCCTCGTCGGGCGGCAAGGGCAAAAATCAGCAACAGCCGGCCCCGACTTCAGGGCAGAGCTACGAGGACAGCATGAAGCAGATGGACCACACCAAGCGGCTCTTGGAGATCGAAGCGGCGATCAAGGCGGGCGGTTTGAAGAAGGAGTTGAGTGTGATCCAGACGAAGGTCGAATTTCAGGCCCTCATCCTTCAGTTCTTCATGCAACGCCGTTTCCAGCACGTGCTCATGGCCACGCGCTTCTATCGCTCGGTCTTCACCGACGGCGACACCAAGCTCAACGTGGGCAAGGACACGAAGGACCTTTTCGAAAAAAGCGCGGGGATGCCTCCCACCGTGGGCACGCTCGACTCGTTGGCCAACGAAGCCTTGCGCGATGTCCGCGAGAGCGTACGGTCCTACGATTTCCTCCTGCAAAAGAATGAGCTGGAGAGCGCCACCAAGCGGCTCGCCGAGGCTTTCACCGTGGGCGAATACGTCCCGGAAATTCGGACGCTGACGCGGGACAAGAAGCGGCAGTCCCTGGAATTTGTGCAGAAAAGCAACCAGTTGATCTCCGCGATCGACGTCAAGGATTACGCGCTGGCCGAGAAACTGGTCAACGATCTCGGAACGATCGCCAAGGACTTCGATAACTCGAAACCGATGGCCGTGATCGAGACCTCCAAGACGGTGGCCCAGATGCATCTCGCCAAGGCGCGCAACGCCGCGCTGAGCGGCGACAAGGTGGTCCTCGAAAAGGAGCTTTCCGACGCGACCGAGCTCTGGCCGCGCAACCCGGCGCTCGCGGAGATTTCGCGGATGATTTTCTCGCAGGGCGACGTCCTGCAGAAAGCGCTGCTCGATTTCGACCAGCTCCTGAGCCAAAAAAACTACCGGCAGATCTATGATGACAAGGCCCGCTTCATCGCGGCGACCGCCCAGTATCCCGAACGGGCGAAACAGCTCAACGAGGTGCTCGACAGCATCCAGAAGATCGAAATTGCCATCATGCAGGCCAACGCCTTCGCGCAGCAGAGCAATTACGCCGGCGCGTGGGAGAGTGTCGAGAAGATCGCCGCGGTCTATCCCGATGATAACAAGTTGAGCCAGACGCGGGCCAACCTAACGACGCAGGCGGCCGATTTCGTGCGGACCCTGCGGGGTGCGCAGGATTTGGAGAAAAAGGATCAGGTCGGCTCCAGCCTTGCCTGGTATCTGAAAGCCCGGAAAATGTATCCCGGCAGCGAGTTTGCCGGCGACGGCGTGGACCGGCTCGTGAAAAAGATATTGCCCGAGAGCTGATCGCTCGCGAAAATAAATACAGGCGCGATGCACTTCGAGCCTACGTAGTTCCGCCCGCGAGGGTTTTTTACTCTTGTGAAATCCGGCGCGGACATTACTCCTACTCCTCAAATGAACGTGTCCACAGAGGGAGAGGTACCGGCCGGGAGTGGTTCCGGCAGCGGAGCGATCCGCGTGCCCAAGCAGCTGTCCGATCTGCAGAAGACCATCACGATGGCGCAGATCGCCAAAGCTGCGGGCGTATCCCAAGGCGCCATCTCCTCGTTGCTCAACGACCGCGACTACGGCATTCGGGTCAGCGAGAAGACCCGGGAACGCGTCTTCAAGGTATGCCGCGAAATGGGCTACATCCCCAACGATCTCCGTGCGGTCGTTCGCATGTATCCTGAACTGGGGGATTACTGCCTGCTGATCTCCACCGCCGTGGAAGGCGGTCTGCGCGACCCTTTCGTGCATCGGTTGGCCGCGGCGGCCATGCTGGCGGTGCCCGATGCGTCGCACCCGCTCAGCCTGGCGTTCTACGAGGAGAATCGGGACTATGGAAGCCCCCAGGACCTCCCCCACCCCGTTCGCCTCGGCACCTATTCCAAGTTTCTCGTCCACGGGCGGCCGAATCCTTCATTGCTCGAAGCACTCACTCACCGGGGTCTGCCGGTCGTCAATCTCGGGAGCGACGCCGCGACCCCCGGCGTCACCAGTCTCGTCCCGGATTACGAGCGGGCGTCGTATCTGGCGATCGAGCATCTGGCACAATTGGGGCACCAGCATCTCGGAATTGTCTCCGGCCCCTTCGGCGCCACCCATCCGAAAACCCTCGAGCTGAACCGGGGTGTCAGCCGCGCATGCGAGGAGTTTCATCTGCCGATCGAGTCCCAGAGCATCGTTTATGGCGACCTCTCGGTGCACGCTGGCGAGGTGGCACTCGACGAAATTCTCGCTCACCAACCCAAGCCCACCGCGGTTTTCGCCATGAGCGACAGCGCCGCCCTCGGGTTGCTGGCCCGGGCCCATGCGCACGGCCTGAAGGTTCCCGGCGACCTCAGTGTGATCGGTTGCTCCGACGACCCCGCGGCCCTGTTCAACTCACCGCGTCTCACTACCATTCATCTTCCGGCGGAAGAGATGGCGGTCGCGGGCATTCAGGAAATTGATCGCCTCGTCCGCGAAGGCGCCCCGGATGCCCCGCGCAAGATCGGCCTGCCTGTTCAGCTCATCGTGCGTGCTTCCACGGAAGCCCGCCAAAAGTAAATAGTTCGCGATCTCTCAATTTTGTCCCTTGACGCCCACGGCGCTCATAGACGAGAAGAACGCCCCCACATGAAAATAAGTTTCTATATCTCTGTGGCCACGTCAGCGCTCAGCCTGATTTTGGCCGTCGTCGTTCTCGCCGTAGGTTACGGCAACCAAGGCCTGCAAACGGATATCCAAGGGCAGCAGAAGGATGTCCAGGCTCAGCAGGGCGAGTTGCAAAAGCAGGAGACCCAAATTAATACTGGCCGACAAATCCAGGAGAAGGTCGGCCCGGCGCTCTTGCAGGACATGGCGCAGGTCTCGACGAAAAACGCCGATATGAAAAAGCTGCTCGCCAAGCATGGTTACACCGTCCAGGCGCCAGCCACTCCAGCCCCCGGCGGCGGCGGTGCTTCCGCGCCAGCCCGCACTCCGGCTCCCGCTCCAGCCGCTCCCACCGAATCAGCCCCAGCCCTTCGCTAATTTCCACCCATGAGCACCGAACCCGATTACAATTTTAACGACCCTGCCAACTCGACCGCGAGCAGCTCTTCGCTTCTCCTGCCTCTGGCCCTGGTCACTTCGACCCTCGCAATCTTCATGTTTGCGCAGACGATCAATGTCATCTTCAACCGCACCAATCTCCGCGACAACAAGGAGCAGCTTGCCAAGGGCAAAGTCCAGCTCACGGAAGCCTACAAAGCCCGCGAGCCCGTCGTGAAGCAATCCCAGGAGATCCAAAAGAAGCTGCAAGACCTGATCCTCGATCTCCTTCTTCTCGCGAAGACGGACGCTGAGGCCCAGGCGATCGTCACGAAATACAATATCCAGCAGCAGGCACCAGCCGGCGGCGCGGAGTCCGCTGCGCCCGCTCCCGCTCCGGCCGCACCAGCTCCGTAAATCCGAAGCCTTCCAACCCGTCGCCCGCAAGGGCGGACGAAAGCCCGGCCGCAAGGCCGGGCTTTTCGTTTTTCTGATCTCACCAGCCGCGTATAGTCGTCCCGTGCCTTCACCCCTTGCCAGTTCCGCCCGCTCGATCGTTCTGCGTTTGCAGAACGCGGGCTTCACCGCGCTCTACGCCGGCGGGTGCGTGCGCGATCGGCTCATGGGCGCGGAACCGCATGACTACGATATCGCCACCGATGCCCATCCCGAGCAGGTGCAAAGTCTCTTTCCACGCACGGTGGCCGTGGGCGCGCACTTCGGCGTCATCATCGTCTTGCAAGACGGCGGTGAATTCCAGGTCGCGACCTTTCGCAATGACGGCCAGTATCTGGATGGCCGCCGCCCGGAAAGCGTCCGCTTCTCCACTCCCGAGGAGGATGCGCAACGGCGCGACTTCACGATCAACGGACTTTTTTTCGACCCGATCGCCGAACGGCTCATTGACTACGTCGGTGGCCAGCAGGATCTCGCGGCAAGACTTCTGCGCGCCATCGGAAATCCTTACGACCGCTTTCGCGAAGATCGCCTGCGCATGCTTCGTGCCGCGCGTTTCGCCACCACCCTCGGTTTCGATCTCGACGGGCCGACATGGCGCGCGGTCTGCGAGAACGCGCCGCACATTCATGAAGTCAGCGCCGAGCGCATCCGCGAAGAATTGGTGAAAATTCTTCTCTCCCCGCGCCGCGTCCGGGGATTCGATCTGCTCGATGAGAGCGGCCTGCTGCGGGAGATCCTGCCGGAGATCGAAGCGCTCAAAGGCTGCGAACAACCGCCCCAGTTTCATCCCGAGGGCGACGTCTTCGTGCATACACGGATCATGCTGAAACTGCTGCCCGGCGCGGTCTCCGTGCCGCTCGTGCTCTCCGTGCTTTTCCACGACATCGGGAAACCCGCGACCTTCGCGGTCGATCCCGACGGACGCATCCGCTTCAGCGGACACGACAAGCTCGGCGCGGAGATGACGGAACAAATCATGACCCGCTTGCGCTTCTCCCGCGCGGAGATCGACGCCACGGTGGAAGCGGTCGCAAACCACATGGTCTTCAAGGACGTGCAGCAAATGCGCGTGGCGAAGCTGAGAAGGTTCCTGGCCCGCCCGCATATTGACGACGAATTGGAGTTACACCGGGTCGATTGCGCCAGCAGCCACGGCCTGCTCGACAACTACGAATTCCTCAATTCCCGGCGCGTGGAATTCTCCATCGAGCCGCTCATCCCGCCGCCGCTGATCACCGGGCGCGACCTCATCGCACTCGGGCTCCCCCCCAATCCCCGGTTCAGCGAAATCCTGGAAGCAGTCCAGTCCCGGCAATTGGAAGGACTGCTCCGGAGCCGCGACGAAGCCCTCGCCTACCTCCAGGCGGAATTGCTTCCATCCAAGCCCGACGCATCGTGAGGACAGAACAACTCACGGGCAGCAATTCGCAGAATCCGCGTTGTGCCACGCGGTCATCCGCCTAAACTCCGGCACGATTCCATGTCCATCGAACATACCGACCCCCTCAACGCCCAAATCCTTGCGGTCTCTGAAGACAAGATCCAGGGCTTCGTGCGCGAACCCTTTGTCGCCATCGCCGAACGCAGCGGTGTGCCGCTGGACACGGTGCTCGAGCGCATCAAGACGATGCTCGCCGCGGGCACGATCCGCCGCGTGCGGCAGACTCTGGTCGCCAGCAATCTCGCCGAAGGCGCGCTCGTCGCGTGGAAGGTCGCGGAGGACA
>JBBRPL010000049.1:0-53300 GCA_038228205.1 Chthoniobacterales bacterium
ATCTGCGAGCGAACACCCGGGGTTCCCATCCAAAAGCGAACGCTCCATCCGTCCCGGCGAAGCCGCATCTCCTCCGAGGGAGAAGGGGAAAGATGCGGCCAGGAGGCCGGGACGGATGGAGTGCCGCAGTTTTGGTAGAGAACCCCGGGTGTTCGCTCGTTACACTCGCTCGACCCGGGGCAAATTTCGGGGATTACATACTACCGTAACCATCGATTTTCGTCCAAACGACGAAAATACTGACGGTTTAGCGCCCGCACCGCTCATTGAGCGTTTCCCGGCTAAAGGGTGGACAGAGTGCGTGGAAGTCCCGGAAGAACTACGGGGGAGCACAATTCTTTTTGTTGGTTCGGCACCCGATAGTGAGGAGCTGATATTGGACTACCGAACGCTTGCGGGGAAAGAGATGCGTTTGGTGTTGGGATTTTCTGAACGGGGAATGTGGATTGAAAATGCGCTCCCCCGTCCCGCCATGACGGATGCCGCTTCATAATGAAAGCATGAAGCGCCCCGACAACCATAGGCAGACAGGGATTGAGCATTGGCAAGTTTGCCGTGCTCTCAAAGCGATAGCGCCATGCGTCGAACGCGTTTGCAGATTCGGTCAGGGGCGTAATTATTTCGGCTGGCACTCCGTCCAAGTTGCCTCCGCCTTGCGCGATGAAGTTGCGCATTATGTCCCACGTTTTCTGGATTTCCTGACGTGTCTTTGTCGGGAGATTCATGAACAGAACACGCAAATCGTGTTTGGCGGGAATTGTTTTGCTCCCCGAATCTACGATCAGACATTTCAAGTAGTACTCGATGGCCATTGCAGCCGTGGTGAGTTGCGGCACAACAAGTCGGTGATTGGTCGTTGCCTGAGACGTGAGTACGTCCATGGCCTGCTCATAGTCTTCCGCCGCCGTAAAGACGGCGCGAGCGTCCTTAATGGGAACCTGGTAATTGCCGCCCATCACGCTTTTCCTGCCTGTTGCGCTTCACCTCTGCCTCGCGCCTCAGAATCTCCGCTTTCGGCACAGAGAGAATCTGCTTCATCGCCTCGCGCATACCCGCACCTCGGCATCAGACATCGGGCTTTGCGGTTCACTCATGGGAAAAGCCTACTGAAAAACAGGGGGAGGCGCAACGGTGAAGCCTTTCTTCCTATTTCTCCTTTTTTTGAGTGAAATCGTACAGCTCCACGAACGAATCCCGCAAAACATCGCGCACGTCTTTGGTTTTGGACATACCCTCCGTGGCAGCTTCGTTCAGCCGCCAATGCCCGGCGCGCTCAACCAACCGTATGAGTCCTTCACGGTGCGGATAGTCGTCATAGACAAGAACCGCCTCGCTCAGAAAATCTGGCATCATTTCGGCGTATTTGGAGAAAATGCGCTCCGCAGGCTCGGGATTGGTTCTCTCCAGTGTGTATCTGATTCGCAGAATTTGTTTTTGAAATTGTCGCCTCCGCAAGTCCGCTTCTTTTTTCAAGAGGGATTTCCGAGTTTCCAAATCGCGACTTTTGGTGAGGTAGTGACCGAAAATACTACCGATCAAAACGCCCAAAATACCTGGGCCGAGAATCCAAAACGCGGTTTCAGTGAATGTCATAACCGATGGCTCCTTTTGGCTGTCGCCGTTTCTGGTATTTTGGGTGGCCTGCTAATCGTTTTTGTGTGGGCGCGGATTTTCAAGTGGCGTTCGCCATGAGGGCTCAAAACCTCAGACGTGCCAAGGCCAATCACTTGCGCGTCTTGGCGCGGGTGGATCGCGTTCTCCGCAACGCGATGGGAAAAAGAAACGCGGCTCCGCCGCCCATCTTTTGCCATCGTCTTCGGAGAAGCCGATCCACCCGCGCACTCTGATTTTCAGCACTTCACAAAGTACGTCATTAGCAGCGGAGTCGATGAACCCCCGTGCAATTCCTGGAACCGCGGCCACGGATCGCTCCGCAATCAAAGTCCGTGCAGTCTTTTCTGGTGGCCCCTCGCCCGGTCGCGGCACAAGAGCATTTAACGGGTTTAGTGAAAGAAAGGTTCGCAGGGCTATTGTCAGGACAGATACATCCGACTGTTATCACTGTCCGACCCGTATCTCACGCTACCGATTTTCAGGGCGCCCAGTGCGCGCCGGAATGATGAGCGAACGTGTGGCACGAAATTCGATCCCGATTATTCCCCCCCCAATGTTTCGCGCAATCCTTTCGCTACTTTTCTGGCCCGCGCTCCTGCTGGGGGCGTTTGGCGGACGGCTCTCCGCTGAAGAAAACCAGATCGTCCTCAATCTCGAGCCGACCAAGGAGAACCCGCGGAACTCGGAAGGCTCCTTTGCGCGGCTGAAGTCCGGACGGGTGATTTTTTATTACACCCATTTCTACGGGGGAGCGCGGGACGAGAGCCCGGCGCGGATCGTGGGCATCCATTCCGACGATGCCGGGCGGACCTGGAGCGAACCGCAAACGATCGTGGAGAATAGCGGGGGGAGCAATGTGATGAGCGTCTCCTTGCTGCGTCTGGCCAGTGGGAAGCTCGCGCTTTTCTACCTGGTCAAGAATAGCTGGATCGACTGCCAGCCGTATATTCGCTGGTCGGAGGACGAGGCTGCGACGTGGTCGGAGCCAAAGGCGGCCTTCGCCGCGCCCGGCTGTTTCGTAGTGAATAATGATCGGATCGTCCAACTGACCACCGGACGCCTCATTGCGCCGGCCGCTTTTCACCGGGCCCGTGACACCGATCCCAGCAGCAAGAAGTCGTTCGATCCTCGCGCGTTCGTCATTTGGTTCTACTCCGACGACGAGGGACAGAAGTGGCAGGAGTCGCCGACGTGGTGGGCGCTGCCGGTGCGCAGCAACGCGGGGTTGCAAGAGCCGGGCATCGTCGAGCTTCAGGACGGAAGTCTTTTTGGCTGGGCGCGCACGGATCAGGGTGTGCAGTACGGTTTCGGTTCCACTGATGCCGGGCTGAGCTGGAGCGCGCCCGCACCCACCGAAATGCAGTCCCCCTTATCCCCGGCCAGCATCAAGCGACTCCCGAATTCCGCGAACCTGCTCGCGATCTACAACGATCACTCGGGGCGTTTTCCTTTTCCGAAGGGCCGGCGCGCCCCCCTGGTCGCGGCGATCTCGAGTGACGGCGGCAAGACCTGGCCGCGGGCGAAGGTCATCGAGGATGATCCGGATGGTTGGTATTGCTACACGGCGATGGCCTTCATCGATGACGCCGTTTTGCTCGCGTATTGCGCGGGCGATTCCAAAGTCGGCGGGTTGAACCGGCTGCGGATTCGCCGGTTGAGCCTGGACTCACTCCCTACAAAATGAAAAAGAACCAAACTATCGCCGCAGACGAAATGGTGCCAAGCAGCCCGGATGGAAAGCGGCTGGAAGCCGCTCCCGGGAGTTTAAAGCGGCTGGAAGCCGCTTCGGGGGGGATAAAGCGGCTGGAAGCCGCTTCTACTTTTCTCCGTCAGGCTGGCCTGGCCGCCATCCTGGTTGCCGCCCTGGCCTGTCCAGCGCAGGCGGTCGATCTGATCTTCCAACACGGCCGGATCGTTTCGGTGGACGATCACTTTACGATCCATGAGGCCATGGCGGTGACGGATGGGAAGATCGTCGCGATCGGCCACGACGCTGACATCATCAAAACGAAAACCGCCCAGACAAAAGTCATCGAACTCGGCGGCAGGATGGTGCTGCCGGGATTGATCGATTCGCACACCCACCCGACAGGGGCGTCGATGACGGAATTCGATCATCCGATACCCGACTTCGAGACGATCCAGGACGTGCTGGACTACATCGCGGCACGGGCGCGCGTCGTGCCCGAGGGAGAGTGGATCACGCTGGGCCAGGTCTTCATCACGCGCCTGCGCGAACAGCGCTACCCGACGCGTGCGGAACTGGATCGCGTGGCGCCGAAACATCCGGTGCTGTATCGCACGGGGCCGGACGCCTCGCTGAACTCGCAGGCGCTCGCGCTGAGCGGGATCGACAAGAACTTCAAGGTCTCCGACGGCGGGAGCGGCTTTGCCGAGATGGACCCGAAGACGGGCGAGCCGACGGGTATCCTGCGCAACTGCACGCGCTACGTGAAAGTGAAGCCGGTGATGGACGCGCCTGCCCTGGCCGACCAGGTGAAGCGGCTGATCGTCATGTTTCATGATTACAATTCCGTGGGCCTGACGGGAATCTGCGACCGCGATTCCAACCCGGCCGCCATGAGCCTCTACACGACCCTGCGCGATCGCGGTGAACTGACGCTGAACGTCTCGATCTCCCAGGACGTGCCGAGCATCGGCCCGATCGAGGAGGTTCAGAAAAAGATCCGGGCCATCGCGGAGAATCCGCTCTTCAAGAACAAGGAGGGACCCGTGCGGATCGTGGGGCTGAAAACGTATCTCGACGGCGGCATGCTGACGGGGAGCGCCTACATGCGGGAGCCGTGGGGCGTGAGCAAGATCTACGCGATCACCGATCCCGCTTACCGCGGGGTGCTATTCATCCCCAAGGAGCGGCTCGTTCCCATGGTGCGGACGGCGACCGAGTGCGGCCTGCAATTTACCGCGCACTCCGTGGGGGACGGCGCGGTGCATGCGCTGCTGGATGCCTACGAAGAAGTGAGCCGGGATCTGCCGATGAAGGCGCTGCGGCCATGCGTGACGCATGCCAATTTCCAGAGCCGGGAGGATATCGACCGGGCGGCGCGCCTGGGCGCCGTGATGGATATCCAACCGGCGTGGCTCTATCTCGATACCCACACGCTCGTGGCGCAGTTCGGCAACGATCGGCTGCGCTGGTTTCAGCCGCTGCATAGTCTCTTCGAGGCGGGGGTGATTGTCGGCGGCGGTTCCGACCACATGCAGAAGGTGGGTTCATTGCGGGCGATCAATCCTTACAATCCGTTCCTCGCGATGTGGACGGCGATCACGCGCCATGCGAAAGCGTTCGACGGGGCGCTGCATGCCGAGGAGGCGTTGACCCGCGAGCAGGCGATCCGGTTCTACACGCGGAACAACGCCTATCTCCTCTTTTGCGAAGACCGGGTCGGCTCATTGGAAGCCAACAAGCGGGCGGATTTCATCGTGCTCGATCGCGATATCCTGACGTGTCCGGTGGATGAGATCCGCGACATCCAGGTGCTGGAGACGTATTGGAATGGGAAGCAAGTCTACCGGGCCAAGAGTCACTGATCGATCGGGAGTTGGCCCGAATGGCATTCAGTGAATCGGCCTTTTGGACGCGTGTCCTCTTTGGATGTGCGTCCTCTTTGGATGTGCGTCCTCGAGTGCGTGTCCTTGACTTTGGACGCCGGAGGTGTCCCAGCGATTAGCCCCGGGTCGAGCGAGTCTGCGAGCGAACACCCGGGGTCCTCATCCCCCAGCGAACGCTCCATCCGTCCCGGCGAAGCCGCATCTCATCCGGGGGAGAGGGGAAGGATGCGGCCAAGAGGCCGGGACGGATGGAGTTGTGCTGTTTTTGGAAGGGAACCCCGGGTATTCGCTCGTTACACTCACTCGACCCGGGGCTAATTTCTTTTGTCCCTCCGGGACATACGCCGGTCGGAGCGCAGAACGCGCTCTAAACCTAAAAGCGGAGATGGGAATAAACCACGGATTTCACGGATGAGGGAAGTTTCGTACGTGGCGACGGCTTTGTGCGCGATCGCAAAGGCGCCGTACGCACGTTCACGACGTGGTCATGCGGACTGACGTATGACCACATCGTGACGGCGAGGCTACCACCCCTTCCGGAGTGAAACCGATTTTGAAGAGAGCCCGTTACTGGGCCTTGACTGGAGCGGGTGTGGACGGGGTGGTCGACGTGGGTGCGGGAACGGCGCCGTTCTTTCCGGCCCGCTTGCCGCCTTTTCCAGCGCCGGCGCCCTTGCGGACGGGGATCTTCGCGGCTGCGGCTTCCGCTTCGGAAATCGTGCCGTTGTGATCGGTATCGAGGGCGTAGAGCGCGGCATACGTCGCCTGCAAGCGGGCCACTTCTTCGCCGTCGATCGTGCCGTTGTGGTCGGCGTCAAAACGAGACAGCATGCGGTCGCCTTTGCCGGCTCCCTTATTGGCTTTGTTGCCCTTGGCGGCTTCAGCGGGGATCGTGGAGACGGCGAGGGCGAGGGCGGTGATGGCGAGGAGGCGGAGGATCATTGGATGATGTGGGGTAGATGGTTTAAAAAAAGCCGCATATTGCGACTTCGAATAGGAACAGCGGAAGCCGCTCGAATTAGGACAGGGGAATACAAATAAACTTAAAACCAGAAACCCCGCGAGGAGTCATTTCGCCGCGCCAACGCGCACGGCCATGCCTTCGGTGAGTGAATCCGACGGGTTGACGACGACCTCGTCGGTCAAGACCACGCCCGATTCCACTTCCACGGCGGACCCAAAATCCCGTCCGATCTTGATCTGGCGCAGGGCGAGATGCCCATTTTCGACGAGCATGACCTGCGGGCCTTCACCATGGAAAATCAACGTATTGGAAGGCAAGGTGATCGTGGCGACGGGTCTGACGTCGGAGAGACGCACCTGGGCGTAGCTGCCGGCGAGAATCTCGGCCTTGGAGTTGTCCACCTCCAGCTCGGTGAGGAGGGTGCGAGTCGCGGCGTCGAGGGCGCCGGCCGTGCGGATGATTTTGGCCTCAAATTTCCGCCCCGGTTGTTCGGGAAGAGTCAGCTCCGCCGTCTGGCCGACCGTGGTGCCGCGGGCGTAATTCTGGGGAACTCGGACGAAGACGCGCAATTTGTCGGACTGGGCGAGGCGGAAGAGTTCCTGAGAGTCGCCGGCGGCGATGAGCTGGCCCACTTCGACCTGCCGAACGGTGATGACGCCGGCGAAGGGGGCGGTAACGCGGGCAAAACGGCTGATTTCCGTCAAGCGTTCGACATTGGCGCGGGCGGCTTCCACGGTGGCTTTTTTCAGATCGAGATCCGATGACTTCTCGTCCGCCTCCTGGGCGCTGACGGTCCTGGCCTGGAGCATTTCCTTCCAGCGCTTGGCGGTGGAGGTGGCGAGATCGCGGGCGGCTTCCACCTGCACGAGCTGGGCTTTGGCTTGAGTCAGTTCGCGATCGGTGTCGGGAGTGTCGAGTTCGGCCAGGAGTTGGCCCGCTTCGACTTGCGCCCCGAGATCGACGAGCCAGCGGCGGATGTAGCCATTCACGCGGGCATGGATCGAAGCCTCGGCGACCGGTTTTAATTCGCCAGACAGCACCAGCGGCGCCCCAGCGGCGGCGGGCGCCGGATTGACCACGACGACGGAAGGCTGCACCAGTTCCCTGGTATCGGAAGCGACGAGATGCCGCTCGCGGATGCGCAGCACGAGTCCGAAAACGAGGGCGATCGCCATGATCGCCATGATCACGAGGAACAGAAGCAAGAGGCGTCCGAGGCGGGGAGGGTTGGGCTTTGATTTGCTCACGGAATCGCCTGACTCTCGCCCAGAGAGGGCGCCTAATTCAAGGAGAGGTGCAGGCTGACGGTCGGTGTGTTCCGGCGAAAGGAAATTAGTGTTCATGGATGGACGAGGAGGTCAGACCGCGGAGAGTTCTGGCTCGCGCGGACTATGGTCGGGAATCTCCGGCTCGGGGGCGGGCGCCTTGTTGCGATGGCACAGGCTGAAAACGACCGGGACGAAGAAGAGGGTGGCTACCGTGGCGAAGAGGAGACCGCCGATAACGGCGCGTCCAATCGGGGCGTTCTGTTCGCCGCCTTCGCCGAGACCGAGGCTCATCGGAAGCATGCCGATGACCATCGCCAGGGCGGTCATGATGACGGCGCGCAGGCGGGTGGAGCCGGCGATCAAGGCCGCCGCGGTGGCTTCCGTGCCCTCCTGATAGCTCGTGCGGGCGAAGGTGACGACGAGGACGGAATTGGCCGTGGCTACGCCGAGGCTCATGATCGCGCCCATGAGCGCCGGGACGCTCAAAGTGGTATGCGTGACCCACAGGCTCCAGCAGACGCCGGCGAGGGCTCCGGGCAGGGCGCTGACGATGATGAGCGGGTCGAGCCAGGTCTGGAAATTTACCACCAGAAGCAGATAGACGAGGATGATCGCGACGATCAGGCCGACCCCTAGACCGATGAAGCTGCTCCGCATGGTTTCGGCCTGGCCACGCAGGAGGATGAAGCTGCCGCGGGGCAGCTTTGACGGCGGCGTTTGGAACAAATGAAATCTGTCGAGCACGCCGCCAAGTCCCAGCGCGCTGGCGATGGGACGGACCCAATGCGGCTTCGGGTCAATCTCGTCAATCAGCGGCTTGATCTCTTGCAGGACTCCGTCGAGGTCACGACCGCTGACGCCGCCGAAAACATCGATGACGGGCAGGACATTGTAATGGGAGAAAACGGGGGGACTTTGTCCACGTTCGAGGTCGGCCACGTTGGCCAGGATCTGGCCATTGGCCTGGCCGGCACGACCACCGCTGACCGGGACGCTGTTCAGGGCTGTGACGGAATCCATGGCGTACTCGGGAGCGCGAATATTGATCGTGTATTGAATGCCGAGCTTGGGGTTGAGCCAGAAGGTGGGCTGGACCACGCCGCTGCCGCTGAGACTGAGAAGCACCGAGTTGGAGATATCGCGCTCGGTGAGGCCGAGTTCCACGGATTTTTCCCGATTCACGTTGACCGTCAGTTTCGGCTGATCGGAGGGCTGCTGGACGCGGATATCGACGGCGCCTGGGATTCTCCTCATCTTTTCGGCCAGGGTTGTCGCGATGGCGCGACAGGCAATTTGATCGCGGCCATAGACCTGGATGTCGTATGGGGCCGGCAGGCCAAGGTTGAGAGTCTGGCTGACAATATCCGCAGGTTGGAAGTAAAACATCACGCCCGGGAATTCGCGGTTGAGCTGGAGGCGCAGCTCGCGAACATAATCCTTGGTCGGACGGTGATCGTGAGTGAGCGAGACCAGGATGTCGGCGTCGCCGGTGCCGATGACCCCGCTGTTGCTATAGCTGAGGGCGATGCCGGAGAAGGGGATGCCAATGTTGTCGAGGATCCCGGCGAGTTCACGCTCGGGCACGAGCTTGCGGATCGACTGTTCGACCTGCTCAATAAGGCGGACGGTCTCCTCGATGCGGGTCCCGCTCCGGGCGCGAACGTGGAGGCGGAACTGGCCGCCATCGGATTCGGGGAAGAAGTCCTGGCCCAACTGGGGGACGAGCAAGAGCGATCCCAGGCAAAGGGCGAGAAAGATGGTGGCGAAGACCCGGCGGTGGTGGAGCGCGGCCTCCAGCAGGGCACGATAGCCGTCGCGGAAATGCGAAAATCCACGTTCGAAAACGCGCTGGAGATGGACGAAGGGCGCCGACCAGCCGGTGGGCGGTGGCTCATCCGCGTCATCCTCCTCGTGCTCGTGGCTGTGGTAGGGCGAATTGCGATAGAACCACATGACCAGCGTGGGAATGAGCGTGCGCGAGAGCAGGTAGCTGGCCAGCATGGCAAAGACCACCGCCTCGGCGAGGGGCACGAAGAGAAAGCGCGCGACGCCGTCGAGGAAAAACATCGGCACGAAAACGACGCAGATGCAGAGCGTGCTGACAAAAGCGGGCAGGGCAATTTCCTGCGCTCCATCGAGGATGGCCTGGATGAGGGGCTTGCCCATGGCCATCTGCCGATGGACGTTTTCGATCTCCACGGTGGCGTCATCCACGAGAATGCCCACGGCGAGAGCGAGGCCGCCGAGGGTCATGAGATTGATCGTCTCGCCGAGCGCGCTGAGGACGGCGAGGGAAACCAGCACGCTCAGCGGAATGGAGAGGGCGATAATGATGGTGCTGCGCCACGAGCCGATGAAAAGGAGGATCATGATCGCGGTGAGCGCGGCGGCAATGACGCCCTCCTTGAGCACTCCGCTGATGGCGGCGCGGACAAACAACGACTGATCGGCAAACTCCCGCACCTCGAGTTCGGCGGGGACGGTGGTAAGGACGCGCGGCAACTGCTCCTTGACCCGTCTCACGACGTCGAGGGTCGAGGCCGCACCGCTTTTCATGATGGTGATAAGGGCCCCGCGCGCCCCGTCGCGGCGAACGACATTGGTTTGTGGATTGAACCCATCGCGCACCTGGGCCACGTCGCGCAGGTAGATAGTGGTACCATTGACGACCTTGATGGGCAGGTTGTTGAGATCTTCGAGAATGCGGGGGCTGCTGTTGACTTCGATGTTGTATTCCGTGGTACCGATCTTCGAGGTGCCGCTCGGCTGGATGAGATTTTGCACGTTCACGGCGTCCACGATTTCCTGCGGCCGGAGGTTCTTTGCCTTCAACGCCGTGAGATCCAGATCCACGACGACGGCACGCTGGCGACCGCCATAGGGCCACGGGATTTGCGCGCCGGGGATATTGGCGATCCCGACGCGCACCTGGTTCAGGGCAAGGTCGGCGACGGCCTGCTCGCTGAGCGTCTTGCTCGTGAGGCTGTATTGCAGGATCGGGACGGTCGAGGCGTTGTAGCGAATGATGAGCGGCGGAGTCTGGCCCGGCGGCATCTGACGCAGGATGGTCTGCGCGACGGCGGTGAGCTGGGCGACGGCCCCGTCGACGCTCGCGCCGGGCTGGAGAAACACCTTGATGATGCCGACGCCGTTGTAGCTCGTCGATTCAGTGTGCTCGATGTCATTCACCGTGGCCGAAAGGGAACGCTCGTGATTGTAAAGGATGCGCTGTTCGACCTCCTGGGAGGGAAGGCCGGCGTACTGCCAGATGATCGAGACGACCGGGATATTGATCGCCGGAAAGATGTCCGTGGGCGTCCGCATCAGCACATACGGCGTGAGCAGCAGCAACACGAGCGAGGCGACGATAAAAGTTAAGGGCCGGCGCAAGGCCAGGCGGACGATCCACATACGGGGCGATCAGGGGTGATCAATAATGACAGGAACACTCGACGCGTCGACTCCGCGGCGCTTGGACGGTCTTGCGCGGGCCTGAGAACGATCTTGCGCTAGTGGAAACCACTACAACAGGAGTTGGATACACTTAGTGATACGTAGTTTTCGTGAGGGGCACCGAAGGAAGCGTCAAAGAGGAGGCGGGGCGCATCTCAAGAGAAGAATCTTGCGGCGCGCAAAATTAGCCTAAATCAGGAAATGGAACCACGGATTTCACGGATGGGCACGGATAGGCCGGATGGGACGTGGGATGGATGGCGCGGATAAGGAGACACTAACGAGGCCTCTCCCATGGAACCCGAAGGGTTCACAGCCATTAGCCGGGGGTTGAGCGAGGAACGAGCGATACCCCCGGATCTCGCCCCCTCCACGGGCCGACCCTGAAAGGGTCGAAGCCCGACGCGGCCGTGCCATCCGTCGTGATTTTCATCTCCGTTTTTTGGGTAACCCGGAAATGGAACCACGGATTTCACGGATGGGCACGGATGGGAATTCCGGGGATTAGCGGGGCGGAAAGTGCGCGTCCGCAAATTCGCCCGGGCTGACGCCGAGGACCCGCTTGAAATGGCGGGCCATGTGGCTCTGGTCGGCAAAGCCGCATTCGTTGGCGATCGCGGCGAGGGTCCACTCACGATGATGCTGGCGGATGAGTTCCTGGGCCCGATCCACGCGCAGACGAATGAGATAGTCGTGAGGGGGGTGGCCGGTGGCGGTCTTGAACTGGCGCGCAAAATGGAAAGGGCTGACGCCGGCGACTGCGGCCATTTCCTCCAGGGCGAGGGAATCAGACAGGCGTTGGCGCATCAATTTCACCACCTTGAGCACGGCGAGGGGAGGCGCAGGCTGGGCGGGCCTGGTGACGCGGATGTGATCGAGATCGCGGAGCAGCAGGACGGCGATGGCGCGGGCCAGGCCCTCCGCGGCGACGGCGGCGCCCGGCGGGGCGCTGAGCTCATGCAGGAGCTGGCGCATGAGGATACACGCGGGGTGATCGGCGGAAAATTTGCGATTGTTGGTCTCGGCGGGCAGGATGGTGGAAGTGCCGAGTTCCGCCGCGACGCGCTCGAAAAACCAGGGCTGAAACCCAAGCATGAGCACGCGCACCTCACCGGTCCAACGGAACGCGACGCTGTGCCCGGCCGGGGTAAAGCGGGCCTCGCCCGTCTTGTAGCTGACGCTCTTGACCTCCCGCCCGAGCCGAACCTCGCTTCGCAGAGGATTCAGGAAAAGGTAGAAGATGTGCTGTTTGATGCCGGCTGGGTAGTTGACCGCTCCGGATTTACCGCGCCGCTCGTGCACGAGGATCCCTGGCCAGCCGACGGAACGCCGGACCACCGTGATCGCCGCGGGAACGTAGGTCTCCATGTCGACGGGGGGAAGCGTGGGCTTGCTCTTCATAGGCGCCTATTTCTTGAGCGTCCGCAGATATTGCCAGATGGCGTCGAATTGCAGATCGGCGCGACCCTCGAAGAAATCGGTGAGGGGAGTGCGGCCCTGTTCGTCGGCAAATTTCGGCATCTTCGTCTCGGGATCGATGCGGGTCGGGGCGATCGCCCAGCGATGGAAGTATTCCTTGCGGAGGCGGGTGGGAGCCAGGGCGAGATTCGGGCCTGGCGCCTCGAAGACGGCGGTGGCCGGGCGATCGGCCAGGGTGTGGCACTGAATGCAATTGAAACCGCCGTTTTCACCGAGGAGCGTCTCGCCGGCTTTTGCTTGTTCGGCGGTCGGCGCGGGCTCCGCGGCGATGTCCAGACCCAGGCCGTGCTCCTGAGCGAGTCCGCGGGCCAGTGCGCCCGCGTAGGTGGCAAAACCCGGCATGCGGCCGACAATCCAGGGGCGGGGTTTGTCCGGGGCGTGGCCGGCGATGAACGTGGCGAGGTAGTCCGGCCGCAGCTTTTCCCCGAACCACGTCAGCGCGGGCAGGGCGGTGGTGTGGATCGGTTTGCCTTCGCCTTCCTCCAGCGGCGCGGCGCTTTGCAGGGCGGTGACTTCCTCATCGAGCTGCGACCAAATGCTGGGCTGGCCGTCGCGGGAGTGGCAGGCGTTGCAGCGCAGGTTCGCGAGCTGGCGCTCGGCAAACTCGGCGGGAGTGTCCTGTTTGAGTGAGTCGAAGCCGCTGGCGGCAAAGGCGAGCAGGGCCGCGCGTTGCGCGCCGTTCAGGGCGAAGTCCGGCGCCCGGCCGCGCGCGGTGGGGTCGGATGCGAGGCAGCCTTTCTGCCAGCCACCCTGGATGGTGGCGGCGAGGGTGGGCGCGGTCGTGGGGGGAAGACCGGCGTGGCAGTTCAAGCACCCTCTGGCGGCCAGCAAAGGCGCGCCGCGGGAGGCGTCGCCTTTGGGCGCCTCAGGCGGCTGTTGCGTGGCGGTGGTGAGCAGGAAGGCGGTGAGGCGCGCGGCCTCGTCCTCGCTCAGGCGAAAATGCGGCATCCGGTTCCATGCATAATTTTTCGGCGGGTCTTGAAGATAAGCGACGAGGGCCGCGGGTTGCCACTTGGCTTTGACATGAGCGAGAGGCACGCGCTCGTGGGAGTCCTGGCCATCGGCATCGGGTTTGGTGTGGCACGCGATGCATCCGAGATTGGCGAAGAGGGCTCCGCCGGAATCCGCGAGACTGGAGTCCACGGGTTTCCCTTCCAGCGCGGGGCTGGTGGAGACGAAGAACGCCGCGAGGTCGGCGGCGCGCTGGTCGATCTTGCCTGCCTCGCCCGCGAAGATCCTGGGCATGAGGCTGCGCGGGCGAATGCTATGCGGATCGCTGATCCACGCGGCCAGCCACGCTTCCTGAAATTTCCCGCCGATGGCATCGAAGAGGGGTGCGTCCTGCGCGAGTTCGGGCAGACCCTCGCCTTTGGGAGGCAGCAGGCTGGCGGCCTCGTGGCATGCGGTGCAGCGATTTTGCGCAAAGAGCAGGCGGCCCTCGCGGAGGCGCTCGCCGGTGCGCACGTCCTGGGCGCTGGCGTTGTACTGGAAGACTGTCGGCGGCACGGGCTCGCGCGGAAATTCCCTGGAAGACCACAGGAGCCGTAGACTGGCGTCACCCGCCGGTGGGCTTTGAAATTCGACGACGAGCTTGTTCGCGCCTTTTTGGAGTTGGGTCGGCTGGGGGGCGACGCCGAGGCGGCTATCGATGACCGGATGGCCATTGATCGTGACCGTGGCCACGCCGGAGGTCTCGATGGCAAAGGTGTATTCGGCGCGCAACTCAGAGACGATTTCCGCCTCCCAGCGGGCAGTGAATGGGCCCGCGGGCAGGAAGGGAGTGGCGGGCTGTCCTGCCGGGACAAAAAGGGTGACGAGGCGGGCGGCTCGCGTGTCCGACTTGCCTCCAGCGCTGAAGGTGACGGCGAGGCCCTGCCTGGTCTCGGGCCTGGCGTTCGCAAGGGGAGGCGGCTGGATTGCCCCGAAGAGCGGTGCGGTCTGAAGGGCGAAGATGGCGCCGAGGGTCAGCAGTGAGACTTTCATGTTCAGACGCATCCTAACGAAGGGCGGCGGGCAAGGCGAGCCAGCGAATCAATAGGGGCTGTGTTGAACTCTCGAGAGCGTGGTGATTCAACTCCTTCAGAGTTGGGCGCTCTTTGATGGAAAACCCAGGGTAGCTCGTTCCTCGCAACCCTGGGCTGATGTATTTAATGCCTTCGGCATAGTCTGATAGCAGCACGTCACAGTGAGCAGCACGTTACAGTGAGCAGCACGTCACAGTGAGCGGTGCGTCATAGTGAGCGGTGCGTCACAGTGAGCGGTGCGTCATAGTGAGCGGTGCGTCACAGTGAAACGGTGCGTGACAGTGAAGCGGCACGTCCCGGTAAGCGGCGCGTCACAGTGAAACGGCGCGGCACTGTGCGTGACGCGCTTTAAGAATTGCCCTTCCCCGCAGGATAGATCGTGCCTTTTTTCGCATCGGGCGGGACGACGTTGATCGTATTTCCCACGTCGGCGGGCAGAGCCGTGCCGTCGGCCGCCTTGATGTTCATTTTGATTTCCATCTGCATCACCGGTTGGAGGCCGGGCACTTCGAGGAAGACGGATTTCTTGTCCGTGGCGACGGTCACCGATTTCACCTCGAGGGGATCCTTGCCCTTCACGTTCGGGTCGCTGACTTTGTATTTGTCGGAGCCGTAGGCCGAGGTCCAGCGGTAGTTGTATTGCTGGATCGCGTAGTTCGCGGGATCGCTGGCGCTGGCCGTATCGAGCTCGCCGGTAAAGCCGATCGTGATGCCCTTGTCGGTGACGTGCAGCTCGTTCTGCATGTTCACGGGCTTGCCGGTGTAGCGGACACGCTGGATGGCGCCGTCTTTGGCGCCATTGGTTTGCCAGCCTTTGAGGCCGCCGACATAAAGCTGCCCATCGGCGGGATTGAAGCGCGCCCGACAGATGCCGGTGTCGAATTTCAGCGGGAATTTCACGACGCCCCCCTGGCGAACGTCACCCACTTGTTCCTGGAGCACAGCGAAGAGGGACGACTTGCCGTAGGAGAGATAGAGCATGTGGCCGGAGAGCGGACCCCACTTGTCGCTCGTGACCCAGACCTGGCCCCCATTGGAGTTGCACCATTCGTAGGGAATCCAGCAGAGGTGCGGGGTGAAGATGGTCGGCACGGGCTCGCGGTGCGAGAGGTCCGGGACTTCGATGAATTCGCCCTGCTTCACGTAGTGGATGTATTCGGTGGGGACCCAGGTCCCCTGGTTGTCGCCGGTGGTCACTTCACCGCTGGGGCTCATGCCGATGCCATTGGGCGCGCGGAGGCCCGTGGCAAAGACTTCAAACTTCGAGCCGTCCTTGGAAATTTTGAAGAGGCCGCCGCTGTGATCGCTAAGTGGGCCCCAGCCACGGCCGCCGGGATTGACCGGGCCGCCCTTGGCAAAATAGAAATTACCCTCCGGATCGGCCTCGAGCCCGAAGGTGAATTCGTGGAAGCCGGGAGTGACTTGCACGTCGTTGTTGAAGTTTTCGTAGAAGTCCGCTTCACCGTCGCCATTGAGATCGTGCAGGCGCGTGATCTGGTCGCGACCGAGGACGTAGATCTGATCGTCGACGATCTTCAAGCCGAGGGCGTGAAAGAGTCCGGTCGCGTAGCGCTTCCACTCGATGTTCTCGAGCTTGGCGTCGATGCCTTTGCCGATCCAGACGTCACCGCTCCAGGTGCTGAATGCAATGCGGCCATCCTTGAAGAAATCGAGGCCGCCGATGCGGATTTTGGATTTGTAGGGGTTATCGATCGGAACCGCCAGGTTATCGACGACGTAGGGAAACGTGCCGTCTTCGACTCCGAGAGTACCGGCAGCCTTGACCGTTTCGGTCCAATGCGCCGGGCCGCCTTTGGTCAGTGGTGCCAGGTCGGCGGGTGCGGTGACGGCCTTGATCGAGCCGGCGAGTTTCACGACATCCGCGGAAGCGCCGCGAATGGCCGCGACCTTGAATTTCTGACCGGCGGCGAACGCGGGCAGTTGCAGCGTGACGCGGGTGCCGTTCACGACGAGTTTCGCGCCGGCTGGGGCGCCGAGCACACCGATGACTGTGCGCGCATCGGCGTCCGCCGGGTCGCTGGAGATGACGGCGTTTTCACCTTCGATCACCGGCGTGGTATCCGCGGGCGCATCGGCGACGAGCAGGCTGGAAGCGGCGCCCGGGGCCAGGACGTTAAACGTGCGGGTGATGAGCGACCGGTCGCCGTCGATGGATTCCAGGTCGGGCGATTCGAGCAGCTTCGCGTCGCCCACCGTATAGGCGAAGACCACGCGGTCTCCGCTGAGATAGAGGCCTTGGTATTTCGCCCATTCCCGGGGCAAGGGACCAAACGGCACGTCGGCGAAGCGCGGTTCGCCTGGCTTCACGTCGGCCTGCTTCGGGCCGGTCGGCACTTTGCGCGGATCCTTAAAGTCGTCACCCTTGCTCCAGCCGGGCGCATTGGCGTGGGTGCCGAAGAAAATCTGCGCCATCTGCGGCGCGGAAGGATTTGGGCCGTGCCCGCCGTCGAACACCACACCTTTCAGTTTCAGCCAGCCGCCTGTCCAGCCGCCCGTGACCCGCAAAAGTTCGGTATCGAAGATGAGTCCGGCGTCTCCGGCTTTGCCGATCTTGACCGCGATGCCTTTGTTCGTGGCGATCCGTTCCGCGTTGTCCAGCGTCGTCTTGCCGGCCGTTTCCTTTGGCTTGCCGTTTGCGTCCGTGGTCTTGACCGTTCCGCTGTCATTGAAGGTCGCCGACAGAAACCGCCCGTAGTCCATCTCCTCCCACCAACTGGCGGCGGAGACGGTGAGGGCGGAGAGACCGAGAAGAGCGGCGGCGAGACACGGAGTATGGAGCTTCATGAGGTGCAATGTGAGGAAGAAAAAAGGCGTGGCGACGCTTCGGCCGCGCTGCGGGAGCGATGGATGTAGCCCAAACAATCGGCAGTGCGAAATGAAATTAGGGGAGTTGTTGAGCGGACGAACGTTGCCGGTGGGTTCCAGGTCTGGGGAATCAGCACGCGACGACTTGAACATTTTTTCCACGGCTACACCGATCCGGGGCTGGATTTTTTTGAATCAGCATTCATACTCCGCGGGTGCGGAACCAGAACGGTCAGGCATTTCGATTTCCCTCCTCCTCGCATCGTCATGGCGCGGCATTCGACCGGCTTGCCCTGGTCCTTGCCGCCTGCGGCTCTGTCGCTCACTGGCCGGTGTTCGCGATGCTGGCGATTCTCTCGCTGGTCGCGCCGGCACGTGGGGCCGTGCCGGAGATTGGGCGGGCGGCGCCGCCTGCATGGGTGCAGCCAATCCCGGTGGATACCAAGGTGGTCAAAAAGCCGGGTGAACTCGACGCCGGCCGGTACCGGTTGCTGAGCGATTCGCAGGTTAATGTGGCCGAGGAGATTCGTTACGAACACGAGGCGACGCAGTTTCTCACCGAAGGGGCGGTGGAGGACGGAGGGCGAATCTCCGTGACCTTCGACCCCGAATACGAATCGGTTTCGTTCCATCAATTGATCGTCCACCGCGCCGGGAAGCCCATCGATCGCCTGGCGAAACAGGAAATCAAAGTGCTCCAACGGGAAGCTCGGCTGGACTTTCTCCAATATGACGGGCGTCTGTCGGCCGTCATCATCCTGGAAGACGTCCGTGTGGGAGACATTCTGGAGTATGCCTACTCGATTCGCGGCCGGAATCCGATTTTTGGCGGGAAGTTCATGGGTGCCGTTTCCACGACGTCGGAGGAGCCAATCCATCATCTGCGCTATCGGGTGATGTGGCCGTCGGATCGCCAGTTGCATTTTAAGAGCCACGGAAAAGCGCTGACGCCAGTCGTGACGCCCGGCGGAGCGGTGACGGAGTATGTGTGGGAAGATCGCGACGTTCCCGGCCTCATTTCGGACAGGGAAGTCCCGTCCTGGTATGAGCCGTGGAGCTGGATTCAGCTTTCGGAATTCGACTCGTGGGGCGCGGTCGCTCGCTGGGCGTCCGCCTTCACCGAGGTGCCACCCTCCGTCCCCGAGGAACTGGAGAAGGAACTCAGCCAGATCGCACTCGAAAAGACCGAGCAGGATCGCGTCCTCGCGGCCCTCCGTTATGTGCAGGACAACATTCGGTATCTGGCGGTCGAGGTCGGTGAGAATTCCCACAAGCCGTATCCGATTGAGACGATACTTTCGCGCCGTTTTGGTGACTGCAAGGACAAGGCCCGGATGCTGAGCGCGATGTTGCGGCGCCTGGGATTTGAGGCTTATCCGGCGCTGGTGGCCACGGACACGAGACAGGTGCTCGCCGAATGGCTGCCCACCGCGTGGGCCTTCGATCACGAGGTGGTGCTATTGCGCTTCCACGGCAAGGACATCTGGCTGGACGGGACGAATCGGGATCAGGGCGGTTCGTTGGAACAGATTTCTTTCCCGCCCTATGCCCTGGGGTTGGTCGTCTCCCCGGACACGACGGCGCTGGTCCCCGTCCCTGGCTCGGGACTGGCGGAGGCCTCCACGGAGACCGCCGAGACTTTTACCTTTGACGATTTTTCGGGAGCGGCAGCACTCCACGTGCACACGACCTATCGGGGAAAGGACGCCGACGGCGTTCGCTCGAAGCTGGCGGATGCGAGCGTCGGCACCATTCGAAAGTTTAACCTCAACTACTACGCTCGTATTTATCCGCAGATCGAGGCGGTCGATTCGCCCGCCTTTCAAGATGACCGCGCGAAAAACGTGATCGTCGCCGACGAGAAATACCGCATCTCCGGTTTTTGGACGGCTACCGACAAAAAGACAGACGATCTCTCCGGGGACATCTACTCGCAACGGATCCAGGATTTGCTCGGCCGGCCGTCGACGCGAGTACGGACGATGCCCTACGCGGTCCGCTATCCGAAGAAGACGGTGCATACCATCGAAGTGAATTTTCCTCGATCGATGAGCTTCGATGACGCCCAAACGGTGATCGACGATCCGGCGTTTCGTTATGCCTATTCGCGGGTTGCGTCGGGAGCAAAGGTGACGATTCGCCACGAATATGAGGCGCGCCGGGACAATGTGGCGGCGGCGGCGACCGTGAAATATCTCGCGAATGTCGAACGGGCGCGTGGGTATCTGGGTTTTGGAATCTCCATCCCGCGCTATTGGGGATCGGGCGCCTCTGGCGGAACGGGGGATGGAGCGTCATCCAAGGGCTCGCCGTGGATGCAACTCGTATTCGGGGTGCTGATCGCGGTCATTGCCGTCATTTATCTGCGGGCGCGTTCGGGCGGGAGCGCGGAGAATTTTGGGTCGGTGCATCGCTGCGTGGTTTGCGGTGAAACGGAGCGTTCGGATCCTTCGCTGGATTTTCGCGTCGGGGCGAATGGGCGGGACTACTGCAATCGTCATCTGCCCAAGCGCCGGTAGGGATAGGTGACCGGTGGGCTGATCACTCCGGCACTCCGACGAGATCGGCCGGGAGTGTGGGATTGTCCCTGGCGATCTGCGCGGCGAGGAGGGCTTGCAGTTCGGCGAGCTTCGCGGGCTCGTCCGAGGCGTGGTCGGTATTTTCGTAGGGATCGGCGGCGAGATTGAAAAGCTCCGGCGCGCCTTTGCCCGGGGCGACGATCTTCCAATCGCCATGGCGCAGGGCGTGGCCTTTTCTCATCGCGGTGTAGGATGTTGGGTTTGTCGGCGGCGCGGAGAGGGAGGGCGGCAAGGACGAGGAGGAGCAAGGAGATCGGCGGGCGCATAGGTTGGGACGTGTGTGGAGGAAGCGTACGTAATCTGCCTGTCATCCTGAGCAAGCGTAGGAGGAAAGGCGGGCGGAGCGCTGTCGAAGGATCTCCAATATCAGCCTTTCCTCACCAGCGTCGCATCGGATGCCAGGAGAAAAAATGGAGGTCCTCTCATGATGCTGCACGACAACAAGGAGCGATCGCCATTTGCACTACTGTCATCTCGTGCTTAATGCGCAATCAACTCATCCCACGCACCCTCGACGGCCTAACTCCCGCCTGCGCTACTTCTTCAGCGTCTCGATGAGAAACGCGTCGATGGTCGCGTGCTTCACATCCGGCGCGCCGGGATAAACGAGTTCGCATTGCACGCCGAGGCTGCGCAGTTTCTCCTGGAGTTTCACCCCGTAGTTGGAGGTGTGCGTGGGATCTTTCTGCGGTTCCCCGAGGGCAGGAGCCGAGCTGTAGATCATGTAGATGGGTGGGTCATCGGCACTGGCGTGTTCGATGGGAGAATATTCCTTGATCCAGGGCAACACTTCCTCGCGATGCTCGAGAAACTCCGCGAAGCGGGTATCGCGGGTCTTGATATCGTTCGGGTCCATGAAGCCAAAGGCGTGTCCGCCGTAGCGGCTGTTCGGGGTCCATTCCTTGAGCTCCTTTGGGTCGAGTGAGGTCTGCGCCCCGTTGACCGCCGCGCACCAGAGCCGCGTGGACTCGTGGGAGATCGGATCGCTGCTCTTGGGGTCGGCCATGTCATTGTGCATGGCGAGCCAGATGCTGCTGCAAGCGCCCGCCGAGCCGCCCGAGGCCCCGATGCGCTGCTTGTCGATGTTCCATTCCTGGGCCTTGCTGCGGACGAATTGCAGCGCGCGCGCGGCATCTTCGAGAGGTGCCTTGACCGGGGGTTTTACACCCGCGATTTGGGCCTGCCAGGAGTAGCGATAGTTGATCGAGACGACGGAGATGCCGGCGGCGAGACAGCCACTGAGGCTGCCGGGGTTCTTCTTGTCGCCCGCGACCCAGCCGCCCCCGTGGATGAAGAAGAGCAGGGGAGTCGGCTTGTCGGATTTGGCCTGGTAGAAGTCGAGGACCTGGCGCTCGTGCGTGCCGTAAGGGACGTTGGCGAAGGTCGGCGCCAGGCCGGGTTTTGGGGTGGCTGCGGCGGGAGCGGCGGTTTCGGCTGGCTTGGGGGCGGTAGGTGCCGCGGGTTCAGCCGCGGTAACGCGGAGGCCGACCAGGGTGAGGATCGTGAGGGCAGGGAGGAGGCGCATGGAGTTGAGCATGGGTAGGGGAACCGTCGGGATTAACCCGCGAGCATCGCGGGTGGTAGCGGAATTCTTCGCGGCAGGAAAGTAGAAGCGGCATCCTGCCGCTTGCGGGTGGAGGAGCGTCTGCGGGATGCTCCTACGATGGCTGTCTCCAGTTTCGAATCGCGGTCTCAGCGTCTTCGAGTTCTTCCTTCCGGCGCCCGTAGCCGTGTTTAGCGGAGCGGCGGTTGGCAATTCGATTGCGCGTACCGATCGCGGCGGTTCGGCGAATGAATTGCTGGCCACGTCTGCCCCGCCCTCCGAATGCGTGCGGCAGGGTATATCGCTCGTTTCGGTTCGCCGTTACATAGGTGCGAATTCCCGCGCGGAATTGCTTGGCGTAGATTTGACAGAAAGGGGGTGAGCGCGAGCCGGTGGCGTTGGTTTCGGCAAGATGCCGAAACCGGTGGGCGGGACGCCCACCCTACCCTCATTGCGCCGGTTGATCTTCGAAATCCGACGGCGTGAGGCGGGGGATGGATTTGGCGGCGGGGTGCTGGTCTTTGCGGGCGTGGACGTAGAAGGCGGTCCATTCGGCGAGGCGGCGGCCGAGGATGCGGCAGGATTGCTGGATGTCATCCTCGCGAGGGGCCTTGGCGCCGACGGCTCCGTAGTGCAGGGTGGTCTTGCGGCCGGCGTAATCGGTGACGCCGAAGACGAGGAAGCCGAAGTTGATCAGGACGGTGAGGATGGACTGGCAGGCGATTTCCATGCCGCCTCCCCAGCCGCCCGCGCTGCTAAAGGCGCAGGCGAATTTGCCGTCCACTTCCATCCAGACGGGGCCCATGGTTTCGTCCCAGAAACGCTTCATCTTCCACGAGAGGAGGCCCATGTTGGTCGGGCTGCCGACGGCGAGACCGTCGCACCAGATGACGTCCTGGGCGGTGGCTTCATCGACGCTGCGGATGCGGACCTCGGTGTCGGGGACGGTCTGCGCGCCTTCGGCGACGAGGGCGGCCATCTGGGCCACGTTGCCGGATCTGGAGTCGAAAAGGACGAGGATCTTGTTCACTTCGCCTGGTACAACTCGGCCAGCATTTCGAGCAGGTTTTTCGTCAGGATGACGGAAGCGTCTTCCTGCACTTTGTTCGTACCGAGCCAGGTTTCATAACCACCGAGTTGGTGCTGCTCGGGGGTGGGGAGGTAGCCGTTGAAACCGTTGGCGAGGCCGATGACCATGGTCTGGGGGAAGGGGCTTTGCTTTTTGAGGGTGAGGCCGATCTCGACGAAGGTCTCGAAGGGAATGGCACAGACGGCGAGGTCACCGATGCGCAGGGCCTGGAGCGGGACGGTGATGGTTTCCGGAGATGCAGCGAGGCCCAGGGCGCGGCGGGCATACGCCTCGGCGAGTCGGGGGAGCTTGGCTTTTTCCGCTTCGTCCGTGATGGCGAGGACGGCTTTGGCGTCGGCGATTTGCTCGGGCGAGGGATGGCGGATCTTGAGGGTGATCTGGCGCTGGAGCATGCCGAGGCGGGCGTTGGGATCGTGCTTCTCGATCTTGCGGTAAGCGAACCACGCAGTATCGGCGGCTTTTTGGGCGACGATGCGGATTTGCTCGAAGGGCTCGCGGGGTGGGCGGATGACGCGGAAGGGGATGTTATTGATATCGCCGGAGGTGCCGTTGGACATCATCGCGACGAAGGCTTCGTCGCCGCGGACGCGCGAGGGCATGACGCGGGCGAATTCGCCGTAGTAATCCGCGGACATCTTGCCGGTGGGCGTACCGCCGACGTAGTGGAGCGAGTAGTTGGCGTAGAGGGCGAGGGGCTTTTTCTTCGCGTCCTGCACGGAGAGGATCGTGATGTCGGGATCGGTCGGGCCGGCGGGGCGGTCGAGTTTGGCGGCATCGGTGCCAGGGTTCATTTTTACCTGATCGAGTTTGCCGAAGGGATTGAGCGGCATCTCGCCAGGGATAAGGAACCAGCGGCGGTTGAAGACTTCGTCGGGGAGGGGATGCGCGGCGGCGCCGACGGCGGCAGGGCGGAGCGCTGCGTGGGCTTTGACGATGGATTCGGCGATGCCGGCGACGAGTTTCTTGCGGTAGGCGATGGCGGGCTCGGGACCGTCTTTCGTATTGGCGGGCGGGCCGCTGTGGGTGTGGGTCGAGGAGACGACAATCTTGTCGGCGGCGATGCCGCATTGCTGCGTGGCGATGGCCTTGGCTTCGTCGATGACCTCCTGCGGGACGCCGAGATTGTCGACCACGACCATGGCGAGGGTGGTGCTGGAGTCGGCGAGGACGAGAGCGCGCGCGTGGAAGGTGTCGTGGGCGCCGTCGGCGGGGTTGGCATTGAAGCCGCCCGGCATGTTGAGGGGGAAGAGTTCGGGCGTGATGTCGATGGCGGCGGCGCCGGCGCGGAGTGGTGGCTCAACGGCGAGGGCGGTGGTGGTGAGGAGCGCGGCGACGACGTAGGAAAGGAAGTGGGATTTCATGGTGGGCTTGGAGTCGAAGGGCTTACTCGAAAAAACGGCGATGGGAATGACCACGGATTACACGGATGGCGCGGATGCAAAAAAATCCAGGTGCCGACAGGTGCGAAACTGCTCATCCAATTGGGGGGGAGGAGACGCGTCTGAAGTGCTTCCCCATCCGTGCCATCCGCGAAATCCGTGGTTTCCATGTCTCGGGATTTAGGGCTACCGCGGATATGCTCACGACGTACGAAAACTGGTGAGGAAAGGCAGAGATCACAGGTCCTTCGCAAGCTCAGGATGACTGGAGGAGGGGGCGCGCTGATCGGGCAGGCACGCCCACTGGCTGGCAACGACGGTGACCGATCTCGAAGGAGGGCTATTTTCCGGCGGTTGGGGCCTTGAGGTGTTCGATGAGGTAGTCCTGGATGCTGGTGTGCTTCGCGTCGGGGGCGCCGGGGTAGAGGAGTTCGCACTCGACTCCCTTTTCCTTGCAATGCTCCTGGAGCTTAACCCCGAAATTGGAGGTGTGCGTTGCGTCCTTCTGCACTTCACCGAGGGCGGGTGGCGTGCTGTAGCGGAGGAAGATGGGCGGATCATCGGACGTGACCAGTGCGTAGGGGGAATACTCGGCGATCCAGGGGAGGATGGTGTCGCGCTTGGCGAGGAATTCAGCGAAGGGCGCGAGATTCTTGTCGGGGTCGCCCTTGAAGCCAAACGCGTGGCCGCCGTAGCTGCTGTTCGGGGTCCACTCGAACATTTGCTTGGGATCGAGCGTGGTCTGCGCGCCGTCGACGGCGGCACAGAGGAGCCGGGTGGATTCGCGGGCCACGGGATCGCTGCTCTGCGGATCGGCGAGGTCGGGATGGAACGCGAGCCAGAGCGATGAGCACGCGCCGGCGGAACCGCCGGAGGCGGCGATCCGTGTCTTATCGATGTTCCATTCGGCGGCCTTGCTGCGGACGAATTGCAACGCGCGCGCGGCGTCGTGCAGCGGACCGCGCACGGGAGGTTCTTCCTTGTCGGCGGTGGCTTCGGCGATGAAACGGTACTCGATGGAGACCACGGAAATGCCGGCCTTGAGCATGGGCGGGATCATGCCGGTCGCGCCGGTCAGACCGCTGAGGCGCCCGCCGGCCGTCCAGCCTCCACCGTGGATGAAAAAGAGGACGGGGGTGGGCTTGTCGGACTCGGCTTTCCAGAAATGCAGGACCTGCTTGGGGTGCGGGCCGTAAGGAACATCGAAGGCGGTGGGATTGGGGATCGGCGGGTTGGCGGCGATAATGCCCGCGCCGTCATGGGCGTTGATTTCGTGGACATAGATATTCCGCCAGCGGATCTCGCCGCCGTGGGTCTGGAGCATGATCGGGCCTTTCGCTGGGAACGGTTTGGTCTTGTCCCAATAGTTTTCCATCTCGGCGCCTTCGACGACCGCGCGTTTGTTGAGCCAGACCCAGGTGCGCGCGCCGATCTGCTGGACCCGCAGCGTGTTCCACTGCCCGAAGGGTTTGTCGGCATTCATCATCGGGTCGCGGCCGAGCGTCTTCGGGGTGTTGTTGAAAAGCCCGCCGGAGCCCAGGTACGGCCGGCGATCGGGTTTCTTGGGGTCGAAGATCTGGGTGTTGTCCCAGATCTGCACCTGCGGTGTGCCGCGCAGATAGACACCGCTGTCGGCGTGCGGCACGGTCTTGTATTCGAGGAGGAGTTCGATGTCGCCGAACTCTTCATCAGTCGTGGCGTAGGGTCCCGTGCCGACGTTGACGAGTTCGCCATCCTCGACCCGCCAGTGCTGCGGAAACTCGGCGCGCTGCTGCTGAAGGTTGGCTTCGCGTTTGTCGCCTTCGAGCTTCACGGCGTTATGAGGATTCAACCCATGCCAGCCGGTGAGGTCCTTGCCATTGAAGATCGCGCGGAAGCCCGCCGGGGGTTCGGGATCGGCGGCTTGGAGGGCGAACGAGGAAAAAAGACCGAGAGCAATGATATACAGAACGGGGAGTTTCATGGAAGGAAGGGACTGTCGCGACAACCGGGGGGCGGTGGATATTCTTAGTTGGCACACCGACGGGGAGTTTCGGAAGCTGAATTGTGAAAAATGCCTTCGGCATGCTCTGAGAGCAGCGCGCCACGGGTCATGGCACGCTTTCGCTGGAGAATCCGGCGGCTTCGGGGTAAATGGATTCGGCAAAGATTTTAATTTACAAACGGCACGACCCCGTCTTTCTTGCACGCCCCACACGCGTAACTGAATAAAGACGCACCGTTGGTCCCTGGGCTGTCGATCCTCATGATCGCCAGCCATCGCGTCAGGGGAAACCCGGTGAAAACAGCAATGTTGAATGATGAACTTTGAATTTTGAATGAGCGCCGGCTGACGCCGTGGCCCAATTCAAAATTTAGAACTCAAAATTCAAAATTCCCAAGACCCCATGCCCATTCGTTTAGGACGTTTCGAAATGCCGAAGTCCCTCATCAAGGAAGAGGACTCGCGCACAGATACCTACGCCAAGTTCATCGCCGAGCCTTTTGAGGCTGGCTATGGCAATACCGTCGGCAACTCGCTCCGGCGGGTGCTGCTCTCCTCGCTCGAGGGCGCGGCCATCACCTCCGTGAAAATCGTGGGCGCCAACCACGAGTTCCAGACTCTCCCGCACGTCGTCGAAGACGTGACGGATATCGTGCTCAACCTGAAGAAGGTGAAGTTCCGCGCGAACGATCACGAGATCCGCAACCTGAACCTTTCCGTGAACAAGGAAGGCGTCGTGACCGCCGGCGACATCGAGGACTCCGCGCAGTGCGAAGTGCTCAACAAGGACCAGGTCATTTGCACGCTCGACAAGAAGCACAAGTTTGAAGCCGAACTCGAAGTGAAGGTCGGCCGCGGTTTCTCGACCGGCGACGAAAACAAGCATGCCGACCAGCCGATCGGCGTCATCGCCATCGACTCGATCTTCTCGCCGGTGACCCGGGTGAAGTACGCGGTGGGTAACACGCGCGTGGGTCAACGGACCGACTATGACAAGCTCGAGATCGAGATCTGGACGGATGGCCGCATCTCGCCCGAAGACGCGCTCGTGCAGGCTTCCTCGATCCTCAAGAAGCACTTCGAGCCGTTCTACAACTACGACGAGAACGCCGTGCAATTCGACGAGACGCCGCAGGCGCAGAGCCAGGAAAACCAGAAGATGAAGAAGCTTCTGAATATGAGCGTGAACGAGATCGAACTCTCGGTCCGCGCGGCGAACTGCCTGAACAACGCCAACATCACCAGCGTGGGCCAGCTCGCGCAGAAGACCGAGGCGGAGATGCTCAAGTACCGCAACTTCGGCAAGAAGTCGCTCAACGAAATCAAGGACAAGCTCACGCAATTGGGCCTGTCGCTCGGCATGAAGTTCGAGGCCGGTCTCGTCGATCCGCAAGGCATCGAATCCGCCCTCGCCGCCAACTAATCACCTTCACGACACCCCATGCGTCATCAACGAAAGACGGTCAAACTGGGCCGCAAGGAAGGGCACCGCAAGTCGCTGCTCGCCAACCTTGCCGTCAGCCTGATCGCCCACAATCGAATCAAGACCACGCTCGCCAAGGCCAAGGCTGTAAGGCCGCTGGCCGAGAAGCTGGTTACCATCGGCAAGAAAAACACCATTCACGCGCGCCGCACGGCCAAGGCTGTGCTGCGGCAGGATGAAGCGGTGACCAAGCTCTTCGCGGAAATCGCGCCCCGGGCGGCGGATCGCAAGGGCGGCTACACGCGCATCATCAAGCTGGGCCAGCGCCGCAGCGATGCGTCGGAAATGGCTTTCATCGAGTGGACCGACGGGCCGGTGCTCGTCGAGACCGCCGCGCCCGAGCCCAAGACGGCCAAGAAGGCGGTGAAGGCCAAGGCTGAAGCCGCGTCTCCCGCGGCTGAGGCTGAGAAAGCCGAGAAGAAGCCGCGCGCCAAGAAGGCCGAGAAGGCCGAAGATAAACCCGCCGAGTAAGGCACTTTCCCCGGCGAACCCTATTCGCCGAGACCCCAACAAGGGCGATGCTCCCCCGGGCATCGCCCTTCTGGCGTTTGGTGGGGAGTGGATGGTTGATAGCCCCGGGGCGGAGGCGGGAGCGCGATCGGTTTTCGGTGGTTGCATGGGTCGTATAGGTCCCATTGGACCCATGGGACCTATCAGCGCTATCCACAATCGTGAGCGTCCAGCCCACCCCACAGCACTATCAACTCTTCCGCTTCCCCAGTAGATCTGCAAGACGCTCGGCGAGGCGCCCGAGGGCGGCGCTCTTGTCCATCGGGTCGAGATGGACATCCAGCAGGCAATAGCTGGAGGTATGTTTGGCGGCGGCGTCGAGGGCGGCGTCGAGTTGTTCTTCGGTTTCCACGAGGAATCCGCGCCCTATGCCGAGGAGGTCCGGAAGGCGGTGATAGTTCCAGTTCAGGACGTCGTTGAAGGGGCCGTCGTGGATGTGGCGCTCCGTGCCGTAGCCGGCGTTGTTGAGGACGATGATGACCGGGTTGAGGCCGTAGCGGGCGATGGTGGAGAGTTCCATGCCGGTCATTTGAAATGCGCCGTCGCCGACGAGAACGAGCGGCCGCAGGTCGGGCCGCGCCATCTGCGTCCCGAGCGCGGCGGGCACGGCGAAGCCCATGCTCGCGTAGTAGGCCGGGCCGAGGAATTCCGTGCGATGCCGGATGAGGAGGTCGCTGGCGCCGAAGAGCGCGTTGCCGACGTCGGCGACCACGATCGTGTTGTCGTCCAGGTATCGATTCACACGTTCAAAAAGGCGGGCGATGGTCACTTTTTCGCCGCTCCGACCGGGAAGAAATTCACGCGGTTGCGGCGGGTGGGGATGCGCGGCTGGCTCGTGTCGGCGCAGGTCGGCGGCGAGGAGGCCGTGGAAGAAGTCCTTGAAGCGGACGTTTTCAAAAATGTGATGGCGGATGGCCAGCCGCTCACTGTTCGCGGAAATGGATTTCGCGGGATCGAGCTTGGCCGTGAACACGCCGAGATTGATATCGGTCATGAAGGCGCCCAGGAGGAGAACGCAATCGCTGTTTTCCACATATTCCCGGACGTCGTCGCGCCCCATCGCGCCTTCGTAGATGCCGAGATACTGGGGGTGGCCTTCGGCGACCACGGATTTTCCGAGAATCGTCGCGGCGACGGGAATGCCGGTCTTCTCGATGAATTTGATCAACTCGTCCTGCATGCCGAACCGGTGTACCTCCACGTCGGCCAGCACGACGGGCTGCCGGGCTTTGTTGAGCATCGCGGTGGCTTCGGCGAGAGCCTCGGCGAGGACGAGGGGATCGCTCGTTTCGTGCAAGTCGCGCACCCGATGATCCGCACGGCCCGGCACGGTCACGAGGTCGCGCGGCAGTTCGAGATAGACGGGGCGCTTGTAGCGAACCGCGGCGTGCAGCACGCGGTCGATTTCGGTGAGGGCCGTAGCGGGATCTTCGAGCGCGGCATTGGCCACGGTGATCTGCTCGAAGACGCGCCGCTGGGTGTCGAAGTCGCGCACCTTGTGATGGAGCAGGGGGTTCTTGTCGCGTTCATTGAGACCCGGCGCGCCGCTGATGACGACCAGGGGCGATTTCTCCGCGAAAGCCCCGGCGACCGGATTGACGACTTTCAAGCCGCCCACGCAATAGGTGACGCAGACGACCCCGAGCCCGGCCACACGCGCGTAGCCGTCGGCCGCAAAGCCGGCGCCCTGCTCATCGCAAGTGACGATCGTCTTGATCTCGCTTTTGAGGAGCTGGTCATAGAATCCGAGGACGTAATCACCCGGGATGCCGAAAACATGACGCACACCATATGCGTGAAGACGCTCAATGAGATACTCGCCGATGGGGAGACCACGGTTCATGAAGGGAGCTTAGCGCAGGGGGGCGGGGGATGACAACGGGGTCTGCGTTGGTGGAAAAGTAAGCAGTGCTCAGTCGGACGCTCCGTTGCGAATTTGAACTGAAGACTGAGCACTTTCTGTAGCGTATCAAGACAGCGACCGACTATCCTTCCGCCCATGAACAGCGGATTTCTTGACAAGCTCATCGAGCGGATCGGGCGGGTGCGCCCGGAGGAGGTGCAGGGGTATCTCCTGCGGCTGGCGGATGAGAAGGGGTTCCTCGAAACCATCTTCAATGCAATCCACGAGGGTGTCATCGTGACCGATCTCAACGGACGCATCAATTATCTCAACCGCGCGGCCTGTGAGCTGTTTGGGCTCGAACGCGAGAAGTGCATGGGCGAGCCACTGAGCGATCAACTGCGCGGGCTGGCCTGGGAAAAACTGGTCGAATCGGGCGAGGTGATCAGCCGCGACATGGAGGTCTTCTATCCGCTGCACCGCTTCCTCAATTTTTACGTCGTCCCCCTCAGTCTCGACACGCCCCCGACGAAGCGGGCCCATCCGCCGGAGCGCGAACGAGTGGGGTATGCGGTCATCCTGCGGGACATTACGGAAACGCGGCGCTCGACCGAGGAGACGATTCAATCGGAGAAGCTGACGGCGCTGACCCTGCTTGCGGCCGGCGTCGCCCACGAAATCGGCAATCCACTGAACTCGCTGCACATCCATCTCCAACTCATGGAGCGCAAGCTGCGCAAAGTGCCGGCGTCCGCGCGCGCGGATTTGCAGAAGGCGCTCGGTGTGGCCCGGGAGGAAATCACGCGGCTGGATTCCATCGTGCAGCAATTCCTCGGGGCGATCCGCCCGGCACGGCTCCAGGCGCGCCTCGAGAATGTGAATACCCTGGTCCAGGAAGCGGTCAACTTCCTCCAGCCCGAGATCGAGGATCGGAACGTCCTGGTCGAAGTCGCATTACGCAAGGATCTGCCCCTCATCGAGGTGGATCGCAATCAGCTCAAGCAGGCGTTCTACAACGTGATTAAAAACGCCTTCCAGGCCATGAAGAGCGGGGGGTTGCTCCGCATTCGGACCGACGTGGACGGCGCGTTCGTGACGGTGAGTTTCGTGGATACCGGCGGCGGCATCTCGCCGGAAAACATGAGCAAAATCTTTGAGCCGTACTTTACGACCAAGGCCAGCGGCAGTGGGTTGGGGTTACTCATCGTCCGGCGCATCGTGCGGGAGCATGGGGGCGAGATCGATCTCGCCAGCGACCAGGGAAAGGGGCTGACGCTGACCATCCGGCTGCCATTGCGCAACCAGGTGGCGCGGATGCTGGAGGCGGGGACGCCGTGAGGGCAGGGGACGGGCCCGCAGGCCGCTTGCTGCTGACCTCGCTCCTCGAATCGCCGGGGTTGTGCGGGTGGATCCTGGGAGCGGGAGCCGCGCACGTGGCGCTGGCGGCCACCCCACTGGGCGGTTGGCGGTGCCCGTTTTACGAGTCGACCGGCTGGCCATGCCCGGGCTGCGGACTCGGCCGCGCGTCCATCCTGCTGCTGCGTGGCGAAGTCGGCAAATCCCTGCATTTGCATGCCTTTGCCAGTTTGCTGCTTCTGGTCCTGGCCGTGCTCGGCGCGGGGTTGCTTCCGGGTCCCCGGGGCGAGAAGGTGCGGCAGGTGGTGCGGGCGGTCGAGGAGCGAACGTGGTTCGTGCCGGCGGTGCTGGGCGGATTGTTGATTTACTGGCTGGCAAGGTTCGCGCTCGACGCCGTCGGGTTCCGCGCGCTAGTCGTGTAGGGGTTAACGCCTCAACCACCCCGAAAAACTACCACACCACCTATGCAAGCACTGTCTTACCTCGTCGGCCTCGGCTGTCTCGTCTGCTGGATCATGGTCCTCATCAAACTCTTCCAAACGAAGGGCGTGCTGCACGGAATTCTCGGAATCATTTGCGGTCTTTACACGTTCATCTGGGGTTGGATGGAGGCGGGCAAGCTGGGCATCAAGAACATCATGATGGCCTGGACCGCTTTGATCCTCGTCAGCATCGTGCTCAACGTGTTCGTCTTGAGGAGTGCGGCGGTCCCGGCACTGCCATAATCTTCCCCGCGTTCCTCCGGCTTCACGCAGATTTAACGCAAGGTGGGCGGGCAAACCGCTCAGACGCCTTGCCAGAGGGAAGACGCGTCGCTACACCTCGACGCTCCCTCGCCCTTAGTGAATCCGACCATCCTCATTGTTGACGACGAAAAGCACACCCGTGAAGGGTTGCGGGCGTCATTGGAGGACAGCTTCGAGGTTTACATCGCCGCCGATATCGGGGGAGCATTCAGTGTGCTGGAGCGCGAGACGGTGGATCTCGTGCTGACCGATCTGCGCCTCGGCGGAGAAGACGGGATGACGCTGGTCGAGAAGGCGCTCGCGCTGCCGCACCCGCCCATTGTCATCATGATGACGGCTTACGGCTCCGTGGACGCGGCGGTCGAAGCGATGAAACGGGGGGCGTACGATTTCGTGACCAAGCCGTTGAATATCGACCGGGTGGAACTGCTGATCCAGCGAGCGCTTCGCAGCCGAAAGGCGGAAAAAGAGGTCGTGGAACTCAAGCAGCAGGTCGAGCGGCGCTACGGGCTGGAGCGGCTGATCGGCGAATCGCTGCCGATGCACGACGTTTTCGAGACGATCAAGCAGGTGGCGCCCACGCGGGCGACCGTGCTCATCCAGGGAGAGAGCGGCACGGGCAAGGAACTCGCCGCCCAGGCCGTTCACGCGCTGAGCGGACGGCCCAAGCAGAAATTTGTGGCTGTGCACTGTGCCGCGCTCTCACCGCAGCTCCTGGAAAGCGAACTCTTCGGGCACGAGCGCGGCGCTTTCACCGGGGCGGTGGACCGGCGGATCGGGCGCTTCGAGCAGGCCAACGGAGGGACGATCTTTCTCGACGAGATCGGGGAGATCGACGCCGCAACGCAGGTGAAGCTCCTGCGGGTGCTGGGCGAGGACCGCTCATTCGAGCGCGTGGGAGGCAATGCGCCGATCAAGGTGGATGTGCGCCTCGTCGTGGCGACCAACAAGGACCTCGCCAAACTGGTGAGCGAGGGAAAATTCCGCGATGATCTCTTCTTCCGCTTGAGCGTGGTGCTGCTCACGATGCCCCCGTTGCGACAGCGGAAGGAGGACATCCCGCTGCTCGTGCAGGCGTTTCTCAAGCAATTTGCGGAGGAAAACGGCAAGCCGGTGCCCGAGATCACCCCAGAAGCCATGGAATCCCTGTTGCGTTACGACTGGCCGGGGAATGTGCGCCAACTGCGCAACGTGATCGAGAACTGTGTCGTCATGACGTCCGGACCGAAAATCGGGTTGCGCAACGTTCCCCCGGAAGTCCGGGAGGCCACGACAGGCGGGGGGGCGCTATCCTCCACCAAGTTCATTCCCACGAAGGGCAGTGCCTTCAATATCAAGCAGACCGAATACAAGCTCATCCTCCAGGCGCTCGAAGAATGCGGTGGAAACGTCACGCAGGCGGCAAAAAAGCTCGGCATCAGTCGGCGGACGCTGCACCGCAAGATCAATGAGTTGAAACAAGGAGACGAAACCGCGGCGGCGGAGCCGTCATGATCGCAGATTCAGCCGTGTCGTTCTCCTTCGTCGTGGCGGCGATCCGTTGGGACTATGGGATTGGGTTCATTCTCGGATTGGTGTTGCTCGGGGCGGTGTACTGGGTGGTCAAAAAGAGTGCCACCAATGAAGTCAGCATCCAGCAAGCCGTCCATAGCCTCGAGGAAGGTGGCTGGGTACGCCGGGTCAAGGTTGTCGTGCTGATCTCCGCCATCGCCTTTCTGAATTACCTCTGGTTCTTCAAGGAAGGCAACGGCTTCAAGGGGCTGGCGAACGAAAAGGCGATCGAACAAGCCCAGATCGCGCGGGAGGTCTCCCGCGGCAACGGATTCACCACCAAGGTTATTCGCCCCGCGGCGATCCGCCAGTTCGAGCGCGCTGTGGGAACGTTTCCCATCGAGCGGACGCCGGATACTTATCACGCGCCGCTCAATCCGTGGATCAATGCCTTGGTGTTCAAGCAACTGGACCTGGCAAACCAGGGGATCAAAGCGATCTCGAAGAACCACGAATACTTCGAGCGCTACACCTATGAGACGGCGATGACGACAAAACTGGTTGTCTATTCCTACGACCGGATCATCGCTTTCGTGCAGGTCGTGTTTTTCCTGCTCGCGGTGGTCGTGTGGTACTTCACTGCCCTGCGCCTCTTCGATGAACGGCTGGCGGTGATGAGTGCGGGTCTGCTCCTGCTGTGCCAGAGGCTTTGGGATTTCGCCATCTCCGGGCTGCCCCAGATGCTGCTCCTGTTTCTCTTTGGTTGCGCGTCCTACACGCTCGTTCGGGCGGTGGAGGCGCGCACGGCCGGAGGTCGGCCATTGCCGTGGCTGATGGGCACGGCGGCGTTCTTTGGACTGCTGGCGCTCGCTCACGGCCTGACGATCTGGATCTTCGGAGGGGTGCTCTTCTTCTGCTTTTTCTTCTTCCGTCCGCGCGGAAGGGACGTGGCCATCATGGCGGGAATCTTCCTGCTCTTTTATGTGCCCTGGATGATTCGGAACTACCAGGTCTGTGGCAGCCCGGTGGGCCTGGGCTGGTATTCGGCCCTGTATCAAGTGCGCGGAACGGAGTCTGAGGTGATGCGTTCGATGGAACTCCCGCTGGGCGGTGTTTCTCCGACGGTTTTTCGGGCCAAGATTCAAGGCCAGCTTCTCCAGCAGATGGGAGACATCTACAACTTGCTCGGCCGCATCCTGCTCGCTCCCGTGTTTTTCGTGGCGCTGTTACACATTTTCAAGCGTCCAGAGACCGCCAATTTTCGCTGGTGCATCGTCTCGATGTGGGTTTTCGCCGTCTTCGGCATGTGCGTTTTCGGCATGCCCGACAGCGGGGGTCTTCAGTCCAACGATCTGCACGTGCTGTTCATTCCCCTCATGACCTTCTACGGCTTGGCCCTCGCCCTGGTTATGTGGTCGCGACTCGAAATCAACATCCGCCTCGTCCGCCTCGGGTTCCTCGCGCTGCTCTATGTCGTGTCCGCGTTGCCCTTCCTGAACCAATTCCTTCTCCTGATCGGCCCACCCACCGGCCGGGTGCAGTGGCCACCCTATGTGCCGCCTTACGTGGCCATTCTTGGCAATTGGACGCGGGAGCAGGAGATCATCACGTCGGATATGCCATGGGGCGTGGCTTGGTATGCCGATCGGAAAAGCCTGTGGCTGCCCATGTCGATCCGCGAGTGGAGCACGCTCTATGACTACAATCACTTGAAGAGCCCGATTGTCGGCATTTACCTCACGCCGGTGACCGGCAACCGGTCCTTCATTTCCGAAATCGTGAAGGGGGAATATAAGGAATGGGCGCCGTTCATCACGCGGACGGCGAATCTCCGGGAATTCCAGTTGAAGGCAGTCACCCCGCTGCCGATCGACGGCGAATGCATCTATTACAGCGACCGCGACCGGTGGACAAATCGCGAAGACTGATTGAGCCGCGTCCGGTTTCGCGCTTAACTGTCCTTCCCACATGCCCACCAAACCTCCCGCATCGCCCCCCAGCGAGCAGACATTTGAAACCGCGATGGAACGCCTCGAGCACATCGTCGAGGAGATGGAGTCCGACAAGCTGCCGCTGGAAAACCTGCTCCAGCGTTACGAAGAGGGGGTCAAACTGGTGCGGGTCTGCGAGGACAAGCTCAAGTCCGCCGAGCAGCGGATCGAGATGATCACCCGCAATGCGGTGGGCGAAGCCCGGCTCGAAGAGTTCGAGCCGGAAAAAAAAGCGGGCACACCTGCCCGCGAAGACGTAAGACTTTTCTAGAACATGTCCCAGCCGATCCTTCCAACGATCAATTCTCCCGCCGACGTCAAAGCTGTCCCGGAGAAAGACCTCCCGCAGCTCGCCCAGGAAGTGCGCGATGAACTCGTGCGCGTCCTTTCCGATCAGAATCCCACCTCGGTCGGCGGCCACCTCGGTCCGAACCTTGGCGTGGTCGAGTTGACGATCGCCCTGCACCGCGTTTTCGAGACCCCGCAGGACAAGCTGGTCTTCGACGTGAGCCACCAGGGCTACGTGCACAAGCTTTTCACCGTCCGGCGCGAACGTTTCGAGACGATGCGGCAGTACGAAGGGTTGAATGGATTTCTCCTCCGCACCGAGAGCGAGCACGACTGCTATGGCGCCGGGCACGCGGGCACCGCGCTCAGCGCCGCGCTCGGCATGGCGGTGGGACGCGACCGGCGGGGTTCGGAGGAGCACGTCGTCTGCGTCGCGGGCGATGCCGCCTTCACGTGCGGGGTGAGCTACGAGGCGCTGAACAATGTCGCCGAATCCACGAAGAAATTCATCGTCGTCCTCAACGACAACGAATGGTCGATCGCCAAGAACGTCGGCGCCATCGCCACCTACTTCAACAAGATCGCCACCCACCCGACCTACGCGCATCTGCACGACAAGGCGGCGCAATTCGTGGAGATGCTGGGCGGCAAGTTTGCCAAGGAAATCGCGCACAAGGTGGAGGCCGGGGTGAAGAACGTGCTGCTCCCCAGCGTCATGTTCGAAGACCTTGGATTTCGCTACTACGGGCCGATCGATGGCCACGATACCGCGCTGCTCATCAAGACTTTCGAGTTCCTCAAGACCCAGCATGAGCCCGTGCTCCTTCACATCCTGACGCAAAAAGGGAAGGGCTACGCGCCCGCGCTGGAGAAGCCCGACAAATTCCACGGCCTCGGCAAATTCGAACCCAAGACCGGTGCGACGGCTGCCACCAACTCGCCCACCTATTCCGAACTCTTCGGCAAGACGCTGGCGAAATTCGCTGAGACGAACAACAAGATCTGTGCGATCACCGGCGCCATGCCGACCGGCACGGGGCTCGTGCATTTTGCGGCGAAGCATCCCGACAAGTATTACGACGTGGGCATCGCCGAGGAGCACGCGGCTCTCTTTGCCTGCGGCCTCGCGGTGCAGGGCTTCAAGCCGTTCCTCGCGATCTATTCGACCTTCATGCAGCGGGCCTACGACATGATCATTCACGACATGGCGTTGCAAAACCTCAACGTGGCCCTCTGCATGGATCGCGGCGGCCTTTCCGGCGACGATGGCCCGACGCATCATGGCCTCTTCGATATCGGCTATCTGCGCCACATCCCCGGGATCGTGCACATGCAACCGAAGGACGAGGACGAATTCGTGGATATGCTCTGGACGATGGCTCACTACAGCGGGGGCCCCATCGCCATCCGCTATCCGCGCGGGGTTGGGACCGGGGTGCAGCCCAAGGCGCAGCCCAAGCTCCTGGAAATCGGCAAGGCGGAAGTCGTCAAGCACGGCAGCGCGCAGCCCGTCCGGGTCGCACTCTTCGGCCTGGGGGGAATGTGCCAGATGGCGGAGAAAGCCGCGGCGCTGCTCGAGGCCCAGGGCATCGGCGCCTCGGTCATCAACCCGCGCTGGATCAAGCCGCTCGACACCGGGACGCTGGAGTTTTACGCGCGGAGCGTGGAGGTCGTCTGCACCTTTGAAGACCACGTCCTGCATAATGGATTCGGCTGCGCGGTCATCGAGCATCTCAATGATGCGGGGATCAAGACGCCGGTGGCCCGCGTGGGCTGGCCGGATCAGTTTATCGAGCATGGAGCGGTGGACATCCTGCGCAAGAAGCACGGGCTGACCGCCGAGGCTGCTGTGGAAAAGATCCTGCCGTTGCTCAAGACGAAGAAATCCGGGACGGCAAAGAGCGTGGCGTAAAAGACCTGGAGACCGATGGAGGCGGAGCACCAAACGTCATTGGTGGGCCGCATTGGGTGGTTGATCGGAAGCTGCCTGCTGGCGTTCGTGTTGTATGCCGCGAGCGTCGGGCCGCTGATTTACGTGCTCCCGCGGAGTGCACGTGAGGGACATTTCCCAATTTTGACGATGTTCTACAAGCCATTGGTCTGGGTCGCGGATCATACCCCTATGGGACCGGTGCTCGAAGCCTACGTGACGTGGTGGCGAGAACTGAAAGGTGGCTGAGCGGACAGGCAGGGAACAGAACGCATAGAACAGATGTAAGTATAGACAACATCCGCCGAGTAAGTCGGCCTTTTTGAGCCGTAACTCCGCCTTACCTTGCTGCTTTGCACGTGACCCGTCGTCTCCGCAAACGAACGCGAGCGCCACTCTCCCGCCAGGTCCCGTGCGATCATGAAATCAAACAGCAGCGTGATTGACGACCATAAGCCCCCGAAGACGCAAAGAAAGAGAACGGCGCCGGACTTCCTGCGCGCAGCGTACCTCCGCGGAGGAAAAGGCAAATCCCGAAACCGGAGCGCGGCCCCAACCCATCGTCGTTCCAGCCCTGCGCCTCTCTCGCTTGACAAAGCGGATTCAATCACTCGTAATCGTGTCTCGGTCGTCCAACCACCGAAACTTGGGGCGCGGCCTATTAGCTAACGGAGTACGGTTATGAAAATATTCACCCTTGTGGCATCGGCATCTGTCATCGGTCTTTTTTGTCCCGTGATGGCGCCCCAATCGGCCTGGGCACAAGCTGCCGAAGTCAAACCTGCCGAGGTCAAAGCTCCTGAAGTCAAAACTCCCGAGGTCAAAACTCCCGAAGTCAAAGCTCCTGAAGTCAAAACTCCCGAGGTCAAAACTCCCGAGGTCAAAGCTCCCGAAGTCAAAGCTCCCGAAGTCAAAGCTCCCGAAGACCAAAAGCCCCGGTATCAGATCAAGGTCGCCCCTTCCGGTGTGGTCGAGATTGGCGGCGTCATTCAGGTTGGAGTGTTTGGCGACTTCGCCAATACGATCACGGCGAAATTGAAGACAGAACCGGCCGCGGTGAAATGCGGGCTGAAACTCTCCCTCAATGGCGTCACGATGCCTGGACTAATTCCCGAACTTCGCCCCCCCGAGGCCTTCGGAGCGAAGACCGGCGAGCCCGTCCCTGCTCTAGTGCTGATGTATGCCTTGGATCGCGACGCCAGCATCGAACTGAATCGCAAGGCCTGGGACACCTTTCTGTCTCGTCTTCCCTTCGACACGCAGTCCGTTCAGGTGGGGGTGGGCCTAGATAACGATGTCCCTCATCTGGCGGACCCCGAGGAATTGCAATTCCGGGTGCGTAAATTGAGTACGATTAGGGCGGTTATCATTGTCGGCTTGATTCTGTTTTTCGGTTTCATGGCGTGGGCCATCTGCATGGGCATGTTGCGCGAAAGTGACGGCGCCTCCGCTCACAGCCTCGGAAAAACCCAGATGGCATTCTGGGGGTTCCTCGTCGCCTTTTCCTTTCTCGGCGTTTGGATCATCAGTGGCAAAATGGAGCGTATCCCATCCCAAGTACTCATTCTCCTCGGGATCAGCGGCACCACAGGCTTGGGTTCCGTGCTCATCGGCAGCAGCAAGAAGACGACAGCCGCCGACAAAAAGAAAGAGTTGGAAGCCGCCAACGCCGAGGACAAGAAGACATTGGAACCCCTCAAGGTCGAAAAAACCGCGTTGGATGCGGATAAATTGGCGGTGGTGGCACCCGCAGCCTGGCCTGAGGACAAGGCGAAGCGGCTGGTGGTCGTGATGGAAAGCATCGCTCACCTCGAAGCCAAGGTGCAGGAAAGGACCGCGGCGATCGGCGTGCAGAAAGACGAAGCGGAACCGCCGAAAACCACGGGGAGCTGGCTGAAGGACATCGTCTCCGATTCAAACGGGCTCAGCTTCTACCGCCTACAAGTGGTCCTTTGGACGGTGATCCTGGGATTCATCTTCGTCTCCACCATTATCAAGACTTTCACCATGCCCGAGTTTGAAAACACGCTTCTCGTCCTCATGGGGATCAGCAACGGTACCTACCTCGGCTTCAAGATCCCCGAGAAGCAAGGAGGCTAGCGCGGCGTGCCATGTGCCTTGACGCATTGCTACCAGACAGCACCGAAAGCAGTCACGACCCCTGACACCAACGGCGTCAAAATAACTCCGCGAGTCGAATCTGAATGACTGGAACGCTGGCACACGAGACCGTCGAGTCACCTTCCACCACGATGAGCTCAAGGTAAGTACCGCGCTCGGGACGACGATACACTTCGATCCGGCGCTCTGTCGGCAGAACGATCCAGTATTCCTCGACACCCGCCTCGGCATACAGTGCAGCGAGGGAGCGGTCTTCAGCGGCGGAGGTGACTGCGATCTCAATGACCAACGCGCCGGTCGTCGGATGGTGGTCGGCAAAGTCTCGCTCGTCGCCCCGGACGATGGCCAGGTCGGGCTCTGGCACGGAATCGGCAAACGCGAGTGGATCTTCGCGCAACAACGTGAATTGCGAGGGTAGATTGGATTGCAACGCCTTGTACAACCGGCGGGCGATCGAAGAATGGAGGGGAGACTTGGACATTTTCTCGACAATGATTCCGCGGATGAGCTCGGTGCGCCGACCGTTCTCATTGAATTGGGGAAACTGCTGATACTGTGCCACGGTGACCGCCGAGACGCGTGCACGCACCTCGGGGATTTCAAGCATCTGGGACGCAGCGGTCATACCGAGGAACCTATCTCAACGACTAGCCGAGTCGAGCCCTGATGCAGACAGAGCCCGGATCAGTAACCCCGCATCGCTTCGGAACACGGATTACTGCCCCAGCTACGAAACCCAGCGCCGAATCTCCGCCTCGTCCTTCAACGGACCGACCACGGCTACACCGAGCCGCACGCTCTTGAGGCAATGGCAGGCCACGCGCTGGACATCCGCCGGCGTGACCGCGAGAATCTTCCGCTCGATCTCGCAAGGGTCGAGGATCTTGCCGTAACCGAGCAGGCTTTCGCCCATCCACATGATCTGGTTGGACGTGGACTCGAGGCCCATGAAGGTCTGGCCGATGGTGTAGTCCTGCGCCTTCTTTAGCTCCGTTTTGCCCGGCGCTTTCTGGCAAATGTTTTCGAGTTCGCGCAGGATCATCTTCACGGCGCGCTCGAGATTATCCGCATCGAGGCCGGCATAGACATGGATCGAGCCGGTGTCCGCGAGCGTGACCATGCTGGTCTGCACGCTGTAGCAGAAGCCGTGGCGTTCCCGCAGCTTTTGGAAAAGGCGCGAGCTCATGTTTTCGCCGAGGATGACGCTCAGGAGCTTGAGCGCGTAGCGGCGCTCGTCGGACCGGCCAAAGGCGTGAAAGCCCATGGCCAGATGAGTCTGCTCGGTTTCCTGGGTAAAGAGAGAGACACGCGCGGGCCCATCCTTCGGCCGGCTGCGCACGAAATGCGGCGCGCGCCCACGATCGAGACGGCCAAAGACGGGGCTAAGCAACTCCACGACCCGCTCGTGATAGACCGGGCCGGCGACCGTGACGATGGTGGTGCCGCCGGTGTAATGACGCTTCTGAAACCCGCGAAAGTCGTTCTGTCTGAGCCGGCCAATCGTTTCCACGGTCCCGGTGAGCGGTCGCCCGAGGGGATGTCCCGGCCACATCGTGGAGGTGAGCAATTCCTGGGCATGCTGCCCGGGATGGTCGCGATACATCAGGATCTCCTCGCGGATGACTTCCCGCTCGCGCTCGATCTCCGTCGGGGCGAACTGGCTTTCCAGATACATGTCGCCGAGCACATCGCACAGTTCAGGCAAATGCGGGGCGCCTGCCTTGGCGTAGTAGCAGGTGTGATCCTCGGTGGTAAAGGCGTTCAAATACCCGCCGAGACCCTCCACGGATTCGGTGATCTTCTTCGCGGAGCGCCGCTTCGTGCCCTTAAAGAGCAGGTGCTCCATGAAATGCGAAATCCCGCTTTGGGCCGCGGACTCGTGCCGCCCGCCGATGGCCGCCCACACTCCGATGCTGACGCTCCGCATGTAGGGCATCTCCACTGAGGCGATTCGGACGCCGTTGGGCAGCTTGGTCAGACGATAAGGGAATTCCATCAGGTAGTAATCGCGCCCGATTTCGCAGGCTTGGGAGTTTTGTTGCTCCGAACTTCCAGCACATGCTCCGCCAGCTCGAGATCGTGCGGGAATGTGATCTTCATATTCCAGTCGTCGTTCTTGAGGAGAGCGATTTTCTTGCCGAGCTTTTGCACGGCGGAGACTTCGTCGGTGACCATCTCATGCTTGGCCATGAGCGCGGCGTAGGCCTGGAGAATGAGGCCGCTGCTGAAGATCTGTGGTGTCTGCATCGCCCATAGCCCCCGGCGTTCCACGCTTTCGGTGACCATCTGCTCGACGCTGGCGCGCTTCACCGTGTCGGGAATCTGCGAGGCACAACACGCGGCTCCGTGAGCCTCGGCGAGCGCGAGGCAGGACCGGATGAGCTTGGGCGTGACCAGGGGGCGGGCGCCGTCGTGGATGGCGATGTATTCGCTGTCCTTGCTGTCCACCGCCTGGAGTCCATTCCAGACGGAGATATGCCGCTCCGCTCCACCGCTGATCACCTTGCTGACCTTCTTGAACTTCTGGCTGCCGACCAGGTGTTCCACTTCATCCATGCGTTCCTCGCGGGTCACGATGAGGATTTCATCGACCTCCTTGGTATCGCTGAAAGCCCGGAGGGAATGCCAGAGCACCGGCTTGCCGGCGAGTGGAGCGAAGAGCTTGTCGAAACCCATGCGGCGGCTGCTGCCGGCGGCGACGATGATGGCGCTGACCATGGCGGTTAGGAAAGTTGCGCGTTCACCGCGCTGCTCAGGGTTTTCCCATCCGCGCGCCCGGCGGCTCGTTCATTGGCCACTTTCATCACGGCGCCCATTTGGGCCTTGGACGTGGCGCCGACCTCGGCGATGGCGTCCTTGACCAGGGCGGCGATTTCCTCGGGCGTCATGGCCTTGGGCAGATAGGCGGCGAGGATTTCCGCCTCGGCCTTTTCCTTGGCCGCCAGATCGGGGCGATTCCCCTTTTCGAAACCCTCGATGGAGTCCTGGCGCTTCTTCATCTCCTTGCGCACGACGGAGAGCGCGGTCGCATCGTCGAGGACGAAACTGATGCCGCCTTTCTCGATGGCGAGATTCTTGAGGGCGGCCTTCAACATGCGGATAACGCCGAGGCGTTCGGCTTGTTTCGCCTTCATCGCCTCCTTTAGGTCCTGGTCGATCTGGGCTTGGAAACTCATGGGGGCGCATACCGTAGCGGAAGGTGCGCGAGCCGCAAATTCTTTCACACTGGAGAAAGGGCCAGGCCAAGGCATGCCAGGGCTTTACCGAAGCGCGGTAGTTCGTAAAACTTCCCCGCTTATGGACATCAAATCGATCGGTAATGAATTCAAATCCTTCATTCTGAAGGGCAACGTCGTTGATCTTGCGGTCGGTGTGGTCATTGGGACCGCCTTCGGCGAGGTCGTCAAGTCGGTGGTCAAGGACCTGATCACCCCGCTCATCGGGATGTTCGGGGGAAAGCCCGATTTCTCCGCCGTCCACCTCGGGCCGCTGCTGGTCGGGAGTTTCATCAACGCGGCTCTATCCTTCGTCATCCTCGCCGCGGTGATCTTCTTCCTGGTCATCAAGCCCATCAACCTGCTGATGGCCATGGCCAAGAAAAAGGCGGAAGCCGCGCCCGCGGAACCCGCCCCGATTCCCGATGACGTGAAGCTGCTGATGGAAATCCGCGACTTGCTGAAGCAGTCGCCGGGCGCGAAGCCCGCCGTCGGCGTGCCCTGACCTTGCGGATGTGGCGGAGCAGGGGCGGCGCTCCAGTGCGTCTCTCAACCCCCCAAAAGCATTGACGCCCCGCGGAGCCTTTGAAACAAAGGCCGCCCGCCGATTCCCGCCCCGCCCACCATTTCCATTCCCAATCGCATGAACACCGTCCACCAGCTCAAGACCGTCACCAAGAACGTCGCCAAATCCGTCGAGGCCGAAATTTCCAAGACCGGCGGCCTGCTGCGCCTCGCCCCGGCGTGGGTGCCGCGCAGTTTCCTCCAGCCCGGCAAGCGCCTGAAGCTGCATCCGGACGATCTCTATGCCTACGGCCTCAACCGCGGCGGCATCGACGAACGCTGGTTCGCCAGTACCACGCCCGCGGCCAATGAAGGCCGGGTGCCGGACGAAGGCCTGAGCTACGCGGTCGTCGGCAAACAGCGCTTCACCCTCGCGCAGGCCGTTGCCGAGTGCGGCGCGACCCTCATCGGGAAAAGCATCTGGGCGAAGTACAAGAAGTGGCCCGTGTATTCGAAGTTCTTCGACAACATGGGGCCGATCCCGCACCACATGCACCAGTCAAAGGCCCAGGCCGCGCTCGTCGGGCAGGAAGGCAAGCCGGAGTCGTACTATTTCCCCCCGCAGCACAACAACGTGGGCAACAACTTTCCCTACACCTTTATGGGTTTCGAGCCCGGCACGACCAAGGCGCAGGTCCGGAAATGCCTGGAGAATTGGAACAAGGGGGACAACGGCATCCTCGACCTCTCCAAGGCCTATCGCCTCAAGGTCGGCAGCGGCTGGCTGATCGATCCGTGCATTCTCCACGCGCCGGGTTCGCTTTGCACCTATGAGCCGCAGTGGGGCAGCGACGTGTTTGGCATGTATCAGAGCCTCGTCGAAGGCCGCGAAGTGCCATGGTCCCTGCTCGTGAAGGACATGCCGAAGAAGCATCACAAGGACCTCGATTTCATCGTCGAGCAGCTCGACTGGGACAAAAACGTTGACCCGAAATTCAAGGATCATCACTACCTCGAGCCCGTGCCCGTGGCCGACACCCGTAGCGAAGGGTTCGTCGATCGCTGGATCGTCTATGGCAAGGTCGATGGCGAGCAGCTCTTCACCGCCAAGGAACTCACCGTCGAGCCCGGCGTGAAGACCACGATCAAGGACAAGGGCGCCTACGGCCTCATCTGCGTGCAAGGCACCGGCAAGATCAACGGCCTCGCGCTCAACTCCCCGAAGCTCATCCGCTTCCACGAACTCACCGAGGATGAGTACTTCGCCACTGAAGACGGCGCGCAAGCCGGCGTGACCTTCGAGAACACCAGCGAGACCGAGCCCCTCGTCGTCCTGCGCTACTTCGGCCCCGAAGTGAATCCCGACGCCCCCGCCATGGGCGCGTATCGGAAGAACAAGATTTAGCGAGCTGACCGGGCCGTAGGCCGTGATTTCCGCGGGGGTGCGTCGCTCCGCGTCGTAGCGCCCAACAAGCTCGACATGGAAGCAGTCTGGAAGGTGCGCGACGGGTTCTTTCGTCCGCTCGGAGAGAGGAGTTTCCCCTCAACGAGCAATTCCCGTGGGAGAACGAACTACCGATTGCAGCCGCAACTTCTTGAGGTGAGCTGATCTATCGGCGTGGATGCCAAGGGCAACCGACCGGAATCAATTTACGCTGGCGATCCTGCCCGCCGCCGCACGAACGCCAGACTCGCAACCCCGCAGGCGAGGATCACACCGCTGGCTGGTTCGGGCACGGCGACGAGGCCGAGGCGGAAGGGCTGGGCGGAGAGGTCCACGCCGGACTCGGGAATCGTCCCGGAGATACTGCCTTGCACGTAGTAGTAGGTGTGGTGGTCGTGCCAATCGTGGGCATAAAAGGTTGCCAGGGAGGCCTCGCTCGAAAGCGGGGAACCGTCCATCTCGCCGGAGATGCGCCCGCCCAGTCCTGAACTGAACGGCTTGATCGAAGCCGAGGGCTGGAACGTCGCGCGTTCGGAGTTGAATCCCTCGATGGTCACGATGCGCGCATTCGGATCTTCACCGTAGTAATCGGAGATCAGCGCCTCGAGGGAGGCGGTCGAAGTCCACCAGTCGGTGTGCATTTCGTCGAATTTCGCGGTGAGCTCTTGATTGACTGGCGCCTCGTCGAATGTCTTGTCGCCGACCCAGAGCCGGCTGGATTTCATGCCGTAGCCGACTGCCGTGGTGCAGGCGGCCCAGAAGGCCAAACGGAAAGTGTATCGGCGGAGGAACGCGCGGGGTTGGAAGCGGGCGATTTTGGGCATTGGGGTAAAAGACAGACACGGGCGGCGGATTCATTTCCGGGCGCCTGCTTGGTTCGAACGTGCGGATCGTTTAACGAACACGTGAAAACCGCATGACGTTTAGGTTACGATTGCGCGACAAGTTCGATGGCGGACATGCCGGCCGGCGGGATCCAGGCGCAGTCCAGGCGCAATACGGCCATGTGGGGTAGGGTGGGCGTCCCGCCTGCCAGTTCGGGCGTCCCGCCTGAGCGAACGAAGACCGGCACCGCGCCAGTTCTAAAAAAACACCGGTGAGGTGCAGCGGACCACGTGAGGCACGCGGCCCGGCAGGCGGGACGCCTACCCTCCCCATCGCGCTGACGACGCTACAGACGGCCCCCTACTTCATCCGGTCGAAGCTCTTCTTCAGAATCTGCCAATCGGCCTGGCCCTCGACCTTGGCGCGATGCTCGGCGACGAGTTTTGCTTCGTTGGCGTTTTTGGTCGGACGATTGACCTGGTAGAGGGTGCCGAAGACTCCGGGCCCTTCGGCGTCGGCCAGCTTGTAGGCGCCGTACTCATCGGTCACATCGTGTTCGGCGGGGACTTCGGGGAAGCTGCCGCCTTTGCGCGGATTCGCGCCGTCAAACGCGCCGGGATAAAACTCGATGCACTCGCTCAGGCATTGGATAAAGGAAAACCCATCGTGATCCATGGCGGCTTCCATCGTCTTGAGGAGATGCGGGATGTTGGTGGCGGTGGCGCGTGCCACAAAAGTCGCGCCGGCGGCGATGGCCTGCTTCACGGGATTGATCGGGCGATCGGTCGAACCCCAGACGTCGGTCTTGGACTTGAAGCCGATGGGGGACGTGGGCGAGGTTTGCTTCTTGGTCAGGCCGTATACATGGTTGTCCATCACCACGTAGGTCATCTTCACGTTCTTGCGCGCGGTGTGGTTGAAGTGATTGCCGCCGATGGAGAAGGCATCGCCATCGCCGCCGAAGACGAAGACGTGCAGGTCGGGCCGGGACAGCGATACGCCGCTGGCAAAGCTGAGCGCGCGGCCATGGATGAAGTGCGCACCGTGTGCCTGGACAAAATACGGGAAGCGGGACGAGCAGCCGATGCCGGCGATGGTGCAGATCTTCTCGTGCCAGACCTTCCGCTTCTCGATCAATTTGTAATAGAGCGCGAGGACCGAGAAATCGCCGCAGCCGGGGCACCACGTCGGGTGATCGGCGGCGGTTTCCTTTTTCGTCAATCCTTTGCGTTCGGAATCGAGGAGCTCGGGCACCGGGATTCCGGCGGCGGTCGTGCGGGGGAGGGTCAGTGTGCTCATGGGAAAAATGGAATTACTTGGCGACAGTCAGCACGCGCTGAAGGATTTCCTTCACCTTCCAGGTGAGGCCGTCGGTCTTGGTCACGCTGCGGATGCGCGGGTCGCAGTATCGGGCGCGGAGGATGGCGGCGAGCTGGCCGTAACCATAGTAGCCCTCGTCATTGAGTTCGACGACCACGACATAAGTGAATCCGCTGAAGATTTTCTCCAGGCCATTGGGCAGGGGATGCAGGTGCTTGAGATGGATGGCGGACATTGCTTCGCCATGCTTGCGCGCCTGCTTCACGGCTTCCTCGATCGGGCCTTTGCTCGAACCCCAGCTCACGAGCAGGACGTGCCCCTCAGACGCGCCATACACCTGCGGGATGGGGAGTTCCTCGGCCAGCTTCTTGAGCTTGTTGCGGCGCTTGGCGTTCATCTGCGTGTGCAGTTTGCCAGAGCCCGTGGGATGGCCGAGCTCGTCGTGCTCCAGGCCGGTGACCACGGGATACTTGCCGCTGGCCACGCGCGTGCCGGGCGCGATGTGGCGCGTAATGCCGCCCTCCGCCTCGAGGTCATAGGGCTTGTGATCGGCGACGGGCGTAAAGTCGGGGGAGATATCCTGGCAGACCTTCTCGAGATCGGGGCAGGGGAAGGCTTCGATGCGCGAAGCGATGCCCTGGTCGGTGAGCATGATGACGGGCGTCGAGTACTTGCGCGCGATGTTCACGGCCTCGATGGCGGTGTAAAAGCAGTCCTCCACGCTTGACGGAGCCAGGACCACGCGCGGGCTGTCGCCATGGCCGCCGAAGCACGCGATGTTCAAGTCGCTTTGCTCGACGTTCGTCGGCATCCCGGTGGATGGGCCGCCGCGCTGCACGTCGATGATGACGACGGGCATTTCCGCCATGGACGCCCAGCCGAGGGCCTCCGTCTTGAGCGAAATGCCCGGGCCGCTGGAACCGGTGACCGCCACGCGTCCCGCGTAGCCGGCGCCGATCGCCATCGAGATAGCCGCGATTTCATCCTCGGTCTGGACAAACGTGCCACCATATTTCGGCAGCTCGCGCCGCAGGAGTTCCATGATATCGCTCCACGGGGTGATCGGATATCCGGCGCCGAACCGGACCCCGGCGGCGAGGAGCCCGTAGGCCAGCGCTTCGTTGCCGCTCATCACGACCTGCGCTTCGCCGGAATGCTCCGCGTGCTGGAACTGAAAGGTTTCCCACAACCCCTGCACCTGGTGGCCGTAGCCCGAATTAAAGCACGCGAGCGCGTTTTCCACGATGGTGCGGTCTTTGCCGCCGAAGCGTTCCTCGATGAGCTTCGTGAGCTTGGGCACGTTCAGGTCGAACATCCGGGCCAGCAATCCGAGCGAGTAGATGTTCTTTCCCTTGTCGCGCCCGGTCCCGCCGATGGCCTCGACGGTGAGCGACGAAATGGGCACGCCGACATGGTGATACGAAGAGAGCATCTCCTCGTCCGGTTTCACGTGATCGGAGTCGTAGAGCACGATGCCGCCGCGCTTCAGCGAGCTGATGTGATTGGCGTAGCTGTGGTCGTAAAAGCAGAGCAGCACATCGGCCTCATCGCCGGCGCTCAGCACTTCCCCGGAGCCGATGCGGACCTGGAAGATGGAGGGGCCACCGGAGATGGTGGACGGGATGGTCATGAAAGTCATGACTTCCTGTTCGCTGCGGCCAGCCAGCCGGGCCAGGAACCCACCGATGGCCTGGATGCCATCCTGGGAATTGCCGGCGATGCGGATGATGGCCTCGGGGACGGTGGAGACACGCGGGACTTGACCCGACGACGATGCAACTGCGGATTCGCTCATGGAGGAGAGTGGGGGACTAAAATGACTATCGCCCCGGGATGCTATCGTTAGCAACTACCGGAGCCATTCCTGGTGGAATTGGCGCGGAGCGTAGCATTGAGCGGCGTTCGGTCAAGCGGCGGGCGAGGTGGGGCTTCGCCCTCGCCCTCTTCATCTTAATCTTCATCCCGAGCAGAGGGAGATGAAGATGAAGAGGGAGAGGGAGATTTTCCCCGCCTATTCCCAGTGGAAGGCCTACGCCCGGCGCCGCCGGCGGAACCCCGCCAGCATGGCCGAACCGCAGGCCAGCGAGAGAGCCGACGAAGGCTCGGGCGCGGCCGTCGCCAGGTAGAGCAGATCGAGATCGGTCCCATTCGCGTCAGCCACCACGCTGAAACTGCCCGCCACGCTGCTGCCAAAGCCGGTGACGAAATCCACGTCGAACAGGTCCGAGGTGACGGTCCCGACAATGGGGCTCGCCGAACTGACGATGCTGAGCCAGGTATGGTTGGAATCTGGGTCCCATGAGGACAGCGGCCCATTCGCATTCGCACCCGTGAGGGTCTGCAACTGGAACGTGAACGGGTTCGCCGAGGTCAGCGAACTCAGGTCCAGGATGCCGTTGCTAGCCAGTTGGTCCCAGCCGACTCCAGCCGTGCCTGAGCCATCGGTCTTCAACTCGAGCTTGTAGAAACCGCCGCCGAGGAACGCAGCGGACTGATCGGCATGCAGGGTTCCGGGCCCGGTCCCCGCATCGCCTGGGTCGATCGTGCCGCCGCTCGCGACGGTCAGCGCCGTCACGATCCCGGAGCCGGTGAGGCGCCCCGTCAAGGACCCGCCCACGGTGGTCCCGTTGGCCGCGTCGATGACGCCGGTGCTCGTCAATGTCGCGCTGCCGCCACCGTTGATCGCCACGAAACCTCCTCCGCCCACGTCGCCATTGATCGTGGCCGTGCCATTGATCGTCAGGGTCTGGCTGGCCTGCATATTTACGGCGCCATTGACCCCGATGCCGAGCGTCTTAGTAGAGCCGACCGTGAAGGCGCGCGCCCCGCCGTTGTAGCCGAGCACTCCGTTGACGGTGATATTCCCCGTGAAGCTCGACACCCCGGTGTAGGTCCCGTATTGGAAGTGCGTATTGTCGCCGATCGTGAAATCGCCCGTGACTTGCCACGGGCTGTTTCCCGAGATCGGGAGGATGTCCACGGCGGCCCCTGAACTGTCGAAGATCAGGTTCATATTGTAGATCCGATTCGCCACGGAAAAATTCGTGGCGTAGTCCCGGAGGATGAGCGTGCTGCCCGTGGCCCATGTCGTCTTCCCGGGGGCGAACACGAAATTGGTGGGCGAGTTGGGACCCTGCTGGAGCACCGTGGCATTCGCGCCCACGGCGACCGTTCCCACCGGCGTTCCCCATGCTCCCGTTGCCGTGCTTTTCAGCGTGCCATTGATCGTCAGCGCCCCGCCCAGGGAGTTCAATTGGGCGACCGTGAGGGTCAGCGTCGTGCCGGCGTCGATCACGGCCGTGCCCGCGGTCATGCCCAGCGTGGTCAGGGAGTTCGAGACTGAGAATTCGAGCCCGCCGGCGCCCGCTTTGGAAATGCCCCCGTTGGCCGTCGTCCCACTGATCTTCACCGAGACCCCCGTGCCGACGTTCAGTTCGTGAGTCCCCGCCGCGAAATCGATCGGGCCGCTGAACTCCAGGTTGCCTGTCGAACTTTCGCCGAGGATCACATCCCCGCCAATCGAGACCGAATTCGAAAACGTGTACGGGGTCGTATTGCTGGACGTAAAGGTCCCGCCATTCAGGCTCAGCGTATTCGCGCCGGTGGCGCCGAGCGCCGTGGACGAACCCACGGCCAGAGTGCCCTTGCTCAACGTAATGCCTCCGCTCAACGCCGAATTATCGCCCGTGAGGAGGAGCTTGCCGGTTCCACTCTTGGTCAGGCCGGCCGTGCCCTTGAGCGGGGAGGCGATGGCCGCCGATCCCGCGCTCACGGAAACGACGTTGTCGGCGATCGTCGCTCCCACCAGGTTGATCGTGCCCCCGGAAAACGTGTAGCCATCGGCCGTAAAGGCCAGGCCGGCCCCTGCCTCCACCTCGCCGCTTACCGTCACGGAACTGGTCGGCGCCGAGCCACCAAAGTTTGCCGTCAAAGTCGTCGTGTTCCAATTATGGGCGACGATGGTGGTTGCGGAATCCGACCATCTCGGCGTCGAATTTTGATCCCATATCCCGTTCCCGCCGAGCGACGTGCCGTCCCCCGTCCAGAAATAACCCGTGACTGGAGGCGCCACCACAGCCGCGTAGTGAAGGGTGAAGTCATCGAGCCCCACGGCGTCGCGGCTGCCACTGCCGGTGGAAGTCCCCGCGACGATCCGGATCCAGACATTCGATAAGCCACTGAGGGAGGCAAGATCGTCTCCGGTGAAATTAAACGTCGTGGAGCCAAAAGTTCCCGGATCGGTATAGGTCCCGTTCGTGAAGGTCATAAAAGTCGGCGTCGGGCCGGTCCCAAACTGAATGCTGTAGGGGGTCGACCGGCCCTGCACGTTGAGCATCTGCAGCTTTAGCGAGAGGGCCGTTCCACTTCCGGAAAAGGTGGCGGAACTCGCGTCGAAATTGAACGCGATTCCGGCGCCAACCCCGTTGCCGGGATCGCCAAATGAACTCGACTGCTGCAGTCCGATCACCCGGTCGGTGTCGGAAGCCTGGTTGGCCACCGTCGCCCCGCTGTCCGCCGAGGCGTAGTTGGCAAACCGGCCGGTTCCGTTTGCCCAATTGGTGGTCGCGGTGGTGAAGGCCGTAGGGGTCCCGAGCCCCGTATTGGTCGACCCTGAGTACACATTCCAACTGGCGGGCAGCCCTGAGCCCACACTATCGAACGTCTGGACGTAATCGGTCCCCGTCAGCGTAAACGTCGCGGCGGTCGCATAACCGAGAGCGATGACAATCATCAACGTCGACACGTAGCGGACTACGATATGGAGGAAGACCGACGGGGGCGCCTTGATCGGCACCCGGCTGGTCTTGCCCTGCCGCTTCGCCGGCTGGCGCCGATCGATCGGCGATCCGGTCACGACACTGGGAAACAGCAGGGCGAGTAACTCCCGCGTCCAATCACGGAAGCCTCGGATGGGGGTGTTAGGGATTTGGGACGGGTCGAGGGGCATGGGTGTATCGATCGTGCGGTGGTGCAACAGCCGTGGGGGAGCCGGGGCCGGTCGGGAAATCTGAAAGGTTAGGATTCAACCCACCGCCGAGACGGGCGAGGAACCACAGGCGGGGGAGCCGTGCACCTCGACTTGGGCGGGAAAGTCCGCCACGACCGGCCAGCGCGCTACGGTTAGCAAGAAAATCCGGCACGAAGCGGTTTTCGTGAGATCACACCGACGATCCGCATAGACGCCGGAAGCGGCGGAAGGTAAGCAATCCCACCGTGCCGAAGGCCAGCGAAAGGATGGACGAAGGCTCCGGCGCGGTGTACACAAGATCCAGATTGGCGCCATCGGCGACCACGTTGAACGAACCGGGCGCGACACCGTTGAGAAAACCGGTGGTGTCCACGCTGAACATATCCGTAATATCCCCGATGGTGCTCCCTGTCGCCACGATTCCGAACCAGGTGTGGTTCGAAAGGCTGTCCCACGATACCAGATTGCCATTCGCGTTCGAGCCATCCAGCGTTTGTAGCTGAAAGGTGAAGTGGTTTCCTGAGCCGAGACCGGTCAAGGTAAGCGCGCCAGTCACTGCCAATTGATCGTAATCCGTGCCCGCCGCCGACAAGCCATTGGAGCCGTCCGCCTTCAGCTCGAGCTTATAGATACCACCTGTTTGGAAAGTTGCGCTGGCGGCCGTCAGGGTGCCAGCGCTATCGCCCGGCGAGACCGTGCCACCGCTGGCCACCGTGAGCGCACCGACGTGGCCCGTGCCGCCGAGCGAACTGCTCCCGGTCACCGTCACTCCATTGAGCACGCCGCTCACGCCAATTTTCAGTTTTAGCGAGTCGCTGGTGGTAATCGTTTCGAGAATCGCGGAGTTATTGCCATCCAAGTGGAGCGTGCCCGAGCCGCCTATGGTGACGCCGGTCGTCGTTCCAGCCGAGCCTCCGCTTCCACCGATGCCGGTGACCGCTCCAGTTCCGGAAATGGTCGTTGTGTTATCGACGGTGAATTTTATCTGACCACTCGTGCTGGCGGCGGCGAAGAAACTTAGACCGCCTGTAAATTCCATGTCGGAACCAGCAAACGTGAAGAAGCCCGTGGTGCGCCCGCCAACGGAAATGCTGTTGGCAAACGCGCCGCCAGTAGTCGACGTGAGACTCGTCGAGGCTTCCAAGGTGCCGACATTCGCCCGCAATTGACCGCTGCCGATTGCATTATTGTTATTTACGAGGACCCGTCCGCCAATCAAAGGACTGGCTGCCTGGCTGCCGATTTGAATACCGGCAAGGCCGGAATTATTACCAGTCAACTCCAAGGTGCCGGCGCCTCGCTTTTGCAAATACGCGCTCGGAACGCCCGTAACGCTAGTGATCGGGGCGGAAATCAGCAGGTCCGTATCAGCGCTCGATGTGCCGTCTGCGACTGTATAGTTCCTGGACGTGAGCGCGGCGCCGAAGCTGAGGCCCGTTCCCGAGATAATCGACTCGCCGGAAGATTGACTGGTCGTCACATCGCCGG
>JBBRPL010000050.1:0-51844 GCA_038228205.1 Chthoniobacterales bacterium
CGTTCCGGCGCCCATACGGTGCTCACTTTGCGCGCCCTTTTGCTTTCCACTTCCCGCTGGGCTTCCCTTTGGACTTACTTCGATAAACACGGTTTTCCCCCTAAGTGACTAACACACTACATCCATTGAACGGCACACCCCAATTGCGGAAGATTCCAAAGATGCTGCTTTTATCAAAGCTCTTATCGCGTTACATGCCAATGGCGTTTTACCCGAAAGCTCCGTCGAGCGGGAGAAACTGCGGTCCGGTGCATCAAAAGTCCTTCTTGAACATTTCGAAAATGGGGGGAATCCAGAGATTGACGTTTACAATGCGTCAAATGGTAAAGCCACGGTTTGGTTGACAGTGGCCGAGAGTGTTTTGAACGGAGCAGTAAGAGCAGGAAAGATCGAGGTCGCCAGGAAAGTAGCGACATTCTTCTTACGTAATCCCCGATCCTTAATTAGGGATGTTGAGGGGGACATATATATTGAAGACTCGCTTGCTGACATTTCGCTTACGTTGTGGCTGTGCGCGAATTACAAGGAGTGCGCAGCTCTCCTAATGTTGCCGCACGAGCCTAAGAGTTATGAAAACGCAGTCGTCAAAAGCGTGAAGGATAGAACACTCTTAGAGTTCCTTTCGCTCTATTTTGTAGACTCCTCGAATGTTTCGGAACGTCAATATCTTGCGTTACGCGGATCTATTGAGAATTCAGACGATCAAGTCCTCAGCGGGTTCCTCGAGCGTAAGGCAGTCGTGTATATACGGTCATTCGCGGCACGGCGAGTTGCCGATGAACGTGTGAACCTCTCGTTGTTGGCGCTGTATTGTGATTTGTTGCGTTTCAAAGCGATGCCAGGGTTATACAATCTTGACGTTTACTTTGACGCCGCCAAATATTTTGAATTGCGTGGTGACTCTCGGCGACAGCGTGAGGCTCTATTAAAGGGACTTTCGACGGGAAACACAGACTTCGCCAAGCCCCTCCTGGAAGTCGATAAGAAGAACGGTAATCAACTACTATTTCTGCAAGATCTAATATCGCTCTCTTTACGTGACGGATCTTTCAACGAGTTGGGATCGCGGATGCACGCAGCCGCCGCCGAGTGAGTGCGCGGATCATCTATCGAACAATCGGAGCCAGAGTCGCGATGCGTTCGGATTCTTTCAACCCGACGGTCATGAAAGCAGCTGATTTGCAATCAGTCCGCCAGTCACCCGTCGTCGTACGCTCGTCACGTGGCGTGCCGGCCACGGGCCACTGATTACTTCCCTAAAAAGTCACCGTCACACGCCAGCCGAGGACGAGCGCGTCGGCAAGCGCGCTGCTCCCGCCGGGATGGATGACCCACTGCACATCGGGCTGGAGGACGCACCAGGGGGTCACCTGGTATTCGTAGGTGAGTTCGACCACGGCTTCGTAATCCTGGACGGGAAGGCGGGCGCGGCGCTGGGCGGAAGCGACATCCTGGCTGATATCCAGCCACGAAGCCCCGAGCGCGAGATGGTCATGGGCATCGCACTGACACAACCCGGCATAGACGAGTCCCGCCTCGATGTTGTGCTGAAAAAGATTGCGGTCGCCCGGCGCGAAAGCCGCGCGGGCAAAGGCGGCAAGGCCGTCGCGCTTGGTGCCCGGCTTGCGCCAGAACTCCTGTTCGCCAGAGAGGTAGAGCGCGGAATCGCCTCGCACTCCGCGCGGTGTCTCGCGGCCTGCCACCACATCGCCGATATCCGAGAACTCATCGGTGTGATAGACGCCGCCGATCTTGTAGCTGCCCGCGAGCGGGCGCGGCCCGGATTTGGCGTCCTGGTCCTTGTCATCCTTGGGCGGCGGATTCAGGCGCCACCCGATCTCGGCGAAGAGCATCGCGCCCTCGTCCCGGCGCAGGGCGAAGTGTGTGCCCCAGTGGTTGAACTCATTGGACGGCACCGCGCCGGGGCTCGGATCGGGGAGGACACCGGGGGCGGGGTTGCCGTCGTAGATACCGAACAGCAGGCTCCAACCCGGGGCGGGCTGAAGTCGCAGGCGCACCCCCAGGCTGCTGTACGGGTAAGTGGCCATGGGAAAATTGTCCGCCATGACCGCTACGGCACCGAAATTGGAGTGGATGAACGGAGCGGCCAGGTCCATCACCCCGAACTCCGCATCGGCGGCCAGGAATCCAACACGCAGGGAGAAGCGGTCCGAGAGAATACTCTGCTCCAGCCAGGCCTCGTAAAGCCGCAACGAATCGTAGGCGTCGAGATTGCTGACCGTGCCGAGATCTCCGGTATCGCGCGCCGAGAGGCTCGCCCCGTGTGGATAACAAGCCGCCACGTGCAAATTCGCGCCGTTCCAGCCGATTGACTTCACACCCTCCACGTCCCCCGCCAAGTTCAGCAAGGCGTCGTAAATCGCGCCCCTGCGGATTCCGCCGTGCACGTTCCCCAGCACCTCGCCGGCATAGTTCGCGGTGAAGGTCACGCCACGCGCGGCGAGCGCTGGTCGCAAGCCGCCCCAATCGCCCGTCATCGTCTCGCGTGTCCCGAGGTCTGCCAGGGCGGGGCGGAGCAGGTCGAATGGCGAACGGTCGGCCGCGTACGCAGCAGAGCCGAACGTGAGGACCGCAGCCATCGCCAAACAGCGGGGAACGCTCGCGGATGCGCCCGCCCGGTCCCCCACCCTTGAAGGACTCCGGGAACATTCGCGCTGCTTTGCGGTCGAGGGTTTCATCGGCACGCTTTCTTATCGGCACGGGGCGACAAGAGACGAGCCAAGATTTGACCAATATCCACTCGGGACCACGTCTGACACGGAAGTCATAAATGCATGATCTGGCATTCCTCTTCTCCATCGCATCTCCCGAGCCCATGCTTCCTCTCATCACAGAAACGCACTTCAAATCCCGCGCTACGCGGCCCACCATCGACTGAAGTCATTTGAACATGTTCAATCGCAAAATCACCCACTGGCTCAGCCATCTGGAAGCACACCATCGGCTGGCCATTTCTCTCGCCTTCGCCGCAGTGTCCTTTCTGGCCTTGAAAGGCCACTTCCTGTGGCGCACGCAACTCATCGCCACCTGGGACGCGTATTCAGTATGTGTCCTGGGGCTGACGTGGACGCGGATCGTCACGGCGCAGCCGCGGGTCGTCGTGAGATTGTCGACGCTGCAACCGTCGAGCCGGAAACTGATTTTCCTTTTCGTCGTCGTGGCCGCCTGCGCGAGCCTGGCCTCGGTGGCGTATCTGCTCGGCATGGCCAAGGGGCTGCAAGGATGGCGACTCGCTTCGCACATCGCGCTCGCGCTCGCCACGGTCATCCTCTCCTGGCTCGTGTTGCACACCGTTTTTGCGCTGCACTACGCGCATCTTTTCTACCACGAACATCAGGATGCTCACACGACGCACATCGCGCGCGGCCTGGTCTTTCCCGACGGCGACATCGAGCCGGACTACATGGACTTCGCATATTTCTCTTTCATCATCGGCATGACGTCGCAGGTTTCCGATGTGCAGATCAACTCGCGGAAGATCCGCCATTGGGCGTTGCTGCATGGCATGGTTGCGTTCGCGTTCAACACGGCTGTCCTCGCTTTGAGCATCAATATTATCTCCGGTCTATTCTGACTTTGTCGGGTGAAAAGAGCTATTGAGTTGACTCTCACGGAGAAGCCTGACTTGTTAGGGCTTTCACAAGTGAACCATCATATTCGCGCCTTCGCATTAGTCATGGTGGGCTGTGTTCTCCTTCTGACGTGCGGGTGTGCCAGCCTGTCGGACGCCCGGAAGCTCTCGTGGGTGAAAAGTGCTGACCCTCAACTCAATTGCGAAGCCGCCATTAATCGGGGCGACTTGCGCTTTTACGCAGTCAATGGCATGGCCTCCGGCATGGTTCAGGGAACCGACCAATTTAGCTCCGATCGCGCTCTGATTCAGCGGCATGGAGTTCGTGCAACTCAGATACAATCCGTTGCCTGCCGGATATTCTCGATGAATCCACGCACAAGACTCAGGTGCGGGAGGAGGGCGGCGAAGGAACAACGCTATTGTCACGCCCGCTAATCTCGCCAAACTATCCCCATGGGACTTTTCGTTTTGGTCTTCTTCGTCGTCGCGCTGGTGCTCATCGGCGTGGGTATTGCGATCGGCTTGGTGGCGTCAGTTGTGGCGGCGGTCCTTCTCGGCATCGGGGTCGTCTCGTCCTCGGTGTTCGTGGGACTGCGCAGTGGTCGCGCCGCCACGGGGATTCGGGCGTTCCTCATCCAGTGCGGAATCCTCGCCGGCGTTCCGGCGGGCGCTGTCTGCGCCTGGCTGGCGAAGAACTTCTTTGAAGCCTACGGTCAGGATTGGCTGGTTCTGTTCTACGGCGGTTTGGGTGGTGCGTGCGCCGGCATCATCATCGCGCTCCTGCTCGATTTTATTTCGCGTCGTGTTCAGACTTGGGCCGCGCTGCGCCTCCTGCCGGCGCGTTCGCACCCAGCCCAAACGATCGACCAGGCGTAGATCCACCTCGCACGGCTTCCCGCCGGAAGCCGAATCACGCCTCGTCGGCGCCTGCCCGTTTGCTCTGCTTGCGGACCGCTTGATCATAGGCCTCGGCGAGCAACGCTTGCACCGTCGGAAGCGTTGCCGCGCCTGGATTCAGGACGCAGACCCAACACAGGTGTCCGTAGATGGGATGCGGCATCAATTGATCCAAGGCTGTGAAATCGTGATCGGTCTCGACCACCCCGGAAGGCCCGGGAGGCGCACCGAGCAACGAGACGTAGGTGTCCTTCTTGAGGCCGATGTTCAGGCGGTAAACAGATGGGCGGCTTAGATTGGAAACGGTGTCGTAGTCATCTTTCGTGACGAGCGTCGCGAAGGGAAATGTGCGCTCCGGAATTTTTTCCTCCGGGCCATAGTAAAAGAAGGAATTGCCATCCGCGCTGGCAATCTGGATATCGGCAAAGGTGTCAATGATGTACCGGGTAATCGCGGCTTCGTCCATGGCAGGCATCTGATCGTTTGGAATGAAGGTCTTTCAGAAATTTAGTGGCCGTGCGCCGTCTCCTTCAAGAACTGCCGCACCGCTTCGTAGAACTCCTCGCTTATCGGTGGTGAATGTCCATGCCCCGGCATCGGGTAGAATCGTTTCGGGGCTTTGGACGAGGCTTCGTAAAGCCGTTGGCCGTGCGCGAAAGGGACCGTGTGATCGGCGGTGCCATGGGCAATAAAGGCCGGTGTCTCCATCTTCTCCATTTTGCCAAGATTATCGAACCGGAGGTGAACAAGATATCGAGCCGGCAGCCAAAATTACTGAGCCTGCGCCACATCGGGAAACGATGTGAAGGCGCTCGACGTGACGAGCATCCGGCATCGCTGCCGGCTGGCAAGTTCCGTCGCCATGGCGCCGCCCATCGATTGGCCGGCGACCACAATATCCCCCGGTAGCACCTTCTTCTCCCGGACGAGCCAGTCAAAGACCGCCTGCGCCGAGGCGTAGCAGCTCTGCTCGTCGGGAGTTCCCGTGCTATGGCCATAGCCGGGATAATCAAAACCGAGAACGCCGGTCTGCAATTCATCGCGCCATTGCACAAGGACCTTCCCGTTGGTGGATATGTTCTCCCCGTTGCCGTGCGCGTAGATCAGCGCGCCATTCGCCGGGGTCCATCCGCGCGGCGGCAACCACCAAGCACCGATGGAATTGCCGTCACCAGCCTGGACAGCGAACTCTTCGACGTTGGCGTTCGCAGGAAAGCCGATCCATGGCTTACGAAACGTCCATTCGGGGAATGCCAGGCGGTCCTGGCCCACGACTATCACCAAAACGGCGAGGGCGTAGGCAGCCAGCAGCCAGGCCCCCACACGCCGCCAGCGCCGAGTGCGCAGCGAGCCTCGGATAGGATCAGGTTCCATTTTTCTGTCGCTGCAAAAACCAATCGTACTGCCCCGTCATCGTCACGACTCCCGAGGCGTCGGCAATCTCGACATGGACCGAAACCACGGCGCGCCCCCGCTGGCTCAACTCGGTGGAGACGCCTTCCGCAGTTCCACTCGCAAACCGTGCCGTGGCTCGCAAAGCCCCATGTGCTGGCTTGCGAAACTTGACGTCCGCAGTGCGCAGGACGGCGAAAACCTCTCCCTCGCCAAGGTGACGCAACAGAAACTCCCCGCTTCCCGCCTCCGCCAGCGCGAACTGCACGCTCGCGTGAATGGTCCCGACATGATTGAGGAGCAATGACGACTCTGGAAGTTCGAGGATGTGAGCTGCGTCCGAAGGGACGAGTTGGATCCCCATCGACTTATTGAGCGCAAGGTCGGTGACATGCATAGGTTTAGGCAACCGTAAGAAGGTGTTCGATTTCCGGGTCCAACATCAGCCGCAGAGTCTCAATGAGCGCCGGATCCATCAATTCGAATTCATCCGGGATGTCCAGGACATCGATGCGCGGGAGCGCGAGCCCCTCGAAGCGCATCGCGATCCATTGCTGGTGCTCACGTTCCATCGCAAAAACCACATCCGCCCAACGCAGATCCGCTTCGCTGACCCGCCGGCTCGCGCCGGAACGCACTCCGGCGGAGCGCACTTCCACGCGGGCATCATTGCGGTAGAGCCGCTCGGCGGTCACGCTGCGCTGCTTGTTCATGGCGCACACGAAGAGAATCTTCAGCCGGCGAATCACGTGCGACGTTCCGGGTGAATGAGCGGCATGGGCATGCCGGCGAGCGCGCCAGGCACCGCCCACCAAAAATCCAAGGCCGCTCCCCCGGTGAGCGATAGATCAGGCTGAGGTGGATTCATATTGAGAGGAGGCACAGTAAGGACGGCAGCACTGAAAATGGATGAGATCGAAATAGTCGTCCGCCATCCAACGCCTCGGCGAGTCCCCGTTCACTTTCTGGATGGGCGCGTCATGCAGCATGTTTCACCAACGATGGATCAGACGGGACAACCGCGAAAGTAATCCTTTCCTCCGGGCATCGACTTAAGGCTCTGCCCCCCCGGCACTCAATCTTTAGTCAGGATCGAGGAGGGGCGTCTCCCCGCCGGGGCCCAGAATGAGCCGGGAACCGCGCTGTTTGGTGAAATACGCCCAGATCCACTGGACGATGACTCGGACGCGGTTGCCAGGGGCCGCCAGGAAAAGGAGATGCACCGTGCCCCAGGCAATCCAGGCGAGGAAACCCGCGAGCCGGAAATTGCCGATCTCCAGCACCGCGAAATTGCGCCCCACCACGGCCATGCTGCCCTTGTCGAAATAGCGGAATGGTGGCGGCGCAATTTCCTGTCTGGCCCGCGCGGCGATCACTGACCCCACGTATTGTCCCTGCTGCCTCGCGACTTGCGCCAATCCCGGAAGCGGCTTGATCCCTTGTTCGAGGAAGGCGGTATCGCCGATGACGAAAACCTCCGGATGGCCGGTCACGCTGCAATCCCGCTGGACGATCACGCGACCGGATTTGTCCGTGGGCACGCCGAGCCACTTCCCTGCCGGTGAGGGCGTGACACCCGCCGTCCAGATGACCGTGCGGCTGGAGATGCGTTCGTCGTTCACCACCACGCCCGACCCGTCCACGTGAGTGACACGGGAGCCGGTGCGAATCTCGACACCAAGATCTTCGAGCCGGCGGTGCGCTGCTTCGGCAAGGCTGGCGTGGAAGGTTGGGAGAATCCTCGGACCGCCCTGCACCAGGATGATCCGGGCGCTGGCGGGATCGACTCTGCGAAAGTCCGAGGCAAACGTGAAACGCCGCAATTCGGCGATGGCCCCAGCGAGTTCCACCCCTGTCGGTCCGGCGCCCACGAGCACGAAGGTGAGAAGATCCCGGTGCTGCTTGGGATCGTCCTCGATTTCCGCGAGTTCGAATGCGCGCAGGATGCGGTCGCGGATGGCCGTTGCGTTGTTCAGACTTTTCAGACCGGGCGCAAATTTCGCGAATTCCTCGTGGCCGAAATAATTGTGCGAAGCACCCGTCGCCAGAACCAGGTAATCGTAGTCCACCGGCGCGGACCGGCGATCCAGGTAGTCCACCAGCACCTGTCTCTTTGCACAGTCCACGCCGGTGACCCCCGCGAAAGCGACGATCGTGTTCTTTTGTCGGGACAGGATCTGCCGGACTGGAGTGCCGATTTCGGCCGGTCCCAGTGTGGACGTGGCGACCTGGTAGAGGAGCGGTTGGAAGAGGTGATGATTCGACTTGTCGATCAACAGCACCCGCACGGGCGCCTTCCCCAGCGCGCGCGCCGCGGCCAGGCCACCGAAGCCGGCGCCCACGATGACGACCAGCGGCAGCTTTTCGGCGGGAGCGACGTTTTCCATGGAACGAGAGGACTCTTTACCGAGGATGCGCGCTCCCGCCACGAATTTCCAATCTCTCGACCGGCGATCTAGACAAATAAACCGCCCAGGACGATCGCCGCGACGCCGCCACCCGCGAGCCAGATCAGAAAAGGAAACCGGCGCCAGGCATCGTCAGCAAGCAAGGCATTGCAGAAACAGGCGGCGAGCAACGCAATGGCGCCTGCGTAGATCGCAACTTTACCGATAAGGTGCATCGAGTGCCCTCAAATGCCGGATATGATTCGGCGCCTCTGTTCCTCATATTCCGCGTCGGAGACGATCTTGTGCTGTTTGAGTTGTTCAAGTTGTTGGAGGCGCTGGGAAGTCGACGGCACCGGCGGAGGTCCGGATTTCCGGCGACTCGTTTTGACGACCAGAACCACGACGATGACCGGCGCCGCAAGCATGAGAAGCAGAACGAAGATGATGATCAGGTCGGGACTTGCCAGGTTGAAGAAGCTCGCCATCGGTGTAAGAAAGGTCATAGGGGCCACAGGAAAGGTTTCGAGAGCCAACCTGAAGAATGCATACTTTGGCCCAAGGAATCAAACGCGATTGAGGCAAGTCGCACGACCGTCGCCACGCTGCCGACCATGGCTCAGACGCCGCTTTTTCGACGTCGTGTGCGGAGAGCCAATTATGACACACAAGCAGCAGACCAATACAAAACTTCCTCTCCGGAGCGGCGTTTGAGCACCATCAGAACTCGCCACCCGACCCGGCGCCGCGACGCGCAGTCTTAGTTACCCCCTATGAAAACGATCTGGCAACGAATCACATCCAACAACGTTCGACTCGCGGTGACTACGCTGAGCGTCGCTTTGCTCAGCCAGGCAGCATCGCCAGTGCTCGCAGCGGAAGCGGGCAGCATCACCCTCGCGGAAGCAGGAAAGGCTCTGCTGCCAATTGTCATCGGACCAAACGCCACGGAAGAGACAAAGGCGTCGGCGGCGATTCTGGCCGCTGGGCTGCGCAACATTACGGGCGCGCAATTCGAGATCAGCACGAAGCAGGAGCCGTCTGGGATCACCATCGGCACCGCGCTCGACTGGCCGGGACAGGTGCCTCCGATGCCCGCTGGACAAGCGGACAATCTGGGCCGGGACGACTATGTGCTCAAGACGAAGGCCGGCGGCCTGTGGCTCGTGGGACGCGCGGCACGCGGGGAACGCAATGCAGTGTGGGATTTTTTCTACCGGGTGGGTTTTCGACAATTCTTTCCGGGAAAGGACTGGGAAATCTGGCCCTCGATTTCTTCGCTGCGCGTCGCGTTCGACACCTATCAGACACCCGACTTCAAGACGCGCCGCCTCGCCCTCGGGGGCGGCAGGAATGGGGAAGCCACCGAAGCGGCCTTTGAAAAATGGCAGGAGCGCAATCGAATGATATCCGGGTTTTTCGTACCTCGTGGCCACACGTGGGGGTCGATTCCCAAAGCGAAGAAGGCGTTTGTGGAGCAACATCCCGATGTCTTCGCCGCCCGGACGGATGGCAAACCACGGGCCAAGCTCGATCCCACGGCGCCCGGCGCGCTCGAGATCGCGGCGGAATATTTTGTGGAGACGATGGAGAAGGAACTGAAGAAAAATCCGGACGCGGATGGGGTCTCCGTGGAGGCGACGGACGGAGGCGGCTGGCGCGAAGATTCCCCGCTCGGCAGCCCTTCGAACCAGATGGTGACGGTCGCCAACTACGTCGCCAAAATCTTTCAGACGAAATTTCCAGGGAAGAAAGTAGGGATGTTGGCCTATAGCTACCATTCGGCGCCACCTACGATCGATCTGGAACCGAACGTCTCCGTGGCCGTCAGCATCTACGCGATTCGCGGGGGTTTCACGCCAGCCGAGTTGCTGGAAGGCTGGAAGCAACGGAAAGCGGACGTCGGGATCGCCCATCCTACCTTCAATATCTGGACCTACTACCGGGATAAACCCGGCGCCGGAAATGCCGCGGACATCGACGCATTGGTCAAAGACATCACACGGTATCACGAACTCGGTGCGCGAATCTGGAGCGGCAGCACGACTCCAGCCTGGGCGCCCTATGGCCTGGGCCATTTCTTGATTTCGAGGCTGCTGTGGGACACGAAAGAAAGCGCAAACCTGGAGGCGATCCTGCGGGATTTCTACACACGGTCTTTTGGCTCCGTGGCGCCGGAGATGCGCGAGTATTACGAAGCGTGCCTGCTCGCTTCCGGCAAACCGCTCCTCTCCGAGGACTTGATCGGCCGGATGTACCGCAAACTGGATGCCGCGCTCCAGAAAGCAGATTCGCCGGAGGTGAAAGCCCGGATTATGGACCTGGTCATTCACGCACGCGGCATGGAGCTTTATCTCGCCTACCAAAACACCGCCAGCGCCGAGCACCAGCGCGCCTACGAAAACCTGGCGCATTTCGCGTGGAGAACGGCCGATCGCGACATGCTGTCGAGCTACGCCATCATCAACCACGCGCCGAACTGGGACAAAACGCTCGCGAAATGGACCCCGCCCACGGGCGAACTGGCGGGAGTGAACGACGCGGAGTTGCGTGATCTCATGGCGAAGGGCATCGCCGCCAACAAACTCATCAGCTTCACCCCGATCCCGTATTCGTCCGACCTCGTTCCCCTCCCGGCCCCCGGCGACAGCAAGACCCCGGTGGCAGCGAATGAAGCGGCCCTGACGGTGACCGGTTCCAATTCCTTCTACACCTTCGCGGAAAAGTCAGCAAAAGGCTTCGACTTTACATTGACGGGATCGGTCCTCTGGCCAAATCGCGGCCCGATCAAGCTGCGCCTCTTTGCCAAAGAAAACCCGGAGGACGTGCCGGTCGCGACGCTCGACGTCCCGGCGAACAAGGAACCGCAACCGGTCCACCTGGACTCCCCGTTTGTGGGGATGCACCGCCTGGAGGTGCTGGACAGCGCCGCCGGCACCACGGTCTCCTGGCCGGACGGCCAGCGCGTCGTCTATGCGGCGTCCCCGGAACAGAGCCTGCGCATGAAATCCAGCCAGATCTATGACGCCTGGTTTTTCGTGCCGCGCGGCACGAAACTCGTCGGTGGCTTCTCCCAGCAGCCCAAGGGACGAATCGAAACGGCGGACGGGAAAGTGGTGTTCGATTTCAAAGCCAAAGTGGAAACGGAGACGCCGCGCGAATTCGGAGGCGACGATACCGGCGGCGCCACCGCGTCGCTCGATGGACGCTATTTTGCGGTTCCCGTCCCGGCAGGGGCCGACGGGCAGAGTTGGAAATTCGTCGAGGCCAGAGGCCCAAAGCTGCTCATGACGGTCCCTGGTTTTCTCGCCCGGAGCGCCGCGGAATTGCTCGTCCCAAAGGAAGCGCTCCCAGCACCAAAGTGATCCTGAATCGGGAAAGTCCAAGGTGGCGCCCGGCTTGCCCGGATTGAACACCTTAGTTAGGCTGAAACGATTGCCCCAAGACCCCAAAAACGTCTCACCCGTGAGCACCCGCGTCATCTGCAACAACGCGCTCCTTCGATGAATACTTTCGTGCGGTCGCTCTTTTTCATGGCGGCGCTGATCTTCTCCACCGTCATCGCGAGAGCCGAGGAACCTCGCAACGTCTACTCCACCGATTTCTGGGAAATCGCCGGCCCGCCGACCAAGCAAACGTGGGTCGAGATTCACAACGGCAAGCAGGCCCAGGCCACCGGGATCGCGCACGTGTCGGTCCTCGCGCGGAAAAAAGGCGCGCCGGCCTGGGACCTGGAGTGGGTGTGCGCCCACATCGCCATCACCACGGACGCCCTCCAGCGCAGCGTGCTCCGCCCTTTCAAGACGCGGGGCGCCTACCCCGAGAGATACGACGAAGCCCTTCGCCGCTGGCAGGAGGAAGACAAGAATGGACGGGCCGCGATCTGCTCCACTTCGATCGCACAGTGGCTCAAGGAGCACCCGTGATTTTCGTCTTCCCCGGATCGAAGCTCCATCCCGCGGCCCGGATCGCCCGGCGGGCGTCGGGGCTCCAGGTGTGGATCGTCGATTCGTAGAGGCCGAAGGCCGAGACGCCGCGACCGCTGTAAGCCTTGGCCAGGGCTTCGATGGCTTCGGGCGAGAGGGTGCCGCCCTTGATCGGCCGCCAGTTCTGCTTCGGATCGACGTTCGCCATTTCCGCCGCGGCCATCGCCTTGCCGCGCGTGCCGACCGCGGCAACCGTCTCGTCCATCGTCGGGCGCGGTCCGTTGCCGCTGTACCAGTGCCCATCCACGATCGTGTTGATCAACCCCGCATCGATCCACTCCTTACCGCGCAGAGCGAAGTTGTTCGGCCCAGAGCAGCGCACGGAGATCTCAATGTCCTTGCCGATGGCCTGGCGCAGTTCCTCGAGGAAGAGCCGGAAATAGCCGGAGAGATGTTCGACCACTTCCGGATCGCGATAGATATCCAGCGGCTCCATTTCCTTGCCGTAATTCTTCTTAAAGGCCTCGGTGACAATTGGCTCGTAACCGGCGATCGGCGGATGCCGCAGGAGATCGATCATGATTCCCTTCGTGCCGGTCGAGGCGATCTGCTTGAAGAACGAGACATAATAGGTGCGGACCTCCGGATACGCGAAGCTCATGACGCGCGGAAATGGCACTCGCTTGTATGGTAGAAGCGGGATGGATTTTCCCGTCTTCGGATCCTTCTCCGAGCTGAGCATCTGGGCGTAGAACTCAGGGTGCTCGTGCCAGAAATTGGCATAGGGCGCGCGATTGTAATTTGTGAACCGCACCATCGCATGCACGTCGCAGCCCACTTCGCGGCCGTAGGCCACGGCCACGGCCAGCGGGTCGAACTTCCGCGAAAGATCAATATACTTCAGCCATCCGGCCTGGACGTTTTGCTTCTTCATCCACGCCTCGTCGTCCGCCTCGGTCCAGTGCGGAGCCGCCGCAGGCACCGAGAGGGAATTGTCGAGATACGTGCCGTAGCACCGCCAGTAGAGGCGCCCAAATCCCGCCTCGCGATGCCGATAGACGATGGCGTGGATATCATCCTCGTTTTCCGCGGTGCCGTACCAGAAGATTTCATCGGTCGTGTCGAGCATCGCGAATAGCCGGTGATCGGCCGGGGGCAACTCGCGCTCCTGCTTGCTCTCCGCGACTTCCTGCTCGGTCATCGGCGTGAGGCGCAGATGCGTGATGCCGCCCATGTATCCGGCACCGACGTGCGGCATGGGCGCCTGCGGTTGCAGGATATGGATTTTCTTTCCCGTCAGGTCGGCCGCCTTCCAGTAGGTCTCGGCCGTGCGCCCCGCAGTGCCGCGCGGCGCTTGCAGGAATTCGGGGAAGGGTTCGCCCGAGAGCTTGCCTTGCAGCAGCGGCGGACTCCACGCGTCGATCTCGTCGCCATACAACCCCACATGGATGCGGTACCAGCCCGTCGCCTTTGGATCGATGACCAATTCCGGCACGCGATACGGCACGTAGCGCGTCATCGGAACCACGTCCCAAAATCCGGTCTTGAGCGGTTCCTGGGTCGGTTGGCCTGTCAGGAGGATCAACCCATTCGGAGCACCCCAAGCCTGCGCATCCCGCTTGAGCCACCACTTGCCCGGAGTGGGCGTATCGGCGCGCAGTTCCGCCGCCGCCAGATCCGTGGCGGAGATCACTAGTTCACTCCGCTCGGCGCGGGCGGCGACAATGGAAGCCAGCACCGCGATGCAGGCCGGGTGGACGAAGCGGAGGAGGCGAAGTTTCATGGAGGGGGAGGCACGGTTTGTCTCGGAACAACTCAGCGTTTCAATCGCGGCGTCGCGGACGGTGCCCGCTCAGAGAATCTGGCAAATTCCAAATGTCTTAGATCAAAGTGCAAACGCCTTCTGAGTCTTGCTCTCTTGGCTGCAGCCATCGACACGCACCCACTCAATTGTGAAGGAACCTATATTGAGTGACAGACGAGGGCGGGATGGAAATCGGCGGATGAGAGACCCGGCGGTGCAAGATGGAACAACTTGACGAAGAAGATGGGCCATCCTATGCAGGCACCGCTTCCACCCTCTCCACCTATGAAAATCGCACACATCGGGCACGCGCTGATCATGCTAGTTGCACTGTTCGCCACCGCCGGTGTGGCGCGTCCGGAGAATCCGGTGGGTCCTGCCATCCTTGGCTTGGGCGGCTCGTCCGCGTTGACCGAGCTCCTCGCAGGGTCGCATTGGGCCTGGTATGAAGGGGAATTTTTCCGTTATTCCAAAAACATGCCCTACTGGATCGAGTTCTATAAAGACGGCACCGCCAGGGTACCATGGCGGGATCACCCGCAATACTGGGCACTGGTCGACAATGTGCTGACCGTCTCCGATTCCGGAAAAAACGGGGACAAACACATCTTCACGATGAACCCCGACAACAAATCTGGTTCGGCGGCGAATCAGAATCTGCACATCCGCTACGAAAAGAGAGCGTCGAAGCCGGCGCGGTGGAAGTAAGATTTCCTCCAGACTCGTTCGGATCATTCGTGGACTGAGCCCGTCCGGTTGCCCCCCTCTGCGTCCCATTTGTTCGGTCGTTCACGTACAAGATGGTTCATCGAGACAACGCCGTCTTTGACCAAAAGCTGATCCGCGAGCGTCTCGAGCAGTGGGTCGCGACTTTAGTCCATGTGAAAGCTCCTGCGAATAGCGTAGATCGTCCGTCGGAAGCGGAAAGGGTCATCATTTACGATGCCAGTAATACCACCGGGGAGTTGCGCTACCCGATCACACCGGTGGCCGACGCGAAATTTGTGGAGAATGGAAAAGAGTCACCCGGGAACGTGCAATCACTCGACATCCAAATCTCGGAACACAGAATCCAGTGATGGGCGCAAGCGCCTTTGAACGCGCCTGGCCGGCATGCACGTTCCATATTACCTCCAGAACCATCCCCACTCCATGAACCTGCCCCTCAAAACCCGCCGTCACTGGCTCAAGATCGTCCTCCTTTTCGGCGCGAGCGCTGTCCTGGGCGGGGCGACATCATCCGCGGAATCCGCCCAATGGACCGACCGGCCCACCGTGCAACTAAAAGGCCTGCGCGTCACCTGTTCCGAGCCGGTGCTCGTGAAGCGCAGCCGCTGGTTCTGCTGGTTTCCCTCGCTCATTCGCCAGCCCGACGGCACGCTCTGGGCCGTCATCAACCCCTGCGCGGACATCCAGGTCTCCGAATCCTTCGGCTACCTCTCGCGCTCGCGGGACGGCGGGCTCACGTGGGACGAACCGCGCGTGATCGGCGACTCCGGCTCGAGCCATCTCCTCCTGCCCGATGGCGGCGCCCTTGTCATTCCCTACTCCCTCCGGCCTCGGGCCGGTGGAGCGATCGGCGCACCCTGCAATATCATCTCGCCCACGGGCAAGCTGACCATGCGCGCGGCGGGGGTGACCGTCGACGGTTGGCCCAAGCCTGCGAAGATGGACACCAGCGGCCTCGGCACCGCCGGGTTCGTCTTCGATGGCAGCACGGTGCTCGGACGCAACCACGAATATTTAACCACGCTCTACGGACACTTTGAGGGCGACAAGCGATTTTCCCTGGTCCTCGCCGAGTCGGCGGACGGCTTCGCGTGGCACATCCGGGCCGTGATTGCGGGGGCCGACTGCCTGCTCGAGGGCCGCGAAGGCCCGTGCGAATCCGCCATGTGCCGGTTGGCGGACGGGCGTCTGATGTGCGTGTTTCGCCTCGATTCCTACGCGTCGTTTGGCCAGACGTTTAGCGCGGACGACGGGAAGACCTGGTCCCAGCCCGTGAGCATCGCGCCGAATTCCGTCGATCCGCGTCTCGAGGTGATGCCCGGGGGAACCCTCGTGCTATCCACCGGCCGGCCCGGAATGTTCGTGTGGTTCGACTTGGGAGGAACGGGCGCCGACTGGCAAGCCGTGGATATTCTCGCCCAGCACAACGCCGCGCGCCCGGCGGATCTCATCGACCCCGATACGCGCCAGGCCTGGACCGGCGTGGACAAGATGCTGCGCGAAGGGCGGCATGGCTATACCAGCAGCTACACGGAACTCCTGCGGATCGATGACAAACACCTGCTCCTCATCTACGACCGGGTGGGCCTGGGCTGGAACGCCATCCCCGACGAATCGCCCGAGACGAACAGCGTGTGGGTGATGCGACTCACCGTGGAAAAGTGAAGCGTCCACGGAACGCTCGCCTCACCTCCCAACGACGCATGACGAACGCCAGCGGCGTAGAACATTGCGTTTTCCACGCGTTGCACCGCGAGGCTGCGATTGGCCTTGAGCAGTTGCCTCACCCGAGCCCGGTTGCCATCAAGGACCGCGGTCAGTATCGCCTTCATGGAATGTCGAGGAAGAAGGCATATTCTCATCAGATTTGAAATAGAGAAACCGCAGGCTGATCCATCCATCGCGAACGCAAGGGGTGGACGCCGCCACAAGGACGCCGCTGCACACATGCCTGGTGATCGGATCACGAAAGGTAAATTTGCTCTCCATCCAAAGATTGTCATCCGCAATGAGCGTGGCCGCCTCCTCGGAGACCGGGGTGATGCGGTAGTCACGCCAGAACATGTCGGCGCATTTGCGGTCCGAAATGGTCGCGACCATGACACCTTCCGAAAGGACCTCGGCAAGAAATGGCTCAGGTAGTTCGCGCCCATACCGCAATTCGTGCCGTCTTTGTCGGATCCTGCCGGCGACGAACGGAATCCCCCACAGCAAACCCGCGACACCCGCCGCCACGCAAAACCGGTTTACACCCATCCGTATCAGAACGGCCGCGCCCAGAGCCACGATCAACGCCCTGAGGAATCCCATATTCCGGCTCATAAGACTCCCGCTCTCACCCTGGGGCGCCCTACTTCATCCCAAACTGCCTCCGTACGAATTCGAACACCTTCGATTCGTTGCCGGTGTTGGTCAGCACCAGTTCACAGGGTACCCCGAGCGCATCCAACTTGTCTTTGAGCGCCTTGCCGAAGCGGGGATGATGGATGCCGACGCTTAAATCTGTGACCGGCGCGTCCAGACCCGAGCCGTAGATGAGCAGCACCGGCGGGTCGTCCCGGGTTACGTGATTGATGGGCGACACTTCCTCGAAGAGCCGGTACTTCTCCGGCGGCAGGTGATCGAGATCTTTCGGGTTCACGCCGAACAAGGGGCCGAAGAACTGGCTCTTGTAGGTGTCGTTTTCGGGGATGAGAGTTTTAACGAACCTCGGGTCGTACGAGGTCTGGACGACCAGGCCGGAGACGCAGGTAAGGCGGGTGGATTCACGCAGCACGGGATCGTCGTTCTTCGGATCGGCCAGATCGTCGTGAAAGGCGAGCCAGAGCGAGATGCCGCCCCCCGCCGAGGCCCCCGAGGCCGCGACTCGCCTGGGGTCGATATTCCACACTTTCGCGTTGTGGCGGATGAACTGGACGGCCCGCGCCCCGTCGAGGAACTGCGCCGGAGCCATGGCGTCGCGGGACATACGGTAGGTGATGGCCACGACCGAGATCCGGGCGTCGAGACACAGCTTGAGCAGCCCCGGGCCGACCGTCTTGTCGCCGGCCTGGAAGGCGCCGCCGTGAATGGATACCAGCACCGGCGTCGGTTGATCGGACTTGGCGAGCCATACATCCATGACGTTGCGCGGATGCGGGCCGTAGCTCAGGTCGGAGTAAGTCGGCTCAATAGGCAGGCGCGGTTTCGGTGGCGCGGGGACGTCTTGCGCGTGAAAGACGGATGTTAGGCAGGCGACGACCAAAAACCTGCTGGCGCCCCTGACGGCACGAGGTCGACAGGGACGCGGAACGAATGGGAGGGGAGCCAACTGGGGAACGGCGGCGAAGGGAATACGCACGATACTCATGATAACCGCCCGCGCAGGCACCGCCAAGCACGAACGCATGGGAGACCGCCGGCGAGACGGCCCGGAGCAGTCACGACGCCGCGATCGTCATTCCGCTGCTCCCGTCTCACAGCACCTCGGCAAGTTCAAGGGCGAACCGCTCCGCGGCCTCGGCGGAGTCTTCCACGACCAATCGGGTAATTCTCGATTTCTCCGAGGTCGCGTCCCGCGCATCGTGGAGGCGGAACGGAATAAAGCGACCCTGCTCGACAAACGGTCGTGTCAACTGCGCCCCGAGGACGTGCGCGGGCTATTCGGAGCGAACTCAGGCAATCACGTCCCCGCACTGCCTCCGGAAACACTCCGCGAAGTGCGAAATCGATCGCCTTTGATGCGGGCGGCGAGTGACGCCTAATACGTCCATGCCCGAGGTTCGGGCACGGTGGGCACTGGCGCCGGGCAGCAATGGCCTCACGGCTTGGCTGGAGGGAAGAGACTCTGGATGCGTTTCTTGAAGGCGTCGGTCGGCGCGTTCCATTTGACATCCACCTGGGGCAATTGCTGGCGCAGCGCCGCCACATCGGCCTCGGAGATATCGATGCCGTCCAGCGTCAGACGCTTGAGCTTGGGCAACTGTTTAAACGCTTGCAGTGCCGGCAACGAAAGCCGGGTTTCGGAGATGCTGATCACCTCGAGGGACTTGATCCCGGCGAGGACCGGGAGCGCTTCGTCGGTGAGCGTGGCGGGTGGAGTGGAGGACAGGCGTTGTCCGAGATTAATGCTGCGCAGGTTCCCGAGGGCGCTCAACTTCTTCACGCCTTCGAGGGTCACGCCATTGTGCCACGTGCGAAATTCCGTGAGGTGCGTGAGCTTCGCGGCGGCCGCCATGCCGGCGTCGCCGAATTCATTGGAGCCGGCGACGGTAAGCCGTTCGAGCTTCGGAAGGCTGGCAAGTGCGGCGAGACCAATGCCGGTGAATCCTTTTCCGGGATGAAAGAACGCGATGTTTTGCAGGGTCTTGATGGACGCCAGGGCTGCGACGCCTTCATCCGATCCTTTCATGCCGTTGGTCGAGAGCAGCTCGAGAGCGGGCAATCCCGCGAGGGCCTTGAGCGCCGCGTCATCGAGGCCGATGCCGCAGCCCAGGGTTTTCAAATGCGGGATCTGCTGGAGGAGCGCGTAGTCCGCCGCCGTGAGACCGGTGTTATCCTTGAACGTCACGCCGACGATCTCCCCGCTCGCCTCGGTGACTTCCGCGCCCTTGGCCCGCAAGGCGGCGGCGAGGCCAGCATCGGCGGCGACAGCCGCAGTCGGCGAAGCGGTGAGTGCGGCGGCGAGGAGCGCGATAAGGGCAAGTGGGAAGCGGGGGCGATTCATAGTCGGTGAGGTTCGAGTCGGCGTCATCATTGCTTTCCTGCCGCGGGTTTCAAGTACCGGTCGAAGAAAGCGACCGTGAGCGTGGCGACATCCATCGCCTTTACGGAGTGCAGCGTGAAGGTGTGCCCCGTGCCTGGTAGCAGGAGAGTTTGATGTTCGACGCCCAGTTCCGTGAGCCGGGCGTCGAGCGCCGTCGCCTGATCGGGATTGACGATCTTATCCTCGGTGCCGTGCAGCGTGAGCACGGGCGGGCTATCCTTCTGAATATGATGGATCGGCGAGGCGAGATGCCACATCGCCACCGGATCCTTTGCGTCAGTGGGAAACATTTCCAACTTTCCCTGCCCGCTGCGAATGGCGGCTTCGTCGGTCTTGAGCTGGGTCACGAGATTGGACGGACCATACATGTTCACGCAGGCGGAGACATGATCCGGAACCTGTGGATAAGGCGCTGGTGGTTCGAGTTCGGCGACTTTCGACGTGAACGCGATCATCAGCGCCAGGTGTCCGCCGGCCGAGCCGCCGATGACCCCCACGTGCTCGCTGTCCACGCCCAGTTCCTCCGCATGACTGCGCAGGAAGCGAACGGCGTTCTTGCAGTCGAGCAGATTTCGCGGCCAGTTTCCGTCCGTCTTGTCGTACTCGACGCTGGCACAGACGTAACCCGCGAGCGCGAGGGTCGAGCCGGTGTCGATTTCCCGCTTCGCACTCTTGTTCCCGCCCTTCCATCCGCCGCCATGAATGATTAAAACGGCCGGCGATTTCGTTCCCGGCGGGCGATTTTTTGGCAGATAGAGATCCAGCTTTTCCGCGCGATCGGGCGGTAGATAGGCGACATCTTTCCGATACTCGACGCCGGCGGGCATCTCCACCCCAGGATTGGCCGGGATTTGCAAGCCCGCGTCGGGCGGGGTCGGGGTGTCGGCGGCGTGACTCATGGCGAGACTGAGAAAGATCAGTGAGACAGGTCCGCGGAAGTTTTTCATGGGATGGGAATCATGGATTCGGGGTTCGGGCGATGACAGCGGAATTCGCAATGGCAACAGCGCCAGCAAGAGAAGTGCGCGCGTCATGGAGATGAAGTGAAAACCGGCGCTTGGACCTCTCCCCTCGGGGTTCAAGGAACATGCAACTATGCGTGATTCCAGATTTTCACCTCCCAATCGCGCCGGCGTCGCGTTTGCCGTCGGCGGGGGCTTTGCCCGTGAAGTCGCGGAGAAAGGGGCCGGCGACCTCCCAAGCATAGAGTTCCTCGATGCTGGTCTTGGATTCGGCCAGGGTGCTCCGGCAGACGCGCAGAAAGTCGACGGCGCCGGCGAGGCCTTTGCCAACAACGAAGTCGGCGGTGTTGGAAAGCGGGGCCGTGTTGGCCAGGGGGGCAAGCTTGCCTTCGCCGGACGCTTTACCGTCGAGGTAGAAGGTGGCTTTGCCGGCGGCGCGATTCACTTCGGCGAGAAGATGGTGCCATTTGCCGTCGTTGACTTTGATGGCGGAGGCGGCCGTGGCTTTGGCGCCACCGGCCTGGAGAGTAAGGCGAGATCCACCGTCAGCACCGACGGCCAGCTCGTATCCGGCGGTCGGGCCGGATTTGGCGGCTAGCACTCCATTGGTTTGGCCGGGTGCGGTCTTGAAGACGGTTTCTATGAGGAAGTTGTTGGCGGCCATGTCGAGGGTTTCGCGCTTGGAGCCGTCGTAGGTGACCATGGGACCGTTCTTGGCGCCGGGATACTCCATATTCTTGGTCATCTCGGCGTGGGTGAGCGTGGCGACGCGGGTCTTGCCGTCGAACACGAGGGCGCCTTCGATCCAATCCTCCATCGCACCCGCGATGTAATCCTGCGCGGTGCAGGCATTGACGGTGAGGTCATTGCGCGGGAGGAAGTAATACATGTCGCGGCCAAGGTACTCGTCGGTCATGTAAAAGCCTTCGCCGAGGACGACCTGGGGGGTGGTGGCGCTCTTGAAGAAGTTCCATTCGCCGACGGTGCGGGCGAGGGCCCAGGGGACGAAATATTTCACGCCGCGCCCGGTCGCGCCGGAATCGGGCGTGAGGCGATAGTCTTTCTTCGCCGGGTCGACGAGGGGCTCCTTGGGGACTTGCCAGCCGAGGGTGGCGACGCGGCATTTTTCAGCCTGCAGCTTTTCGCGCAATTCCTCGAGGGTCTTACCGGGAACGACAGGCGCCTTGGGGTCGCCGAGGGTACCGGTGCCGGCGACGCGACCGAAGTCCTTGGGGCTGCCGAAAAAGACGTTGCTGCCGTAAGCCATGGTGGGGATACCCATGCGGCCCATCGCGCCGGTGTCGCCACCGGCGACCATGGAGACATCACCCTGGCGGTTCTGGCCGATGAAGGACGTTTTGGCATCGACCATCAGGTTACCGAGGATGTTGGAGCGATTGCCGGAGCTGCCGTCTAGGGTGTTACTAAAATGGTAGATGGTGTTATTGAAGAGCTGGTCCATGAAGCCGAAGACCATGAAATAGCCGCAGTTGTTGTAATAGTCGGGCTCGCCAGATTTCACGAGGCCAGCGAGGATGTTGTTAAAGGAATAGCATTTGAAGCCGCCGTCGAGGTAGAGGCTGTAGCCGAGCTCGCCGCCGAGGGTGCGATTGCCGATACAGTTGCGGACGATGTTATTGTAGAGATAGATGGGGCCGCCCTGGAAATGCTCGAGGCCGCCGTAGTCGTTGCAGCCGAGCATGGTGTTATCGATCTGGTTGTGATGGACGAACATGCGGGTGAGCGGCACGACGTTGGTGCTGCCGGAACCTTTGCCGCCGTAGGTGATGATGCCGTTACCGAAGCTGGTATCCACAATGTTGCCGGCGATTTCGCATGTCTCGGGAATGCTTACGGAGATCGCCGGGATGGAGGTCCAGGGGCTGTAACCGCAACGAAAGCCCGTATCGTAGACGCGATTGCGCATGACTTCGACGTGCCCGAGTTGACCGTAGGGGGACCCGGGAGCTTTCTGGCTGTCGCCCATGATGGAGATGGTACCGCCGCGCTCGGAGTGCTGGATGTCGTTGTCGGTCACGAGGATGTTATCCATCTTCTTGTCGTTGCTGGGGCCGCCGTCGCCATCGGGGCGCAGGCTCGTCACCACGGCGCTGGCCACGTGGTAGAACTTGCAGTTCTTCACGGTGATATTCGCGCAATTGCCCAGGACACGGATGCACGGGGACGGGCTGCCATTGCCGACGTAGTTATCGCGCGGACCGCCATCGTCGGGGTCATTGTAGCGAAATTCGATGCCGCTGACGGTGATGTCGTGCTGGTCGGTGATCCAGATGGGGATGCGGATCTGGGCGACTTCGTAAGTGGCGCGGTTGGGATCGACCGCACGCGTGGGCCAGACGTAGAGGCGGCCTGCCTTGGGGCCGGCGACGGCGCAGAAGTACTCGCCGGGGGTGTCGAGGAACTTGGCGACGTTCTCGATCATGAAGTGGACTTTGGCCCGCGGGATGCGGCTGAACCAATGCATGGAGAATTCCTTGCCGGAGATGGAGCCCGCCTCGGGGCTGTAGACGCATTGGGCGAGGGAGCGCGAGGTAGCCGCGCCCATGAGGAAGTCCGTCTCGCTCCAGAGGGTGGCGCCGGCGAGCAGGGTCTTGTCGCCGAGATTTTTGAGGGCGGGCGAGGTGAGCGTGCCGGTTTTTACATCGTAGCCGGTCCAAATGGGCCAGTTCTTGACGGGGTTGTTAGGATCGGAGAGGTCGTAATTGGGTTCGCGGGCGATGTGCAGGCGTTCGACTTTGTCGCCGTCGACCTGCCACATGGCGGAGAATTTCGAGCGATCGGGATCGGGGTCGTAGTCCTTGCCGAGGTCGGTGAACCAAACGTTGTCGGGCTTCGGTATTTCCGGGGCGTCCTGAGCGGTGGCTTTTTTCCAGCCGCCCTTGATCTGGGTGGAGCCGTAGATGAGCGCCTCTCCCCTGCCCCACGCGGGATCGGAGGTGAGGCGGATGGGATTGCCCGGCGCGCCGGATTCTATCGCCTTTAGCGCGCCGCGATACACGACGCCGCCCTTGAAGACGTAGGTCTGAATGCCTTTGCCAGCTTTGGCTTCGCCCGTGGCGTTGGCGTCCCACGGGTGATGCTTCCACGCGCTCTGCGGCGTCTTGCCATCCTTGGCGTCGCTGCCGGCATCGAAGTCGATATAACGGATGGAGTCGCCTTTTTCGAAGACGAAGGGTTTGGGCGCCCATTCCAGGCCGCCGTTGGGCAGGACTTTGGCGTGAGGTTCCTGCCAGGAATAATGGGCGGGCTCTTCGCCGGCTTGCGCGGCCCAAGCGCCGAGGCAGAGGAGCGCACAGAGGAACGCGGTGCAATGAATAGGATGGGGAATCTTGCCCGACGCGAAGAGGAAATGAGACATGGGAAATGAGCGCGGAGCGCGGCCGGGAGGATGCGTGTGCATAGCGCCGCTCGTACCATCACGTTGTGGCGAAGGGAAGGATGAAGAAGCTGAAGGGACGTGGCGATGGAGCACGGGACCCGGCGTGGCAGAGCGCGAGCGCAATGGCGCAGAAGAGGAAAATACTGGACCGCGCGCCGCCAGTCAGAGAGCGCTTGCAGGGTCCTGGCGGGTGCCCCTCTTAGAAAATAGCACCCGCTCCAGTCCCGCGATCAGAGCAGGGCCAGAAGCGTCGCGATGGGACCGAACAGAACGACATCGACGGCCATCCATGAAAGAAAACGAAGATCGGCCTTGGGCCCGCGGATCTGGCGGATGAAGGGCGCCGGCAAGCCGCTCAAAATCCAGGCGCCAGCAAAAGCGATCATCATCATCGGCGCCTCGGCAAAGTCAGGCAGGGCGCTGGCCAGGAGCGTGATGGCAGAGATGGACGTGAAAAGGTGCATTCGCGATGCACGAGGGAGCGCTATACATGTTACGTCCCAATGGCGATTGCGTCACAATTCGGCGTCAATGCTCAGCCGGGCGTGTAGAGGCGGCGGACGGGGCGACCAGGCCGAGCGACATGAGGAACTCGTCCGACTTGCCGAGGCACTCCTCGTAGAGAGCCTGGGTGTGAAGAACCTGGCTCTACCCCTCTCCCCCTCGCCATGCTTCCACCCCCGAAAGTTCAGAAATCTCCACCACCCCATCCTTGCGCAGCGTGAGCAGGTAGTCGTGAAACTCCTTGAGCGTACTCCGATGGCCGACGCTCACGTAGGAGATCCCCAGCTCGCGGAGACGGCCGTAGAGTAGCCGCTCGTTCGGTTCATCCAGCGCGCTCGTCGCTTCGTCGAGAAAAGCGAGACGCGGCTTGCGCAGAAAGAGCCGGGCAAACGAGACCCGCTGCTGTTCGCCGATCGAGAGCACATTCGTCCAGTCCACGTTCTTATCGAGCCCGCCGTCCGCACGGTCGATCACATCGGCCAAATTCACTTTCTCCAGCGCGGCCATGATCTTTTCGTCGTCAGCCCCTTCCTCATTCTGCGGATACATGAGCTGGGCGCGGAGGTTCCCGTTGATCATGTAGGGCCGCTGCGGCAGGAAGATCAACTCGTTGAGATTGGGCCGCTCGATGCTCCCCTCCCCACTCTGCCACAAGCCCGCAATCGTCCTGAGCAGCGAGCTCTTGCCGGCCCCGCTCTCGCCCATGATCAGCAGGCTCTTCCCCACCGGGAGTAAGAGGTTGAGTCCGTGCGTCAGCGTCTTGAGATCGTCGGGCGTCCGAACCGTGAGGTCGATCAACCGCAGCCGGCGCGAGGTTTCGTCCACCTCGATTTGCGCCTCCGTCTCGGACCGCGCGTCCTCGAGATCGTACTCGTCGAGTTCATCCCACAGCGCACCGAGGCGCTTGATGCCCGCCGCGAAGGAGCTGAGGTTCTCAAACTGCGCGATGATGATGCTGACCGCCGCGAGCACTTGCGCAAACGCGCCTTCCGCCTGGGTCACGACCCCGTACTCGACGTGACCGCGCATGTACATCGGCCCCACAATGAGCGTCGGCACGAGCAAGGCGACGTACGCGTAGCTGGTCGTGAAGAAGGCGAGGTTCCGGTTCCAACCAATGAGTCGCATCGTATTCTTCACGACCTCGGCAAAGCGAAGCACGAGGTCGCGATGTTCCCGCTTTTCGCCGCGGAAGAACGCAATGCTCTCGGCGTTTTCCCGCACCCGGACGAGCCCATAGCGGAAATCCGCCTCCTTTTGATACTGGGAAAAATACAGTCCGACGAGGCGCTTTCCGATCAGGATGGAAAGCCCGGTCCCCACGGCCGCGTAGAGCACGAGCGTGAGCGGCAGCGTCCAGGAGATCCTCCATAGCACCCCGATAAAGCCACACACCGTCACCACGGAATTGATCACCACGAGCAGGAAATTAAGAACTCCGCTCGTGAAGAGCTTCACGTCCTCCGAGATACGCTGGTCCGGGTTGTCCACCTGGTCCGAGCTCCGCAGACGGTAGTAGGCACGGTTGAAGAAGAAGCGTTTGACGAGCAGGTGGGTCATCCATTGCCGCCACGCGAGCGAGAGCCGCTCCGTGGTGTAGCGATAAAAAACGCCCACGGGAATCGCCAGTGAGAAGGTCGCGAGATAGCGCCAGAGATTGTGGTAAAACCCCTTGGAGTCCCGCTGAGACAGAGAGGTGACGAAATCGCGCCCCGCGTAGCTCATCAGCACCTGCACCACCCCGACCGCGAGGCAAAGCCCCAGCAGCGTGCCCAGCAGCATCCGGGCATTGCGGCGATTCTCACCAAAGAAAAAGGCGCGCGATAGTTGGACGAAGCGGCGCAGAATTCCTTTGCGGGATACTGGTGCGTCCGGGGGAGCTTGGGGCATTGCCACGATGTAAATGCCCCGTGCCCCCCCAACGCGACAGTTTTCTTCACCCCCAACCCCAAATCCCCAGCATCTCTCCCTTCTTCATCCTTCAGCCTTCATCCTTCATCCTTCCGCCAATGCCCCTTGCCACCCGACCAGCCACCATGAACAGTCCGCCCATGAGTCAGAAACCCGAAGGTTCCTTCCGATTATTCACCGTCGCTGGGATCACCGTCTATTTGCACTTTATCTGGCTCCTCGTCGCCTACTGGCAGATCGTCGAAAGTTCGAATGAGTATTCCACGATCGTCTGGAATATCTGGGAATACCTGTCGCTCTTCGGCATCGTTCTCCTCCACGAATTCGGACACGCCTTTGCCACCCGACAGGTTGGAGGCTCCGCCGATACCATCCTCCTCTGGCCCTTCGGCGGCATCGCCTACGTCAGCGCCCCCGCCCGCCCCGGCGCCGAGCTTTGGAGCATCGCCGCCGGACCTTTGGTCAATGTCGTCCTGGCCATCCCGCTGGCTGGCCTCCTCTGGATGAATGACACCTCCTTTTCCTATCCCGTGGGACCGAACCTCGACCACTTCCTCCAAAAACTCTGGCTCATCAACAAATGGCTGCTCCTTTTTAACATCCTGCCCATCTACCCTCTCGATGGCGGTCAAATCCTCCGCTCGCTTCTCTGGTTCGCCTTCGGCCCAATTCGGAGTCTCCTCTACGCTACCATCGTGGGGTTCGTGGGCGTCGCCGGCCTTGCGCTTTACGCCCTTGATAAACGTTCCATCTGGATGGGGGTCCTCACCTTCTACGTCTTCACCAACTGCCGCCGCGCCTATCTCCACGCCCGAGTCGCCAACGGCCCCACCCGCCCCCAACCCATCTGATCCGCGGCGCCACGCCACGCCGCGTATTCCGTATTCGGCACTCTTCGCGATGCCATCACTGACCGGCTCTTCCCCGACACACCCGCGCTCAACCCCAGACCCCTACTCCACGGTCACGCTCTTCGCCAAATTCCGCGGCTTGTCCACGTCGCACCCGAGATGGACCGCCGTATGGTAAGCCAGCAACTGGAGCGGAATGACCGTCAGAATCGGCGATAGGTAGTCCGGACATGGCGGAATGAAGATCACATCATCCGACACCTTCCCGATCTTCGTATTGCTTTCCGTGGCGATGCTGATGATCGGGCCCTTGCGCGCCCGCACCTCCTCGATGTTGCTCACATTCTTCTCAAACACCGAATCATCCGGCGCGATGAAGACGCTCGGCACTTCCGGCGAAATCAATGCAATGACCCCATGCTTCAGTTCCGCGCTCGGGTGTCCGCTGGCGTGAATGTAACTGATCTCCTTCATCTTCAGCGCCCCTTCGAGCGCCACGGGATAGTTGAATTGCCGCCCCAGGAACATCATCGCCTCCGCCTTGCTGTATTTCTCCGCGATCTTCTTGATGTGATCCGTCTGCTCCAGAATCTTCGCCACCTTGGCCGGAAGCGCCTCCAGTTCATTGATGATCGTCAGCCCTTCCATCGAGCTGAGGTGATGGATGCGCCCGAGGAGTAGCCCGACCAGCGTCAGGATGGTCACCTGCGACGTAAATGACTTCGTCGCCGCCACGCCGATCTCGGGCCCCGCGTGCATATAAACGCCGCCATCGCTCTCGCGCGCGATCGTTGAAGCCACGTTGTTGCAGATGCCCAGCGTCCGATGCCCCTTGCGCTGGCTTTCGCGCAAGGCCGCCAGCGTATCCGCCGTCTCGCCGCTCTGGCTGATCACAAAGACCAGCGAATCCTTCGGCAGCGGCATATTGCGGTAGCGAAACTCACTGGCAAACTCCACCTCCGTCGGGATGTGGGCCAGCGCCTCGATGACATACTCGCCCACCATCGCCGCGTGGCTCGCCGTTCCGCAGCCCGACAAAATAATACGTTCGATATTGCGCAATTCCGCGCTCGTCATCTCCAGGCCGCCCAGCACCGAGGTCGCCTGTTCGCGGCTGAGCCGCCCCCGCATCGCGTCCTGGATCGTCTCCGTCTGCTCGTAGATCTCCTTGAGCATGTAATGCGCAAAGTCGCCCTTGTTCACGTCCTCCTCGCTGAATTCGACCTTGGAAACCTCGAAGCCCGACGCCCCGCCGAGCAGGCTGGTAATCTCGAATTCGTCGCGCGTGAGGGCCGCGATATCGTAGTCCTTCAAATAGATCGCATCCCGCGTGTAGGCCACGATCGCCGACACGTCGCTGGCAAAGAAATTCTCCCCCTTGCCCACGCCGAGAACGAGCGGCGACCCGCGGCGCGCGCCCACCAGCACATCCGGGATATCCCTGTGCATCATGATGATGCCGTAGGTTCCCACCACCTGCTTGAGCGCCGCGCGCAAGGCTTCGACCAACCGCCCCTTCGTGGGCTCGCCACCGGCCAGGTCGTAGTGCTTCCCGATGAGATGCGCGAGCACCTCCGTATCCGTCTGCGACTTGAAGGTGTGCCCTTCCTTGATCAACTGGTCCTTGAGCACGTTGTAATTCTCGATCACCCCGTTGTGGCAAAGGTAGAGGTTCCCACTCTGGTCCGCGTGAGGATGCGCGTTTTCGTCGCTCACACCGCCATGCGTTGCCCAACGCGTGTGGGAAATGCCGCTCGTCCCAGTCGGTGGGGATTGCTGGATCAACTCCGCGAGATTCGCGATCCGCCCGATCCGCTTGCGGGTCTCAATCTTTCCCCCATCATAAATCGCCACGCCCGCGCTATCGTAGCCCCGATACTCCAGGCGGCGGAGACCGTCGAGAAGGATGGGAACTGCCTGGGATTTGCCGATGTAGCCGATGATTCCGCACATAGTGTCGTAGGTGGTAAAGAAATGAGAATCGAACCTGACAGACGCGCCGGGAGAGCGCAAGCGCGCCACGCGGGGAAAGGATGAAGAAGTGGGAGGGAAGTCAGTGGACAACATCCCGCCCTCGTCCCCTCGTCCCTCCATTCTCTTCATCCTTCATCCTTTGACTTTTCCCCTTCCCCTCTGGCACGCTCCCCGCGCGGTCCCCTTAACTCGCCCTATGCAACCCTCAAACTGGCCCTCCATCACCGACAAAACCCTCGCCGTCATCATGGGTGGCGGCGCCGGGACTCGGCTCTTCCCGTTGACCAAGGAACGCTCGAAGCCCGCCGTCCCCCTCGCCGGTAAATATCGCATCGTCGATATCCCCGTTTCCAACTGCATCAACTCTGGCCTGCGGCGGGTCTACGTCCTCACCCAATTCAACTCGGCGTCGCTCCACAAGCACATCCATTCGGCGTTCAAGTTCGACAATTTCTCACGGAGTTTCGTCGAGATCCTCGCCGCGCAGCAAACCCCCACGGACACGAACTGGTATCAAGGCACGGCCGACGCCGTGCGGCAGAATCTGCGCGATTTCCTCCAGTACCCCTACGAGTACTACGTCATCCTGAGCGGCGATCAACTCTACCGCATGGACTTCCGCGAGGTCCTCCAGCAGCACATCACCACCAAGGCGGAAATGACACTGGCGACGATCCCGGTCGGGCGCCAGGCGGCGACCGACTTCGGCATCATGCACACCGACGCCCAACGCCGGATCGTCCGCTTTGAGGAAAAGCCCAAGGATCCGAAGGTTCTCGACGCGCTGCGGATCCCGCCGGCCCTGCTCAAGGAACTCGGCCAGGCCCCCGATGCCGATCTCTACCAGGCCTCCATGGGCATCTACATTTTCAACCGCGACATCCTGGTCAAGGCCCTCGACAATACGTGCGTGGATTTCGGCAAGCACGTCATCCCGGACATGCTGCCCAAGTTTCGGGTCCACTCCTACATCTACCAGGGCTACTGGGAGGACATCGGAACGATTCGGGCATTTTTCGACGCCAATCTTCAACTCACCGATCCGGTGCCGTCCTTCAATTTTTTCGACACCGCCACACCGATCTACACGCACGCGCGTTTCCTCCCCGGCAGCAAGATCAACGGGGCCACCATCAAGCAGGCCATCATCTCCGACGGCTGCATCATCGACGACGCGCACATCGAGCGCGCCGTCATCGGCATCCGCAGTTACATCAAGAGCGGCACCACCATCCGGCAAAGCGTGGTCATGGGGGCGGACTTCTACGACGTGGCCAACGCCGACCGCGGAGGCCCGGAACTCGGCATCGGCAAGAATTGCGTGATCGATCACGCGATTATCGACAAGAATGCCCGCATCGGCGACGGCTGCGTCATCACCCCCGATGGAAAGCCCGACCATTTTGACGGTCTCAATTTCTACGTCCGTGACGGCATCGTGGTCGTGCCGAAAGGCGCGACCATCGAACCAGGAACCTGGATCTAAAGCCGCCATGCGCTTTGGTAGCGCAAGCTGCCAGAGTATGCCGAATGCATTTGATCACTCAGCCCAGCGAGGTGGCGGCGGGGAATCGGAATTTTCGGTAAGTGGGCGAGAAAGTTGCGAGGAACGAACTGCCCTGGGATATCGGAGAAGAGAGCGCCCAACTCTGAAGGGGTGGAACCTCCGCGCTCCCGAAACTTCCCGATTTCGCGTAGATCGAACCGTTGCGCTCCGTATCCCCTTCATGATGATCAAACCCCGCTTCGCCCCCACCCGGATTCTCACCGGGCTATTGTTGACGTTCCTGGCCGATGGATGCTCCCTCCTCCCCAAAAACGCGGAGCATCACCCACAGCCTCACGATCACACGTTCATTGTCTACTGGCCACCCCCGGAGAATGTCACGCCACCGCCGTTGAAACTGGCGGTCAAAGACAATATCGACTTGAAGGGCGTCATCACGACGGCGGGTTCCGAATACCTCTCGAAAAGCCGTCTCCCGGCCATTCGCGACGCCGGATGCCTGGCCATTGCGCGGCAGCGCAGTGACGTCCGAATTGTCGGAAAAGTGAACCTCAGCGAATTTGCCGTCTCACCATCCGGCATCAACGACTACTTCGGTACCCCCAGGAACCCCTTCAGTGGCTGGCGGAGGCTCATCCCCGGAGGTTCCTCGTGCGGGTCGGCGAACGCCGTTGCGACTCGGATGGCCGACATCGCCTTTGGCACGGACACCGCCGGTTCCGTCCGGGTCCCCGCGGCTTGTTGTGGGGTCGTGGGTTTGAAAACCACCTTCGGCCTCGTCTCCCTCGATGGCGTGTTCCCGATCGACGCCCAGCATCTCGACACGGTGGGTCCAATCGCCCGGGACGTCGCGGGAACGGTCCAGGGGATGGATCTCCTCCAGAGCGGGTTCGCCGCCAGGTATGCCGCGGCCGTCGCCGCCAAACCCACCGCACAGACCATCCGGATCGGCCGGCTTCGCCTGCGAGGCACCGACTCCCGCATTGATAAGGCCATAGACCAGGCGCTCGCCCACGCACAGTTCCAGGTCATCGATCTGGACGATTCCTTCCGCGCAAAATGGGATCAGGCCAAACAGGATGGCACCGCAGTCGCGGAAGCAGCTACCTGGCTGAGCGATGCCAAATATCTCAACAAGCTCGGCGTCTCGTCGCGAACCAAGTCGATCATCCTACTCGGTGCCGGCGTTTACACGACCCAGTACCGGCAGGCTCTGTCGAGACGCGACGCCTGGCAGCGGGCCCTCCACGAAGTGTTTCAGCAAGTCGACTTCATCGCGCTGCCGACCCTCCAGTCACTCCCGCCCAAAGTCTCGCCCAGCCTGAAGATCGATCTCCTGAAAGCGCAAGCCCGCGTCGACAACTGGCAGAACTCGGACCTCTTGAACTTTACCGACAGCCTCATCACTCCGTTCACCAGCATCCCGGTCACCAGCCTGCAACTCCTCGGCATCGATCTCCTGGAAGCACAGATGCTCAACATTCAAAACACCGTCGCCGTGAACTACGCCGGCAATCCCGCCCTGGCCCTCCCGATTCCCCTGCACCACGCGAGCATGCCGGTGACCAGCCTGCAACTCGTCGGCCCACCGCGAAGCGAGGCGGAACTCCTGGCCGCCGGCCGCCTGGTTGAATCCCATCCCTGAGGGTTCGGCCATCCGCTTCGCCGATCGGCGCGAAGCGCTCCCAAAGTAGAAGCGGCATCCTGCCGCTTTTCCGTCCCAACCAAAGCGGCAGGATGCCGCTTCTACTTGCCGCTTTTCCGTCCCAACCAAAGCGGCAGGATGCCGCTTCTACTTGCCGCTTTTCCGTCCCAACCAAAGCGGCAGGATGCCGCTCTACTTCTTCGGATTGTCCCGGATATATTCCGCAAACCTGTCCAATGAGGCCGGACTCCGGACGATGTGGTCAAACGACTCCTTCTGCCAAAATGTACCTGACTGACCGAGTCGTTTGTTAATCACCTTGGCCGTGTAAGATTTCCAGGAATGCAAGATTGCGGACAATTCGTTCCCATCAATCGGCGTCAAAAGCGCGTGAACATGATTCGGCATGACCACGAATTCTCCAAGTTCATAACGCTCACCATCAAAATGGCGTAGCGCCTTTTCAACGACGTCCTTCAACTCCAGCCGGGCCAGTACACAGGCGCCATGACCTTGATCGAGCCAGCGTTGGAATCGTTCCGGAAACCGCTCAAAGTAGTCACGGCGTTCGGTGTCGGTATGAGGTTCTGGATGAGCACGCATCCACTCCGCACGCTCACGCTCCCATCGCTCAAGCTTTTCCTGCGGCAACGAATCCGCTGTGCGAAAAGTGATGAAGTAGGTCGTACCGTCCTGCCGCCAATGCGGCAAATTTCCAGAAAGATTGGCGCTCGGTTTAGACCGGTCGAATGCGTGAAACAGCAAAGTAGAAGCGGCATCCTGCCGCTTTGCCCCAAAACCAAAGCGGCAGGATGCCGCTTCTACTTTTTTTCTTCCCGCTTCCATCCCTATCCCCGCCGAATCTCTGACCCCTTAAACCGAACCCGAAACCGGAAAACCTTTTTCACCCGGCAGTGCACCTCGCCCGTTTGCACGTCGATGCGATCGGGGATTTCGATCCGGTGCACATCGACGGTCGCGTGAAAGCCCCGCTCGGAAAAGATATCGATCAGCATCGCGATGGCCTCGGAATCGTGAAAAATCGGCTCCTCGGAATTAATGTCCGCGCGTCCGGAAATCGCGTGCCGGATAATGATCGGCATCATCCGTTGCTCGATGAATTCGACCACGGACTGCAATAGTTCGGACCGCTCCACCTTGTAGCGATCCAACCGGCGCACCAGATCCTGCCGGGCATGCCGGACGATTTCGCTCGCCAGCGGCAGTTTCCTGAGCAGATCGAAGGTTCGTGGATCGAGTTCGAGCGAACTCTGATACTCCAGCTCGCGCACGATGTTTTCCCGCACCAATTCAACGGGCGCCTGGGCATTGATGAAGTGATAGTGGAAGATCTCCTTGAGGGAAACGAGCGCGTCATAGGTCTTCTCCTTGAAGACCCGATAGCGATTTCTGGCGAGCGCCGGGTCGAAGTCCGTGGGTCGTTCTTCCCATCGTTCTCCGAGCCCCGATTGCTTGACATCTTCATTGTGCGCCAGCACATCCCGCCCGCGCTTCAACTGCCGCGCGATGCTCTCCGCTTCGTCCACGAACAGAACCATGATGTGAAAGATCGGCTGCTTGAAGTGGGCGGCGTCGGGCGTCCCCGCAAAGTCCCGCCGCAGCGCCATCATCTCGTCGAACAGCATCTTGAGACACTCCACCTGCACCTTCGTGCGCGGGAACCCGTCCAGGATCGCCCCGTTCTGCTGCTCGGCTTCGAGCAGCTTCCGAAAAAGAATCCCGACCACTTCGCGGTCCCCCACCATCCCGCCTTGCGCCTTGAGCGCTCGCGCTTCCGGACTGTCGAGAAGCTGGCTGACGACGATCGGCGCGGCCGTGATCCCCCGCAGTTCCCGAATGAAGTCGGCATTCGTCCCTTTGCCAGCGCCAGGCGCACCGCCGAGCAGGATCAGTTCCTTCGGAAACTTAAGGTTCGTCCGGCCATAATCGCGTTCCAGGTTTTTCCAGACGTGATTGAAAATGATCTGCGCGTCCTTGATCTCGAGATCCGCGGACGGGGCCGGCTTCGTGACGGGATCAGCGGTGCGAGGTTCCATATCGCCGTCAAACTATCGGTGAATCCCTCCCCGTCGAGCCCCCACCTCTACCCAAGATCCAGCGCCCCACCCTCGCACAGCTCCGCCTTCCCAAAGGTGGGCATCTCATGCCCCATCGATTTCGCGACCGCCATCCACAGACGGTTATGCGGGACTTTGTCGAGTTTGACGCTGCGCCCCATCTTGAATCCAGCGCCCCCACCCACCATCACCATGGGAATATTGTCGAGCGTGTGCGAGTTGCCTTTGCCCAGTTCGTTGGTCCAGATGAGCAAGGTATTGTCCAGCATGCTGCCTTCGCCCATCGGTTCGGGCGTATCGGAAAGGCGCTTCGCCAGATACGCAAACTCACCCGCAAACCACAGGTTGATCTTCTGCAGCTTGGCATACGAGTCCTTGTTGTCATCGGGATCGTGCGAGAGGGAGTGATGCCCTTCCGAAATGCCGAGCCAGTGCATCTGCGCCTGGCCCACGGACCGCATGAACTGGAGCGTCGCGACGCGCGTCATGTCATTGGCCAGCGCATTGACCAGCAGGTCGATCTGCATGCGGCTGATCTGCGGCGTGTTGTCGTTGACCAGTTCGACGCTCGGATCGAGTTCCGGCATCGGATGAGCCAGCTTCTTGTCCGCGTCGGTATTGGCCAGATCCTGTTCGAGATTGCGGACCAGCGTGACGTGCTGATCGAGCAGCGCCTTGTCGCGCGCGCTCAGCTTCGTCGCTACGCGCTTCAGGTCATCGCGCACGTCGTCGAGGACGCTGACGAGGCTATCCCGGTCCTTCATCCGGCCGTAGAGCTTCCCAAACATTTGGTAAGGATTATCGATTGGTGCCACGGGCTGGTTCGCTCCGGCGTAGCACATGCGCGTCCAGGGATCGGCCCGATCGGGCACCGCCACGCCGAATTCAAGCGATCCAAATCGGGTGTGCGTCCCGGGCTGGCTCTGCAGGAAGTTCTTGATCTCCTGGTCGATGGAAATGCTCTTCGCCCATCCGGCAGGATTCCCGCCACCTCCGCGAATATTCCCGGGCAGCAATTCATTGGCCGTGAGCAAACAGCTCATCCCGCGCATATGTCCGTCGCCGTCCCCACGGATCTTGTTGCAAATCCCATTGATCATGAGGGTGCGATCCTTGAACGGTTCGAGCGGTTCCAGGATCGACTTCAGAACGAGGCTCTCGCCGGGCTCGGGCCAGAATTCGTTCGGCAGCGTTCCATTCGGTGAGAACACGATGACCACCCGCTGGCGCGTCTGCCCCAGCGACGCGCCACGGAGGCTCGGCAGGCCCGCGAGAAAAGGCAGCGCGGCGGCGGAGACGCCCAGGTGGCGGAGAAATTGGCGGCGGTTCAGCGTATTCATAGTGGAGTCTTCGGTGGTGGTGCAGCTTGGGCCGCTTGTTCCGCGACCTTCGGGGCGGCATCGGGCATTCCGCGGGTTGCCGCGACCGTGGCAATTTCGACGAGCAGCTTGCGGACATTGAATCCCGAGCCGACGAACGACTGGCGTAGTGCTTCGAGCGTGTCCGGGCCGTAGACCCCGACCGCCTGCTTGGCCGTGTGATGGAAAAGATGATGGATGAACGCCCGGTGCCCGCTGGGATTTTCCGCGGCAAATTTCACAAGGTCACGGGCGCCGGTCAGCCGAATCATCTCTCCCTCGTCGGTGGCAAACTCGGTCACGGGATTGATCAGCTTGTCGTTCTCCTTCGTCCGCCAGCGCCCGATGGCGTCGTAGTTCTCCAGGCTGAAGCCGAGTGGATTGATCGTGGCATGGCAGCTCATGCACGTCCGGTTCTTCGTCATTTCCGTGATTTTCTCCCGCATCGTCAGGTGCGCGTCGAATTTTGCATCCTCAAAGGCGACGGCATTCGGCGGATTCTTCAGCGTCATGCCCACGATGGTCCGCGTGAGGAAAACTCCACGATGGATGGGCGAGGTCTGCTTGCTGTAGGCAAACGCCGCGAGCAGGTAGGGATGCGTCACCACGCCCGCGCGTTCCTTTGGATCGAACTCCACGCGCTGAAACCCGTCGCCCGCCACATCCTTCCCGTAGAGCTTTCCCAGTCGCTCATTGAGCAGGAGGTAGTTGGCCTGCAACAGTTCCCGGTAGTCCGAGCGCTCGCTCCACACGATCTGATCGAGAAACTGCTCCAGCGACTTGCGCAGATCGGACAACACCAGCGCATCGAAAGCCGGAAACGCCTTCGCGTCCTTCGAGATGGAATCCGCCCGCTCAAACTCCAGCCAGTGGTGGAAGAAGCCGCGCAGTTTGGCCTTCGTCCTCGGGTCGCCGAGCATCCGATTCGCCTGGGCCAGGATCTCCTCGCGCTTCTTCAGCTTCCCGTCCGCCGCGGCCTGGAGGAGCTTCTGATCGGGGATCGAATCCCATAGGTTCAGCGCGAGCCGCGCGGCAATATCATACGCGTCCGGTTGCTCCGAGTCCGGCAGTTCCGGATAGAGAAAGCGGGGCGACTTGAGGGAAAAAAGCACCACGCGTTTCACGGCGATCTCCGGACTCTTCGCGCTCGCGAACGACCGCTCGACGACTCGCTGGTAGTCCTCGTCGCTCAGTGGCCGGCGGAACGCCGCCTCGGCGAATCGCCGGGCAAAAAGCTTCAGCTTCTCAACGCGATCGGGAGCCCCCGACTTCGTTCCCGACAGTTCCTCCAGGTGAGCGTCCACGTGTTCCGCCACGTCGATCGCCGCCTCCGTCGTCGCCTGGTCCCACTCCTTGGAGACTCCCGTACCCCGCTCGTACCCAGAGCTGCGGTCATCCGCGGGGAAAGCCGTGGAAACCACCATCACCTCGCGCAATCGGTCTGGCGAGAGATGATCCTGCGGAATGGTCTCGACAACCCCGTGAGGCGGCTTCCATTGCAGTTCGATCGAAGCGGTCTTTTCCTTGAACTTGAAAAACTCGACGACCAGGGGATACGCGCGGCCACCGACAAGGAAGATGGACTTCTTTTCTTCGCGCACATCCGTCCCGCTGGCCACCCACGCGTCGATGAGATTCTTCTTCTGGTCGTTGACGAAAAGCCGAATGCCATTCTCGCTCTTGACGATGAACTCATAGACGCCGGTTTCATCCGCGAAAAACGACCCATCCCAGCGCGCCGAAAATTCCGTGGGAGCCATCTTCTCGGGATCGGGACTTCCCTCCCCGAAGTGAAAGGCAACCTGGCCGTCGGTGCGATCGAACTTCACCTTTTCCGGCTCTTTTTCCTTCTCCTTCTTGTCGGCCTTTTTCTCCGGCGGCTTGGGAGCCTCCGGCGGAGGCACCGGCGGCGGCACGGGAATGACGATGCCTGTATAGTGCCCCTTCAGCCCGCGCTCGGCGCCGGGCGGCTTGTCAAACCCCGGCCGAAATCGGCCCACAATATCCGCCACTGCCGTCCGGTATTGCGGCACTGTCAGCCGCGCCAAATCGAACTCTGGCGGCTGCAAACGCGCCTGCGCCCGTGGCGAATAAAAGGCCTCGTAGATATAGGCAGCCACTTGCGCCGCATCCTCTCCCACGCAGGCGCCCACATTGTCGTCCGGCATCGTGCGCGCGATCCGCTTGGTCAGCGCCTCGACACTGCGATTGCCATGGAGCGGCTCGTCATACTTGTCATGCACCCCCTGCCCTTTGTCACCGTGGCACTCGACGCACAACTTGCGGTAAATGACCGCTCCGGGGGGGGCCTTCCCTTCCTCCGCGCCGGCATTTCCCAATCCCCAAGCGCAAACCCAAACGACACCCGCCAGCCTCGCGACGCGAGAAAAGGGTGAACGCGGTTTGGAAATCACAGTAGAAAAAGGCATGTCAGGCGCGGGACGGCAACCCCTGATAAACCCAACCCCCCCTATTGTCTTGGAAAGAACCTAAAAACGCGATTCCCAATATGCCGCGTCTCGCGCGACACCGAGCGCACACCCATCGTCGTTGGCAGGCTCCTCGACAGCAGTGGTGCCGACGCCGGACGCGTCAGCAGGCGGTCACTGGAGCGCTTCGCTGCCTGCGGAACGCGCCGGCGCGAGATCGGCGGACCCTAGGCCAGCCACGGTTTGACCACTTTCCCCGCCACGTCCGTGAGGCGGAAGTCGCGCCCCTGGAACCGATGGGTCAGGCGCAGATGGTCGAGTCCGAACAGGTGCAGCATCGTGGCGTGCAAATCGTTGATATGCACGGGGTCTTGCGCGACGCTCCAGCCGATCTCGTCGGTCTCGCCATAGGTCAGGCCGCCCTTCAAACCGCCGCCCGCCATCAGGATGGTGAAGGCAGAGGGATGATGGTCGCGACCCGTGACGCTCTTGCTGCCCCCTCGGTTTTCGCCCAGCGGCGTGCGGCCAAATTCGCCCGCCACGACGACGAGCGTTTCATCGAGCAGTCCCCGCTGCTTGAGATCCTGGATCAGCGCCGCGATCGGCTGATCTGCCATGCCGGCGTTGTAAGAAAGTTCCCGGTCAAGGTTCGAGTGATGATCCCACGAAGCATGGACGATATTCACAAAGCGGACGCCACGCTCGACCAACCGACGGGCGAGCAGGCAATTGGTCGCATATTTCTTGTACTGGCCCGGGCCGCCCGCGCGTTCCGCCTTGATGTTGGCATCCGGGCGATTGACTCCATAGGCCGCCAGCGTCTCGGGAGATTCGCCGGAAAGGTCGATCAACTCCGGCGCCGCGCTCTGCATGCGGAACGCCAGCTCATAGGCCGAGATGCGTGAGGCGATCTCCGGATCGCGCGCCTGTTCAAATCGTTCCTGGTTGAGCTGCGCCAGGACATCGAGACCTCTCCGCTGCAACTCCGGCGGCAGCCCGTCGGGATTGTGCAGGTTGAGCACGGGGTCGCCCTCGCTGCGAAATAGCACCCCGGAATAGACACTCGGCAAAAAGCCCGACTGCCAGAGCGACGTGCCCGCGCTCGTCCCCCGCCCGGCCGTCAGCACCACGTATCCGGGAAGGTCGCGCGACTGGCTGCCCAGCCCGTAATTCAGCCACGCACCCACGGAAGGCAGGCCAAAGGTCCCCCGCCCGCACGTCAGCACGAGCTGCGCGGGGTGGTGATTGAACTGATCGGTGTGCATCGAGCGCACCATGAGCAGGTCATCCGCGCACTCGGAAAGATGCGGCAACAGATCGCTGAAAACCATTCCGCTCTGCCCATGCGGCGCAAACTTGCGCGGCGAGCCCATGAGCACCGCGGATTCCTTCTTGATGAAGGCAAAGCGGACATTCTTGGTCAGCGATTCGGGCAGGGGCTGGCCGTTGAGTTCGTTGAGCTTCGGCTTTGGGTCGTAGAGGTCGAGCTGGCTCGGCGCGCCCTCCATGAAGATGAAGATGCAATTCTTCGCCTTGGGCGCGAAATGCGGCGGCTTCGCCTGCAAAGGGTCGGCGCCCGGCACAGCCTCGGACGCGGCGAAAAGCCGGTCCTCGTTCAGCATCGAACCGAGCGCCAGCATGCCAATGCCGTTGGCGGTGGTCGTGAAGAAGTCGCGGCGCGTGAGATGGGCGGCGTGTTCGAGTGGGTTCATGGCGTCAGTCGCGGGTGATAAATTCGTCGGTATTGAGCAGGATGCGCGCGGTCGTCGTCCAGGCTGCGGACTCCGCATCGCTGGCCGCCTTTTTCGCATCCGCTTCGTGCGTGGAGTAGTAATCCCGGGCGTCGTGCAACAGGCCGAGCAATACGCTGGTCTCCCGCTCCTGCGCCGGACGTGCCAGGCAGATGCGGATGGCTCGCTGCATCCGGGCCGTATCGTCGGCGCAGGGCTCGCTCAGGACCCTCTGCGCCAGCGCGCGGGCTGCCTCGGCGAAGGTCTTGGCGTTCAGGGTCGTCAGCGCTTGCAAGGGCGTATTGGAGACTGTGCGGCGGACGTTGGCCACATTGGCATCCGGGCAGTCGAAGGTCATCAGGTCGGGATAGGGCGCGGTCCGCTTGAAGAAGGTATACATCCCCCGGCGGTAGCGTTCCGGCCCCGTGCTCTCGATCCACTTGAAATTGCCCGCATAGCTCAGCGACGCAATCTCCGGTGGCATCGGCGGGAAGACGCTCGGGCCGCCAATCTTCGGCGAAAGCAGGCCACTCGTGGCCAGGTGCAGGTCCCGCACGATCTCCCCCTCCGCACGCAACCGGTTCTGGCGCGCGAGGAGTGAGTTGCGCGGATCGATCTCGTTCAGTTCCGGACGCGTCTCCGAACGCTGGCGATAGGTCGCCGAGTTCATGATCAGGGTGATGACATGCTTGCGGCTCCAGCCGTGCTCCATGAAGTCGCTGGCCAGCCAGTCCAGCAATTCGGGATGGGTCGGACGCTCACCCCGCACGCCAAAATCTTCGACCGTCCGCACGAGGCCGTCGCCGAAAAGCCGCATCCAGATCTGGTTCACGATCACCCGCGCGGTCAGCGGATTCTCGCCATTCACCAGCCACCGGGCGAGATCGAGGCGGTCCGGCGTGCCGGCATTGCGGGCATGAATCGGCGGCAGGATGGCCGGCGTTCCCGGCTCCACCGGATCGGTCGGGGAGAGAAACTCGCCCCGATGCAACACGCGGGTGGGACGCTCCTGCTTGCGCTCGGCAAGGACCCGCACATCCATGAGGGGCGGCTTCGGTCCGCTGGCCTCCAGGGCCGCCAATTCCGTGGCGGCGGCGGATGCGGCTGGGTCATTCCTCGCGAGCCAGTCGATGATCGTTAGCCGGCCTTCGTCGGTCCATTTTTCCGAACCGATACCCACCAGGCGCCGCACCTCCGCGGGCAGGATGCTCTCAGTCGTCTCACCCACCAAGGCAACCAGACGGAATCGCCCGATGCAGTGATCCTTCTTCGCAAACATTTGCGCCAGCGTGATCGTGATCCGCGAGGTCTCCCTGCTATCGATGGGCTCCACGAGTTGGAAAGTCGCGTTATGCGCCTTCCCCAACTCCCCGCTCACACCCCATCCCGTATCGGGTTTCCCGTCGAGAGCCGCCGCCACCAGCCAGCCCACCTGGCTGAAATCCGCCTTGGGTGAATGCAGTTCCAATGGCGTCCCAGTGGTCACGTCCGCTCCGGCCCGCACGGCGAACTCGGAAAGCACAAAATTGCCGTCCGGACTGCGGCCCGGGCCATTGCCGGGGAGCGATGCGTCGGGCAGCACTTCCAGGCGAAAGCCGCTGATCAATCCCGGCGGCAGCGTTGCCACGACGGTGTAGGTGTCGGTGGGAGCCTGCGTCCCACCCGCCAGCCACGAGCCATCGTCTTGATGGGTGAACCACACGGCGCCTTCGCTCGACACGGAGTTGATCTCGATGGGCTTCTCTTCCGTCGGCTGCTTGTCAAGCGCAGCCAGGCGGGCCGTGGTCTCCTTTTCCCAAGCAGGCAGACGTTCCGCGAGCGGCGCTCGCGCCGCCGTGAGTTTCTCCCTCGCGGCCTTCAGTTTCGGGGCGAATTCCGCATTCTTCTGCTCAAACTCCGCCAGCGCTTCGCGCGAGGTGCCGACCTTGGCCGTCGATTCGTCGGCGTTATTGAAGAAGGCGAACAACTGGTAGTATTCGCGCTGCGTGAGCTGGTCGTACTTGTGCGAATGACAGCGCGCGCAGCCGACCGTGTGGGCCAACCAAACGCCGCCCGTCGTTTCCGTCCGGTCGAAGACCGCTTCCACCCGGTACTGCTCCTGGTCCACGCCGCCCTCTCGATTGGTCAGCGTCTGGCGATGGAACGCCGTCGCGAGAATCTGGTCGGGCGTGGGTTTCGGCAAGAGATCGCCCGCCAGTTGTTCGACGGTGAATTGGTCGAACGGCATGTCGCGGTTGATCGCGTCGATCACCCAATCGCGGTAGCGCCAGGCGTCCGGGCGCGCGGAGTCCTTTTCGTAGCCATCGCTGTCGGCGTAGCGCGCCTGGTCGAGCCAGTGCCGGCCCCAGCGTTCTCCAAAATGCGGTGAGGCCAGGGTGCGATCCACCATGCGCGCATAGGCATCGGGCGCCTCGTCGCGGCTGAAGGCATCCGTCTCCTCGGGCGTCGGGGGCAATCCCAGCAGGTCGTAAGAGACTCGCTTGAGGAGCGTGAAGCGATCCGCCTCCGGCGAGGGCGCGAGCTTCTTCTGCGCGAGCTTCGCGCGAATGAAAGCATCGATGGGGGAAGTGCTCAGTGCGGAGTTCTCAGTGCTCAGTTTCGCATCTCGTGAATCGGCACTGGGGACGGGCGACTGAGCACTGAGCACTGAGGACTGAGGACTCAAAGCCGGCACCGCCGGATGGCCAATCGGTCGATACGACCAATGCAATCCCCACTCTGCTCCCGACGCCACCCACTTTCTCAAGAGTTCGATCTCCCGGGCACTCGGCCGCTTGGCCTTCTTCTTCGGCGGCATCAGCTCGTCCTCTTCCTTGGTCGTGAGCCGCGAGATGAGTTCGCTCTCCTCGACTTTGCCGGGCACCACCCCGTGTGCGCCGCTCTCCAGTTCCTTCAATACGCCTGCGCGCGTCGTCAGAACCAGGCCGCCCTTGGCCTTATCCTGGCCGTGGCATTCGAGGCAGTACTCCGAGAAGATCGGCTGAATGTCGCGTTGGAAATCGATTTCTCCCGCTGCGAAGAGCATGGGAGAGAATAGGAGGCTAAGGGGGATGGCGAACGGGACGCGCATGGGTGGCGAGTAGAGCAATCGATGGAACAAACAAGCATTAGGGCGAAATCAGGTCCACCACAAGGGACGGTAGCGTCGGTCCGGGAAGTCCGCACACCCCTGGATCGCTAAACTCGTTGAGCGGCCCGGAGCGTGTCACCGTCACAGGACGCTCAGGCGGCATGCGTCTGCGCCGTCGGCGCCTTCGCCGCGCGCCGCGACTTCCACCATCTACCGACAGCCTCGATGAGCAGGCAGAAATACAGGACGAAGAAGATTTCGCACGTGAACCGGTAGCGGGCATTCGTCACGCCGATCATCGACGCCACGTACAAGCCGCCGAGCATCGTCGCAATCCATCCGATGTGGACCCATTGGAATCGGGCTGGCCGAAAAAAAGTCACCGTCATCCCGAGCAAGGCGAGGAAGTAGAAATAGGGCATCCCCGGCATCGTGCGGTGCTTATCGGGCACGGCGCCGTAGAAATCGTGCACCCACCGTTCCTGGGTCATCGGGTGATCCGGCAGGCGGAAGAAGATCCGGGCATCGTTCCACACTCCCTGGAAGCGCCCGAGCCACGCGATCCGCTCCGGATAGTAATGCGTGTCCACCCAGGCGATCATTTGTTCTCGGTTGCATTTCCGACCCGTGAGCCGCTTGCTCAGCTTCAGCATCCACGGGCGATGCGTGGCGGAAATCCGCTGCTTGTTGACCAGCGCGTCGGCATCGTACGCGTAGGCACTCCAGACATCGATCGCGAGGTGGAATTTTTGGAATGGAATGAGCAACGACTCGATGGGCCGCGCGGCGATGGCCTCGCGGCAGAGATTCTTCAGCACGGTCAATTTTTGCTTCTTTATGTGCTTCTTCTTCTCTTCGCGGATGTACTCCCCGACCATTTTCGTGACGTCCTTGTCCATCTGCACCAGGTCTCCGGGATAGTCGGGAAAGCGCAGCCGGGCGGCGTCGCGCAATGGCAGCAGAAATGGCGCAATGCCCGGCTCGCGCTTCGATTCGTCCGGCGCAAATCGCAGGAGGGTGGCGTACATCAATGAGGAACCGTCACGGCCCGGCCCAAGACGCATGGCGAGGAACGTCACCCCCGCCAGGACGGCCAAACCGATGGCCATCCGCCGCCATTGCCTCCAAAAGGCATGGATGATCAGGACGGCGCCAAAGAGGCAGAACGTCTTGGCCTCGAGCCGAGTCCCCATGACGAGAAAGACACCCCCCATGAAAGCGGCAAACATCCGCCAACCGGGACGGAGGACGAAGAGCGTTCCCAGCAACACGGCCATGAGGGCAAAAAACAAATACTGCGCCTCGCCGAGCACGACGTGCTCGTACCACAAGACCATGGGGCTCACGGCGAAGAGCAGCGTGATCGGGATGATCGCGACTTTCCACCAGCGAAACCACAGCCGCACGAGGGCGCCCACGAACACCGTCGCGAGCAACCCCATCGCATGTTGCATGACTGCGATGGTGACCAAGCCCGGCCACGGCAGCAGACACGGCAAGCTGAAAAGGAACGGCGTGAGGTAGGAGCGGCGGTATTGCACGTAAAACTCGTGCTTCTCGACCAGATGGTAGGTCGTCTCGAAGAAATCCGAACTGTCGTACTGAATGAACGCATACGGCATCGACACCATCATCGCGATGCGTAGCGCGAACCCCACCAGCAGCGCCGGCAGGCACCGCCGGAGGAACTCCAGAAACGCGGGCTCACACAACGACGCCTTGCAGCCCGCCCACCACCCGCGACTCACCGGAGGGTTCGCCTCACCCTCATTCATAGTTGCGCATGCGAATGAGAAACTGCTGCCGATTGTAACGGACGATCGTGTCGAGTACGACCCCGCAGGTCAGGCTCAACGCCGACATCACCGCCAACCCCGCCGCAAGGATGGCCAGCGGGACGCGATACACCCACTGATAACGGAGATAGTCGAGGATCGGAAACGCTCCCACGCAGAGCGAAAATAGCGCGACCATGAGACTGAGCGTGGCAAAAAACATCAACGGCCGGAAATCCTTGAAAACCCACATGATAACCCGGAGCACCCGCAGGCCATCCTTCACCGTGTTGAGCTTGGAGAACGAACCTTCCGGACGGCTCCGGAATTTCACATCCACAGACCGCTGCACAAAGCCTTTGTCGATGGTCTGCAGCGAGATCTCCGTCTCGATTTCGAACCCGCTGGAGAGCACCGGGATGTTCCGGTAGAAACGCTTGGTGAAAAGCCGGTAACCCGAAAACAGGTCTCCGCACGGGCTGCGAAAAATCCTCTCGATCGTGGCCGCCAGGAGGTCATTGGCCCAGGTGTGCAGGGCCTTGAAAGCCGCCGGGTCATCGCTCACCCGGCACCCGACCACCGTGTCTCCACCGTGTTCCTCGATCGTCGCGATCAGTTTCGGCGCTTCCTCGGCGGGATACGTGTCGTCTCCATCCACCATGATGAGCCAGTCCGAGGTGGCCTCGCGAAAGAGCGTCTGGACCGCGTTGCCCTTGCCTTTGCGTGGCGCGTTCACCACGTCCGCCCCGGCGTCGCGCGCGATTTGCGCCGTCTCGTCGGTGCTGGCGTTGTCGATTACGAGAATCCGCGCCTGCGGAAAGGCCGCCTTGAAATCCCGCACCACCTTTCCAATCGTCAGTGCCTCATTGTAACAGGGCACGCCAATGGTCAGTGTCTTGGAAACCTTCGGGGCGGTGGCGGTGGGAGCGGGAGTATCAGGGAGCATGCGGGAATGGAGCGCGGATGCTGGCCTGTCCCCCGGCGGGAGGCAAGTGCACAGCGGGCGGTAGTGCCCAGTTCTCAGTTCTCAGTTGCCTTTGGTTCGTGGCGTCTTTGCGAGAGACCTTCAGCGCAGGCTTCCCTCCGCGAAGGACGCTGATACTCTCCGCGCCTGAAATGACCCCCGCATTCCAAACCGCCCAACCCCCGGTCATCCCATGGATGTCCCTTCAAAAGACTGCGGCCTTCGCCGAGATCAGCCAGCCATGACCTTCAAATTTCACTGTACCTGCGGACAAAAGGTGTCCGCCACGGATGACATGATCGGCACGTCCGCCGTCTGCCCGCGTTGTGGTTCGAAAGTGATTGTCCCGCGTCCACAGGAAGTCGCCGCGCCGGCGGTCCCCCCTCTGCCGAAGGCGGCATCCCTGCCTCCGCCCAAAGCTGCATCCGTGCCTCAGGCGAAGGCTGCGTCGTTGCCTCCACCGAAGGCGGCATCCTTGCCTCCGCCCAAGGCTGCATCGACGGCTCCACCGAAGGCTGCCTCGTCGCCTCCATCACGTCCTCCGGCTGGCCCCGCGGCGCCGATGACAGTGGTTTTGCGTCCGATGCGCTTGCTGTGGCTGGCCGCTTCGGTGGCGCTCGTGGTGGCGCTCGGGGGCAGCGCGATTCTCTTTCGCGCACATCTGGATGATTTGATGAAGACTGGCCTGCCCTACCTTGTTGGGGTTCCCATTGGCGTGGTGATCAGCAGCGCGATCTTCGCGGGCTTATTGCGTGTTGCCGTTCGTATCGTCGGGCGTTTTGCCTTCGCATTCTCGGAGGCATGGCTGGTTTCTGTCGTCACGACCGCCCTCAACGTGCTCGCCCTCTTGCCGGTGGCGCTGATCCAGATGCGGATATACCGGACCGAGGATGGGGCCAGGTTGCTCGTGATCATGGGCGTCATCAACATCGTGCTCACAATCGCCGCCTATTCGTTCCTGATACGAAATGCCCTCGGCCGGCCCATCGGCATCGCGCGTGGCGTCCTGACTTACCTCCTCCTCGGCGCCGTCATCGGCGTCTTGGGCGGGATATCCGCCGGGATCGCCGCGTTCACCTGGCGCCGACACTAAGGCACGCTCTCCCCCAACCCCAGAAGCCCGACCATGATCACTCGCCGACAGTTTACCCGCCGTACTTTCGCCGCCACCGTGGGCGCCGCAACGCTTTCACTTCCCCGCGCCCGCGCCGGGGAAGACGCGGTCGAGTCGATCCAACATCTCGGCGAATTCATCCACGAATGCACCCTGCCCGGTGAAACGCGCAATAACGACGTGGTGCCGCGGCACGCGAATGCCATCCAACTCAGCGCCACGCGCTGGCTGGTGATCTATTCCACGCACGGCTATCGCGGCGTGGATGACGAGCGCAGCATCATCTACCAGGTCCGGCGCGACGCGCCGGATGGAACGGTCTTGAAGGAAGGTTTCCTGGCGCGGGGCATCGCCGACTGGAAGCCCGAGGGCTTTGATCTCACGACTCTCAATTCCCATCAAACCATCTTCAAGCAGCACGGCCATATGGTCGCGTTTGGCGTCCCGAAGGGCACCCTCATCAGTGGAAAGCCGGCGCCGAACGCGAACCTGTTCGTGGTGAAATGGCGCGTCCTGGGACGGGTGCTCGATCGCGAAACCGACGTTCTCGGGCAACACCTCGCCGGACCCGGGGAAAGTCGCGTCGGCCAGGGAATCGAGTGGGTGCAAGCGCGCCTCAACGACCGGGAAGACGATATCGAACTGCTGCAACCCGCCACGCTGCTCCGGCAAAAAGGATTCGAGACCGGCGCGGCGTTTTGCAGCGGCAAGGTCGAATGGATGAACCAAAGCTTCTGCCCTGCGGTGCCGGCAAACGGCGACTTCACCGAGTGGGCGGAGGCTAATCATTTCGACGGTGAACGTGTCGCTGCGCTCAAATACCGGTTCAACGCTCAAACTCACCGCTACGAGTGGGTGGAGATGGGGCCGCTGATCGGCACGGCGGGAAAGAAGTTCATGGAGGCAAGCCTCGTGCACCTGCCCGCAGGCTGGGTTGTCGCCGGCCGCGGCAATGGCGAAGTGGGCTGGGCTCGTTCCGAAGACCCGTGGGCGTCCTGGCCGGCGCTCACCTTCACCCAGGATCCGCGCGTGAACTCGCCGATGACCGTCTTTCGCTGCGCGGACGGCGTGGTCCGCCTGTTCACCGGTGACCCGGCCGTTTCTCCGACGCACAACGGACGCGATCCATTGTATTGCTGGGACGTACGCGTGGAAGATGGGTTCGCGACGACCAACCGGCGCGAGATTTTCTCGAGCGTGAGCGGCAAGCTGCCCATCCGCGCCGCCGCCGCGCCCAAGCTCGATTTTGGCGAACTCTTCCCATTGCACGGCCAATCTCAACTGATCACGCACGGAGTGAGCACCCGCGCCTTCAACCACCCCTACCCCGCCCACCCGGGCATCCCCTTGCAAAACGCCGAGGAAAAGAAAGCCTGCGGACTCTACTACGCGCGCCTCACCTACCGCCACGCGCCGGACCCGATGTGGAAGTTTGAAGTGAAGTCATAGTTTGACCCGAAACGCCGCCGCTCCTTGCCACCGACCAAAAACGGGGCGTAGTATCGGCCCCTTCGATTCGTCACAGAGTTGCTCACATTCGCCGTGCGCTTTCTCGGACAGAAGTATGCCGGTGTGGTGAAATGGCAGACACAACGGACTTAAAATCCAAAAGGGGCATTTTGCGCTGTTTTGCATCGTTTCGCATTTTGGCGCTAAACCCTGATTCTATCATGCTTCGCGGGCGATTGGTCCTTGCGTAGCTTTGCGCTGTGGTCCACCAAAAAAGGCGATGACCGTAGAACGGACCGTAGAACGGAAGGGCGCGGCGATTTCTCTCGCCAACGTCCGAGTGCTCCCCCATTTTCACCGCGTCACTGTATGAGCAGTGGCCGCCAAATTCAGATCCGGGACCACGAATCCCGAGGCGAAACGCAGAATATCAAAGGCACAGGACCATAGCCGTCTGGGGTCGTACCCTGCGGCGAAAAGCCTCATAGCTTGGTCCTGTGCCTTTTTTGCAAACTGAACATGACCAGCATCAACGACACCGGCGCGGCATTCGCGCCAGCCTCCACGCCTCGCAAACCTGCCAAGCGTGCATCCACCCCCAAGAAACCGGCAAAGGCGCGCACTGCCGCCAAGGCGGGCACCGGCCCCACGCTGGCGCAGCAAATCAAACGCCAAATCGGCTTCCTGCGGATGTATGAGAACAGTATGGAACCCGGCAATGACTTTGCCGAGGATAGGGCCAGCGTAAGGGCAACTATCGCCGTCCTTCGGGGCTTGATTGACCGAGGGCGAACCTACCTCGTCACACTCGAGGCCGAGGCGGACGGCATCATAACCCGGTTCGCCAAGAAATACGGCAAGACGCCAGCGCAAGTAATTGCGGCCATGGCGTACGAAGGCTCCGTTCTGACCGGAGACCTCGAAGGCGATAACCTCGAAGCGGAAAACGCGTTGGGTTTGCTGGCATCGTGCGCGAGGCTGGAGGCTCAACAGACAGCGTAGATAGCCCCGCGCCGCTCACCGACGCCCGCTCTGGTCTCGCACCGGGGCGGGCGTTTTGCTTTCGTGGGGGATGAGCAAAAGCCATCAAACCACCAAGGCGCTAATCAAAGATGCCATTCGCGGAGAATCCGGCGAGCGCCTGGCACGCCCAATCCGCGCCGCCTTCATACTCGGATGCGAGCAGGTTGTATTCGACTGCATCACCGCCGGCTGGCTCGCCCCAAAGGTCAAGCGCCATCGCATGACCCTCTACAGCGTCGCCGACCTCAACGCCTGCGCTGACCGCATCGAGGCCGGGGAGTATCCGGGGAAATAAACGTTTGCAAGAATCAGAACCGGCTGATCAAGCTGGGAAATGGAATATCGTGTGACCGCGCTAAAGGATGTCACCATCCGCGCTTATGTTCGCCTCAAACCTCACGGCGAGCGTGAGGAATGGATCTCAATGCGCGCCGGAGAAGTTCGCGAAGGATTAGGGATGCTGCTTGGGGTGCATCCAAGTAGCGCGCCGGGGCAGCCGGTCGTGCACGTTCGCGGCATCGCTATGATTATGGGCGATGGGTGGTCGCCCGATCAGTTGCCGATGGATTTCCTTGGCCTGTTTCGGCTGGAGGTGCAGGGCAGCGCCCATAGCGACGGCAGCGCCCATTGATCACGATCTCAACACCGGACACTAGCCCCCGCGCGTCGTGGTAATCGATCCGTTGCGCGTCCATAGGTCAAGCGACCTGCCCACCCTTGCGGCAGTGCTCGGCTTTGGCGCGCATGCTCAACGCGTCGAATTGGGCGCGGGTCAACACGTTGCCGGACCGGGCCGAATCCTCACGGATGATTCCGCCGCGTTGGAGGTGCAGAGCTTGTGCGCCAGCGGGGAGGGCGTCGTACTGAGCGCGGGTCAGCTTGAGCGGGACGAACTCGCCGCGGGCGCGGGCCTCGCGGTCTGCCGTAACTTCGGCGATGCGCGCGGCGGCTCCGGGATGCTTGGCTGCAAGGGTCGCCGTTTCCCGTTTCGATTCCGCCAGGGCCGCGGAGTTTTCTTTGGCGTAACGGTCTTGGTCAATCTCCCGTTGGAGAATGTGGCGGCGATGCGCCTCCGTGAAAATGTCTTCGGTGGGCATGGCGTTAGTCTTTGAGTCTGCCGCCTTGGCGGAAGTAATTGGCCTTGGCGCGAAGACCGAGCTTGTCCCACTCGGCGCGGCTCATCTGAACGCCAGAGGGCGACGGCAATGCGACCGGCTTTTCATCGAGCAAATCACGAATGCGGCCGCCGTCGCGAAAGAACGCGCCCTGGGCGTAGGGCGGAATCAAATCGAATTCGGCGCGCGTCAAAACCTTCGAATCGCCGACAACGCCGGCAGGCGAGCCGAGGGGGGCGCTTCCGCGGATTCGCATGGGGCGCGAGTCGCTACGTTCGACGCGTTCCATCTCAGCGCGAAGGGCGTTCACTTGTTCGTAAATGGCGGCTCCGGCTGCGCGGTTTTCGGCGAGAGTGGGCATAATGTTAACGAGCGGCTGTCAAGGAAGGCTCGGCATCAAGGATGCCCGGCCACGTAGGCATCAAAAGCGGACTGTAGGGCGGTCAGCTGAGTCTGGGCAGTGGCCGCGTTGGTGATGCCGGTCTGCGCATGCGTCTCGGCGGTGTCGGCCGTTGCCCCCTGAGCCGCTGTGGCGAAGTCGCCCGTGGCCGCGGCTGCCGCTGTGCCGAGTGCGCTTTTGTCTGCCTTCAGGTCGAGGGCGGTCTGCTGCGCCGTACTGACGGGCTTGTTCACGTCGCTCGTGTTGTCCAAGTTGCCAAGACCGACATCCGCCTTGGACTGCTTGGCTGGAGCGAAACTGACTGTGTAAGTTCCACCCCAGTTCGTCCCCGTTGTTCCGTAATAGCTAACCCGCGTCAGGCCAATGTTCCCGCTACTATTGCTGAATGTGGCAGAAAACGTGGTTATGTTTCCTGCGCTATCCATGAATTGAACTGCGGTATTATCTGGAATCGCGGTCCAAGTTGAGGCATCAACAACGGAACTGGACAACGCCAGGAATGTCGTTGATACAATCGCCGGGCTGTTCGCGGTGAACAGCCCATCCCCGATTGCTCCCGCCGTGTAGGTCCACGCCGGAAGTTGCGCCGCACCGCTTCCGTCAGCGCCGTCCACCCCATTTGTTCCAGGCGCTCCCCTCGGTCCTACGTTCGAGGTCACGGATGCGATGATGGGGTCAGGGAAAGAGACCGTGATTTGAATAATATCGGGCATGTTAGGCGGGGCGGGTATTTAGGGTAAAAACGGAAATGGTACCAGCGAGGAAGGGTCCGAGGCGTTCGCCGTCTGGGTTCTGTAGAACTAGGTCATACCCAAACTTCCCCGTAGTGAGTGCCTGGGTCTGGTCGTCGGTCATACCCAAAGTGATTTGCCCGGCTGCGGCATTGGTGATGCTTGGTGCTAGGTCGATCTCCCCCGGCCAGCCGGGGGCCAGCAGGCGGGCCGTGGCGTAGGCAGTCCAGCCTGTTAGGTCCACGGGGGCGCCCTCGGAATCGGTACAGGTTATCAGTACCGGCCCAAAAGTGACTCCTTTGTAAATTGTGAAAGCGAGGCTGGCGGGTTGCATAGTGTTAGGCGGGTGTCAATACTTGAGGGGCGCGTGCTCTTTCTTC
>JBBRPL010000051.1:0-51303 GCA_038228205.1 Chthoniobacterales bacterium
CGGCGCGCGTCAGGCGATGCACCCCCGTGCGAACGTCGGCATCCAGCCGTGCGTGCTCCGCCTTGAGGAGCGATTGATTTAGCCAGGCCGTCATCGCATCCCGTTCCTCGGCGGGTGGCCGCGGCTTCTTCTTCGGCGGCATCTCGCCATTCTGAATCCGGTCGTGAACCTTCACCCACCGATTGAAAATCTCCGGATCGGCAAAATTCTGTTTCAGCGCGGTGAGGTCGAGATTCCCTTTGTGGGTGTCGGCGTCGTGGCAGTCGTAGCAGTGTGCCTCCAGGAACTTGGCCGGATCTACCGCTTCGGCTGGCAAGGAATCAGTAATCAGCAGGCCAGTGATCAGTGACAACACCGCGACCGGCCGCGGCGAGACTTCGGCAAAGAGGAATTTCATGCAGGGGAAAACGGCTGGCAGCGGATTTCTGAATCTGATTTCTGAGCACTGAGCACTGAGCACTTCCTGTCCCCTCAGACCATCTCCAATCCCGTCATCGTGCCCTTCGCGGTCGAGAAGGCGCCCGTTTCGATCCCGAGACGCTGTAACATCGAGACGTAGAGATTGCTCAGGGGATAATTTTTCTGCGTGTCGAAGGCGAGATGCTGGCCGTGCTTGTATCCGCCGCCGGCAAGGAGGACGGGCAGGTTCACATTGGAATGGGAGTTGGCGCTGCCCATCGGCGTGCCGTAGAGGACCTGCGTGAGGTCGAGCAACGACTGGCCTTCCTCCTTCGTTTCATGGAGCGCGGTCAGAAAATTGTTGAGGGCGTCGAACTGGGCTTCCTCTTTCCCACGCAGTTCGGCAACGGCTTCGGGGCGGTTGCCGTGATGGGTGATGCTGTGAATGACGGTCGTGTCAATGAACAGCGTGATGATCCGCGTCGAGTCGGTTTCCAGGGCGAGTTTCATCACGCCAAACATGAGGCGGGTTTTGGCGACGAACTCCTTCGCGTCGTCAATGTCGGTGGGCGGCTCCGCGTGGACTACCGGCTTCGGTTTGTATTCCCACTCCTCCGAGGTGTGCAGCCGCTGCTCAAGGTCCCGCACCGAGGTGAAGTACTCGTCCATGCGCGTCTGGTCGGCCTTGGAGAGCATGCGGTTGAGCCGTTTCGATTGCCCGCTCACGAAATCGAGCACGCTGCGTCCCTGGCGGATCGCGTCGACGCTCGCCTCCACCTCGCTGGCCTTGCCTTGGACGAAGAGTTTCTGGAAAAGCTTGCGCGGGCTCTTCTCCGCCGGAATGGGCGCGCCGCTGCGGGTAAAGCTCAAGGTCGGTGAGCCGTCGCTGACCATCGCCAGGCTGAGGGAAGGATGGCGCGTCGCCACGCCGATCTGTTCCGCCGCGAACTGATCGAGCGACACACCATTGCGGAACCCGCCCCGATCGGGATGCGGCGTGCCGGTGAGGAAACATTTCTCCGCGGTGTGACCTCCCGTCACCCCGGGGAAGCTGACCCCGGAGAACACCGTCAATTTGTCGCGATGGGCGGCCAGTTTTTCCAGGTAGGGCGTGAGCGCATAGTCCCGGCCTGCTTTCTCGGGAAAGAAAAACTGGGGCATGATGCCCATATTCGTTTCGATGGCGACCATGCGCCGCGGCACCTGCCGGGTCTCGTTCGCGCGGGCCAAGGCCGGCCGCATGGCCTCCAGCAGTGGCAGCGCGAGGGTCACGCCCGCGCCGCGGAGAAAGGTGCGGCGGGAAAGGGAGGGGTTGATGCTGATGTTCATGGTTCGTGAGTGCGGAAGGAATCAGTGATCCGTTGGGAGGAAGTAATCAGTAGTGAGGTGCGCGAGGATCTGTCAGCCACTGATTACACTATCACTGATCGCTGATTATTTCATCCTCTGCTCCCAGTCGCGTCCCAAAGACTGGCACTCTGGTCTCACGGTATCGTCTCCAGGGGTTGCCGGATCGGCACGCTGGGGCCAGAATGACCGCGCATGTCCATCCACGTTGAGAAGATTCGCCCGTCCACCGACCAGTCCTTTCGGTTGTTGCGCTGGCGCGACAACCTCAAGGATGTGGAGCAATGCGACTCGGCAGGGCGGGCTATGGCCGTGCAGGGCGCCGGGGAACGCTGGCATTTTCATCGGGAAATGGAACTCACCCTGGTCGAGCGCGGATCGGGCCTGCGGGTGGTTGGTGATGACATTTCCCGGTTTTCCGGGCCGGAGTTGGTTTTGCTCGGGCCGCATTTGCCGCACTGCTGGCACGGCTTGCGCCGTTCGACGGGCTGGTCGTTGCAATTCCATTGGCCGATCGAGCATCCCCTTCGCGCCGTCCCGGAATTCGCCCCGCTCGAATGTCTTTGGCAGATTTCCCGCCGCGGTCTGCTCTGTGGGGCGGCCATTCGCGAGAGAGTGGCCCCGAGGCTGGCCGAGTTGGCGGTTCTTTCCGCTCCCGCGAGATTGGGTGTCCTCTGGCAGATTCTCGCCGACCTTGCCGAGTCGCCTGCCGGGCAACTGCGCCAGTTGTCCCGAACGGACTTCAGCGTCCGGGAGGGTGTCCGCCATCAGGCCGCTATCGAGCGGGTGATTCGGAGGGTGCTGGAAGACTACGCGGAACCGCAACCGCTTGTCTCGATCTTGCGTGTCGCAGGGATGAGCAAGGCGAGTTTTGCCCGCCAGTTCCCGCGTTACACCGGCTGCACGTTCACGGAATTTCTCTCTCGCGTGCGTCTCGATCACGCCCGGCAGCGAATTCTTACCACGGATGAGCCGGTGAGCACGGTCGCATTCAGTGTGGGCTTCAATCATCTCTCGCATTTCAACCGCAGCTATCGCCACGCCTTCGGCCATCCACCCACGAAAGACCGCGTTTGATTCCGGGATTTATCCGGTCGGATCGCGGTGCGCGGTAATCGCGCTCGCCAGAATCCGGGATTTCGCATAAGCCAGTGCCTGCATGTTCATTACTACCGACGGCGGCACTGACTGAGAATGGATCAGGCGCGCGATTCCATCAATGAAGCCGCGGGACGGGCCGAGGCGGTCCGCGATATCGCGAGCGCCATTCATCGGGCGCAGGAGAATCTGTTGCGGCTTCAGTATGAGGAAGGCTACTGGGTCGGGGAACTGATGGTCGATTGTACGCTGTGCGCCGACTTTATCCTCTTCATGCACTGGAACGGAAAAATCGATCCCGTCCTCCAGGAAAAATGCGTGGCTCACATCCGCCACCGGCAACTCTCCGACGGAGGGTGGAATACCTACCACGACGGGCCGAGCGAGGTGAATGCCTCGGTCAAAGCGTATTTCGCGCTGAAACTGGCGGGGCATCAGCCGTCGGCGCCATGGATGCGCGAGGCGCGGGCGACGATTCTCCGGCTTGGCGGAATCCCGCGCATGAACACCTACGCGAAACTCTACCTCGCGCTTCTGGGTCAGTTTCCGTGGAAATATCTGCCGACGATTCCGGTCGAATTGGTGCTGCTCCCGAAATGGCTGTTCTTCAATATCTACGAACTGTCCTCGTGGAGCCGGGCGATGCTTTTGCCGCTGGCCATCATCAATCATTTCAAGCCGACCCGGCAGCTCCCGGCGGAGCAGTGCCTGCACGAACTCTATCCCGCCGGTTTGGAGCAGACCGACCTTTCGATGCCGTACGGTTCCCGCTTTTTCGGATGGCGGACCTTCTTCCTGCGCGCGGATGGCATTCTCAAGGCGCTCAGCCGCTTTGGCTGCCGCCCGCTGCGTCGGCTTGCCCTACGCAAGGCCGAGGCGTGGATGACCGAGCGCATGGGAGAGGGCAGCGATGGACTCGCGGCGGTTTTTCCAGCGATGCTCAATGCCATCATCGCGCTCAAGACGCTGGGCTACCCGGAAGACAACCCCTTGTTGCAAAAGGCGGTGGCGGATTTCGAAGGGCTCTTTGTGGATGACCCGGAGGACTTTCGCATTCAGCCGTGCCTGTCCCCGATCTGGGATACGGCGATCAATCTCATCGCGCTCGTCGAGTCGGGAATGAAGGCCGACCATCCGGCGGTGGTTCGCGCCGCGGAATGGCTGGAGAAAAAGGAAGTGCGGATCAAGAGCGATTGGGCGCACAAGAATCCGCATCCCGAGGCGAGCGGCTGGGCCTTTGAATTCAACAATGTCCACTTCCCGGATACGGACGACACCGCCATGGTGCTCATGGCGCTGCGGTTGGTCCGGACGGCTCGGGAGACCACTCGCGACGAAGTGTTCGGTCGGGCGGTGCCCTGGCTTTTGAGTTTCCAATGCCGTGACGGCGGCTGGGGCGCCTTCGACAAGGAAGTCACCCAACGCTGGCTCGAAGACGTTCCTTTTGCCGACCACAACGCCATCCTCGATCCTACCTGCAGCGATCTTACAGGCCGGACGCTCGAGCTTTTGGGCTACATTGGCTACGATCGCGAAAGCGAGTGTGTGCGGCGTGCTCTCGCCCATCTGCGGACCACGCAGGAAAAGGACGGCTCGTGGTACGGGCGCTGGGGTGTCAATTATATCTACGGCACGTGGCAGGTCTTGCGAGGTCTGCGCGCGATCGGCGAGGACATCCGGCAGGATTGGGTCGTGCGGGCCCACGAATGGCTGGCCAGCTGCCAGAATGACGATGGCGGCTGGGGGGAAACGTGTGCGACCTACGACGACCCCACGCTCAAGGGCAAAGGCGAGAGCACCGCTTCGCAGACCGCTTGGGCGCTCATGGGCCTCTGCGCCGCCGGACTCCAGGACAGCACCGCCGTCCATCGGGGTGTGGAGTATCTACTCACCACGCAAAATCGTGACGGCTCATGGTCCGAGTCGCAAACCACGGGCACGGGATTTCCACGCGTGTTTTACCTTCGCTACGATATGTATCGAAACAATTGGCCCCTCCTCGCTCTCGCGACGGTGGCCAACTATCGCAGCGGCCTGTTTCACCAGCCGAGCTTCTACCGGATGCCGGTCGAAAACGCGGTCGCGGGTTCCTAGTCAGTCCTGGATTCGTCGCAGCAGGAGAGCGGCCCCGGAGCAGGTGACGAATGCCCCGATGAGGAGAAAGCTGAGGTCGCCCACAATCGAAGACAGACCGGCGTTGCCCAGACTCACCAGGCGAAACGCGTGGCAGTAATGGGTCAGCGGAAATACCTGGGCCAGGAAGCGGATGGAGTGGGGAAGCTGATCGAGCGGGGCGAAGGCCCCGGAGAGCGGGAAGACAGGAAGGAGATAGAAGACCGCGATCTGGATGGCCTGGGCTTGTGTCTGGCAAAACGCCGAGATCAGCAGTCCGGTCCCGAGCGAGCACATGAGGAAAAGAAGGCACAAGGCGGAGAGCAGCACCGGCGCCCGGTAGTTGACGTGGAAATGGTAGTGTCCCGTGGCGAGGGTCACCGCGATCAGGAGGATGGAAACCGCGAGATACGGGAGCACCTTGCCCAGCACGATTTCATAGCGGTTCAGCGGGCTCACGAGCAGTTGCGAAAGGGTCCCTGACTCCCTCTCTCGGGTAATGGTGCAGGCCATCAGGGTCACCGAAAGCAGTTGGAGGATCAGGCCCACAATGCCCGGCATGACGAAGTCGATGAATTTCAAGCCGGGGTTGTAGAGGATCTCGCTTTTCACGGACCACGGGGTCATCGAGGAGGTGAATTGCTTCCTCACTTCTTCCGGGATTTTCTTGCCCAACTCGATGACCTCATCCGGCAACTGGTCGATCATGTCCTGCCGGGAAGCCAATTGAAACTCCCCGAGGGTCTGTTGGACCGCGCCCTCCAGTTGGCCGGCGGTGCTCGTATCCATGCCGTCCAGAACGAGGTGGAGGGGCAGGGGATCACCATTGCCAAGACTTTCGCCCCAGTGCGGCGGAATGATGACGACGGCCCGGACCCGAACCGCGAGGAGATCCACGGGCTCGGCCAGTGGGCCGGCCGACGTGCGCCACGCAAAGGTTTTGTTCTCCCGCAGCTTCTCGATCAAGAGCTCGCTTTGCGGGCTGTGATCGGCGTCGTGCAAGATGGCCGCCGCATCCGCAATCGCCGTTTCTTCGAAGGCATGCCCGAAAAGCAGCGTAAACGCGGGCGGAAGGGTCAGGATCAGGACGAGAATCCGCCAGTCCCGGACGATGTGCAGGAACTCCTTTTTCGCGACGTTGGCGATGGAGCGATAGCTGGTGACGATGTTCATGCCGCGGAGGAGGGCCGGTCGAGAATTTCGTCGTAGCCTTGCGAGTAGGCTTTGAACACGTCTTCCATGTCGGGCTCGACCCAGGCATGGCCGAGCCACGTCAGGCCCTCGAAGGGCCAATGCGCCTGCCACGCGGCGAGGAGGCTTTCGGATCGCGCGGAGTAAATCCGTACCCGGCCGCTGCGCAAGGCCACGCCGAGCACCCCATCCGCCGCGCGAAGGCTGACGAGTGCGCTCATGACGGGTTCCACCTGGATTTCCAGTAACTTCCCCTTGAAGTGTTGTTTGAGGCTGTGCGGGGACTCCTTTGCGAGCAGCCGGCCTTGATGCAGAAAACCCAGCTCCGTGCAGCGCTCCGCTTCGTCCATGTAGTGCGTGGTCACGAAGATCGTCGTGCCTTCATGGCTGAGTTGGTACAGGAGATCCCAAATCTGCTGGCGATGCACGGGATCCAAACCGGAAGTCGGCTCATCCAGGAAGAGCAGCGCCGGCTCGTGCACCAGTGCGCAAGCGACCGCGAGCATCTGCTTCATCCCGCCGGACAAGCTGCCGGCAAAGGCGGATCGGATGGTCGATAAGTCCAGAAGTTGGAGCAAGGTTTCAATGCGGCTGGCGAGCGCCTGGCCACTCACGCGGTAGGCTGCGCCGAAAAAGCGCAGGTTCTCCAGCACCGTGAGATCTGGGTAGAGGCTGAATCTCTGGGCAACATACCCGAAACTGGATCGAATCTGGTAGCGGTCCTTCCAGATGTCGCGGCCCCCGATCTGTCCGCCCCCGGCGCTGGGCTTCGTCAGGCCGCACAGCATGCGCATGGTCGTGGTCTTCCCCGCGCCATTCGCCCCGAGAAAGCCGAAAACTTCACCCCTGGGTATGCACATCGATAACGCGTCCACCGCGACCTGGTCCCCGAACGACTTCGCCAAACGATCGATCACAATGAGCGGTTCAGACATCAACAAATCTCAATGCGACACGGACATGGGTTGGGTCGGAACGCTATCGCAATGAGCGGCAAGCGCCAGAAAAACGTCGCGCGGTTCGAAACGCGGGAGGGGAAGTGCTTCGACCCGAAAGAGAATGGTCGCGGAGACACCATGCCGGCGTGTAAATTCCGCGCCCTATGGTTCGCCGTCTCCATCTGTCTTTGTCGATCGTCAGCCTGCTCGTGCTCATGGGTGGGGAGGCCGTTGCGGCTGAACCGCTCGCTGAACTGGCATCGTTTTCGGTGTTCAAGACGGTCAACCTGGAAAAACTCGCGTCCGGTTCGGTGATGTCTTCGCGGGGGGCGCCGATGATCGCGCCCCGCGATCTGGCCCTGGAAAGCTGCTACGTTGTCCGCAAGCCGCTCCAAAAAGCGGGGGAATTTCATATCCGATGGAATGCCTCCCGGCACCCGGAACTCAAAGTATATCTCCACGGTGAGATGTCCGGGTCCCCAGCTTTGGCGCAATTTCAGGCGATCGGGACGGCGCCCGCCAACGCGGCGGTGAAGGCCCTCGCCGCCGCCACGGAAAAACTCCCTGCTGTCAGTGCCGAGTTGCAACTGAGCAATGTCGACGCCAGGGCCTTCAAGGCGGGCGCCGCGGGGCGGGCGCCGGGCGGCTCGCTCACCCCGTCGGTCGCGGCGTTCTGGTCAAACCTCCTTTTCCGCCGCGCGGAAACGTACGTTTCCGGGGGATTCGCCGCCCTTCCTCCCTACGAAACCAAGGGGGAATCAGTCCGTATGTCGGAAGAAATGGCGCGCCTGCTCAAGGAAGCCGGAAAAGTACGCGCGCAATTCTCCTCCCTGCTCGAAGCCACGCCGATCACTGGCGGGAAGGGATCCGCTCCGTCGGCTTTCTATTGGGAAATGTTCGATGTCGAGGGCCTGGCTGCGTTCAATCTAGGGGTCCTCTACAGCCGTTCCGGGGCGGCGACCTGGCAGTCCGTGGACGCACAATATTACGCGAGCGGCGGTTACTATGCTTTTCTCACCTTTTACCAGATGTGGCCCGTGACGATCGGCTCACAGGAGTGCACGCTCGTCTGGCGGGGTGACTTGATTTCCTCGCCGGGTCTTGCTTCGCTCCACGGGGTCGAGCGCATGGGTTCCAGCACCGCCATGATGCGAGAGACGCAAAGGAACATAAAATGTTTGCTCGACGACGCGGCCAAATCCCCATGATCTGGTCAGAATTGAACTCCCGCCTGACACCTTCCAGAGAGATGATTCGCCGGCTTCTGTCTTTGCTAACGGCTTTGCTGGCCCTGGCGCAATCTGGTCCATCGGTCCGGGCGGAAGGCGCCAGGGGAGTCACCCAGGGATCCGCCGTCTCGTGGGAAGTGGAAGCGGATGTCTCCGGCATTGCGAAGTCCTCGTTCGAAGGGTCGGCGAAAAGCAGCGACGTGGACGTGCTGGATTCCCTGTTCAGCGCGGTGGCTTCGGTCGAAAACAAGAGCGGGCTGATCTTTCGGTTCGGCCTTCAGCTTCAGCGCCACGATTTCGGAGGGGTCCACTCTCAGCCCATCCCCAGCGTGCTCCAGTCGTATGGTTTGGTCGTCGGCGCCGATATGCAACTCGGCGACGCGTGGCTGGCCCGCATCGAGTTTCAGCCGGGTTTTTACGGCGACGGCGATGTCTTTCGCTTTGGCTCGTTGAATGTGCCGATCATCATCGGCGCTTCATACTTCGTGAGTGCCGACCTCCAATTGGTCCTCGGTGTCAGCATGAACTTCGAGCGGAAATATCCCGTCCTACCAGGTGTCGGGGTCCGTTGGCGGATGGGGCATGACTGGGTCCTCAACGGAGTCCTGCCGACGCCCCGGATCGAGTACAGCCTGAGCCAGTATCTGACCCTCTACGCCGGTGCGGATCTGCGCGGGGATACTTATCGCGTGAGTCGCGAGTTCGGGCGTTCCCGCGATTCGCGCGCACTCGGTGATGCCGTGGTCGATTATTCGCAGATTCGTGTCGGGACCGGCGTGTCATGGATGATCAACCTGCATACCACCTTCCAGATGGAGGCGGGATTCGTGCCGGTCGATGACGTGGATTTTCATCGCGCCGACGTCCGGGTCCATTCGTCGGAGATCCCGCCGTATCTCGACCTGTCTTTGAAGGCGAAGTTTTAGCCTCTGTTGGCTGGGGCCGGGGTGACTGCCGATGGTGAGAGGGTCGTCGAAACGAGTAGTTTTCCCAGCTCGTTGTAGATGGCGAGGGGAGTCTTTTCGTTGACCAACGTAGCCGCATGCGCCAGTGCCGCATCCAGGCTTGCGAAGGCTTCCCTCCCTGCGCCGCCCCGCGTGGTCAGAGTGTAAATCTGGCGAGTCGCATCGCAGTGAAGAAGCAGTTTGTGATCGCTGGCTGGCACAAACACGAAACGTAACAAAAAGTGCGAAACGATGTCTGTCGGGAGTTGCCCTTACAGGTCTATCGGACCACTGGATTCTGCCCACGAACCGGTCGTCTCGCCGGCGTCCGCTTCCCATCGTCCCGCAAAAGCGCTTCACTGCTCCCACGCATTCATGAAAGCCCACCTCTATTTCCTTCCCCGTTGGTTCGGCCTTTTTGCCGTCTGGTTCACCTTTGCCGATGGAGCGCGGGGCGCCGACCCTCAGCCGGCTCCGGTCGTGATGCTCAAGCTCGATGACTTGGTGCGCGGTGGAAAGCAACCGGACTCCACCGTGTCCCCACGCTTTCAGCGCACGGCCGAATTTCTTGAGACGGAGAAGATCAAGGCTTCCTTTGGCATCCTGGTGGATTCCCTGGAAGGGGAGTGCCCAGGGTATGTCGGATGGATCAAGCAGCGGATCGCCGCCGGCTACATCGAAATCTGGGATCATGGTTACTACGGGCGCTTTCCGGAGGAGTTGAAAGTCGATGGCCGGACGGCTGAGAACGAGGGCGCGCCAGCGGCGGTCCAGGCCGCGCTTTTTAAGAAGTCATTGGCGCTGGTGAAGGAAAAGCTCGGGGTCGATATGGTGGCCTTTGGTCCTCACACCACGAAGGTGGACGGCGCCACCTACGAGGCGCTCGAAGGCATTTCGGAGATTCGCATGGTCTGGTTCTACGGTCCGCCGAAGGGAATGAAGACCAGCAAGGTGGTCATTCAGCGGCTAATGGAACTGGAGCGTCCTCTGTTTGTTCCCAATCCTGATCAACTCGAGGAGAACTTCGAGGCGAAGCGCACGACGCTGCCCTACGTCGCCGTCCAGGGGCATCCGAACCAATGGGATGACAAGCGGTTCGAAGACTTCAAGAAGGCGGTGCTCTACCTGCGGGAGCAGGGTTGCAAATTTGTCACCCCGTCCGAATATCTCGCGTCGTCGGTGGTTGCGACCCGTCCTGCAAAGTGAGCCCATGGCACGTCGAGCACAGCCACCTATACCCCCCGCACCCAATGGATTTCAGGCTAAAGGAACGCACGCGTCAACGGCAGTGGATCATCGCCACACTCGCCGTTTGCTGTAGTGGCGCGTGGGCGCCTGCGAAAAGTTCCGGGGAGGAGGTTTCACGACAGCCGCCGCCGATCTACCGGGAAAAGCTCGCGGCATTTCTCACGCCGCTCGGCGAAGTGCTGCGTCCAGCGGGGACGACCAAAGGGATCGAGGATGATGGCATAGTCCTGCTGGATGAGGAGTTTAACTACATCGACGACAAGGGGCGGCGTTACTGGGTCGATCACCATGTCTACAAGGCGGTTACTGATAGCGGCGTCAAAGACATTGCCGAAGAAGTTCATACCTATCGAAAAGCGAACCAAAGAATCTATCTGGCCCTCGCCCAAACGATCTTGCCGGATGGAAAGCGGATGCCCATCCGGCCGGGCGCGGCGATCTTGCAGAGCCCGCAACGGCAGGCGGACTATTCGCTGTACGACGATCAGGGCGAATTGCGTTTGATCTTTCCCAACGTCAAGCCGGGGGCGATCACCGAATCGATCGTCGTCGTCGAAGAAAGCCGGTTTCGTATTCCCGGTGAATTTACGGCGGCTTACTCGCTGGCGTATGGCTGGCCGATCGGCACGATCCGGCGCTCCGTTGAAATGCCATCTGCGCTGGGCGAGCGTCTCAGGGTCTCCGCCACCGGGCGTTTTGTCCCGGAGCCGGAGAAACAGCAAATCACCAAGAATCGGACACGGTTTACCTGGAAAAGGAGCAACGTCGAAGCGCTTCCCAGCGAGCCGAATCGGCCCCCTACGCACCAAACCGGACCGGCGCTGTGGCTGACGACGCTGCCGGATTGGGATACATTGGTGAAGTGGTACGCGCCGCTGGTCAACGAACGTTCCAGGCTCAAACCGTCGCTCGAAAAGCAAATCGATGAGTGGACGAAAGCTGCCCACACCCCGCAGGAGATCCTCGAGATTCTCATGGCGAAGGTCGCGACGGATATTCGCTACACGGGTCTGGAGTTCGGGGCGGCTGACCTGCAGCCGCATGACTGCAGCGCCGTATGGGAAAATCAATATGGCGATTGCAAGGACAAGGCGAACCTGTTGCGGGCGATGCTGCAACGCAAAGGCATTACGGCTTACCTCGTGCTGCTCAATACCGAGCACGCCGGGCGGATCGAGCGCCGCAGCCCCGATTACCGGCAGTTCAATCACGCGATCGTCGCCGTGGAGCGCGAACCAGGCCAATATCTGTTTTGTGATCCGACCATTACCTACGCCAAACCGGGCATGCTCTCCCCGAGTGACACGGACCGCGAGGTGCTGCTCGTCAAGAGCAATGCCGCGGAGTGGGCACGCACGCCGCCGCAGGACGCAGGGTCATTGCACTACGATTTGGATTTGAAATTGGCCAGGGACGGAGAGCTGTCGGGGTGGCTCACGCAGGAAACCAGTGGATACTACGGTGTCGCGGATGCGGACTATTATCGAGCGCTCGACAAAGACCGGCTCCACGCAAAGGCGCGCGACGTCGTGCAGGGTTTTTTCAAGGGCGCCGAAATTGTGGACGTGACTAGGACGCCAATCGAAAATTGGGACGGCGTCTATCGCATGAAGGCGTATTTTGTCGTCCCGGCCACGAATCGGGAAGGGCAGGGCAGAGCGAGTATTCCGTTTCCCCATTCCAATGCGCTTTTCGTAAATCCGGGCGCGCGGAAAGAGCGCGAGACGCCATATTATACGTGGCGGGACACCGTGAAGGTCAGCGCGCGCATCCGATTGCCGGACGGCTATGTGCCGGCGGTGCTGCCGCATCCCTTCCAAATCGCGTCCACAGCGCTCGACGGCGCCGCGCAATGGAGTTTCGAGGGAAACGAGTGCCGGGCAACGCTGGAAGTGGCAATCAAGCAGGATCTCATTCCGCCCGACCAGTTCGGGATCTTCCAGCACTCCCTGCTCTCCCTGCGCTCCTGGCTGGATAACCCACTACTCCTGCTGGCCACCACCGGCGGGAAGGCGCCTGAGCAGGCCGCGCGGAGTGTGACCCTGGAAAACTTTCCGATGATGCCCAACGGAGACGGGCAACTCTCACTGGTCGACCAGCGTTTTCCCAGCGGCGGAGATCCCGTGCTGCGGAGAGAGGCGTTGCAAAAAGTCATGCAATACTTTCCGGCCGATAAATCGACGATGTTCAACGCCGGCGTGAGACTGGCCGTGATGGATTGGGCGGAAGGCAAAGCGCAAGAGGCTGCCGATCAGATTCAAAACCTACTGCATAGCTACCGGGACAGCGTGAACGTCGAGGATGCGGCCTGGGGCGACTATATGCTGGCTCTCGCGCTCAAGGATGCCCACCAACCCGACGAAGCGCTGAAGCTGCTTGAACGCATTGGCGGCAATAACACAGTCTCGCAGCGGCGGCGTGCCTGGGGTGCGTATCAGCGCGCGCGAATCCTGGAAACGAAATCGGCGACGAGTGCCATCAAAGCGCTTCGCGAAGGCCTCGCCTTCGAGACCGACGTGCAACCCACGGCGTTTACGTTTCTCGCGAAATTGCTGATCATCGATGGGCGGATCGGCGATCTCAAAAAAGAAATCAAACAACTGATCGAGAAGAAGCCGCCGCAATATGCCGCCATCCTGACGCGCCTGGCCGAATCCGCCGGTAACTTGCTGCCCGCGGAGAAGGCGGCACAGCGCTTGGAGCTGATGCAAATTCTGGAAGACGCGGAGAAAGGGGCCGATTTAGGAGCCGGGTTCGGTGAGGCGCTGCAAGCAGCCCGCGAGGGCGTCCGCGCGGCGGGCGCGGCGGATCGCATTCGCGAAAGCCTCAAGAAATATCTGGTGAAAACTCCCCTGCCGGAACTCGACCCGGCAGCCGCGCAGTTCAAAGTGCGAGCGGACTTCGCCCGCGCGATCACCGCAGCTGAAAAGGATCAAAAGCCCGAGCAATGTATTCGCTACGGGATTGAACTCCTCACGCGGTTTGAGCCCGACGAGGATTTTCCGGCTCACCTATGGAAGGCGACGAGCCATGCCGACTGGAAGGAGAGATTTCGCGGCGAACCGGAGCCACTGCTGCCGGTCCTTCTCGATTTGTGCGAGCAATTGCCGCCGGACTACGACACCCACATCGACGGAAAACTCCTGCGGGCGAAGGTCTTTGTGCGGAACGGCGATATCGAGAGTGCGCAGAAGATCCATGAGGAATTGCTGAAGAATCCGAAGCTTTCGCCGGGCTTCAAGGTAGTCACGCATGCGCGGCTTGCCGAGAACCTGGAGATGCGCCGCGACTACGCCGGGGCGTTGGAAATATACCGCGCGATGGAGGCGGAGATTGAATTTCCACGGGCCAGGGAAGCGTCGTTGCGCGCCACATTCTTGAATCTTGAACTGGGCAATCGCGACGAAGCAGTCCGTGTCCTGGGCATTCTCGCCAGCCGCGGTATGGATGCGTACAAGCAACTGAGCACGGGCGCCCAGATCATCGAGCTCGGGGCCCTGGTGAAGGACAGGCAGAACGCGGAAGCCTATTGGGATGCTTCCGCGAAGTGGTGGTCCGCGTGGCTCGCCCTGGAGCAGAAACTCGGGATGAAACCGCAGGGGACGGCGCAAGTGGTCCCGGCGATTGCCGATCTGACTGCGCTCGGCACCAGTGCGGGCAATGCGTTGCGCGCCAAGGATCGCGACGCATTCTTTGGCATGTTGCGCACCCTGGCGCATGCCGCACGCTGGCAGCCGAGCATGACGGTCGAATTCTTGAGTCTCCTGACCTACACGCCTGGCATCGCGCCCGAATCCGCCGACGAGCTGCGGAAGTTTGCCGTCACGGTGTCGGATCTGTTCGTTACCGAGGATCTGGACCTGATCAGGAAGAACCAGATGTACGGCGTGATGAATTGCATCGATACCTCCCAGAATGCGCGGGCAATCGAGATCATCCACGCATTCAATGAAAAGCCGGGCAGCGACGATGCCATCGCGCATGCCATGGCGCGACTCTGGGCCGTTGCCGCGCAACGGGAGAATCGTGATATCGCGCCGGCCGTGGCGGCCCTGGAAAAAGCCCTGACATCTGCAACACTTCTGGATCGTGGCACGACCGTGACGCTCCTGGCCAATCTCTACCGCAAGGCAAACCGCACCGACGACGAAGAGAAACTGCTCAAAGGCGAAATCGAACACCCTCAGATCAAATCCGTTCCGGCGGATCTGCAAGCCCTTACCGCCCGCTACCGCGAGATGACCGGGGCTGGTGAAGAGTCCAGACAGTTTTCCACGGCCGCGGGGCATTGGCTGAAGAACCGGAAGCCAGACTGGTTCGATTTTGCCGAGCCGAAAACCCTGGAAGATCCGCGTGTTTCGAACCTCGACGAAATTCTGAAAGAACCAGAGCACCTCTTCATCGACCCCGAGGTCATCAAGCTGCAACTCCTCGTCGCAACGTCACCCACGCAGCCGTATGAACGCACGCAGCACGCATTTTTGGGCGCTTTGAATCGGTTGTCCGATTTGGCGCTTACCGTGGACGAGGCGCGCAGTCTGTTCGATCCGGTGATCGATGATCCTGAATTCCCGGAATCGTTCCGAGTGGAAGCCCTTTGGCATGCTCTGTTCAACGCCCGGCTCGAGAATCGGACTTCGGATTTTGAGAAGCTTCGTGCGCGCCCTCTGGTCGCAAAGATGAACGACGACACAAAAGGCGCGATTGAGATCTACCACGATGCACTCGCAGTGGACACTTCGTCTCCAGATGGGCTCTCCGTTTTTTGCGATCGTTTGATGCAGAAGGACATCACTTCCGCAACTCTTGGAGAACTGCGCCGATTTTTTGCGCGCCTGCTCGTGCTGGGTGAGGTCGAATCGGCGGAGAAAATCTACCGCCGGCTGGCGGATGTGCCCATCGGCGCAGACGTCCGTGGCACCAGGGCATCGTTGCAGATGGAGTTCCTGAAAGTACTGAACCGCGCGAAGAAATGGGCGCCTGCTGGCGTTGCGATGCGCGGGATCGTCCTCACGCAATTTCCAGCGGATGCCATCCGAAAGCCGGAGATTTACGGGACGCTCCACGGCCTGCGGTACCTGGATTGGCTCGATGAAGACGCGGTGCGGGAGGTCCGACTTTACCAGATCAAGACGCGTGAGTTTGAACCCGGGGATTTCTACTTTTGGAAGTCATTCGTTCGTACTTTGCCGCCGGGCGACGCGAACCGAAAGCTGGTGTTGGACCTGATCGCGGTGGCGCTGCAAAACGCACCAGGGGACATGGAACGCGCCAGTGCGGTCGTCTTTGGCTCGAGCACGATCGACACGGACGACGCCGTCACGCGCAGCGGGTTTGGCGCACTCCTGCGACCCTATCGTAAAGCGGAGGAGTTCCCGGCGACCTACGGAGAGATTAGGGCGTATGAACTCTTTCTGGCTTTGCGCTCGGGCGAACCGATCGACCTCGAGGCCGACTTTGGAAGTCTGCATCAGCCTGGCGCCGCTGCGTCCGCCCACTATGCCAAACTGAGGCACTACATCCAAACGCGAGATCTGGCGTCGCTGCGAAAGACTTTGGAATCGATCGGTCCAGACGAACTGTTATCCGACAGGTTGCTCGGGCTTTCGTTGCGCGCATTCGAGATGGCGGGCATGAATGATGAGTTGGAGCTGGCCAGGGATGCGGCGAAAAAAGCCATCTATCGCGGTGTACTGCAGTCGTGGACGAGGTTGGATCCGTTTGATTTGAACAACGTCTATGAATTCGCCGGGGCGCTCCATGACTCTTCGAGTTTACCGGAAAACTGGGTAACGGCCACGACCTCCAGGCTCCTCAATCGCCGCGTCAGGTTGTCCATCGCCGCCGAGGATGCCGACCTTCGGAAAGACTGGCCGCGGCTTCTTCAGGTTGCCGACGAAGCAATCAAGGCATATCCGACGTACTACCATTTCCAATGGTACAAAGGTGCGGCATTGTATCACCTCGGTCGAAAGCCGGAGACGATCGAGCCGCTTCACATTTACGTGCGGTATGCCAGGGACGAGTTTGAGTATCCAAAAGCCATGGAGTGGCTCAATGAATTGGAGCCAGGCGCCGTGCCGCAGACGAAACCCGGGGTGCCCTAAATAGGCAGCCGGGGTGAGCTGCGGAGCCGCACCGTCGCCCGACGATTACTTGAAGGGGAACTCGTCCTTGAGCACGGTCTTACGGGCCGGGGAGGGCAGCGATTCTTTTCCGTCCTTGTCGGTGTAGGTGGCGAAGAAATACATCGAGATCGAGGGCTGGAGACCCTTGACGAAGATGACCGAAGCGTCCTGCTCTGGAGCCTTGATCGGGGTCGGCTGCGCGCCAGTGCCATCGGGATACGCTGAGACGTATATGGTGTATTTCTGCGCGCCCTCGACGGGCTTCACTTTGACATAGACCTGGTTGCCGCTTGCGTTGACATCCGGCGGATAGACTTTCTCGATGACCGCGGCGGCGCCGACTCCGGTTTCCTGGAGTTTTTTGATCGGGTTTGGGAGGACTGACGCGGTGAGGTTTGGACGCCACGCATCCTTCGTCGCCAATTGCAGTTTCACCGGTTGATCGGTCATGCTGTCCGCGTTGTCATACACCGCGACCAGATCGTCGAACTCCACCGAAAGGTCATCCACCGGTATCATTTGGTCCACATAGACCATGTCGGTGCGCATCTCCACGATCACCTTGTTCAGCGTGAGCGGCAGATCCACGATGCCGTCATCCACGCTGCCCCAGGAATAGCAGCTCTTTTCCCGGTAATTGTCGCCTGGCGAACTTGCTGGCAACGGGAACTCCATGTAGCGCCAGCCGTCGTGATTAATATAGGATCGGGAGTGGATGTCGTCTGCGTTGAAGACATCCTTCTTGCCGCAACTCAGCCACACCTCGCCCTTGGCATCGGTCAGTTCGTAGATGATCCGGGACCACTGCGAGCTGCCTTTGGCATGGATGCCGAGGGCTTTGGCCCGGCCGGGAATGAGGATGGGTTTTGGGGGAGTGAATACGCCGTAGAATCCGACGCACGGCTTGCTGGCGGGCCGCTCCGTCATGCTCACGCGCCAGACGGGCGAGCCGCGCTCCTTCGACATGACGGTTTCCTGGGCCATCTTCACCGGCTCACGGACCACGTCCCAGTGGTTGGTCGCATAGCGGTCGTAGGGCTGCGCGTCGTAGGTCCAGTTACCCTTGTCGAAGTTGTCGAGCACGACTTTGTTCGCGCCCGGGGCCTCGTCGTAAACCGGTGTGCCGACTTGCGCCGTCTTGATCTCGCCGCCTCGCGCCACGATCCAGAGGACCGTCGGGGTGAGGGCGACGGACGCTTTCCCCTTGGCGAGCGGGAACTCGTTTCCATTCTCATCGATCATCACGAGGCTGGCCTTGTCGCCGTCGGCGGTGATCTCCAGCGGACGCGTGCCGCGAATGGACCACACCGCGTAGACGAGCCGGTCGTCATCCTTGAAACGCACGCAAAAAGCGCTGCGGCTTCCGGTCTCCAGCCAGCCGCTATATTTCGCCGTGTCCAGCACGCGCGTCATGGTCGCGAACGCGGCGGCGGCCGGCTTGGGATTGCTCTCCGGCTCGCGGCCGATCAGCCCCGGGCTGCCGTAGTGCTGGCTTCCCCAGCCATCGGAACAGTCCTGGAGGCTCCAGGTGTGCATGAATTTGGTCGTGCCCAGGGCGAGCGACAGGACGGCGGTGCGCACGATGCTGTCCGCCTGGCCGCGATGCCCGAGTCCCAGTTCGTGGCCTGGGGGAAAGTAAGATTCGAGATGAACGATCTCCTTTTTCTCGAGGCCGCGCTCTTTCATCTCCTTGTGCAGAAAATAGAGCAGAGTCGGTTCCGTCGCGCGCGGCTGGCGTTCCGGCATCCGTTCAAACTGCGGCATGTCCAGCCCGAAGCCGGCAAAAAGATCCGGATTCCAGTTTTTCTCCCGAAAGAAGGGGAGCGCGAAGTCCGCGGCGCCGTGTCCGAAGAGGAACTTCACGCCGGGCGCGTATTTCTTTACGCCCTCCGCCGAGGCATTGGCCGCGGCGAGGAGCCCCCCGATCCGCGATTTCTCGGTGGCGTCATATTCAAACCAAGGCAGGCCCTGGGCGTAGGCCGGCACCCCGTGGGTGAGGCGCAACGACACGGAGTCCTCTGCAAAGCAGTTTGCATATTGCAGGTCGGGATATGCATCCACCTGGGCCTTCAGAGCCAATCCCTTTTCCTCCTTGAAAGCTTCGTAATCGGCCGGGTCCGGCGGATTCTTGGTGCTCCACGGGGGCGCGCCTCTTCCGACCAGGCGCATGTGGGTGGGGCCGAGGCCCCATTTCTCACGAAAGGCGGTCAGGGATTCCCCATCCCGGTTGCGTGCGGCTGGGCTGGATTTGTCCTCATTGTCCAGGTGCCCGCTCCAAGGAAACTGATTGATCGCGCCGAGCGCCCGCAAGAGGCGCGCATTGTTCTCGAGGCCGCGCATCGTGCCGTGCGTCCCATTCCAGGTCCACACGCCCCATGGGCTGTTGAGCGCCGTGGCTTTCCGGGAGATGGCTGGCAGGGCGAGAAATGTGCCTTCGCGCGTTTGGCTCCAGTTGCCGGCGGAGACGGTGGTCCGCACGGTGTGCAGACCGTGGACCGCGGGCGGCATAGCGAAGGAAGGGATCTGCTCCTCGCCCGGCTTGAGCGTCAGCTTCTTTTCCATCGGCTTGGCGTTCTTGCCGTAGGGATCGCTGACCGCCACTTGTACCACGACCGGAAGGTCCTTGGCCGACTGGTTCCTAACCGTCACCTGCCATTGCGGAATCTCGGGCGCCGTATAGACACCGCCTTTGACATCGCTGGTGGCGACCGCCCAAACGGGCGCCTCTTCGAAAGTGAGGCCATAGACCTGAACGCTGCTCGGAAGGCCGGCGGGATGGTAGGAATAAACAAAGGGATCCGGATACGCGACGTAGGGCTTTACTTCCTTGGTCAGCTCGATGCTCGCGGTCGAAGCGCGGAAATTGGCCGTCAGTTCCGCCGTGTTGAGTTCGATGGGGACGAGCCAGAGATTTACTATCTCGCCGTTCCTGGTTTTGATTTTCACCGGCTTGGCGTTGGGTCCGCCCGCTTTTGCCGTGAAGGAGGGAACGGTGACGGCAGCGTTGGTGGACCAGTCGGTGATCGGCTTGTAGAAGCGCAGGGTGAGGATCGGGGCGCGGGTCGGGTTGTCGTTTGCGCCGGCGAGGACCCAGGCTCGCGCATAGCTGTGCATGGGAATGGTCAACCGAATGCGATTGGGGTCGAAGGAGGCTGGCGCCAGCGCGTGAATCTCGGGACTGGCCTCGGAGTAATAGTTGGTGCCCATCCGCTCGCGGAACACACTCGCCCCGATGTCGATGTGGTCATTGGCCGAGGGGCCGCCGGCGAGTTGGAACGGAACGCCCTGAATCACGGACGAATCGCGCGACCGATCGAGCGCGGACGCGTCAATCGGACCGGCGGCATTCAGGCGGAAGTCCAACGGGACACGGACAAACGGGCTCGCGGCTTTATCCATCGGCCGCACCTCGAGTCGGGCGACACGCGCGTCGCCCCGGATCACCAATTCGGCGGGGCCGTCGGCCTTCTCCAGCCGGGGGCCTTCCAGGACCAGGGCGCCGTTGTAGTACATGCGGACCAGGTCCGCGCCGACTTCGATGCGCAAGGGAATCCATGTCTGGCGCGGCGCCGGCATGGCGGCCAGCCCTGCTTCCATCTCCAGGCGGGTTGCTTCGCGCGAGAAAGGCGAGATCTTCGCGACGTTGAAACCCGGGGCGATTTTACCCACGACGCCGGCGTCCGTTCCGCGCTTTCCGGACCATGAGAACTCATCTTCTCCGGTGCCTGCGTCGAGAACGTATGCCGCTGCGGGGGCGGTGGCGTCGGGCAAGGTTCCGCACGCGAGGGCGGCCTTGATGGTTGCCCTGGCCTGCACGACCCCTTTGGCATCCCGCGATTCCTGCGGGAAGCGCACCCACGCCTCGACCACATAGGCGCCGGACATCGGGGACTTCGATCTAAGGCTGAATACCGCGGCGGATTTCTTTCCCTTCCCGGTCTCCTTTTTGATTTCGAAGACCTTTCGACCAAGGATCTCGTCATCGACGAGCGCGAGGCTGAAGGAGTCGGGAGCATTGGTCACTTCCCACACTTCCGCGGCGGCAACCGGATCCATCGGCAGGGTGGTCGTTGGGCGTGGAGTTTCCACGGCTCCTCGGGTGGAAAGGCCGCCGACCGCAAAACTCAGAAGAGCGATGAGGATCCGACGGGGAGCGGGTGCAGTGGCGATTCTGTGGTTCATTTGGGGAGTGGCGAGATTGGGGGAAGGAAAGAAATCGTGGCTGGAGGGCGATGTCACAACATTTCAGCCCGGCCGAATCATGGGACTGCACCAAGCGGCATCCTCAGTGGTGGGTGCTGTCGCGTTTGGTTATGCGAGAAATTTCTCGAAAAAGCCGTAGAGCTGCCCGTTCGATTCCGCTGTGGGATTGTGTCCCTGACGGTTGGTCATGGCGACGCGCTCGTCGTAGCCCAGGAACTTGTTCACCGCGATGGCATGGTTGAGCGCCTGCCACCGTTTGGGCGGGTCGACATCGCCGCCCGAGACCAGAAAAGGGCGTGGGGCCATGAGGGCATGCAATTCATGGAGGTTGTGGCCTGCCTCGACCAGGCGCTTGTAGGCGCCGGTGCGGGGATTGTCGGGCGTGACGATGCCTTCCTTGCGTTGCTGGTCGCGCTCATAGCCGAGATACCACGGCTCCCAGTAGTTGATGTTGGAGTACTTCTCGTCGAACACGATGCCGCCATCGGACCAAACAGCGCAGGCGAACTTGTCGTAGAGACAGGACGCGAACATGGCCCATTTGCCGCCGTAGGAGTGCCCAGTCACACCGACACGCTTGGGGTCGACCTGGGGCAGGTGGGCGAGCGCGTTGTAGCCATTCGCGGCCACCGAAGCGAGGTAGGACAACGGCTGGAGTTGGGCGTTCTTCGAGTTCGGGTAGCCGCGATCGGGAGGGCTGCCCAAGGAAAGCGTGACGAAGCCGCGCCGAGTCAATTGATAGGCGAAGTCGCGGAACTCCTTGCCGAGACCGATGCAGGTCGCGGCGTCGTAAAATACCACGACGACCGCGGGAAACGGTCCGGGACCGTCGGGGATCAACAAGGCCGCGTTTCTCGTAGTGCGCTGCGGCGCGATCTCCAGTTGAATGTCATGCTGCGTGAAGTTGTCGCGATGCTCCTGTTTCAGGTATTCGATCTTCGGGCTTTCGATCAGTTCTGGCCAGGGGCCCATGAATTCGTGCCAGGTCGCGAGGATCTCCTTGCGGCGCATCTGCCAGTCGGCGGCGTCGCGCACGGGCCGGCCATCGGCGAATTTCAAGGGAGACGTGTAATCGCCAAAATCGGTGGCGAACTCGGCCGGCGGATGAAAGAACGGCGCCAGGTCGATGGCGCTTGTCCCCGGCCTGGCCACGGCCAGGGGCTCGGCAGAGAGCGCGAGGCCGGACGAAGAGGCGAGGACTCCGGTGGTGAGGGCGAGCGACGATTGGAGGAATTCGCGGCGGGAGATGGGGTGCGACATGGCTTTTAGTTCAACCGCATAGAGAGGGGGGCATCGAGATGTCGTGGGGGGGAGCGGAATGGTTATCGAAGGAATCTTCCGCCATTGATGTCCAGCAGGGCGCCGTTCAAAAATCCTGCCTCATCGCTCGAGAGGAAGGCGATGGCGGCGGCGACTTCGTCGGCGGAACCGTTGCGGCCCAACGGCGTTTCCCGACGATATTGCTCCATGCGTTCGGGCGTGGTGAACTCCTCGTGATGACGGGTTTCGATGACGCCGGGCATGATGGCATTGGTGCGGACGGCGGGCGCGAGTTCGCGGGCGAGGGTGCGGGTGAAAACCTGCAACCCGCCCTTGGCGATGGCGTAGACACCGCCGCCGTTGGCTCCGCCGGTTTGGACGGAAAGGGAGAGGACATTGACGATCGCGCCGTGACCCGTAGCCCGGATATGCGGGATGGCGGATTTCGTGACGAGAAACGCGCTCGTCAGGTTGACATTGATGACCTGGTGCCAGAGGTCCAGCGAACACTCTTCGATCTTCGACCGCTCGACCACGGTGCCGGCGTTGTTGACCAGGATGTCGAGTCGGCCGGCGGCGGCAACCATTTCCGAGACGAGGCGGATGCATTGGACCGAATCAGCGAGGTCGGCCTGGAGGACGACGCCATCGCCGCCATGTTGGCGGATGTCGGCCATAGTGGCCTCAGCTTCCTCCCGGTTTCGGTTGTAGTGAATGCCGACGAATGCGCCGCGCTGGGCGAGCCGTTGGATCGTGGCTTTGCCGATTCCGCTGCTGGAGCCGGTGACGAGGGCAGCGCGACCGGCGAAGGGTTTTTCGTGTTCTGCCATGGATAAGGGGGGGCAGGGTGATAACCCGGATTTGTGCGTCAGCTTTTCATAAATCCGAAGTTTTCACCGTGTCGCCGCTCCCCCGGAACCCACAAGCAACGTGTCGACAGGGGGCGCAGCCTCCTCGAAATCGCGCGCCGCTCTCGACGAATATCGCATACCCTCCAGTGCCCATGAAAGCTGGCCAACCCAGTTCCACCTCGCTGCTCATCGCCCGCGCCATGTTGCTCGCCGATGTCACACCGGCGTTGCGCCCGCTGCTCCTCGGTGACACGGCCCTTCTCACCCGGAGAATGCTCGCCGCCGCGGACCCCGCGCCCTGGTTCGACATCACGCTGAAACACCCCTTCCTCCAGCGTGCTCTCTTCGCCGCCGAGCGCGTGCTCCTCCCCGGAATCCTCCTTCACTACCTGGTTCGGAAGCGACTGCTCGATACCCTGGCCCGCCAGGCGGTGGACGCCGGTTGCCAGCAGGTCGTCGTGCTCGGCGCCGGTCTCGACACCCTCGCGTGGCGACTCCCGTCCGCACGGGTATGTTTCGAACTGGATCACCCCGCGACGCAGGCGATCAAGCGTCGCCTCGTCGGGAATACCCCCGTGCTTGTGGCCGCCGACCTCCTCCACGCCTCGGTCGCGGAATTATTGCGGGCCCAGCCCCAATTCGACGCGACGCAACCGACCCTCTACATCGCCGAGGGATTGCTCATGTACTTTCCGGCTGCCCGCGTGGCGGCAATATTTCGCGAGATCGCGGACTTGAGCGCGCCCGGCAGCCGATTCGCTTTCACGTTCATGGAAGCCCGCACCGGCCGGCCCATCGCTTTCCACAACGAACGCCGTGCCATCGGTTGGTGGCTGGGCTGGCGCGGCGAGGTCTTCCGCTGGGCGCTCGCCTGCACGGAAGTCGAGCCCTTTGTCACCCGACATGGGTGGAAACTCGCGTCCGTGAGTTCGCCCGAGGAAATGCGGAGCCGCTTCCTCACCCCGGCGGATCTCGAAAGTGCGCCCTTGGCGACTGGCGAAACCGTCGCCCTGTCCTACCTTCGTGCGCGATGAGCCACGTCCTGGTCAATGACATCCACTCGCAATTGAACCCGACCGAGGTCGCGCGGCTGATCGAACCTGCCGGGCTCGCTGCGCTCGTCGAGATCGTTCGCGGCGCGCGGGCCGCCGGCGCGCAGATCTCCCTCTGCGGAGGGCGCCACGCCATGGGAGGTCAGCAATTTGGCTCCGATACATGGCTGGTCGACATGCGGCGGCACTCCGCCATCCGCAGCTTCGATCAGGAGCGCGGTCTGATCGTCGCCGATGCCGGCATCCAATGGCCCGACCTCATCGCGGGCTGCGCCGCCCGGCATTCCGCCGATCAGCCCTCGTGGGGCATTCGCCAGAAGCAGACCGGCGCGGATCGTCTGACGCTCGGCGGCTCGATCTCGGCCAACGTCCATGGACGCGGGCTCCGCATGCCGCCGATCGTCGCCGATATCGAAGCCTTCACGATCATCGACCCTGTGGGCGAGGTGCGCCGGTGTTCCCGCGAAAACGACACCGAACTCTTCCGCCTGGCCATCGGTGGTTACGGTCTCTTTGGCGTCATCGCGGATGTCACGCTGCGCCTCATGCCGCGGGTCAAGGTCGAGCGCCGGGTCGAAGTTCTTTCCCTCGACGAACTCCTGCGTGTGCCGGAGGAGCGTGACACGAGCGAGTGGCTCTTCGGCGATTTTCAATATTCCATCGATGAACGTTCGCCCGACTTCCTGCGACGCGGAGTCTTCTCCGCCTACCACCGCATCGACGACGATCTTCCCGTGCCGGTGGAACAGCGCGGCCTGCGCGAGCGTGATTGGCGCCGGCTCCTTCATCTCGCCCACACCGACCGGGCTCGGGTTTTTGAGGAATACGCCAGCTACTATTTGTCCACGCATGGCCAGCGCTACTGGAGCGACACGCACCAGCTCGGCACCTACCTCGACGGCTATCATGCGGAGATCGACCGGCAACTCGCGGCGCCTCACCCGAGCACCGAGATGATCACGGAAATCTATGTGCCGCGTTCCGCCCTGGGCGCCTTTATGAACGGCGGCGCGGAGTTGTTGCGCCGCGGCGGAGTGCCGGTCATCTACGGCACCATTCGTCTCATCGAACGCGACGAGGAAAGCTTCCTCGCATGGGCCCGGGACCGCTGGGCCTGCATCATCTTCAACCTTTGCGTCGCCCACACTCCCGACGGCCTGGCCGCGGCTCAGTCTGCGTTCCGCGGCTTGATCGATCTCGCGATTGCGCACGGAGGCAGTTACTACCTCACCTATCACCGCTGGGCCACGCGCGCCCAGGTCGAGGCGTGCCACCCGCGTTTCCGCGAATTCCTGCATCTCAAAGCGCGGCACGATCCCACCGACCTATTTACCAGCGACTGGTATCGGCATCACCGCGCGCTCTTCGCCAACTGACGTCCACCCCTATTCAAGCGTAAACCACTGGACCTCCACCCGCCGATTCTTCCGGTGTCTCGCGACGCGCGGACGCGACGGCAATCAGCGCATCGCGTTCACGGCCAGGATGAGCATGATGGACATGCAACCAATGCCCGTCTCCACCACGGTCCAGGTCTTCAGCGTCTGCGGGATATCCATTCCGAAATACTCCTTCACCAGCCAGAAGCCTCCGTCATTGACATGGGAGAGGATGAGGGAACCCGCGCCCATCGCGAGCACCAGCAGCTCCTTGTTGATGTGCGGATCGTGCTGAACGATCGGCAGCATGATGCTGGCCGCGGTCGTGACGGAGACGGTAGCCGAGCCGACGGCGATGCGCATCATGCCGGCAATCATCCAGCCGAGCAGCAGGGGCGACATGTGCAGGCTGGAGCCGACGGCGGCCAGGGCCTCGCCCACACCGGAGGCATTGAGCACTTTGGAAAAGCCGCCACCGGCGGCGATGACCAAAAGCACGCTGGCGGCCGGGGCGAGTGACGCTTCGGCAAATTTCGAGATGCTCCCGGCTCCCAGTCCGCAGCTCCCACCGAAGGTCCAGAATGAAACGAGGACGGCGATGAGCATGGCAACGGTCGGGTTGCCGACGAAGTCCGCCGCCGTGCGAAAGGGCGCCAGACGCTGTGCCCGCGCGACGTCGTTTTTCTCAATTGGGGTCATCATCGCGGACGACGGATCCGTGGTGCCGGCCTGCTGCACCTGGTAGTTGAGGGAGAGCCGCTGGGCGTCGGTGGTGCTGGGAAGATAAATGTCGGCGACCGTAGCGACGAGCATGAGGATGACCGGCAGGAGGATGGTGAAGAGGCTGATGCTGAAACTGGGCTTCCGAGGGGCGCTGGGCACGGCTGATGCGCTGGCGCCGAGGCCGCCGAGTTCCAGGGGGACTCGCGGAGTGACCCAGCGCGCGAGGAGCGGACCCGTGACGAGAGCGACCGGCGGACCAAAAACGAGAAGCGACCAGGCGATGGTGTATCCCATATTGGCGCCCAGGATATTGATCGCGGCGAGCGGTCCAGGGTGCGGCGGGATGAGGCCATGCGCGGTGGAAAGGCCTGCGGCGAGAGGGAGGCCGATGCGGAGAATCGGCGTCTTGGTCTCCCGCGCGAGAGCGAAGGCAATCGGCCCCAAAAGGAGCAGGCCGACCTGGAAAAACACGGAAATTCCGACGACAAAAGCGGCAATCATCACGGCGTAGTCCAGTCGCTTGACGCCGAAGAATTTGGCGACGCCGTCGGCGACGACCAGCGCGCCGCCGGACTCCGCGAGCATTTTCCCCAGCATCGTGCCGAGACCGATGATCATGGCGAGATTGCCGAGAGTCGTGGCGACACCTTCGCGGAAGGCATCGGCGACTTTGAGAGGTTCCATCCCCGCGGCCAGACCCATGAGCAGCGACACGAGGGTGAGCGCGATGATCGCGTTCAGCTTGAACCTGGCGATGAGCAGGATGAGGCTGATGATCGCGACGAGCGCGAGGAGCAGGAGGCTATTCGGCGATAGCGCGGCGAGGGCGGGGGGAGGCATGGGGAAGTTGGGAAGTGCTCAGTGCTCAGTCGCGATAGTGCCGCCGGACCCACTCGCGCTCCTCCGGCGTCAGATCCTCGGGGTGCTTGGCGAGCGACCGGGCGTAATGGGCTTTGTAGGCACGGTAACGGGCTGAGGCGGGCTCCGGGTTGTGCGGGACATCGTGGTAGAAAACGGTCTCGCCGGTTGGCCGGGCTTTTTCGCGAGCGGCAAACAGGTTGAGGCTGGCCAATGGCTTGGACGGCTTCGTTTTGGGTGGTGGTTCGACGGAAGCAGTCCGCTTTTGGGGAGCGATGGGTTTGGCGGGCGGCAGAGGTTTGGCAGCCGCGACGGGCTTTGCCGGGGCGGGTGACTTTACCGCCGCGATTGGCTTGGGCGTGGCGGCAGGCCTGGCTTGGATAAATGGTTTTATCGGAACGACTGGTTTCGGCGGGGCGGCAGGCTTTGTTTGAGCCAGTGGCTTTGCGGGTGAGTCTGTCCTGGAAGACGCAAAGGGGTTGGTGAACTCGAATGTCGTCGCGGTGAATGGCTTGAGCCGGACCTTGGCGGGCTCCTCCGTCCGGGCCACGGTGGACGGCGGGGCCGATTTGCGTTCCTTGTCCTTCAGCGCGTAGAAGTTTTCCTTCGCTTGATTCTCGAGGAGGCGTTGGTGGGCGGCGGTGCCCGGTTTGGGTGGGACACAGGCCACCGCGAGGCAGGCCAGGACGACGGGGAGAAAAAACTTCATCGCCGCACGCTATGCGGGGCGCGGCCCGCGGGGCAAGCGGGAGCTTCTCCTAGAAATGATCGCGCACCCACTGGCGCTCAGAGGGTGTGAGTTGCGACGGTTTCTTGCCAAGTTGGCGGGCATACTCCGCCTCGTAGGCGCGATAGCGCTCGGCATCTTCGGCGGCGCGGCGCCGTGCGTCCGCGACGTCCTGCGTCCGCGAGCGAGCATCATCCGCGGACCGCTGCCGGGCATTGGCGACGTCCTCGGCGCGCTCGCGCTCCTTGTCCTTTTCCTCTTCGAATTTCTCCCTGGCCTGCTCGCGAAGCTCCTTTTGCCGCTCTGCTTCCGCCGCCCGCCTGCGTTGCTCCGGCGACGCACAGGAGACGAGGATGACTGCGGAAATGAGCGTGAGCGGCAGCAGTTTCATGGGTTTACGATAGGCGTTTGGTGACCGCGTGGGCAAGGCGCTGTTGAGAAATTGATCAGCGATTGGAAGTCAGTCCGCCATGTCCGGCGTGGCCAAAATACGGATTACTGATTACGAAACATCTCCAGCGCGACCTCTCTCTCCCGGTGGTGATCGACCATCGGCGTCGGATACCCTTTCGCCAGCGCGAGACCCGCCGCGGGCGGCTCGCAAAATTGTGCCGCCGGGACATCTCTCAGTTCCGGGACCCAGCGCTTGATGTAGGCGCCATCCGGATCGAAGCGTTTCGTCTGCGACCACGGATTCTGGATGCGAAAATACGGCGCCGCGTCGGTGCCGGTGCTCGCGCTCCATTGCCACCCCCCATTGTTGCTGGCGATTTCACCGTCGACCAACCGCCGCATGAACCAACTCTCCCCATGCATCCACCAGACATGCAGATCCTTGGTGAGGAACATGGCGGTGATCATGCGAACGCGGTTGTGCATGAATCCCGTGGCCAGCAATTGGCGCATGCCGGCATCCACGATGGGGAAGCCGGTCTCGCCGCGGCACCAGCGCTCGAACGGCGCGCCCCCGGGCTTTTTCTCGGGACGCCAGTGGGCGCGCCACGTGAGCATGCGATAGTCCTCCTCCCATTCGTGATCGAGCACGTCGGGCCGGTGCCAGAGGACCTGCATATAGAATTCGCGCCAGATCAGTTCGTTGATGAAGATGCCGATGCCGCGCCGCTGATCGGGTCGGGCCTTCTCGGCCAACGCCGAACACTTCGCAAAGACCTCGCGAACACTGAGCGTGCCGTGGCGGAGATCCTGGGAAAGGCGCGAAGTCCTCTCCAACGCGGGCAGATCGCGATGGCTGGCATAGCCAAATATCGGGCCGTCGAGAAAGCGACCCAGCCGCTTGCGCGCCGCGGCCTCACCGGGCTCAATGATCGTCGCGTCGCTCTCGATCTTCCAAGTGTCGAGGGTGGGCAGGGGATCGCTCGCGATGTCCGGCGGCGTGGAGATCCGTCCGATCGCCCGGCCCGCACCGGTTTTTTCGAGTTTCAGCCAGGCTTTCGCGTACGGCGTGAACACCTTGAAGGGAGTCTGGTTCCCCGTGAGGATCTGGTCCCGTTCGTGCAGGGCGATGTCCTGGCAGGAGCGGACTGTGACCGCCAGTCGCTCCGCCATCTTGTCGATGCGCGCCTCCGCGGCGCGGCCATGCGGATCAGGATCACGATTGAAGTAGATCACCTCCGCCCCGGTTTCGCGGCAGAGCTTCTCCAGGATCTTGTCGGCCTCCCCTTGCCGGACGATCAATCGCCCGCCCTTCGCTTCGAGGTTGCCAGCCAGGGAAGCGAGCGAGCCGCACAGAAACTCCTGCCGCGCCGCGCCGCACCAGTGGTGCGCCCGCTTCCATTCGCTCACGATATAAACCGGGATCACATGCTCATGACCGGCCACGGCCGCCGCGAGCGCTGGATTGTCCGTAATTCGTAGATCCCGGCGGAACCAGTGGATGGCGATGGTCATCGGAGGAAGTGCTCAGTGCTCAGTGCTCAGTGCTCAGTGCTCAGTGCTCAGTGCTCAGTGCTCAGTTTACGCGCTCGGTGTTTCCGGACTGAGCACTCCCGGCACTACAGCTTCGTCCGCCCGGCCAGCGCCCGGCTGAGCGTCAGTTCATCCGCCTGATCCAGCCCGCCACCGGCTGGAAGCCCTTGGGCGAGGCGGGTGACCGAGACGGGGCAGGCTCGCAGGAGGTCGGCCAGATAGTTGGCGGTCGCTTCGCCTTCCACATCGGAGCCGAGCGCCAGGATGATCTCGGTCGGGTTGTCCTGTTTGATGCGGTCGATCAGGGCGTCAATCCGGAGGTCTTCCGGGCCGACGTGGTCGAGCGGCGCGATGCGCCCGCCGAGCGCGTGATAGAGCCCGCGAAAGCCGCCGGTGCGCTCGAGCGGGAGGATCTCCGTGGGTTGTTCCACGACGCAGATGATCGTGGCATCGCGCGCCGGATCCGCGCAGATTTCGCAGACCGCTTCGACGGCAAAGAAACCGCAGCGCGGGCACGGGTGAATGGTCTCCTGCACCTCACGAATGGTGCGGGCGATCTCCAGCGGACGGGCGTCGCGCGATTGCAGCATCCAGAGCGCGATGCGCTCGGCGCTGCGCGGCCCGATGCCGGGGAGGCGCTTGAGTTCCGCGACGAGCGCCTGGATCGCGGCAGGATAGGAGACCCGCTTCACAACCGTGCCGAGGTCCAGTCGAGCGAGGGCGTGCCGATGCGAAGCTGCTCGATGCGGCGAATGTAGAATTCCACCGGTCCGTCGGCTCCGCTGGAACTCCGGGCGCTGTGAAAGAGTCCGAGGGCATCGTCCCAAAGTTGCTCGCGGTAGTAAATGACACCCTGCCAGAAGAGGTCCCGGCGCTCGAGATCCTCGAAGGAGAGGACGTCGCGCAGGGCGAGCAATTCGTAGATTTCCTCCCGGCTGCCGTCCTCGTAGCGTTGGATGAGTTCCATCGGGCGCACCTCGATGCTGCTCTCGGCCGCCTGAAAAGTATTGGTGCCCAGTAGAATCCGGGAGCCGTAGATGAGATTGGCCCGGCAGAGGCGGCGCGCAAATTCGACCGGTTCCCCGGCGACACTGAGGGTGCCCAGGCGGCGCGACCCGTAGGCGGCCACGACCATATCACCGGAGTTCACGCCGATGCGGAAATCGAACATCTGCTTCCAGATGCCGTGACATTCGGCATTGACCTCGTCCAGTCGCTCGGTGAGCGCGAGCGCGGATTCGCAGGCGATGCGCGCGTGGTCCTCATTGGCCAGGGGAGCGCCAAAGACGACGCGCAGGCTTTCCCCGTCGCATTCGTCGAGATACCCGCCGCGTTCGACGAGGAAATCGCCGGCGTTGCGGCGGAAGGAGTTCGTCAGAGCCACATAGTCGGGTGCGGAGAGTGCGGCCTCGAGGTCGTCGTGATTAAAGATTTCGCAGACGATGATGCTGACCTCGCGCCGCTCGCCCTCCAGGTTGAGCGGGTGGGAGGAGTTGAGGAGCGCGTAGAAGGTCTTCGTCGAGACGCGATCCCCCAGGACCTGGCGAAGGACGCGCTTGCGACTGCCCGCCTCGCTGCGGGAATACAGCATGCCGGCAGTGAAACTAAAGATGATGGCGAGCAGGCTCGGAAACGGCGAAAAGAAAACGCCGAGGAGACGCAGCACCCACACGAGACTCACGATCTGGAGCAACGCACCCGCGGCGACGACGGCCTTGAGCGATTTGCGCGCGATGTCGATGGTCGTCCACGCCATGGCGAACGCGAAGAAGATGAAGAGCGGATACTGCACGGCGCGTTGCAGATGGGGGGTGTAGGGCTGGGCCGTAAATGCGGCCAGCGCGGCGTCCGGCCGGAAGAAAACTCCACCCTGAAGCAGCAGCGCGATAAAAAGCGCGACGAAGAAGCCGGTAATGAGGGTGACTTTGAGATAACGCACTGGGCAGGACGGCATCTAGCACGCTTGCACGGGGGGGCGCAACCCTGAGCCTGTCGCGTGCCATAAAAGTCCCGGAATGCGCAGTTGCACTTACGGCGCCCAATTTGCGAAATCGGGGGTGCATGATGCACATCGTCCTCGTCGAACCGGAAATCCCGCCGAATACCGGCAATATCGGGCGATTGTGCCTGGCGACCGGCGCGCACCTGCACCTGGTCAAGCCCCTGGGATTCCTCATTGATGACCGCACGCTCAAGCGAGCGGGGCTGGACTACTGGAAAGACGTCCAGGTGACAGTATGGGAATCGTTTGTCGAACTTCAGGCCGCGCAACCGCCCGAGTCCCGCTACTACTTCCTGACCACGAAAACGAACCGTCCCTACTGGGAGACGCGGTTTCGTGACGGAGACTTCCTCGTGTTCGGCCGCGAGACCAAAGGGCTGCCCGAGCCTCTGCTGGCGGCCAACCCCGGCTCCTTGCTCACCATCCCGATGACCCCGCAAACGCGCAGCCTGAATCTCGCGACGGCGGTGGGGATCGTGCTCTATGAAGCGGTGCGGCAGGCGGCGGTAGTTGATGGTTGATCGTAAAGAGATTGCCGCAGAGCATCTGGTTTCCGCTGCATGACGATATCCGCCACTTCTCGCCCATCCACCCCTCAGGTTGTCGCCCGCGATTTGCGCCGTTCCTTTCAACTCGGCCCCCGGAAGATCGAGGTATTGCGGGGCATCAGCACGGAGATCTTCCCGGGCGAGGCCGTGTTCTTGTGCGGCGCCTCGGGGGCGGGCAAGACGACGCTGCTCTACACGCTCGCGGGCCTGGAGACGCCGGAGTCAGGGACCGTCGAATTTGAAGGCACGCTGCTCTATCACGGCGGCGAATCCGTCCAGGCGCGCATTCGCAACGAGCGCATCGGGTTCGTCTTTCAAGGATACTTCCTGCTGCCGGAACTGACCGCCCTGGAGAATGTGCTCCTGCCTTCGATGATCGGGAGAAAGATCAAGCGTGACGTGGCCGCCGAGGTGCTGGCCGATGTTGGTCTCGGGGACCGGTTCCACCATCTGCCGGCGGAGCTTTCGGGAGGCGAGCAACAGCGGGTGGCCATCGCCCGGGCGCTGATCAACGATCCGAGCATCATTTTTGCCGACGAACCGACCGGCAATCTCGACTCAAAAACCGGCGATGGGATCGTCGAATTGCTCCTCGGGTTGGTTCGGGAACGGGGCAAGACCCTGGTCGTGGTGACGCACGATGCCCAACTCGCCACCCGGGGCGACCGGCGGCTCGAAATTCGGGACGGCACGCTGGTCGCTTGAATTCGTGCCCGGTCGCTGGCACGTTCTCCCCTTTCTCCATGGAACTTACGATCTACATCGACGGCCAATTCCTTCCCGAGCCTGAGGCGAAGGTGTCCGTTTTCGACCACGGCCTTCTCTACGGTGACGGCATTTTCGAGGGCATCCGCTTCTACAACGGCCGGGTCTTCAAGCTGACCGAGCACCTCGAACGGCTCTGGGATTCGGCGCGCGCCATCATGCTTACCATCCCGATGACCATGGCGGAAATGGAGGCGGCCCTCCTGGAGACGATTCGGCGCAATGACCTGCGCGATGGCTACATCCGGCTCGTCGTGACTCGTGGGAAAGGCAATCTCGGCCTCAGCCCGGATCGCTGCCCGAAGGCGTCGGTCATCATCATCGCCGCGACCATCCAGCTTTACCCGCCCGAAGCCTATGAGCGAGGGATGACAGTGGTCACGGTGGCCACGCGGCGCATGGCCCCGGCGGCCCTGAGTCCCGCCGTGAAGTCGCTGAACTATCTCAACAACATCATGGCCAAGATCGAGGCGAACCTCGCCAAGGCCGACGAAGGCCTGATGCTGAACGAAGAGGGTTACGTGGCTGAATGCACCGGGGACAACGTGTTTATCGTCAAACGCGGCGAGATTTTTACGCCTCCCATCTACGCCGGGTCGCTGCGGGGCATCACCTGGCAGGCGGTCCTCGATATCGCTGCGGGCCTCGGCCTCAAGGTGACCGTGCAAAATCTGACTCGCTACGACCTCTACACCGCCGACGAATTTTTCCTGACCGGCACGGCTGCCGAAGTAATCGCCGCAGTAAAACTCGACAGCCGCGTCATCGGCGACGGCAAGCCGGGGCTCATCACGAATCGGATCATCGGACGCTTCCGTGAGTTGACGCAGAGCACGGGCACGGCGATTTACTGAAGCAATCGGTGATCAGTGGGCAGTCATCAGTGGACGCTCCAGACTGATTGCTGATTACGGTTTACTTTCATTCCCCCACCAAAAAACGCCGCCATGAATTGTGATGTCTGCAAAACCAACCAAGCCACGGTCTTCCTGACCCAGATCGTGGAAGGGAAGATGCAGAAGGTGAACCTGTGTGAGGGGTGTTCGAAGGAGAAGGGGGTGACCGATCCGACCGGATTTGCCCTGGCTGATCTGCTGCTCGGCCTGGGCGCCGCCCACGAGATGGAGCGCGGGGGAAGTGTCCAAAAGTGCCCGACTTGCGGCTTTAGCCAGGCGGATTTCAAGAAGACCGGCCGACTCGGATGCGCGACCTGCTATACGACTTTTGCCGATGGGCTCGCTTCGCTGCTCAAGGGGATGCACAAAGGAACCGCGCATGTGGGCAAGGTGCCGGCGCGCCAGGCCAGGAGCATCGAACGCGAGTCGCAGTTGAAAAACTTGCAGCGCGATCTGCGCAAGGCCGTCTCGGAGGAAGACTACGAATCCGCGGCGACGATACGTGATCGCATCCGCCATCTCGACTCCGAGTAAGCCATGGCCATCCATAACATTCTAAATACGTCGGGCGAATGGCTGCGGGGCGAAGGCCCACATAACCAGATCGTCGTCAGCAGCCGGGTGCGGTTGGCGCGCAACCTCAAGAGTTTCGCTTTCCCCGGCTGGGCGAAGAAACACGACCGGTTGCAGATCCTGGAGACGATCAAGCCGCAGGTGGAGGCGCTCCCGGATATGAGCGACGCGTTTTCCGTCTATTCGCAGGATCTGTCCGCCTTGGAGAAGCAGGTGCTCGTGGAGCGGCATCTGATTTCCCGCGAGCATGCGGCGAAAGGGGTGGGCTCGGCGGTCGTCATGAATCGCCGGCAGACGCTCTCGATCATGATCAATGAGGAGGATCACCTCCGCATGCAGGCGATCCGCGCCGGCTTGCAGCTCAAGAACGTCTTCAAGATGATCGACAAGGTGGATTCGGCGCTCGAGGACAAACTGGACTTCGCCTTCCACTCCCAACTGGGCTACCTGACTGCGTGCCCGACGAATGTGGGCACCGGCATGCGGGCCTCGGCGATGGTGCATCTCCCGGCACTCGTCCTGAGTGAGCAAATCAACCAGGTCATCCAGGCCGTGAACAAGATCGGCCTCGCCGTGCGCGGCCTCTACGGCGAAGGCACCGAAGCGCTCGGCAATCTCTTCCAGGTATCGAACCAGACGACCCTCGGGGAGAAGGAGGAGGACATCATCGCGCGGCTGCACAAAGTCATCGAGCAGATCATCGAGCACGAGCAGAACGCCCGCCAGATGCTTCTGCAAAAGAAGCCGAAGACGCTGCTCGACCACATCGGCCGCGGATACGGCATCCTGCGCCATGCGTATTCGATGAACTCGAAGGAAGCGCTCAACCTGCTTTCCTTCATGAAGCTCGGGATCGACCTGAGCTTCTTCCCCGAAGAGTGCCGCCAGCCGGTGGATGAATTGTTCATGGAAACGCAGCCCGCGCACTTGCAGAAGGGGACCCAGCAAAAGCTGGCCGCCGATGAACGCGACTCCTTGCGGGCGGAAATCATCCGCGCCAAACTGGCCGCCTTTCCCCGGCCGGATGTCGGCGCCAGCGATGCCAGCCCGCCACCGCCGCCCGATGCGGGGAACGGGTCGCAAAACTAGATCAATTTTCAGCCTGCTTTCGTCAGGCGACCACACACGCCTCGGAATCCATGGTGCCAATCACAAGCAGCCGTGGAACGCAAAGATCATGGAAGTCATCGATCCCTTCGGCAACCGTCTCTGTTTCAATCAGCCCTTGCCAACGCTCGCGACGTTGATACCGGCACCCCATGAATCTTGGCATCAAGAAACCGGTCGCCTGGGCCGCTCTGCCAGTAATTGCTGTGATCGTTCTCGCCGCATGGTGGTATCTGGCGAAGCGCGGGGGAGACGTTCACCTTTCGCCTTGGTCTGAGCAGGCGGTGCCGCGTGCCACCCTCGCCGCCGAGCCAATTTTCCTCCAGACCGATGCGAGGTGGGCCAACGAGACGACCGGCGGTAGCGGCGAACCATTGAGTGCGGTGGGCTGCACGATCTGCTGCTTGAGCATGGCTTTGGGGCAACACGGGATCGCGTTGGATCCCTCAGAACTGAACGGGAAACTCAAGCAGGCCGATGGTTTCACGGAACGGGGCTGGATACGATGGGAAGCCTTGGAGAAAATCACGGACAGGCGGGTCTGCGTCGATCTGCCCCGCCGACCGTCGCATCGAGTGATCGAAGACGCGTTGCGCGCGGGATGCCCGGTCCTGGTGAAGGTTCTCTTGCGACCGGGGGTTTATCATTGGGTGCTGGTGGTCGGACGTGAAGAGAAGGAGTACCTGATCAAGGACCCACTTGGCCACGGAACGAGCCTCGACCGGCTTTCCTCTTATGGGAGCGACATTCTTGCCGTCAGAATCGTCAGGAAGTTGTAAGCGCGAAAACTTCCCCAAGTGTGTCCAAAACGGTCGGGCTCATTCGTCGAATGATTGAAACCGCACGCAATGATTTCTCTCGCCGAACACTCCACAGCCCACGCGGACATTCGCTCCGCTTACCGGCTTCTTCAGCCTTCGGGTACTGTGACGGGTGATCCGGAACATCCGGGTTCCGGACAGCAACGCGCGGAGAGCCGCTGCCGGCGGGAAGGGCGTCGTTCGCGCTGGGCGATGATTTACGCATCGCTGGAGGGCGGCCCCGGACGGCTTTGATTTCCGGATGGGTCAGCCTTTGCGCCATCGGCGGTAACCCTCCGTGACAAGGTCGTGGCTGTCTGGTACTCCTGCTCGATGCGAATCCTCCCCCTTACGTTGTTTCTTGCGGTCGTGGTCTCCTCATTTGGCGCCGATGCCGGAGCGCCCCCGATCACTCACTCCATGTTCATTGCCGGGAGTCAGACGGCGATTCTGGCGGGTGACGGCAAGGTCCTGTGGCAATATCCGGCGGCTACGCGGGATGGATTCGTATTGCCCAATGGGAATCTGCTGCTCGCTGTCTCGAAGAATCAAACCTATCCGGGTGGCGCGGTGCTCGAATTGACTCGGGAGAACAAGGTCGTCTTCGAGTACAAGGGGACTCAATCGGAGGTGAACACGGCCCAGGCATTGCCCAACGGCAACATCATGCTCACGGAGGCTGGGGCCACGCCGCGGATTCTTGAGGTGGATCGTGCAGGAAAGGTGGTCGTCGAGGTACCGCTGCAATGCCAGACGGCCAATCACCACATGGAAAGCCGCATGGCGCGCAAGCTCCCCAACGGGAATTATCTCGTGCCGCAGCTCTTGGATAAAGTCGTGCGTGAGTACACGCCCGAAGGCAAAATCGTGTGGGAATACAAGTCGCCGGAGGACCCCAAAGAGGCCTGGCCTTTCACGGCTATTCGGCTGCCCGATGGGCACACCCTCATCAATCGCACGCATTCCAATACGTCGGTGGAAGTGGACAAGGATGGCAACGAGGTGTGGAAACTCACCAACGCCGATCTTCCGACTCCGCTGCTCAAGGATCCGTGTGGGGCGCAGCGGCTCCCCAACGGCAACACCGTGATCACCAGCTATGGCGCCGGGGATCAGACCGTAAAGCTGCTCGAAGTGACGCCTGACAAGAAGGTGGTCTGGACCTTTGAGCGCGAGCAAAAGGGTGGCGTCCATGAGTTTCAAATCCTCGACACCAATGGCGTGCCGGTGGAGGGCGCGCCCATGAAATGACCGCGCGTTTTAAGTTAGGTGACGTGCGCGGGTGAAGCGGCGGATTTTCTTCGCCTGTGCTACGCCGGTCTTGCCGTTTCCACTTCGATCAGAGTGACTCCGGGCAAACACCCTCTAACGCCGCTGTTGCGCCTGAGTCATATAGATACCACCGTCGCATACTCGATGATTGATTTTGCCGTGATACTTTCGATTCGAACCCTGAGCAGGCTTTTGAATCTTGGAGCGCCAGCGCTCGTCTACGGGCTGATGGCGCTGATCGCGGCCACTTCCTCAGCGGCAGATCTTTCGCCGGAGCAAGTGGATTTTTTTGAAAAGCGCATCCGCCCCGTGCTCTCGGAACAGTGCTTCAAGTGCCACAGCGTGACGGCGGAAAAGCTCAAGGGTGGGCTGATGCTCGACAGCCGCGAGGCCATGCTCAAGGGCGGTGACACGGGGCCGGCGGTTGCGCCCGGGGACCTCGATAAGAGCCTGCTCGTCGAGGCGATCCGCTGGCGGAACAAGGACATGCAGATGCCCCCGAAGAAGGCGCTCCCGGCGGAGCAGGTGGCGGACCTCGAAGCGTGGGTGAAGGCAGGCGCTGCGTGGCCGCAGGATGCCGGCGCGAAAGTCGCTGCGAAGAAAGTTTTCAATCTTCAGACTCGCAAGCAGGAGCATTGGTGCTGGCAACCCTTCCTCGAAGCCGCGCCGCCCACCGTCAAGGCAGCCGACTGGCCGCGGAATGCGGTCGATCGTTACATCCTCGCGAAGCTGGAAGACAAAGGCCTGAAGCCAGCGCCGGATGCCGATCCGCACACGGTATTGCGTCGTGTGACCTTCGATCTGACGGGTCTCCCTCCGACGCCGGACGAGGTTGCGGCCTATGATCAGGATCGGTCCCCGGAGGCTTTCGCGAAAGTCGTGGACCGTCTCCTGGCCTCACCGCATTTCGGCGAACGCTGGGCGCGGCACTGGCTCGATCTCGTGCGCTATGCGGAGACGCGCGGGCATGAGTACGACCCCGCGATTCCCAATGCGTGGCAGTATCGGGACTACGTGATTCGTGCTTTGAACAGCGATGTGCCCTACCATCAGTTCGCGACCGAGCATATTGCCGGCGATCTCCTCCCGCCGCGCATTGATGGGAAGACCGGTGCGAACGAGGCGCTGCTGGGCACGGGGTTTTGGTTCCTGGGTGAGGAGTTGCACTCGCCTGTGGATATCCGGCAGGACGAGGCGGATCGTATGGACAATCGGCTCGACGTCATGGGGAAGACCTTCCTGGGCCTCACCATCGGCTGCGCGCGATGCCACGACCACAAGTTCGATGCGATCTCCCAGCGTGATTACTATGCACTGCAGGGTTTCCTGATCAGCAGTAGCTATCGGCAGGCGCGTTTTGCGACGCTCGAACCGCACCGGCAGATCGCGAAGGAATTGGAGGAAGCGCGGGGAACCGCCCGCGCGGCGGTGATGAAAGCGGTGGCCGAGGCGCTCGAACCGGGCATTTCGCGGATGGCCAATATCCTCGTTGCCGCTCGCGACGTCCTGCAGATTAGCAGAGGCGCGCCGCTGCCGGATGAAGGCTCCGGTGACGCGGCATTCGTCGAGCGGATGGTCGTGGAACTAAAGGCGGCCGTTGGTGACGCGCAAAATCCGCTTCATGCTTTCGCAAAAATCGCCATGACGCCGAAGGCGGATGAAGGCCTGGTATTTGCACGCGCCTTCGCTCCCGTGCTCACGAACCTGGAAAAACACGAAGCGCCGGTTGCGTTCCACCTTCCATCGGAGCAAGTCGTTGCCGACTACACCCGGGCGGGGGCCACGCCATGGATCCAGGACGGCTTCAGCTTCGGCCTGCAACCGCGGAGCGCGGGCGATCCGCTTTTCGGTGGCAGTGCCGACCAGCCGCTGCTCGGCATCAGTACGATGGGCGCCGCGGTGCGTGATGCCGCCTGGAAGGCGCTCGCGGTGAAAAACGCGGAACGAGACACCGGCAAACTCGGTGGGTGGGACCGGTCCGAAAAGACCTTGCGCACGCCGGAACTGACCCTGGCGGGGGACCGGCTCTGGTATTTGGTCAAAGGGGCGGGCCGCGCCTACGCGGTTGTGGATTCCCATCTGATGATCCAGGGCCCGCTGCACGCAGCGCTGCTCCGGAACTGGCCCGCGGAGAACGGGAAATGGCACTGGGTGGAGCACGGACTGAAGCCTTACACTGGACACCGGCTGCACGTCGAATTCAGTCCGGTCGATGGCGAGGAATGTGCCATCGCCATGGTGGTGCAATCCGCGAGCGAACCGCCGCTGCCGATCGGCGCCAGCGCACGGCTGCTGGCTGGCCTGCACGATGCGAAGATTACGTCGCCGGTGACGCTGGCGGAGGCGACGCAGCATCTCCTGGCAGACGTGTGCGAGAAACTCCGGAACGATCAGGTGGCGGAAGACGCGGGTCTCGCGGATTGGCTTGTGCGAAAATGCGACCTTTTCGCCCCTGCCGGGAGTGACGCCCGGCGGCGACTCACGGAGGCTCTCCCGCCGGCGTTTGCCAAACAAGCCGAGGTGGCGGCGCGGATTCGTCCCGAAGCGCAGTCCGCGCCGGCCATGTGGGACGGGAGCGGCGTCGATGAATTTGTTCTGGTTCGTGGCCAGGCAAAGACGCCCAGCGCGCAAGTGCCGCGCCGTTTTCTGGAGGCCATCGCGGGACCCGAGCAGCCGAAAATCACGAGCGGAAGCGGACGCCTGGAGTTGGCTCGCCAGATCGTCGATCCCACAAACCCGCTGACCGCCCGCGTGATGGTGAACCGCGTCTGGCATCATCTTTTCGGGTGCGGGATCGTGCCGACGGTGGACAACTTTGGCGTTCTCGGCCAGCCGCCGTCGCACCGCGAATTGCTCGATTTTCTCGCCGCGCGCTTCGAGGGCGAACAGGGCTGGTCGCTGAAAAAGCTCATTCGCGAAATCGTCCTTTCACGGACGTACCAGATGGCGAGCCAGCCCGCCGACGCGGTGGCCGAGCAAGCCGATCCGGATAATCGGCTCCTGCACCGGATGAATGTGCGCCGGCTGGAAGGCGAGGCGATTCGCGACGCGATCCTGACGGTTTCGGGGCGGCTCGATCCGAAGGTGGGCGGGCCAAGCGTGCCGTTGTTTCTGACGGAGTTCATGAACGGTCGCGGCAGACCTGGCCGAATGGGGCCGCTCGATGGCGATGGCCGGCGCAGTATCTATATCGAGGTGCGGCGTAATTTTCTTTCACCCATGATGCTGGCCTTCGACACCCCAATTCCTTTCAACGCGGTGGGGCGGCGCAATGTGTCAAACGTGCCCGCCCAAGCGCTCATCCTGATGAACGACCCATTCGTGACAGGGCAGGCGAAAGTATGGGCGCAACGAACAGCGGCTGAACTCGATCCGGTGCAGCGCATATGGCAGATGTATATGGCCGCGTTCAGCCGCCCGCCCACCGCTGATGAATTGGTGGATGCGACGGCCTTTCTCGACGAACAACGTCCCCTTTACCCGGCCAACGGTTCGGCGGCCACGCAGGTGTGGGCGGACTTCGCGCATGTGCTCTTCAACGTGAAGGAATTCATCTATCTGAACTAGCATGCACCACTGCGGAAACTATTCTCCCCGGGCGCTCACGCGCCGTGAAATGCTGGCGCGTTGCGCCAGTGGATTCGGCGCCGTGGCGCTAACCGCGCTGTTCGGCGACAAAGCGTTCGGAGAAGTGCTGCGCACTGGTATCGAGCCGCGCAATACCCTGGCCCCGCGCCCGCCGCATTTCCCCGCAAAGGCGAAGCACGTCATTTTTCTCTACATGGATGGCGGCCCGTCGCAGGTCGATACCTTCGACCCAAAGCCGCGGCTGACGGCAGAAGATGGCCAGCCTTTCGCGATGAAGATGGAGGCGACGCAATTCAACAATAACGGCAACACGCTCGGCTCGCCGTGGACCTTTCAACAATACGGGCAGTGTGGGGCGCCAGTGAGTGAACTCTTCCCCCACGTGGCCCAGTGCGTGGACGATCTCGCGATCGTGCGCTCGATGACCAGCGAGTTTTCCGAGCATACCAACGCGAATTATTTCCTGCACACCGGCAGCGGGTTGCAAGGCCGGCCGAGCATGGGGGCGTGGGCCGGCTATGGGCTCGGCAGTGAAAACGCAGATCTCCCGGGGTTCATCGTGCTCAACGGCGGGCTTATTCCCCCGGGCGGTCTCGATAACTTCAACAGCGGGTTTCTCCCGGCGACCTATCAGGGCTCAATGTTCAAAGCGGGCTCAAACGCCGTCGCCAACGTGACGCCCACCGAGGCGACCGCGGAGGTGCAGACTCACAAGTTGGCCCTGATGCGGAAGCTCGACCGCGGAGTGGTCTCGCGATTTGGCAAACTCGATGCGCTGGAAAGTGCGATCGGCAATTATGAACTCGCGTATCGCATGCAGGCTGCCGTTCCGGAACTGATGGATATCCACGGCGAGACCGCGGCGACGCGTGAACTGTACGGGCTGAACGCTGCGCTCCCGCAAACGCAGACGTTCGGCACGCAGTGCCTGATTGCCCGGAGGCTCGTCGAGCGCGGGGTCCGCTTTATCGAACTCACCTGTCCCGTCGGCGCGGGGGACCGTTGGGACCAGCACGCCGCACTCAAGGCCGGTCACGAAAAGAACGCGCGTTTCGTCGATCAGCCGATTGCCGGGTTGCTCAAGGATCTCAAGTCGCGTGGGCTGCTCGACAGCACGCTTGTCGTCTGGGGTGGGGAGTTTGGCCGCACCCCATTCGCGCAGGGCAAGGATGGACGCGACCACAATCCCTTCGGTTTCACGATGTGGTTCGCCGGCGGCGGCGTGAAAGGCGGCGTGACCTACGGCGCCACGGATGACTACGGCTATAAGGTGGTGGAAAACAAGCTATCCATCCACGATCTGCACGCCACGATGCTCCACCTGCTCGGGATTGATCACACCAAGCTCACCTTCCGCTTTAGCGGCCGCGACATGCGGCTCACGGATGTGTATGGCGACGTGGTGAAAGACGTGATCGCTTAGCAACCTGTCTTCCTCATTCGTGCGCGGCACCAACGGCGCATGATGAACGCTTATGAATAATTTCCGCACGATGGGTCTGAGCCTCCTCGGGATGATGAGTTCGTTGACGAATGCTCCCGCCGCGGAGCCGGCTGCGAGTGCCGAAAAGGCCGCCGACATTTTGTCCGTGGAAAAGGGCCAATGGGTTCCCATCCACGATGGCACCGGTGGCGTGACCGTGGACCGTTCCAACGGTGACGTGTATCTCGTGGTCACCGGGAAGGAGATTTTCAAGGAGAAAAGCCAGGGGATTTGGAAGAGCACGGATCGGGGCGCCACTTTCATACGGGTGGATGTTGACGTTGTGGGCGGGCGATGCGAGACAGGTTACGGACTGTGCCAGGACCCGGCCGGCAAGCGGCTCGCCTGCTTCATGCTCGATGGACCCAGTGGCTACACCCTCGATGGAGGAAAGACGTGGGAGAAGATTGCCAGGGTCAATCGCGGTTGGGATTTCGCGGCGGTTGATTGGAGCGTGGAAAAGCCCCAGGTATTTTTTGGCTTTGAGCACGAGAGCGGCGGGAAACTCCATCTCAGCACCGACGGCGGGAAGAGCTGGAATAAATTGGGTGAGTTCCCGATGGACAAAAACGGGCGGACTTTCGGCGTTGGCGTCGTGGATGCGAAAACGCTGGTGCGCTGGAGCGGCAGCAACGGAGGAGTCGAACGCAGTGTGGACGCCGGCGCGACATGGACGAAGGTCAGCGATGAATCTCCCGCGGGCCACGTCATGGCGGTCTTCAAGGGCGTATGTTATTGGGTCGGCCAGAAGGGGTTGTTGGCTAGCAAGGACAACGGCGCGACTTGGGCTCCGCAGGGTGGACCCGTGCAGGCCGCATGGGGACCGTTCTTCGGCAAGAACGAGAAGCACATCGTGGTGGCGGGGAAAGGCGGTGTCCAGGAGACGACCGACGGTGGCGAGACATGGGCGCTCGTCGTGCCGCTACCCGATCCTTTCAAGAATCCGCCCGGACCGGGCTGGTACCTGAACTTCGCTTTCGATCCCGTGAACAATGTTTTCTATGCATCCTGGATGGGGAAGCCAGCATATCGCTACCTGAGGAACTAATTCTGTCGTCAGGGTGATCGGAGTTGGGGGTAACTACAAACGTGACCTTCTCCCCACACGATCCGAACGTCTCCTATCCCACCATGTCTCGACTTCTCATCTCCCTGATTGTTCTCGGCATTCTCACCATCGGTCGGGGATTGGCGCAGGATGCGGCGACATCGCGTGAGCTGCTGATACCGGCAGTGACGGTGGAGGCGTCCGGGCAGACGGTTGAAACGACCCTGACCGGGGCTGTGGTTAGTTTGTCAGGACAGCAAATCGTCATTCCGCCGGCCGCCGACACTTTCCTCTGGAAGGGCGGGAAAGATGCGCAAGGTGGTGGTAAGGGGGTCATGCTGCGCGATGCCCGGTGGTCGCAGGGGCTGATCCGGCTCGATCTGGCGACCCTGGCGGGGAAGGCGCCGATCGAGGCGGCGAAGTTTCGTTTCAAGATGTCGAGCGTCGAGCGGGAGGGCAAGGGCGCGAAGTTTCTGTGTCACCGGATGCTGGTCGACTGGTCGGAGCAAGCAACATGGCTGAAGCCGGCGTCGGATGCGGCGCCATGGGATGGCCTGAAACCGGGCGTCCATTTCGAAGCGGCGCCGTTTGCGACCGTGAGCCTGGAGGCGGTGCAAAAGGGCGACCTCATCGAAATACCCGGCTTTGAGAAGGCATTGGAGGCGTGGCGGAGCGGCCAGTGGGAGAATCACGGTTTTCTGCTCCTGTTGAGCGGTGGCGCCATTCAGGCTACTTTTCCGAGTCGTGAGGCCGCCGGGGCGGGATCGTCGAAGGACGTGACGCTGGGCGGGCCGCAACCGCAACACGTGACGGTGGGTTTTGACCCGCAACTCGTCCGACAGATCGTGCCGCGGCCTGAGAATTTGGAATCGGTGGCGTTGCGCGTGCGTGTGCTTGAAAAGAAGGAGGTCGTTGGCAAGGCGATATTGGCGGTGTCTGTCGCGGGGGGAGCGCCGCTCGCGAGCGTGCCGCTTTCGAGCGCGGGCGCGGATGGGTGGGTGGTCGTCCCCGGCCTTTCTTCGGTGATCGACTCCTCAGCCAGGGTCGAATTGGCGCTGGCGGTGCTGGACGCTCCGAAGCCGCTTCGAATTTCCGGCATGGCGATCGACCGCGACACACCCAAGCTCGCCGTAACTCTTCGCGCCGCCGTTCGTCCGCAGCTCTTTCAGTCGCCGATCGCGCCGCAGAAGGGAGTATATACGACCGCGAAAGACGGACATTTCTTCTATGGCGAAAAGCGGCTCCGGTTGTGGGGTGCATTGGGCAAGGCGGGGTTTGAGCGGGTGAAGAAGATGGGGTTCAATGCGTGGCGGATGTGGGGACCGTCCAATGAGAAGTTTTATACGGCTGAGTCCCTGCGCACCGGTGATTTTGCTCCCGTGAAAAAGGGCGATGGCTCGCCGCTGGACGATCTCGACCGGCAATACGCAAGCTGCAAAGAGCAGGGGCTTTTCGTCATGGCGACGCAACTCACGGGCGCGCCGATGCCGGCGAAGCTGCTCGCGGCGGATGACTCCTTCGTGGCGGGCGGCGAAGACTGGGCCGAGTGGAAGAAGGCGATTCTCGATGGGGCGAAGGATATCGCGCAGTTCACCTTTTTCGATGAGCGATTGCAGAAGGCGAAGAAGAAGCATGCCGGCAATTTTTTGAACCGCACGAATGACTACACGGGCCGCCGTTATGCCGAGGAGGAGTGCATCGCAATCTACGAGCTGAACAATGAGAACGGCTTTGTCCTGAAGGTCCTCGAAGGCGAATCTCAGAAATGGCCGGCGTATTTTCGGGAAAAGCTCGAACGCCGCTGGAACCAATGGCTGGCGAACCGCTATCCCACGGAGGCTGCGCTCAAGACGGCGTGGGGCGCGCTCGATGCCGGCGAAAAACAGGGCGCGGTGAAACTCGGGCCGACCGTCGCGGATCGTAAGAAGTTCTCCGAGGCACGCGGTTCTGACTTTGTTCGCTTCGCCATCGAACTGATGGAAGGCTGGAACACCCAACTGCGCGACTTCTGCCGCCAGCAGGCGCCCGCTGGCACCGGCGTGGCGGTGGTGCCGTTTTCCTTCGATACCCAGTACCGCGGCAATCTGCCGTGGCATTACTCTCTCGCGCATGCGGGAGATACGGCCACCTTCGGCATGTATTTTTGGAATACACAGTCCGCCCTGGCTAAACCGCCGTCGCTCTATGTGCTCGATTCCCACACCGTGGCCGGCAAGCCGACTGTGATCTACGAGACGAACAGCGGACGCCCGAACCCTTACCGCAGCGAGTACCCGCTGATGCTTGCGGCTTTCGCGAGCTGGGAGGATTGGGACGCCATCTTTTTCCACTACTGGTCGGGCGAGCCAACCGACGTCCCTGATGAACGCTATCTATTGATGCCGCTGCTGCCCTCGCTTGCGTCGCATTACTGGACCTCGGTGCAGCACCAGTCCGACCCGGTGATGTGTGCGACGATGGCCATCGCGGGTCGCATGTTTCTCAATGGGGCGGTGGCACCGGCGCCGAATCCGGCCATTTACGAAGCCGGCGCCGGGGCGATCTTTGGCTACAACTTTCACAACGGCGTGGGTATTCGTGGCACGGCCTTTACGCGTGGCAGCCGTCTGCATTTCAGCCCGGAGAAGGCGTCCGGCTTGACGCTCGACGGGCAGCCGCCGTCGCCGGTGGAGCCGGCGGCGAGTGCGGTCGCGAGTGGAGATTCCGTGCTGTGGGATTGGCCCAATGGCCGGCTCATCATCGACGCGCCGTCCTACAAGGCCTACGTCGGGCGTAGCGCCGGGGCATATCGTTTCAAGGATGGGACGGTGCTTTCCGGGCTCGGCGCCCCGTGGGTTTCGTGGGCGATGTCGAGCGCCGATGGAGCGCCGCTCGCCGAAGCCCGCAAGTTGCTGGTCGCGTCCGTGTGGGACGCGAAGAATACCGGCTTCGAGATGAACGCGACGGCGAATCTCAGCGGTCCGATGAATCAGGCCAATGCGGTGATCAATCGCGGGCGATTGCCGGTGATCCAGGACGCCGTGCCTTTCACGGTGCAGTTCCCCACAAAACTCGAGGCGAATTTCCACGCTTATGACTTCGCTCTGCGCGAGACGGCGCAGATCCCGGTCTCGAATTCCAACGTCCTTCGCTACGAGGGCGCGCCACTCTTCATGGGAGTGCTGGAGATTGCGCAGCGTGGCCAGGCGGTCGAGACGCCCGCTTCGAGTCTGGCGACGAACGAACCGTCTTCGCGAGCCGGCGTGGCGGCTGCGATCTCGGCCGCGCCGCTTCCGGGCGTCTGGAGTCCGATCCATGGGCTGACGTGGGGCAGTACCCCGGAATCCGCGCAGGAGGTAATCCGGACGACCAAGCCGCCGCTCGCCAGTGTCACACCGGGCACCGATCCCTCGGGCCGGAAGACGCAGTCACTCGCCGGGAGCAGATTCCTGTGGGATGCGCCCGCGGATGCACTACTCACCTTCGGGGGAGGAGGGCTCCAGCGCATCGAGGCGACGTTCACGCAGCCACCCTCCTTCACGGTCGCGATCGCGGACTACGAAAAGCAGTTCGGACCGCCCGCGACGAAAAAGCTGACTTCGCAGGAGGGAGAGAGTGTCGTCACGTGGAGCGTCAAACGTCAGGAGGCCACGCTTTCGATCACGTTGTCGGAAACGCAGGGCACCATGCGCGCGATTTTTGAAGTTCTCCGCCAGTAGTGTCTCGTGAAGAGCGATCGAGGATCGGGCGGCCGGCAATTCGTTCTTGCGAACGTGAGCCAAATTGAGCACATTTGAGCATGGCTGCCAACACCATACTATTTCGTGCCCGAGTGCCCGCGCAACGGCTCAGGAAAGTAGAAAAAATCCTCGAACAACTCGGCCTCAAACCCGGCGATGTATTCAATATGCTTCTGGCGCAGATCGAATTGCGGAAGGGGCTCCCCTTCGATGTCACGACCCACGTGACACCAATCCTCTCACCCGAGGCGCAGGCGGCGGTGTGGACGGAGGCCATGGGTGCCTACTGAACCTCAGGCGGGAGATGTCTGGTTCGCCGACCTCGGAATGACTGAGAAGAGTCGCCCTGTTCTTGTGCTCGCAGTTCCGCGTGGTGCTGATGCGCGCGCCTTGGTCATTGTCTGCCCGCTGACCTCGCAGATCCGGGGAATGCGCGGCGAGGTGGATCTCGGGAAACCGCGCTGGCTTCCGAAGCACTCTGCGGTAAACGTCCAAGGCCTCGCCAGCTTCGACCACCACAAGCTCTCTCGACGCATGGGTGCGCTGACCAAAATCGAGATGGATCGCGTTAAAGCAGCTCTTCGCGATTTGCTTGGATTGTGATGTGGGAGGCCCGCGAAGTATCCGCGAAAAGGCAGGCAGGATTCGTTTCTGTGATCGATGAAGGCTGGGCATTGGGCCGCAGATTTGTTTCCGTCGAGCCATGTCGCATATCGGCCTGATTTGTCCGGAACTGAGCGGGCACTTGAACCCGATGACCACGCTGGGGCGTGAACTGAAACGGCGCGGGCATCGCGTGACGGTCGTGGCGCGGTTGGATGCGCGGCGAAAGGCGGAAGCGGCGGGGTTGGGATTTGCGGCGGTCGGGGTGGAGGAATTTCCCGAGGGGGCGATGGGGGCGGCATCGGCGGAGTTGGGGCGGCTGAGGGGCTTGAGGGCGATTCAGTTTACGGCGGAAATGCTGCGGCGCGGGACGGTGGCGATTTTGCGCGATGCGCCGGCGATTATTGATCGAGAGCAAATTGACGCCCTGGTGGTGGATCAGGTGGCGCCGGCGGGTGGGAGTGTCGGAGACCGTCTTGGACTCCCGCATGTGGCGGTCTGCGACGCGCTGGCGATGAATCCCGATCCAGATGTGCCGCCGGGAGTCCTGCCGTGGCCCTTCATGCCGGGATTGCTGGGGCGGATGCGGAATGCCTGTGGCGACGCGCTGCTCCGTTGGCTCGCGCGCCCGGTCCTCCGTGAAATTGAACATTATCGCGACCGTCACGGGCTGCCCCAATTGAGCGGAGAGATCAGCGCTACGGCGGCCCTGGCGCAGATTGCCCAGCAACCGGCGTTCTTCGATTTTCCGCGCCGCGCGCTGCCCGATCGCTTTCACTACACCGGCCCGTGGCACGATGCGGGGAGCGGCGAGGAGATCGCTTTTCCGTGGGAGAAGCTCGACGGACGCCCGCTCATCTATGCGTCGATGGGGACGCTGCAAAATCGTCTCGAGTTCATCTTTCAGACCATCGCCGCAGCGTGCGCCGGTCTCGATATGCAACTCGTCATCTCCCTCGGCAGCCGCGATCAGGATGCGGATGCGCTCGCGGCGAAGTTTGCCGGAGCGCCGATTGTGGTTCCGTTTGCGCCGCAATTGGCGCTGCTCAAGCGCGCAAGTCTGAGCATCACCCATGCGGGCTTGAACACCGCGCTCGAATCGCTCAGCCACGGTGTGCCAATGGTGGCGATTCCGATCACGAATGATCAGCCCGGCGTCGCGAGTCGGCTGGCCTGGCTCGGAGTCGCGGAAGTCGTTCAGCCCGGAAAACTCTCCGTGCCCCGGTTGCGCGCGGCGGTGGAGAAGGTGGCCCGCGATCCGGGGTATCGAGAAAGAGCTCGCCGTTTTCAGGGTGAGATTCGCGAAGTGAATGGATTGGTCCGTGCGGCGGATCTCGCAGAAGAAGCTTTTCGCACGCGCCGTCCCGTGCTCCGCAAATAGGGTGGCGAGGGCCTTCGGTTGTATCCGGCGTGGACTCGACTCACCGCGGGGGCTGGACGTTTGAGAAGCGCGCCAAAATGGCGGTTCTGGCGTGACGCGACGAAGGGGGAGTGCGTCAAATGGTTCCGCTTCGAGGCGCGTCACCGAGGTGCAATTTGTGTCGAAAAGCCGAATTTTCGACAGGGTGGGCCATCCGCCCGGCCAAAACTTTTTCTGCGTAATGTTGCGTCCTATCTTGCGCCGCGAGTACATCCGCGACAAATTGACCGTGTTCCCAGAGTTCGCTGCGACCTGCGCGATGTGCGAGGCGAGTGGCGGGCACGGAGAACGCTTGAGAGAAACATGATGAACAACTTCACACCGCGCGCTCAACAGGTTCTCGCCCTCGCCCGCAAAGAGGCCGATCGCTTCAACCACAACTATGTGGGAACGGAGCACCTCCTTCTTGGGCTCATTAAGCTCGGCCAGGGTGTCGCGGTCAATGTCCTGCAAAAAATGGGACTCGACCTCGAAACCGTCCGCATGGAGGTCGAGAAGCAGGTCGGCAGCGGGCCGGAAACCAAGATGGTCGGCAATATTCCTTACACCCCACGCGTGAAGAAGGTGCTCGCGCTGGCCGGAAAAGAAGCCAAGTCGCTTAACCACTCCTACGTTGGCACCGAGCACATTCTGCTCGGCCTGCTCCGCGAAGGAGAGGGTGTGGCGGCGCGCGTGCTCAAGAATCTCGAAGTCGATATCGAGCGGACGAGGAACGAGATTTTGAAGGAACTCGACCCGAACTTCACCCCGCCGGAAGCCGAGCAGGAACAGCAGCAGGAACCGCAGAGCCGTGGCGGCAAGGAAGTAAAGACGCCGGCGTTGCGCGCCTTTGGCCGCGACCTGACCGAACTAGCGAAGAAGGGCGAAATCGATCCCGTGATCGGCCGTGCGAGCGAAATCGAACGCGTCATTCAGGTGCTCTGCCGCCGGACAAAGAACAACCCAGTGCTCATCGGCGAAGCCGGTGTGGGCAAGACGGCGATTGTCGAAGGACTGGCCCAGGAAATCTCGAGCGGCAACGTGCCGGAACTGCTACGCGACAAAAAGGTCATCACGCTCGATCTCGCGCTCATGGTTGCGGGGACGAAGTATCGCGGGCAGTTCGAGGAACGCATCAAGGCGGTAATGGACGAAATTCGCCGGACCAAGAATGTCATCCTGTTCATCGACGAGCTGCACACCATCGTCGGGGCGGGTTCCGCCGAGGGCGCGATGGACGCGAGCAACATCATCAAACCGGCGCTGAGCCGGGGCGAGATGCAGTGCGTCGGTGCGACCACGATCAATGAATACCGCATGTCCATCGAGAAGGACGCCGCGCTGGAGCGCCGCTTCCAGCAGGTCACGGTCGACGCGCCGAGCGTCGACGAGACGATCCTGATTCTGAAAGGCCTGCGCTCGAAGTATGAGGCGCACCACAAGGCGAAATACACCGACGAAGGGCTCGAAGCCGCGGCCAAGCTCAGCGACCGCTACTTGACCGGGCGCTTCCTGCCGGACCAGGCGATCGACCTCATGGCCGAGGCCGGCGCGCGCGCCCGCATCGGCTCGATGACCCGCCCGCCGACCGTGAAGGACATCGAAAAGGAGATCGAAGAAATCCGTGGCACCAAGGAAGGCGCGATCAAGGCGCAGGACTTTGAGAAAGCCGCGAGCCTGCGCGACGACGAGAAGCACGCGAAGGAAAAGCTCGAGCGCATCCTCACCGAATGGCGCGAACAGCGGGAGGAAAAGGAAGTCATCGTGAGCGAGGACGACATTATGCACGTCGTCTCGAAATGGACCGGCGTCCCGCTCAACCGCATGGAGCAGGCCGAGACGCAGAAGCTCCTCGCGATGGAAGGCGAACTGCGCGGCAAAGTCATC
>JBBRPL010000052.1:0-50860 GCA_038228205.1 Chthoniobacterales bacterium
ACACCTTCTATGACCTGGTAAATTCCGGGGGCGCATTCACGGTGGCTCCTGGAGGCAACGCGACGATCACCGATCCGACCTTCTCCGGTGGGACCAACACGATCAGCAATGACGCGACCGCGACCTTCGGCACCCTCAACCTGAGCGGTGGCACGACCACGGTGCAGGGTCAGGGCGCGGGAACGCTCGGCGCGGTCTTGAATGTGGGTTCCGTCGGCGGCCTCAACTTCAGCGGCACGGCAAGCCCGACCCTGACGATCAGCTCCGATGCCGGTAATGCGGGCCAGGTTGTCCTGAACGGCAACGTGACGAGCACCGTCACGACCGGCACAGCGGCGATCGTGAGCGGCGGGGTCGGGGCGAACGCCGGCACTCTCGACTTGGGAACGGCCACCCGCACCTTTACGGTGGCGGCCGGCTCCGGACCCGTCGATATGCGCGTCTCGGCCCCAATCGCCGCCAGCGGCGGATCGGGTGTCAAGCTGGTCAAGCAAGGCCCTGGCGTGCTCGAACTCTCTGGCACGAACACCTACACCGGCGCCACGGACGTCAATGACGGCACGTTGATCGTCAGCGGCTCGATCAACGGCGCGGTCAATGTCTCCTCCGTCCCCTCGGCGATCCTGGCCAGCGGGGTGAACACCACCTCGCTCGTAAAGTCCATCACCCTGGCGACCGCCGGGGCGGGCACGGGCGGCACGGTGTCCCCTGGCGGCTCCAGTGCCGTCGGCCAGTTGAATGTGACCAATGATGTGACCTTGGGCACCGCGAACACCTTGGGCCTCGCGCATCTGGCCATCGAAATCGGTGGGACCAATGATGGAACCGCCGGCGGCAATCATGTGGCTGGTCTCCAGTATGACCGGGTGGCGACCGCGGGGGGCAGCGTGACCTTGAACAGGTCCACGCTGGATCTGACCGAGCTGAACGGCTTCACCTTCACGCTGCCGGACTACGACGATAACACGTCGCAGTTCCTCCTGAACGGATCCGGGCATATCTTCTTCCTGATCACCGGCGCGGGGAGCAGCGTCTCGGGAACGTTCGCCAACGACTCGCAGGGTGTCGCGGACAGCCATCTGTCGGGCTACTCGACGATCACAGATGGGAACGGCAATCTGTTTGCGATCAACTACTCGGCGAACTTTGCGACCAACAACTTCGCGATCGGAAGCGGCACCGACGTGGCCATCATGGCCATCCCCGAGCCGAACTCGCTGGCGATGCTCGCGGGCAGCCTCGGCATGGCCCTCGGCCTGCAGCGCTTCCGCCGCCGCCGCAGCTGAGCAAGTTGGCGACGGGCAATCCGAATCCCGCAAAGGCCCGAAAGTTAAACTTGGAGGAAGACTCTTGGGAAAACCCTCGCCGTCGTTCAGGTGGCAACCACGCCACGCTCCCGAGCTGCGTCGTCAAATCCGCCAGAGGGAACGGTGGGCGCCAAATTCTGAAATCTCACCAGTAGTGCGTCTTCCGATGTAAATCGTGATGCTGATGACGCTCGTGAAAGTGCCGACGAAAAGGCCCGCGACGAGCCAGCTCGGAATCGATGTGCCGACGGCGAGCGCCTGGTAAAAAGACTCGAACGAGGTGATGGGCGGCTTGGCGTGCAGGAAGATTTTCGTGATCCACGCCGTGAGGATGATCATGAAAATGAAGATGTAATTGCGCTTCAGCCGTCGGCCCACGGCCTCGAAGGCGCTGATCTTGAACGAGGGCAGCAACAAATCCTCACAGACCAGCTTCTGCCATTCGCCCTGCAGAAGCGTCGTATTTTGCGCGACGATGGGGACGAGGAAATGCGCTTCGAGCATGCGGACACGCGCGCGGAAGGAATCGTAGAAGCGGTAGCGGCGCGCCTCGATCCAGAGCATGATCGTGACGATGGCGATGTTAAAAAAGAAGATGATGTGCGGCACGCTCTCGATGGAAAAGGCGACGGTGAAAATGGTCGACGTGCTGGTGATGGCCCAGTTGGTGGTCGGGTCGAGCCGGGAGCGCCAGACCATGATGCGCCCGAGTTCGCCGCGGTAGAAGTGCGACATCGCCGTCACGTAGGCGCTGTCGAAGTGAGGGTGCGCTTTCGGTTTGGGCTCCGGTGGGTGCGGCGGGGGCGGGGACGCCTCGCCGAGGTCTTCGCTCATTTTAGCGTTGATCCTTCCGCATTAATGCTTCCCGCGCCTTTTCCAGGCGAGCGCGTTCCTTCGCCGTCAGGCTGGCCATGCCGGTCTTGGCGATCTTGTCGAGGAGCATATCGAGATCGTTGGGCGCCGCGTCCGCCTCCAGGCTCGTGGGCGCGGTGCGCGCTGATGGCAGCACGCGGAACTTGGGCTTGCGACGGAAAAGCCGTTTGAACCGAATCGCGGGAGACTCATAGTCGTCGTACTCCAGTTCCTTGGCGTGGCTGATGTAGGCAAACCCGACGGCACAAGCCGCCCAGAGCTGCGAGAGGCCCACCCAGTCGTGAGGGATCATGAACATCAGCGAAGCGCAAAAGACGCAGGCGAAGGCGAGCCACTTGAATGGAATCCACCCCCACGCCTCAGCGTTCGGATAGAGCGTGGCGAAAGCAATGAGCAGGGCGCCAGTGAAAGCATAGTTGCCCTCGGAAACCGACCGCACTCCCAGCCCCCACCACCAGATCGCACCGATTGCCGGGCTGGTCAGTGCGAGGGCGAGCAGGAGCTTCGAAAGAATCGCCCGGCCGAGATGCGTCTCCACGCCGACGCTCCACCAGTAAAAGCAAATGATGGAGAAGGGGGTGAAAAAGCTGAGCGGCACGATGAGGATGTGGGTCACGAGGCGCCACAGCGACCAGGCAGGGATCAATGGCATCGGGAACGTGAGCCAATTCGCGAGGGGCAGTCCCATGGAACTGGCCACGACGATGATAATCAGGCTGGCGACGAAAACCGCGGTCAGGATCGTCGTGAGGTAGATTGGAAGGTTGTTCCAATACGTGATGGGCTGGTTTTGTCCGGAAGCGTATCGAGCCATGCTGGTCCACAGTCATACCTTTTTGCGGGGCTGACCGCAAATGCGGCGTTCAAGTTCGCAAAATCGGTTGCGCCCCGCGCCTTGCCATCGCGTGGAACGCTGGCGATGCTGCGCGCCTATGGACACCTCGCATTTTGGCGCATTTGCGCCCAAGAACGATACGCTGCGCGCCTGGGTTGAAGAGGTGCGCTCGCTCGTTACGCCGGACCGCATTTTCTGGGTCAATGGCTCCGACGAAGAAAAAGATCTCCTCTACGACCGCGCCGTCGCCGACGGCGTGCTGATCAAACTCAACCAGGAAAAGCTGCCCGGCTGCTACTATCACCGGTCGAATTCCAATGACGTTGCGCGGGTCGAGCAGTTCACCTTCATCTGCACCCCGGCGAAGGATGAAGCCGGTCCCACGAACAACTGGGCCCCCCCGGGGGAAATGTACACGAAGCTCTTCACCATGCTCCAGGGCGCGATGAAGGGGCGCACCATGTACGTCGTGCCGTATCTCATGGGGCCGCCGGGTTCTCCGCTGACCAAGGTCGGCGTCGAGATCACCGACTCCATTTACGTGGTGTTGAACATGCGCATCATGTCGCGCATGGGGAAGGTGGCGCTCGATCAACTTGGCAGCGGCAAGGACTTCAACCGGGGCATTCACAGCGTGCTCGATTGCAACCCCGACCGGCGTTTCATCTGCCATTTTCCGCAGGACAACGCCATCATCAGCGTCGGCTCCGGGTACGGGGGCAACGTGCTCCTCGGCAAGAAGTGCCTCGCCCTGCGCATCGGGAGCTACCTCGGCCGGCAGCAGGGCTGGATGGCCGAGCACATGCTCATCCTGTGCGTCGAATCGCCCGATGGCGGGAAGACCTATGTCGCCGCGGCCTTCCCGAGCGCGTGCGGAAAGACGAACTTTGCGATGCTCATTCCGCCGAAGGAATTTTCCGGCTGGAAGATCACGACCATCGGCGACGATATCGCTTGGATGAAGCCGGGCGCGGACGGGCGGCTCTACGCCATCAATCCCGAGTCCGGATATTTCGGCGTCGCGCCGGGGACGAACCGCAAGTCGAATCCGAACGCGATGGACACCGTCGCCCGGGACACCATCTTCACGAACGTCGCCCTCCGCCCGGATGGCACCGTGTGGTGGGAAGGCCACGACGATCCGGCGCCGGCGGAATGTCTCGATTGGAAGGGTCAGCCATGGACGCCCGAGTCCAGGGAAAAAGCCGCCCATCCGAATTCACGCTTCACCGCGCCGATGACGAACAACCCGGCGCTTGCTCCCGAGGCGCATGATCCGCGGGGGGTTCCGATCAGCGCGATCATCTTCGGCGGGCGCCGCGCCAGCACCATGCCTCTGATCTACCAGAGCTTTAACTGGATTCACGGCGTCTATCTTGGGGCCACGATGGGCAGCGAAATGACCGCCGCCGCCGCCGGCACGATCGGCCAGGTCCGCCGCGACCCGATGGCCATGCTTCCCTTCTGCGGGTACAACATGGGCGATTATTTCAATCACTGGCTCAACATTCGTCGCGAGATCACCGACCCGCCGCGCATCTTCCACGTGAACTGGTTTCGCAAGGATGGCGACGACAAATTTCTCTGGCCCGGTTTCGGGGAAAACTTCCGCGTGCTCAAGTGGATCATCGATCGGACGAAGGGTCGGGCGCGGGCCAGCGAAACGCAGATCGGATGGATGCCGCGCTATTCGGAATTCGACTGGACCGGGCTCGAGTACACCCGGGAAAAATTCCAGCAGGCGATGAAAATCGATTCCGCCGAATGGCGGCGTGAACTCATTTCGCAAACGGAGCTTTTCCTCACCCTGCACGACCGGGTGCCGAAGGAGCTGATCTTCCAGCGCGAACTCCTGATCTCCCGCCTGTAACGCCTCCCGGGGGCTGCCTTACTGCGCCGCCAGCATCTCCGGCGTCGCCGGCTTGTTCTCGCGGAGCAGATGCATGATTTCCCGCGGGGTGAGTGCGGCATCCGCCACGAAAAGCTCGTCGAGTGTGCCGCGAAACGGTTCGTCTTCCGTGTGATCCATCGCCCGCCCGATCCAGAGCGCGTCCTCCGTTGAGCCGGCCGTCATGTCCGGATCTTTGATCCGTTTGCCGCCACGTCTATTGGACGCAGTTTCCAACCGACCGTCCACGTAATGCCGCAGTTGCATGCCGCCCTCGCCCTTGTCGCCTTTTCCTTTCGGCGAAAAAACCACGGCGATGTGGTGCCAGCGGCCATCGCGCAACGGTGTATTACCGACCACATACCCTCGTCCGATATCGGTGCGCACGCCACCCAGCGGGCCCTGCGCAGGATTGCGGTTCCAACCCACGGACATGACACGCCCCGCGAAACCGAGCGGCCAGGAGACAAAGGCGCCGGCCTCGGTCAGCGGCGCATCCGCCGGTATATTGACCCAGAACGCCACGGTCCGGGCCGACTTTTGCCGCAGACCCGGAAATGCCGCTCGGGCCGAGAGTTGTCCGTCCAGGCGGAGTCCGCCCCGGCGGTAGCCGTCTGTCCGCGCGGGTGCCAGGCTGTCGCCGGTCAAGGATTGGAAGGGAGCCGCGTTGCTTTCCGGATCGGCGGCGGCGAATTCAGCTCCGGCGCCATCGAACGACCAATGGACATACTTGGTGGGTAGCGATGACCGCTCGAAGGCCACTTTGCGCGCGAATCTCGCCAGCTTGGCCTCGTGATCGTGGACTTCGGAGCCGCCAGCCCGGGCAAAGCGCCGCGACTGTTTCTCTCGCAGGACTACGGGCGAGGATTCATTTCCGGCGGCATCGCGCGCCGCAGCCTCGACAGCGCCCTTGAGCACGAAGACCTCAGTTGCCCCGTTCTCATCCGCGACCATGCTGAACTCCGTGCCGAGATCGACGACATTCACGCTGGCATTGGAAACGCGAAAACCGATGGCCTCCGGTGGCACGCTGGCCTTCAAGGTCCCGCGACGGAGCGCGGCATCCCACGCGGAGTTGAGTTCGAGCGATGCGGGGCCTTCGAGCGTCACCTGTGCGCCGGAATCGAAAGTGATTTCGGCGTAGCCGCTGGCGAGTTCGATGCGCTGGCCGCGATGCAGTTCTCCGCCGGTCGAAATCGCGGGGCCCACCCAGCGGGAATCCTTCGCCCCGGAAAGGCGGGCAATCGCCTCGTCGTCGCCCTGCGTAGCGGTGGCGATCTCATCCGTGTCGGGGCGTCCCTTGTCCGCGCCGAGCCAAAAGGCCAGGACGAGCGCGGCCGCGGTGGCGAGCGAACCTAGCGCCCACACCCAGGCTGCCGGGCGGATCACGCGACCCTTCTCCGGCTTGGCGTCAGGGGCTTCGGCCTGCATTTCGCCGGCGTAGTCCATGAGGCTCGCGGAAAGTGCCATGAGGCGGACATAGCAGCGGCGCGCGTCTTCCGACGTTGCCAGCCATTGCTCGAGCCGTGAACGCTGGGACTCGGAGATCACGCCATCGACGAGCGCATCGCACAGCGCATGCAATTCCAGCCGCTCCTGGTCAGTGAAACTCATGTGGCGCCCTCCAGCGAGAGTTGGTTGCTCACGCAATCGTGAAGCAGCTTGCGGATGCGCCCCAGGGCCTTGTAGGCCGCCTCGAGGGAGCGCCCCGAGCGCTCGGCGGCCGCCTCCACACCGCAGCCTGGCTCGTAGCGCGTCAACACCAGTTCGCGATCGCGTGGATGAAGTTTTTGCAGACAGCGCGACAGCGCTTCATGACGCTCGCTGACCTCCGGGATCATCTCCGCCGCCGTCTGGGCCACCGCATCAACGACTTCCTGGTTGAACACCACCTTCGCCCGCGCAAATTTCTGCCGGGCGCGCCGCACCTCCCAATAGGCGATCTGGCACGCCCAGGCGGCGAAGTCCGTGCCGGCTTGGAACTGCTCGAACTTTTCGCAAATCACCATGCTGGTTTCCTGGAGAATGTCCTCCGCGTCATGCCGATCTGGAACGAGCGTATAGATGTAGCCAAAGATCCGCCGCTGGTGCTGCGTCATCAGCCGCATCAATTGCTTGTTGCGGTCGAGGCTCGAAGGTTCTTCTGGCTCGGATTCCATGAGATCGGGTCCCCGCGCTCGGCGCGGCGATGCGGTGAATGCTTAGGTGGTCTTGGCCTTCTTGCCGGCTTTGTCGCCCTTCTTCTTGCCGCCATGAATGGCCGCGATCTCGCTGTCGTCGAGCTTGCCGTCGCCGTTGGTGTCAAATTGCTTCAGCGGGCCGGTCTTGTCGTCCTCAAAGGCTTTCTTCAGCGCATCCGCTTCCGCTCCGGGATCGATCGTGCCATTGCCGTCCTTGTCGTATTGGGCGACCAACTGCCGGGCGGCCTTTTTGGCTTCTTTTGTTGCCGGATCTTTCCCGGCGTGGAGGGTGGCCGGAAGAGCAATGGCGAGAGCGGCGGCGATAACGAGATGCGCGGTTTTCATAAGGGATGACGGGTGGAGGTAACTTTTCAGATGATGCAGGGGGGCGCGATCAACTGTGAGCGTGCCATGGTATTTCGATGCCTGCATCATGAGAACAGCGCGGAAGAAAGCGATTAGGACAGAAAATCTCGACGGAGTCCGTTGTAACCTTGGGAACAGATCCTGCGTCGAATGCTGGGCAAGCAGAATCTCCACGCAACCGCGAGGCGGGTGCAGGGTTTATCCGCCTGCCTTTTCTGACCTCGTGAATACCCGCTTGCTCCTCTTTATCCTGGCCGCGTTCGCGACTGCGGGATACGCCGCGATCGACGAACCCCAGAAGGCCGGGCCTGCGCAGATCGCCCCGGATCAACTCGACTTTTTTGAAAGGAAGATCCGCCCGGTGCTCGCGGACAAATGTTACAAGTGCCACGCGGAGAACGCCGAAAAGATCAAGGGAGGCCTCACCCTCGACACGCGCGAAGGAGCACGCCGGGGCGGGGACAATGGGCCCGCGGTCGTGCCTGGCGACCTCAAGGCGAGCCTCCTCATCGAGGCGATCCGTTACGCAAACAAGGATTTCGCCATGCCGCCGAAGAAGGAAGGCGGAAAGCTTCCGGAGGATGTCATCAAGGACTTTGAAAAGTGGGTCCAGATGGGAGCCCCGGATCCCCGCGCCGCGGCGGCCAAGATCGTAAAAAAGTTTGATCCGGCGAAAGGGAAGGAATGGTGGTCCTTCCAGGCGCCGAAAAAAGCCGCCGTCCCTGCCGTCAAAGATGCCGCGTGGCCCAGGACGGACATCGACCGCTTTCTGCTTGCGGCGCTGGAAGCGAAGGGGCTGAAACCGATGGCAGATGCGGACAAGTTGACGCTCATCCGCCGCGTCTATTTTGATCTGACCGGCCTGCCGCCGGCTATGGCGGACATCGAGACATATGTGAAAGACAAGGCCCCCGATGCGTTTACGAAAGTGGTGGATCGACTCCTGGCCGCGCCACAATTTGGGGAGCGTTGGGGCCGGCACTGGCTGGATGTGGCCCGCTATGCGGAGTCGAGCGGCAAGGAATCGAACATCGCCTACCCGCACGCCTGGCGTTATCGCGACTACGTGATCGCGGCTTTCAATGCCGACAAGCCCTACGATCAATTCGTCCGCGAGCAGATCGCCGGCGATTTGTTGCCTTCGAAAAATGACCGGCAACGCGCCGAGCACGAGGTGGCCACGGGTTACCTGGCACTGGGCGCCAAGTCGCAGAATGAGCAGAACCCGCGGCAGTTTGCGATGGATGTGGCCGATGAGCAGATCGATGCGCTCTCGCAAGGCATCCTCGGGATGACCATCGCCTGCGCCCGCTGCCACGATCACAAATTCGACCCGATCACCCAGCGCGAGTACTACGCCATGGCCGGGATCTTCCTGAGCACCGAGACGCGCTACGGCACGGCTGCCGCCCTCCAGAATCGGCACCCGGCGAAACTCATCGAACTTCCGGCGGCCGCGGGCTTGGCGACGATTCCCCGCACGCTGCCCCCCGAGGAACGCGCTCGTAAGGAGCAGCAACTCGCAACGTTGAAGAAAGAGCGTGACGACATGATGGCCGAACGGGCAGCGATGCGCCGCTCCGGGCAGGCCGGAAGCGACGACGTGAAGAAGAATATCCGCGGCCTCGCCCTCATCGGGATGGTCGGCGGCCTGGAAGCGGAACTCGACTCCTTCAACAGTGCGGGCCAGCCCAAGCTTCTCGCCATGGGAGTGCAGGATCGACCGGCGAGCGAGTCCGGCGGCGGCTTCGGGGCTGGTCTCGGCGGGGCGCTTCGTGGGCGGTATTTCGGAGGCTCCCCGTTTACGACGATCACGGACAGCCCGCTTTACGCGCGCGGTGAAGTAGACAAGCCCGGGGAGAAGGTGCCGCGCGGTTTTGTCCAGGTTCTCAGCTCCGCCGAGGCGCCGCGGATCCCGGCAGCGACGAGCGGCCGGCGCGAGCTTGCTGAGTGGCTCACCTCGCCGGCCAACCCGCTCACCGCGCGCGTCATGACCAATCGCGTATGGCTCTGGCTCTTTGGACGAGGGCTCGTCGAGAGCACGGACAATTTCGGAAGCACCGGCCAAAAACCCAGTCATCCCGAATTGGTGGATTACCTGGCCGTGCGCTTCGAGGAGACCGGGTGGTCGGTGAAAAAACTGGTCCGGGACATTGTCCTCAGCCACGCCTACCAGCTCAGCTCTGTTTTTGACGAAAAGAACTTCGCCGCCGACCCCGAGAACACGCTGGTCTGGCGTGCGAGCAAGCGGCGTCTCGATGCCGAATGCATCCGCGATGCGATGCTGGCGATCAGCGGCGATTTGGAAACTCCGCCCGTGGGCTCCGCTGTCGCCCAGGCCGGTGATGGCCCGATTGGCGCGCCGCGCGGTCGCGGGATCAGCGAAGCGGCCATCAATACGGACACCAACGTGCGGTCCGTCTATCTGCCCATCGTTCGCGATTTACTGCCGGAATCACTGGCGCTTTTCGACTTCGCGGAGCCTTCGCTTGTCACCGGGGAACGGGAAACGACGAATGTGCCTTCCCAAGCCCTCTTCCTCCTGAATAGCCCCTTTGCCGCCCACCGTGCCGAGCGGTTGGGCGAAAGGGTGCTGGCGGGCTATCCGGCGGGTCCCAATGGGGGAGCCGGCGCCTTTCTCCAGGAGCGCATCACCTACGCCTATTGGCTCGCCTATTCACGACCGCCGGACGACGTGGAGCGGGCCGCGGCTTCGAGCTTCTTCAGCAAATTCCCGGCGGCGTGGGCCAGGGGAGAGAACGGGACCGCCGGCGTGCGCGATGCCGCGGGAGCGAGGGCTGCATGGACCAGTTTTTGCCGGGCGCTCTTTGCCAGCGCGGAATTCCGTTATCTCAATTGAGGATTCCTGTTCGGCTTGCGCGCATTCGAGTGTAACCAAAGGGCAGGTTCCCGCGTTCTAACGGGAAGCACTTCCACCGATGACGATGAATCACCCACCCGTTCGCAAGGTATCTCCAGCCCGCCGTATGCTGCTCCCGATTTTCCTCGGTGTGCTCGCGGTTATTCCCGGCTCGGCGCCGATGGCCGTCGCGGCGGGTGAAAAGATCGAGGATCTCTTCAAGCTCTACGACAAGAACGGCGACGGCATCGTGACGCGCGAAGAGGCAGGCAATGCTTCGTGGTTCGATCGGTTGGATGAAAACAAGGACGGCCAGCTCACCCTCGATGAAGTCCGCCGGATGATGATCGGGGCTCTGGTCGCGCGCCGTGCCACGCCGGGCGCGCCGGCGACGCCAGCCGGGCAACCGCCGGCGGTGAAGCCAGACGAGACGCTCAAAGAACAGCCGCAATTGCTTAAGGGCGGCGAGTACGGTATCGGCCGGATGGTCCCGGAGATCGCGCTGACGGATCTGGCGGGGCACGATGGGAAGCTGGGCGTTCTCCCCGGCAACAAGGCGCTGGTCATCGCGTGTTTCAGCGCATCGTGTCCGCTGAGCAATAAGTTCGCCCCGGAGCTGGCCCGCCTGGAGAAGGAGTTCGGACCGCAAAAGATCGCTTTTCTGCTCCTCAATCCCGTGGCCGGGGATCAGGTCGCGGATCTGCAAAAATTCGCGGCTTCCTACGGGCTCTCGTCCGCGGTCATTCCGGATGCGCAGGGTGCGCTTGCGAGGACTCTCGGGGCGATGACGACCACCGATGTCTTCGTCCTCGATGCCGCGCGGACTCTCGTTTATCGCGGTGCGATCAACGATCAGTATGGGCTTGGCTACAGCAAGGACGCCCCCACGAAGAATTACCTGCGCGATGCTCTCGCGGCGGTGTTGCATGGCGCGCCGCCGGCCGTGGCGGCGACCACCGCGCCGGGTTGCGCGCTCGATTTGCCAGAGGCGAAAGCCGTCGCGACCTCCAGCGCCGTCACCTACCACCGGGACGTCGCGCGCATCCTGCAGAGCAATTGTGTCGAGTGCCATCATCATGGCGGAGTCGGTCCCTTCAGCCTCGAGACCATGCCCGATGTGATCGAGAACGCCGCCATGATGCGGAAGCAACTCGATCGTGGCGCGATGCCGCCGTGGTTCGCCGCGCCTCCGCCCGTGGGTGTCCACAGCCAGTGGGCGAACGATCGGTCGCTCTCGCCGAGGGACAAAGCCGACCTCCTTGCATGGCTGCAATCGAATCGTCCCGCGGGCGATCCCAAGGATGCTCCGCTGCGGCGTGTTTTTTCGGGTGAGTGGAATATCGGGACGCCCGATCTCGTGGTGCAAATCCCGCAACCGATCGCCGTCAAGGCGGAGGGGACGATGCCGTATCAGTTCGCCACGGCCCAGACCACGCTCACCGAGGACCAATGGGTGCAAGGCTACGAAATCATGCCGACCGACCGCAGCGTGGTGCATCACGTGATCGTGCAAGTGCACGAAAAGGGGAAGCCTGTGCGGGATCGTATCGAAGGCGCCGATGGGTATTGGGCCGTGTACGTCCCCGGGAATACTTCCCACGTTTATCCGGAGGGCTTTGCGCGCAAGCTTCCGGCAGGGGCGACGGTGACCTTTCAAATTCACTACACCCCGAACGGCAAGGCGACCAGGGATCAGATCAAGATGGGCCTCATCTTCGCCCGGACTCCGCCGCGCTATCAGATGCAGACCGTCGCGCTGTCGGATCGCGACTTGAACATTCCCCCTGGGGACGCCAATCACGTCGAGACCACCCAGCGCCCGGTCCCATCCGATATCTACGTCACCGCCCTGATGGCGCACATGCATGTGCGCGGGAAATCCTTCAAATACGAAATCACCTATCCGGACGGCCAGACCGAGACCCTGCTCGATATCCCACGTTACGACTTCAACTGGCAACTGCGCTACGAGTATGCCACACCGAAGGTCTACCCGCGCGGCAGCGTCTTGAAAGTCACCGCCGTCTACGACAATAGCGCCGGCAATCCCGCCAATCCGGATCCCACCAAAATGGTCAAGTGGGGACCACAGACCTACGAGGAGATGATGATCGGCTTCCTGGAGACGTACGTTCCGGTGGCGGAGGCGAAGGTGGCGGCGAAATAGCGGGAAGTTGATAGGGGAGAGTGGATAGTGGATAGCCACGAACTCGTATGCGGATGCTTGCACCGAAAATATCCGCACCATCATCTGCGTAACGACTTCAAGGTGGCGCTTTGCGCACTTGCACGGGGCGATCAACCATCCACTCTCCACGATCAACCTCCCCGTCCCGATGAAGACAGCTCTCTCCACCCTCTGCCTGCTTCTCCTCGGATCCCTCTGCCACGCTGCCGAGCACCCCAACGTCGTCATTATCCTCGCCGACGACCAGGCTTGGGGGGATGTGAGCTTCAATGGGAACACGAATATCCGCACGCCCAACATCGACTCGCTGGTCCGCGATGGCGTGAAGTTTGACCGCTTTTTTGTCTGTCCGGTCTGCTCGCCGACGCGCGCGGAGTTCCTGACGGGGCGCTACTATTCGCGCTGCGGTGTGCATGGCGTCTCGACCGGGCAGGAGCGGTTGAACCTCGACGAAAAGACCCTGGCCGACGCGTTCAGGGCTGCCGGCTATGCGACCGGGGCGTTTGGCAAATGGCACAATGGCAGCCAGTGGCCGTATCACCCGAATGCGCGCGGCTTCGATGAATACTACGGATTCACGTCCGGACACTGGGGCGAGTACTTCGATCCGCCGCTCGATCACAATGGCCAGCCCCTCCGCGGCAAGGGCTTCATTACCGACGATCTCACCGATCACGCGATGGCCTTCATCGAGCAGAACCAGCGGAAGCCCTTTCTCTGCTACATTCCCTACAACACGCCGCATACACCCTTCGCGGTTCCGCAGGAGTTTTGGTTGCGATTCAAGGATCAGCCGCTGGCCTTGAGGGCGAAGGCCTCTGACCGGGAGGTCCTCGATGAAACGCGCTGCATCCTCGCGATGAGTGAAAACATCGACTGGAATGTGGGGCGGGTCCTGCGCCGGTTGGACGAACTGCACTTGAGCGAAAACACCATCGTTATCTATTTCTCGGACAATGGTCCCGCGTCTTTTCGGTGGAACGGGGGCATGAAAGGGAAGAAGGGGACGACGGATGAAGGCGGTGTGCGCGTGCCCTTCGTGATCCGCTGGCCGGGAAAATTGCCCGCCGGCCGCACGGTCCAGGAAATCGCCGGTGCGATCGATCTGCTGCCTACGCTCACGGCGCTGGCCGATATTCCGCGGATCGGCACGGCCCCGCTCGACGGTCGCAATCTTTCACCGCTGCTGTCCGGGAAGGGAGGCGATTGGCCCGAGCGGATGATATTCTCGGCGTGGGGCGGCAGTGTCAGCGTTCGGACCCAGCAGTATCGGCTCGATAACAAAGGGGGGCTCTTCGATATGCGGACCGACCCCGAGCAGACCACCGACATTACCACGCAGCAACCCGCGATGGCGGCGCAACTGACCGCCGCCGTGGCCGCATGGCGTGAGGAAATGCACCTCGGCGCGAACAAGGGCTCGGGAAAACCCGTCGATCCGCGGCCCTACCCGGTAGGCTATGCGGAGTTCCCACGGACGCCATTGCCGGCGCGCGACGGAGAGGCGCACGGCACGGTGCGCCGAAGTGCGAGCGCTCCGAATTGTTCGTACTTTGTCAATTGGACGAGCAAGGAGGACAGCATCACTTGGGACGTCGATGTTCATTCCTCCGGGCAATATGCGGTGGAGATCCTGTACACCTGTCCGGAAGCCGATGCCGGCTCATTGGTCGAGTTGAGTCTGGGAGACAGCAGACTCACCGGCAAGGTATCGCCGGGCTGGGATCCTCCGCTCTACACCAATCAGGACACCATCCCGCGTTCAGCCGCCGAATCGAAGATGAAAGAGTTCCACCCGCTGCTGCTGGGCTCGATGCACCTCGAAAAAGGGCGTGGCCTGCTCACCTTGCGCGCGCTTGAAATCCCCGGCAGGAATGTGATGGATGTGCGCGCAGTCAACCTCACCCTCCAGAAATGAGCCGATAAGAAATCGGCGCCCACCCCCTTATCTCTTCATGAAATCGCTCCCCGCATTCTTGGCCGCATTCGCGTGCCTCGCCGTTGGCGCATTGGCCCAGGCTCCCGCCACACCCAAGCCTGCAAATCCCACGCTCGATCCCGTCGTGGATGCTCCCGGCTTGCCGCGGGTTTTGCTCATCGGGGATTCCATCTCGATGGGCTATACGGTCCCCGTGCGTGAATTGCTCAAGGACAAGGCCAACGTCCACCGCATCCCGCAGAACGGCGGACCGACCAAACTCGGCATGGAAAAAATCGATGCCTGGCTCGGCACTGGGAAATGGGATGTGATCCATTTCAACTGGGGCATCCACGACCTGAAGTTCATGCCCGATGGAAAACGTCAGGTAGAGGTGGACGATTATGAGAAGAATCTCCGGGCGCTCGTGGCGAAGATGAAAGCGACGGGGGCGAAGCTCATCTGGGCGACGACCACACCGATCCCCAATGGGGACCTGGTTCCGCCGCGCCGGTTTGGAGAAGTATCCGAATACAACGCCATCGCGCTTCGGGTGATGAAAGAGAACGCTGTCACGGTCGACGATCTGAATGCCGCCGTCACCCCGCAGATCGACAAGCTGCAGAATCCAAAGGACGTTCACTATAATGCCGCAGGCTACAAATTCCTCGCCGGTGAAGTGGCGAAGAGCATCGAGGCGGCACTCAAGCCCGCGAAATAGGGTGTTTCCCGCGTGAGCATCGATCGGTATTCGCGGGGGCCGGTTTTCGCATTGTTCCTGGGACTGAGATCGGGATTTTGGGCTGTCGCCTGTTGCGTGTTTCTCGCGGGTGCATGTTCGGCGCACGCGGAAACGCCGCCTCCGGTGCTTGGCGCGGCAGAAGAGCTCCTCAGGCAGGTGGCGCCAGCGCAGACCAGCTACCCGCACCAGGAGCCGGAGGTCCGCTGGAGCGCTGACCCGGCAAATCCCGCCTATTGCCATACCGACTGCAGCGGGTTGATCATCGCTTTGCTCGAACATTGCTACCCGCAGCGATTTGACGAAGCCGCCTGGAAGCGCTGGCTCGAATCGCGCCGGCCCACAGCCCGCCGATTCTACGACGCCATTGCTGCCGGGCACGGATTTCTTCCGATCACGAAGGTCACCGAGGCGCGACCCGGTGACGTGATCGCGGTCAAGTATCATCCGGGAGGGGAAAACACCGGGCACATGATGCTCATGGCCGACGTGCCACGCCGATTGGAGCCGCCCAAGGCCCCCCTCGTTGAAGGCGCCGAGCAATGGCAGGTCACGGTCATTGATGAATCCCAGTCTGGGCACGGCTCGACGGACACTCGTCGGGAGCCTGATGGAACGTTTCGGGGCGGTCTCGGACGGGGCGGTTTACGTCTCTACGCGCGCCCGGACGGAACGATCTCCGGCTATGCGTGGAGCACCTTCGCAAACTCGAAATTCTACGGTGGCGACGATCGCGTGCTGGCGATCGGCCGCCTTGATCCAAATTTCAAGCCGTAGATCGGTCTGGAAGGGCGTCTGATCCCGCCGCTTGCATCGAACTTGCTTGCAACTCTGGATACGTCGGCGGGTTCCATCCGAAACCGCACGCTGCCATGAATCACCAAGACCATTCCTGCGATTCGATCACGCCGCTTTTCACCCGGCGTGACATTCTTCGGAACGTCTCCTGTGGCTTCGGTTGGCTGGCCTTTGCGGGGATCGCTCAGCAGGCGGCCGCGACGGCGACATCGGGCGTCCCCGAGAGTCCGCTCGCGCCGAAAGCGCCTCATTTCAAGGCCCGGGCGAAGCGCGTGATTTTTCTGACGATGCGGGGCGGCCCTTCGCATGTGGACACCTTTGATTACAAACCGCAGCTCACGGCGGACACTGGCAAGAGCGGCAAGCGTCCGGGCACGCAGCTTCTCGGGTCGAAATGGAAATTTGCGCAGAGCGGTCGCAGCGGCCTGTGGATCTCGGAACTCTTCCCGAATGTGGCGAAACACGCCGACGAGATGTGCCTGCTGCGCAGCATGCAGACGGATCTCCCGAGCCATCCCCAGGCCTTTCTGAAGATGCACACCGGCAGCTTCCAGTTTGTCCGGCCTTCCCTCGGAGCATGGACACTCTACGGCCTTGGCACGGAGAACCAGAATCTCCCCGGGTTCATCACGCTCACGCCGCCCGGTGCGTTTGGCGGCGCGCAGAATTATGGCAGCGCCTTTCTTCCGGCGATCTACCAGGCGCAGCGCATCGGGGCGGACAACCGGCCGGTGGCCCAGGCTGAAGTCAAAAATCTCTCCGCGCCGATGAGCCCTCAAGCGCAGCGCAACGAACTCGAATTGGTGCAGGCGCTCAATCGCGAAAAGCTCGCGCGCGACCGCGTTAATCCCGAGGTCGAGGGCGTCATCCAATCGTACGAACTGGCGTTCAAGATGCAGAGCCAGATGCCGCAGGTCATGGACGTGTCCAAGGAATCCGCGGCGACGCAGAGCCTCTACGGCATTGGCGATCCGGCGACGGACGACTTTGGCCGCAAGTGCCTGCTCGCCCGGCGTTGCGTGGAGGCCGGTGTCCGCTTCGTGGAAATCTCCCACGGCAATTGGGACCAGCATTTCAATCTTTCCAACGCCCTCGGAAACAATGCGCGTTCCGTCGACATGCCCATCGCGGGCTTGCTGACCGATCTGCGCTTGCGCGGGCTGCTCAAGGATACGCTGGTCGTGTGGGCCGGTGAGTTTGGCCGCACGCCTCACGCGCAAGGGGGCGACGGACGCGACCACAACAACAAGGCCTTCACCATCTGGATGGCGGGCGGTGGCGTGAAGGGCGGACTCAGTTACGGGCAGACCGACGAATACGGCTACGAGGCCGTCGAGAACAAAGTCCAGATTCACGATCTGCACGCGACCATCCTCGCCTTCCTCGGACTCGATCACGAAAAGCTCACCTTCAACTACGCGGGCCGCGACTTCCGGCTCACGGATGTGCGTGGCGAAGTGGTCAAGGCGATCATGGCCTGAGCGGAATCGTGCTCGCCACGCGAGGTCCACAGTGCCAATACATCGTCCATGAAATTCCTTTTACGCACTCTCCTCGTCGCCGTTCTGTTCAGCAGCGCTCCGCTCTTCGCGGCGGATGCCAAGATCGAACTCAAACCGGACGACACGGTGAAGATTATCCTGGAGCACCAGGTTGGCCAGGTCGTCGAGTTGCGCCTTGGTTCGGGCGAAAAGATCGGGGGCAAAGTGGAAAAAGTGGGCGACACCCTCGTCCATCTCACCCAGCTCACGGGCGCGGAGTTTTTTGAGGCCGTGGTGGATATCGAATCCGTCAGCGCCGTGGTCGTGCGCTCAAAATCGAAATAACGGCGGGGTCATCGGCTTTAGGTAGCCGGAGGTGCGAGTTTTTTGTCCGGGAATGACGTCGGGCACCTTCCATCCTGGAGGGATGAGAGAAATTTCTCTTCAGCCCTCCGGGCTGGGCTGGCCCCAATTTCCCCGATCAAATTTTTCCCAATATTTTCACTCGACACATTTCGACAAAAACACTACATTAAGGGTAGTTCTTTGATACCACCCACTACATATTGTGGGTGTGAGCGCGAAATAGTGCCCACGGCCACGGCCATGGGAGAATAGGGAACTGGGTGCCACAGGCGCGGGTTGCGCCGGTAAATCCCAGGCGGTTGCGCCGCTGTAACGAGCGACGAAAGCCCCTTTAAGAAGCCACTGCTGACACGATCCGGACTGCGAGCCGGCCACAGCGGTAAGGCGGGGCGAGTAGATTGACCTCGGAGCCAGAAGACCTGCTTTTCGCCACTCATCATTACCGCCCCAGATTGGGGCAAGAAACGGTCGCGCCAACGACCGGATGCGATGCTGACCGCTTTTTCCCGGTGCCTGCTCTTTTTTGTCGGCAGGCCGGTGCGAAGCCTTCGGATTTTCCTCATCGTGAGAGACGTCAACAGCGGAGCCTTCGCGCGCTCCCGCGTCTCTCGAAAAGTCACCGTGCGTGATGGCCACGCGCGTCACCATTTTTCCAAACGATCCAAGAACAGATGAGCACCGCCTTCGCAGAAACACCCGCCCCTCCAGGCGACGCCCTCCTTTTCAATTCCACCGACTTCGCCGCACGCGAAGAGGGTGATTACGTCGTGTATCAATTCGGCCAGAAAACCTTTCGGCTCGACAAGGCCAAGGCCCGCGCGCGTCTCGCCGGCAAGCGGGTGATCAACGGCCATCGCAGCGCCGAGTTGAACGTGCTGCCCCTGAAGTACCACGAGGCCTATCGCATCTACAAACAGATGAAGGCGAATCATTGGGAGCCCGACGTGATCGACATGTCGAAGGACTGCGCCCAGTGGAATACGGGGGTCCTCTCGGCCAAGGAGCGCTGGATCATCGAAATGGGCGTCGGCTATTTTTCCGCAGCCGAGGGCATCGTGGGGGATTCGGTCCTGCATGTCATCGAAGACAATCTCACCGCGGCGGAACTCAAGCACGCGTCGCTCCGGCACATCGCCGAGGAATCGATCCACATGGACTCGTTGCTCCATATCATCGGCTCCTTGAACATCGACCTCGACGAGGTGACGGCGAAGTTCAGCGACATCCCCAGCGTGCAGCGCAAGAACGCCTTCATCATGCGGCAAATGCCCGAATTGAAGATGGGCATCGATCTCACCCAGACGGTGAACAAGCAGAAGTTCGCCAAGGCCATCTTCGGCATCACGCAGGTCATGGAAGGCACGCAGTTCTACGCGCTCTTTGCCATGATCCTCTCGCTCCATCGGCAGAATAAAATGACCGGGATCGGCCAGATGTTCCAATACACGCTGCGCGATGAGTCGAATCACATCGAGCTTGGCCGCTACATTCTCTCGCAACTCATCTCGGAAAATCCCGATCTGTGGACCCCGGAATTCCGAGCGGAACTCGTCGACTTCATGCGCGAGGGTGTGGAACTGGAAAAGGAATTTGTGCGCGATTGCCTGCCCGAGGATGGCGTGGGCATGACGCAGGCGGATTTCCTGATCTACGTCGAATACAACGCGGACCGTCGCCTCGCGGGCCTTGGCCTGCCAACGATCTCAGGGACGAAAACGAATCCCTTTGCCTGGCTCGACGAAGTCATTTTTCTGCGCAAGGAGAAGAACTTCTTTGAAACGCGCGTCACCGAATACCAAACCAGCGGCAGTGTGAAGAACACCGCCGAGGACGACCTGATCTGATCGTTGAGGCACTGATTACTGAGACCATCATGGGAGTTCACGCCGACCATTGGATTCGCCGCATGGCCCAGGAGCACGGGATGATCGAGCCGTTTCAAGACGGTCTCGTGCGTCAGAACGAGCGCGGCGCCGTGATCAGCTACGGCTTGTCCAGCTACGGCTACGATCTGCGGGTGGCCGACGAGTTCAAGGTTTTCACGAATGTTTACAATGCCGTGGTGGACCCGAAGGTGTTTGACCCCCGGTCCTTCGTCGACATTCAGGCCGAGTCCTGTCTCGTGCCGCCAAACTCGTTCGCGCTCGCCCGCAGCGTTGAGTATTTCCGCATTCCCCGCGATGTCCTGACTTTGTGCGTGTGCAAGAGCACCTACGCGCGTTGCGGCATCATCGTGAACGTCACACCCTTTGAGCCCGAGTGGGAGGGCCACGTCACGCTGGAGATTTCCAATACCACGCCGCTGCCCGCGCGGATCTACGCCGGGGAAGGACTGGCCCAGGTCCTGTTCCTGGCGGCCGTCGAGCCGTGCGAGACGAGCTATGCCGAACGCGGCGGCAAGTATCAGGCCCAGCGCGGCATCACCACGCCGCGCCTTTGATCTTCTGCAGTCCATTCACCTCCTCCACAACATGAGCACCGCCACTCCCACATTCACCCTTCGCAACGACCTTCCCGCCGATGGCGCCGTCGATTTTCCCCAGGTGATCCGTCGTGATCAACCGGGCGACGATTCCGGAAAACCGCGCGTCGTCGCGTGGCTGGGGCACAAGATCGCGCGTGCCGTCTCGGCCGCCTGCTTCGTCGAGGGGCAGGACGAAGACATTGGGCGGCAGGTCCAGGCGGAGATCGAATTCCGGTTGCGGCGCGACCGGCCGAGCTTCGTCCACATCGAGGAAATTCAGGACATGGTCGAGGAAACGCTGATCGAGCTCGGTCATCCGAAAGTGGCGCTCGCCTATGGGAAGTACCGCGCCAAACGCGCCACGGAACGCGAATTGGGAATCGTGCAGCCCAGCGATTCGGGACAGCAGTTGGAGTTGGCCACCCGCGATCAGCTCGCCGATATCCGCGCGCGGATTTCCTTCGCCCGGATCGGGCTCGCGCTCACGATCGATGAGAACGACCTCGTGGCGCGTCTGCTGCGCAGCACTTCGATCAACCTGACTCCGGACGAGCGGCGCGACACCATCGTGCTCAATGCCAAGTCGCTGCTCGATCTCGACGCCGACGCCCGCTTTTTTGCCGCGCGCATCCTGCTCAGCTACATCTACGAGGAGACGCTGCCCTGGAAAGTTGCCGAGGGGCCGCACACTTTGAAGGAAGCCCATCGCCGGGCATTCCTGGCCTACATTCCGCAGGGGATTGAACTGCGCCGGCTTGATCCCCGCCTCGCTGAGTACGATCTCTCGCGCCTTGCGGCGGCGCTCGACCCCTTTGCCGATTTGCAGTTCGATTACATCGGCATCCAGACCCTCTACGACCGTTATCTCATCCATACGCATGACGCGGTGACCGGCCGCAAGCGCCGGCTCGAAGCCCCGCAGATTTTCTGGCTCCGCGTGGCCATGGGTCTCGCGGTCCTCGAAGAGCGGCGGGAACTGCGCGCCGTCGAATTCTACGGACTCTACAAGTCGCGCCGCGCCTGCTCTTCCACACCGACGCTCTTCAATGCGGGAACCATGCATCCGCAGCTTTCGAGCTGCTACCTGCTCTACTGCGGCGACTGCATCGAGGATATCACCGAGACGTGGCGGCGGTTCTCGCATCTCTCGAAATGGGCGGGTGGCCTGGGCTGCTCGTGGACGGCGATTCGTGGCGCGGGCGCCCATATTCACGGCACGAATGGAGAAAGCTCCGGCGTCATTCCGTTCCTGAAAGTTTCCAATGACATCGCCATCGCCGTGAACCAGGGCGGGAAGCGGCCGGGTGCGCTCTGTTCCTACCTGGAACTGTGGCACGCGGACATCGAGGACTTCCTCGATCTGCGCAAGGAGACCGGGGACGACCGCCGCCGGACGCACAACATGAACACGGCGCACTGGATTCCTGATGTGTTCATGAAACGGCTCAAAGCCATCTCTGAGGGCTCGCTGCCCAAGGACGCCACCTGGACGCTCCTGCGCACGAACGAAGTGCCGGACCTGCCGGAGATCTACGGCAGTGCCTTTGAGCAACGCTATGTGCACTACGAGCGCCTCGTCGACGAGGGCAAGCTGTGGGGCCGGAAAGTCCGCGTGCTCGCCCTCTGGAAGCGCATGCTCGAGATGCTCTTCGAGACCGGCCATCCGTGGATGACGTGGAAGGATCCCGCCAATGTCCGCAACCCGCAGAGCCATGCGGGAGTCATTCACAATTCCAACCTCTGCACCGAGATCGAGCTCAATACGAGCAACGAGGAGGTCGCCGTGTGCAATCTGGCCAGCGTGAACCTCGCGGCCCACCTCCGCGCGGATGGATCGCTCGACCACGATCAGCTCCGCGGGACCATCACCGTGCTCATGCGCATGCTCGATAACGTCATCGATATCAATTTCTACCCGGTCGATGCCGCCGCGCTCTCAAATCAACGGCACCGCCCGGTGGGCCTCGGAGTCATGGGCATGCAAGACGCCCTCTACGACAAGCGCGTCGCCTTCGACACCCCGGAAGCCGTGGCCTTCAACGACGAAGCCATGGAAGCCATTGCCTATTACGCCTATTCGGCCAGCAGCGACCTGGCGGCGGAACGCGGCGCCTACGCGAGCTATGTGGGGTCGAAGTGGCAGCAGGGATTGCTGCCGCTCGACACGCTGGACCTATTGGAAAAGGAACGCGGAGTGCCGATCCTCGTCGATCGTATCGCGCGGCTGGATTGGTCTGCGCTCCGGGAGCGCATCGTCACCCAGGGCATGCGCAATTCGAACTGCCTGGCCATCGCGCCGACGGCCACCATCTCGAATATCCTCGGCTGCACGCCGTGCATCGAGCCGACCTACAAGCACATCCACACCAAATCGAACCTGAGCGGCGAATTCATCCGGACCAACGATCATCTGCTGCGCGATCTTCAGGCCCGCGGGCTGTGGGATGAGGAGATGCTCGCCGACATGAAGTATTTCGACGGAAGTGTGCAAGGCATCGACCGGGTCCCGGCGGAATTGAAGCGCCTCTACAAGACCGCTTTCGAGATCGCGCCGACCTGGATCCTGCAATGCGCCGCGGTCCGGCAAAAGTGGATCGACCAGGCGCAGAGCACGAACCTCTGGCTGGCGGACAGCGACGCGCGCACCGCGAGCTTCATGTATCGCGAAGCGTGGGAGCGTGGCCTCAAGACCACCTACTACTTGCGGACGCTCAACCGGAGCTCGATCGACAGTGCCAGCCGAGACCGTCGGGCGGCGGCTGAGGCGGCGCCGCGACAGTACACCGAGGCGGAAAAACAAGTCTGCTCCATCGAAGCCATGAGGAACGGCGGGACTTGCGAAGCCTGCCAGTAAGCGCTTTCCCGTTTGTTCCATGAGCGCTGAGGCTCTCGCGACCGATGTCTCTCCGGCGACTTGTGCGTCCCTCGGGCACTGTCCGCTCTGCGCCGAGCCCAATCAATGCCGTCTCGAATCGGGCGAAGGCTACAAGGGGCCATGCTGGTGCGAACGTCCCACCGTTTCCGCGGCGGCCTTGCGCCGTCTCCTGGCCGATCTCGCCGCTCCACGCTGCCTCTGCCCGGGGTGCCTCAAAAGCATCGAAGCGAATCCGGAAATCTCCCGCGACGCTCTCGTTGATCGTGGTGAACGGAAATCGGCGTCTGCGAGTCCCGCACCCGCGGCAGGCGAAGGCGACTTCTATTGGGAGGGCGCAGTCATGGTTTTCACCGAGCGATATCACCTCCGCCGCGGATCTTGCTGCGGAAGCGGGTGCCGCCACTGCCCGTTTGCCCGATGCGTGTAAAGGTGAGTCTACCGTGGACCGTTGAGAGGCGATTGGCGCCATCGCGGAGCGAAGTCTCGCTACGAAAGCCGTGTTTACGTAGCGGTGAATTTATTCGCCGAACCGCGCGTGGCGGCACGCCTTGCACGGCCTTCCGATGCATCGCCTGCTCGAAATTTCTGGCGCCCTCCGCGGCAAAGGTTCCGCGAATAAATTCGCGGCTACGTAAAAGCGCATCCGCTGGCCGGCTCAATCCCCGTAATCACGCTCCGCCCTTCGGAGTGTCCATCAGCGCGAGGATGTGCTTTTTCTTCTGTCCGTAGTCCAGCGAATGGAAGAGACGGATTTCCTCTACGCGGCGGGCGCCATTTAGGGCGTCGAGGAACAGGGTGTACTGCGAGGCCAGCTCAGTGGTCTCGAGGTAGCGCCCGCGGAGATTGGCATCTGCGTAGGCATGCGGGGTGTGACGGGAAAACAGGTGGAAACGCAGCCAGCGGCGATCCACCCGGGAGACCTTCTGCGTCTTGCGAAAGAAAGCGACGAAGAGCAGGAGCACGAGGTAGGTGTCCACCTGCGACTGCAACTCGAGATTCCGGGCAAAGTCTTCACTGGCGATTTCACGGACGCCGCGCTGGAACTGGATGGCCGCGTGCAGGGCGTGATTGATCTCCTCCACGAAGGCGATCAGGTAGCGAATGTTCACATCGCTGATGCCCTGGCGCGGGTCGTGTTTTTCGAGCTGCTCGATCAACCAGCGCGAGTAGTAGATGCCGACGTAGAGGCGGTCATCGGCTTTCCGCAGGAAGGTCCGCGCCAGCTCGCTCAGTTCCCTGGCGGACGCTCCCGCCGCGCGGCTGAGCTGCCCGCAGCGTTGGCGATCGATCAGGCAGTCTTCGAGATTGATCCCGACTTGCACATACGTGCGCTCGAAAAGCCGTTGGATCTCACTGAACAGCGTTGCGTTCATGCCAGGAAGGGAGAGGAGGGGGTATCGAGGTGGAGCAGGGAATCCGCAAGGCGATTGAGCGCCAACCGCACGTCGTGGAAGCCGTCGGCGAGCGTTTCAAAAACTCCGCTCAAGGCGCACGAGCGCGCGACCTGATGCCCGGCCGCCACGCGGAAATTGCTCCGTCCGACGTCCTCGTAAAAACTCACGTCCGGAGCCCCGCGCTGCGAGCGGCTTTCGACCGTATCGCGGAAGATTCCGGTGATGAAGAGCGAGTAATTCCCGACATGGGCGCGGATCAAAAAAGTCTGGACCGGTGAAGCGTTCCGAAGCGCGACGAGCATGTCGGACACATACTGAATGGGGTTCGCCTCGCCATCGGCGGGCGATTTCATCCGCGCGGTCTGGGAAAATGTTTCGAGGAGCGAAGCGAGATAGTCGCTGACGTTGCGATCGTGCAAACCTGTCTGTTTTAAGACATGCCTGAGCAAAACGTAGAAGTAGAGGTGTGGCGAAATAGTCAGCGGAGCTCCATCCGCGAGCATCGTTTCTACGAGGCGTGGGTTGTCCAGAATGCTGTCCCGAGCTTCCGCATCCGTGAGCAGTTCCACCAGATTCACTGAGTCTCGCTCGGTTCTGGAGAGAGTCTTGACGACGAAATCGAAATCCGCCGCCGTGAAACGTTCCCGACAATTTGCTTTGATCATCGGGACTGTGATGGGAGCACTGATTGTGCCATACGCATTCTGACGTGCGTTGCCGCTGAGGTATTCACGTGGAAATGCGCGCCCGCGCTTGCCAGCGGATAGCCGGGCGCGGCACCTTCCGGATGTGCGCCGTGTGCTTCTCACCCTTTTCGCGCTGCTTCTGGCCGCGACCCTCGGGGCGTTATACTACGCCTACGAAAAAGGCTTCACGAGCAAATGGCGCAACTATGTGACCGAGGAGTTTCGCAAGCGCGGGGTCGAGGTGACGCTCCGCCAGCTTACCCTCGACCCGCTGCGCGGCTTGGTGGCCAAGGACGTCCGGATCTTCGACGCCCGCGACCGGAGGAGGACCATCGCTGTCATCAACGAGATGGCGTTGCAGGTAAATTACGCGAACCTCGCTCGCGGAAAGACGTTTCTCGATGCGTTGGAGCTTCGCGATGCCAACCTCTCGCTGCCGTTGAACCCCGAGAAGCCGCGCGGGCCGAAGATTGACATCTCCCGGCTGAATGCGCGGCTCTTTCTTCCACCTCAGCAAATTTATCTCGCGCACGCCGATGCCGAAATCTTTGGCCTGCGGGTTTCCGCCGCTGGCCGGATCATTCACCCGCAGGCCTTCCGGCTCAAGGCGGGATCGAGAGAGACAATTTCCCCGGAGGTCATCGCGCGCATTTTTGACGAGATCGCCGCGCTCAAATTCGAGGGTGAGCCCCCGGTGGTCAACGTGACTTTCAGCGGCGACCTCGCGGAACCGGACCAGATATTTGTGGAAGTGGCATTCTGGGGGGAACGCCTGCGCCGCCAAAATTATCTGCTGCGGAGTCTCTACCTGGCCGCGAGCTATCGCGCCGGAGTGCTCGATCTCAAGCAACTCCAGGCGGCGGATGCCGCGGGGGATCTGCGCGTCTCCGGACTGTGGGAACCGGCGGCCCACAAGGCTCGTTTGCAACTTCGCTCCAGTCTTGACGCCCCGGCGCTCGCGCGGAGCTGCGGTGATTTCCCGTGGTTGAGCGACTTTATCTTCTACTCTCCTCCGCGGATTGATCTCCGGTGCGAGCTCTCCTTGGGCGAACAGATATCGCTCCGGATGCTCGGGCATCTCGACGCGGCAAAGTTTGCCTATCGCACCGTGGTTTTCGAGAGCGCGGCCACGGATTTTTCCTGGGACGGAATCCGGTGGAGCTTGCGGGACGCCCACCTGGCTCGCGCCGGCGGCGAAGAATTGTCGGGCGATGCCCTCCAGGTGCCCGGTGATTTCCGTGCCCAGTTGCGGAGCACCCTCAATCCAAAGGCCCTGCGCCCGCTTGTCACCGGCAAGGCGGCGGAGACGCTGGCTCAGTTCGAGTTTCGTCATCCGCCGGAGATCACCCTGGAGGCGCACGGCGCCGAGCCTGTGCTCGATTCGCTCACGATCGAGGGTACGATCGCCCTCCAATCGGCCAAATTTCGTGGAGTTCCCGCGGATAGCGCCAGCGCGAAGGTCCGATACGAAAACCACGTGCTCTCGATCGCGCCGTTCCGAATCGAGCGCAGCGAAGGCGGGGGTGATGGGAACTTGTATTTTGATTTCAGCCGCAACGAATTGCGCCTCGACAATGTCCACGCAGCGATGAATCCGCCCGAGGTCGCGATGTGGATCGATCCGAACCTGGTCAAGGATATCCTGCCGTATCGCTTTTCCCGCCGGCCGCCGAACCTGCGCATCGATGGTCTGGTCCACCTCAAACGAGGCCGGACGACCCGCCTCTCGATCGAAGTCGATGCCCCGGCGGGCATGGATTACACGTTCATGCGCAAGGATCTCACCGCGCCGCAGGTCAGCGCGAAGCTCCTTTTCACCAATGACCGCTTGAAGATCTCCGATCTTTCCGCAGGGCTTTTCGGCGGCTCGCTCAAAGGCGGCGCGGATATCTCTCTCCTTCCGTCGCACCCCGGGCATAGTGCGAACCTCACGCTTGAGAACCTTGATTTCGCCAGCTTGACCAAACTCTACTTCGATTACGAGAACTCCCAGGGCAAACTCAATGGTCGCTACGAGTTTACCGGCCGCGGCGAAGATCCTCGCACCATGGATGGACGCGGCGAACTCACCGTCACCAACGGTGACGTTTTTGCCATCCCCTTCCTCGGTCCGCTCTCCGGGGTGCTCGATGGCCTGGTGCGGGGGATGGGTCACACGGTAGCGCGCCATGCGGCGATCACCTTCACCATCAGCGACGGGGTCATTGCCACGGATGCCCTCGTCGTGCAAGGCACAGGCTTCAGCATGATCGGCAAGGGACGTCTGCTCTTCCTCGACGACAAAATGGACTTTGATATGCGCATCAACGCGCAAGGTCTGCCGGGCGTTCTCCTCTTTCCGGTCAGCAAGCTCTTCGAGTACACCGCCGACCAGAAACTTTCCAAACCCGAGTGGCGGTTGAAAATCGTCCCGCGGCTCTAGTCGAGAGCGTGTTCTGAACTTTGGACGCCGGAGGTGTCACGGAGATTGTCTACGGCCCCGCGAACGGCTCGATCGACATTGTGCCGGTGGTCATCGTCCACGCATCGGCGGCCGCCATGCGCTTCAGTTCATGGCCGGCGCCCCAGGAATCCGAGTAGAGGATTTCCTCGGTCTTGGTGTTGTAGCCGATAATCAGTCGCATGTGGCCGCCGGCGTTTTGCGGGATGCCCTTCTCCGGCACCTTGCCGAGCATCACCGTCCAGAGCAGGGGAGTCCCTTCGTTGATGTGAGATTCCACCGAGCGCTGAAAACGGCTGAGCTCGCTCTTGTTCTTGGTGCGGATCTCTTTGAGGACGTTGGGTTCCATCGCGTTGTACACCTCGGTGAGATCGATGGTATTGCCCTGCGGAGGGATCGGCGGGACACTGGCCTTCTTCGCCGCGCGGTTGTATTCCGTGATCATCTTGAGGATGTCCTTCACGTCGGATTTCTCAACCTCGCGGACGTGCACCTTGAGCCTTGCGCTCAGTTTCTTGAGGGCATCGAACATCGCCTGGTAGCTCGTCCCGCCTGCTGCGGACGTGTTGGCGACCTGCGCCAGTTCCTGCTGATCGACCGCGCTGCCGTAATAGCGCATGACACGCTCCGCGGAGGCGACCACGCAGTAGCCTTTCTGCCCCTGGTCCACCATGGGAACGTCTCCGATCCAGACATCGCCGGAGGTGGCATCCCGCTTGACGTGCGCGGGCCCCGAGAATTTCTTGCTCGTCGACGCCAGGGCGCTGGCGAGCAGGCCTGACTTCTTCTCGATTGGCATGATCTCCAGGCGCACGAATTCCGCGCGAAAGGGAATACCGCGAGTCTTCACCTCCTTGGTCTTGCTGTACTCCAGCAGGTAGCGGGACTTATCGGTGGCCCAAAAGATGCCCTCCGCCTTGACCGCGCTGGTCGGATCTTTTCCACGCACCGTCGGCTTGGCGTTGGTGACGTTGTTCAAGGCCACGGCGGCATCGCGCACCAGACCGTCAAATTTGTCCTCCGGCCACGTCCCTGAATCGCCGCGCGCGTAGAGGACGACGGTTACTTGTTTGAGCGTGTCTCCTTCGAACCGGGCCACGCATTCCGTCGTCGCCAGGCCGTAGGCGGTCATCTCCGGGCGGGCGGCGCGTGCGGAATCGTGGGCATTCGATGTCCACTGAAAGCCCAGTCCCTTGGCTGCGGTCATGAATTCGTCCGGCTTTTGCGTCCAGAGAGTGTCACCGGTGAGGACCGGGTCGAGAGGCGCGGCGAGGGCGGACGCGCCGAGGGCGAAAGCAAGCAGGGCGGCGAACGATCGGTTCATGGGAGGCGGGGCTGTTGCTGGGTGAGACAATGGAATGCGCCCAGTCCCCATATCAACTCCCGGCAATCGATCGGCACGATCTTGCGTTTCGGAAATGCTTTTTGCAGGACGGCCACCGCCCACTTGTCATGGGCGTCGGCGAAGACCGGCAAGAGCACGACTTTGTTTCCGATGTAAAAATTGGCGTAGCTGGCGGGCAGCCTCTGGCCGTCGCGCACGATCTTGCGTGGCATCGGCAGGGTGAGCACTTCCAGCGGCGTGCCGTCTTCGGATTCCATGGTGCGCAATGCGTCGAGGTTGGCTTGCAAGGGCTCGTGGTTGTGGTCGTTCTCGTCGTCCTCGACGACCGTGACGACGGTGCTGGGGCCGACAAAGCGCGTCAGATCGTCGACGTGCCCGTCGGTATCGTCCCCCTCGATCCCGTCGCCCAGCCACAGGATGTGCTTCACTCCGAGGTAATCGTGCAGGCGCTTTTCAATCTGTTTCTGTTTGAGGTCGGGATTGCGGTTCGGATTGAGCAGGCAGGATTTCGTCGTCAGCAGGGTGCCCGCGCCGTTCACTTCGATCGAGCCCCCTTCGAGGACCATCTTCGGAAAATAGATCGGCAGCCCCTGCCGCTCGGCGATCCGCTTGGGGACATCGTCGTCAAAATCGAACGGAGGATATTTCCAGCCCCACGCATTATAATCCCAGTCGACGATCGCCAGGCGCGGCTCCTCCGCGCGCGTCAGGTAGATCGGCCCGTGATCGCGGCACCATGGTTCATTGGTCGGGATGTGAAAGAAAGTGACATGGTCGGTCTTTGCCTTGCCGGCGGCGAGGTGACCGCGGACGAGTGCTTCGTGCGCGGCATCGCACACGTTGATATGCACTTTTTCCGATCCGGCGAGCGCGTGCACCATTTTGGCGAGCGTCGGCACGATGCGCTCATAGGAATCCGGGAAACTGATTCCATCGGGACGCGGCCACGAGAGCCAGGTGGCCTCGTGGGGTTCCCACTCCGCGGGCATGTGATAGCCCATCGCGGCAGGGGTGGCGGTGGCTGCGGCGGCCAGAACTTCGGCGGGGGCGCTCATAGGTCAGTCGATGAATCGCTTTTGAAGGTCGCCGTAGGCATCGATACGGCGGTCGCGGAAAAAGGGCCAGTGGGTGCGTTGCGTGTCCAGCGCGTCGAGATCGGCTTCGATGAGCAAGATCTCCTCCTCGCTGACGGACGCCTTGGCGATGATCTGTCCAGCGGGATCGACGACAAAACTTTGCCCCCAAAACTCAATCCCCGGACCGCCGTCCGGCGCTTCATGCCCGACACGGTTGGGCACGGCGACGTAGCAGCCGTTGGCGATGGCGTGGGAGCGCTGGATCGTTTCCCAGGCATTGTGCTGCCGCGTCCCGTACTCCGCCTTTTCTCCCGGGTGCCAGCCGATGGCCGTCGGAAAAAACAGGATCTGTGCGCCGGCGAGGGCCGTGAGCCGGGCGGACTCCGGGTACCACTGGTCCCAGCAGACGCAGACGCCGATTTTGGCATAGCGCGTCTGCCACGCCCGGAAACCGAGATCGCCCGGCGTGAAATAGAACTTCTCGTAAAACAACGGATCGTCCGGGATGTGCATCTTCCGGTATTTGCCGAGATACGCGCCATCCGCATCGATAATGGCCGCCGTGTTGTGATAGAGCCCCGCGCTCCGCTTTTCGAAAAGCGACGCGATGATGACGATTCCGCGTTCCTTCGCGAGCTTGCCGAGCGCCTCCGTGCTCGGGCCGGGGATTTCCTCCGCAAGCTGGAAGTATTTGTGGTCCTCGACCTGGCAGAAATATTGCGAAGTGAAGAGTTCCTGGAGGCAGACGATCTGCGCGCCGCGATCGGCGGCTTCGGATGTCCTGGCCAGCGCCTTGGCGAGATTTTCCTGCGGCTCGGCAGAGCAGCGCATTTGGACGAGAGCGAGAGTGACTTTGTGAGACGGCATGCGGAGAGGTGGATGCGTCACGCCGCGCGTGAGCGCAGCGTTGTTGCGGGAAAAGTGTGTGCCGCGCGCCAGCGAATGCAATGCGCGAAATCCGCGCGCACCGCGCCGCGGCACTGAGCAGTTACTTGATGGAATCGGCGGCCACGACCTTGACGCTGTCGAGTCCCACGCGAGCCAGCGGTTTGCTGGGCTCACCGTTCCCGCTCGATCCGACGGGCGTTTTCCCGATTTTCTTCAACACGTCGTCCCCTTTGATCACTTTGCCGAAAGCGGTATACTTTCCATCGAGCTGCGGCGTCGGCCCGAGGCAGATGAAGAACTGGCTGCTCGCGGAATCCGGATTCGCCGAGCGCGCCATCGAGAGGACGCCGAACTCGTGGTGGCGATCGTTGAACTCCGCCTTGATGCGTTCATCGGCGCTGCCCGTGCCATACGCCGCTTCCTTGGTCGGGTCTTTTGTGAGCGGATCGCCGCCCTGAATCATGAATCCATCGATGATGCGATGGAACGCCGTGCCATTGTAAAAGCCGGACATCGAGAGCTTGAGAAAATTCTCGACCGTCTTCGGCGCCACCTCCGGCCAAAATTCCACGACCATCTCACCTTCCGTCGTACTTAGAACCGCGACCAACTTCTTCACCGCGACTGGATCTTGCGCTGCTACCTCTTTTTGCGGCGCGGCTTCCTTCTGCGCCGAGGCCTTGTCGTCCGCCTCGCGGGAACACGAGGGTAGAAATGCACCGAGGGTAGCGGCGAAGACGAGGGAGAAAAAGGGGTGCTTCATGCGGCGAACATCAGCGGCGGGCTTGGCCGCTGTCACGCGGAAAAACGGGCTGCGAATGGAAAGCGGATCGACAATGCGCCCTGAGCATTGCCCATATTTATAGCGCCCGAAATCGTGTCATTCCGAGCGCAGTCGAAGAACCCCAATCATGCCCCGTCGCCGCACCATTCAAATGATCGATCATGGGGTGGTGCATTGAGCGGGCGTCGGAATGGGCCGGAAAATCGGTTGCCAAGGTGGCGCGCCACCGACATCGTCAGCGCCCCTATGCAAGACATTCGCATCCTCTTCAAAACCTCCCGCGGCACGATCGAAGGCACAATCTTCGCCTCGAAAGTTCCGATGACCGCCGCCAATTTTCTCAATCTCGCCAAGCGCGGTTTTTACAACGGCATCAAGTTTCACCGCGTGATCCCGAATTTCATGATCCAGGGCGGCGATCCGACCGGATCGGGAATGGGCGGGCCGGGCTACAAGTTTGGCGACGAGATTCACCCGTCTCTCAAGCATACCAAGCCGGGCCTTTTCTCCATGGCCAATGCGGGACCCGGCACGAACGGCAGCCAATTCTTCATCACCCACGTGCCGTGCCCTCACCTCGACGGGAAGCATTCAGTTTTCGGCGAAGTGTCCAAGGGCCAGGACGTCGTGAACGCGGTCAAGCAAGGCGATACGATCACGGAAATCGACATTCTCGACGCCACCGACGATCTTTTCGCCGCGCAGAAGGCGAATCTCGACAAGTGGAACGCCGCCCTGAAATAGAGAAACTAGAAACCCGCCAGAATCCCACCCAGCACTTCCAGTCCGCTGACCAGATCCGCTTCGCTCGCTTTGGCGCAGTTGAGGCGGAGGCTGCTGGTGGCTTGCGGTTGGGTAAAGAACACCGGCCCCGCCCCGAAGACGATGCGCTCCTTTCGGGCCGCATCGCGGACGGCGGGGAGATCGAAGGCGTGGGGGAGTTCAGCCCATAGCATGTAGCCTCCCAGCGGGGGATTGACGCGCGTGCCGGCGGGAAAAGTCCTGGCGATCGCGTCGAGCGCGAGCCCCCGGCGGCGTGCGTTGCGTTCCCGCAGCCGGGCGAGGTGTGGATCGAGAACATCCGCGGCGAGAAATTCGCGCAGTGCCACTTCGGCGACGACTGCGCTGTGGAGATCCTGCTGGCATTTGCGCGCGGCAAACTCCTCGTGAAGCGTCCCCGGCACGCACACCCCGGCGCGCAAGCCGGGCGAAACGGATTTGGAAAAACTCGACACGTAGCTCACGGTCGAACCGTCGTCCCAGGCCAGCATGGTGCGCGGCGCGCCGCCATCGACCAGTTCACCGTAGATATCGTCTTCGATCAGGCGGATGCCGTGCCGGCGGCAGATTTCCACGAGCCGGGGCCGGTTCTTTTCGGGGATGGTGGCTCCGGATGGATTGGAGAGTGCCGTGCAGACGATCAAGGCCCGCGGTTTCCACCGGGCGAGCAACTCTTCGGCCTGCGCAAGATCGAAGCCCTCGCCATCGACCACCGGAAGCGGCAGGACGCGCGCTCCCGCCTCGCTCAGGACTTCCAGCATTCCGTAGTAGGCCGGCGATTCGACGGCCACGATGTCTCCCGGTTTGATGAGGATGGAGATCAGCACCTGCACGCCCTGGGTGCAGCCGGTGACGGTGATGAGTTGCGGCCCACGGAGATTGGCGCCGCGAGTATTCAAGCGCGCGGCCAGCAATTCTCGCAGGGCGTGGTTTCCTTCTGGATGATGATAGGCGAACATCTTCGCCCCGTCGTTCGTGAAGGCGCGCAGGAACGCGGCCTGCAATTCCTCGACCGGAAGGGAATCGAGCCCGGGAACACCCGCGGCGAGATTGATGAGGCCGGGCTCATCGGCCTGGCGCATGAAATCGACAAGACGCCCGGATGCGCGGAAGGGGATGGGTTCAATCACAGTGCCCTATTTGCGACGGAGAAGGCCCCTCTCGCAAGCGCTACTCTCCCTCTTCCTCTTCACTCGACATCGCAGGCTGCTTACGACAGCCGCACCAGATCCCGCAGAAACTGGAGCCAGATGAAGAACATCCCGCGCCACGAATAGCGAATCTCCCCGGCGGCGTTCTGTTTGAGCACGCCCGCGGCGATGTTGTGCGTGATCTGCGACCTCAGGTCCTTTTGGATCTCGTGTTGCACCGTTTCGGGGTCGAGTTCCGCCAGATCATCGAGCCGCACGCGGTTTTCGTTCAGGAATTGGCGGTGGCTTTCGTAAATTTGCAGGAAGGTTTGGTCTCCGCGCAGGCGATTGACCCGCCACTGCGGGACAAGCTTCAGACTGTAGCTGAACGGATAGTTCCAGGTCGTCCAGATCGTCCCGTCCTTCGCTCGTGACGACAGGCTGAGATAAAAAAACGCGACATCGTTTTGGTCGATGAGGCAAATCGCCGTCTGGGTGCGCTCCGCGGGCTTGTAGAAAATGCGGAAAAATTGCGCGTAGTCATCCCAATCCCAGCCGACATCGTCGAGGTGTTCGAATTTTTCCACTTCGATTTCGTTCGTGATTTCGTCGAGCGCGGGAAAGACCTCGGCGTTGGGAGGCGTTTTGTGCCGCAGGTTTTTCTCCAGGGGCAAGGTGAGGCGCCGCACCCGGGTGAGGATCTCCAGCCAGGGCAGCAGCAGCCAGCTCGAGGCGCAGAAAGCGCCGACCTGCCAGTACCCGCTGAGCTTCCAGCCGGCGATGAAGGATGTGCACAGCACACCGAAAGCGCCGAGCTTGCGCAGCACTGGGTGGTAGAAGCTGCGCAAGGCGACACTGAGGACAGCGACGCCTAGAATCAGCAGCAGATCAGAGAACATTAGGGGGAGATGCTGTGCCTTTTTAAGAAAACTTCAAGTTCGTCCGGCCCGAAATCGGGCAGCATCAGCCCTTCCGTCGTCACGAGGGTGGGTGTGCGCCGCTGCCCGGAGAGCCGGATCATCTCATCATAGTCAGGCCGCGATTGCTCCACATCGATGAGCTGATAGCGGTAGCCGTGGCTGTCGAGCCACTCGCGCGCCATCACGCACCACGGGCACCAGACCTTGACATAGAGCTTGAGGCCCGGGGTCATTTGGCCTGCTCGGTCTTCCATTTCTTCGCCCGGCTCTCGAGGTAATTGCTCACGTTGTTCCGGTAGGTGGCCAATTGGGACTCGGTCAGATCTTTTTCCTCAATCACTTTCACCCGGTCCGTTTTGATCATAAAGTTCGCGCCACCCAGCTGCAGGATGATCTTCGTCTGCTGCTCTTTGTACATGACGACGGGGAAGGTGTCGCCCTTGTCCATCTCCCATTTGGAGCCGTCGCTCAACTGGACCGGCGTGTTTTCAACGAGCGTGGCGTAGAGGACAAACCGCTTCTTTTCCTGCGCCTGGGCGAAGGTGCTGAAGGTGGCCAAAAGGAGGATGAAAAAGGCGAATCGGTGCACGGCGGGATGATTTTGATCAAGTGGCGCAGAAAATCAACTGGCGAGGTGCAAAGACGAACTTGGAAAATTATCTTTGCTTTTCGCCGGCATCTCCTATTTTGGAGGCTGCAAAATAAACCTAAGCACAGCCCTCGGAGTTGGGGAGATTGTCAGTTGAGTAAATTCAGTGACGACTTGAAACCGATGACCGGGAACCGTCACCGAAGACCGCGCTCAGGCCAACTGAACAAACAAATCACATGGGTAACAAACTCTACGTGGGCAACCTCTCGTTTAACACGACTGAAACCGATCTGCAGGATTTCTTCGCGCAAGCGGGTCCAGTCACCGAGGTCATGCTCGTCCAGGATAAATTCACCGGCAAATCGCGCGGGTTCGCGTTCGTTACCATGGGTAGCGACGCGGATGCGCAGAGTGCCATCACTCAATTCCACGGCAAGCCCTTCGACGGCCGCAACCTCACCGTGAACGAAGCTCGCCCGCGCGAGGAACGTCCCGGCGGCGGTGGTGGCGGGGGCGGATATGGTGGCGGCGGCGGGGGACGTGGGGGTGGCGGTGGCCGCGGCGGCTACGGCGGTGGTGGTGGCGGACGTGGCGGCGGTGGTGGTGGTGGCGGCGGCCGCGGCGATCGCGGCGACCGGCGTTACTAAAGCCAGGCCGCGCATTGATTGCGCGCCAGAGATATTCCTCGGCAGCGCGGCCCGAATTCACTTTCGGGTCGCGCTGCCTATTTCTATTTTGACCCCGGCTTTCGCTCGTAGATGGCGATCGTGGTGATGAAATCCACCGCCCTCTGGAGCACGGCGTCCCGCAAGGGCGCCTTGGCCTTTTCGCCTTTCGCCTTTTGCGATGCCTGGATGGCGTCCAGCTCCGGGTTGGTGCCGGCGACCAGTGCCGCTTCGTTCATGCGCGGCCGTTCGGTCTCGAAGACGAATTCGCTCACGCCCTTTTCCAATTCCTGCTGGAGGACCGCATCGGTCGTCTCCTGCGGCACATCCACGGACAGGTCGGGTTTGACCCCGCCAGGGAAGACCGAAACATTTTCCGGGAGCGCCACCTCGGCGATGGCGATGCGGATCAGTTTTCCCGTGGCCAGGGAAAATTCGCCAAACTCCACCGCCTCCCCCTTCGTTTGCTGCCCGATGACCAGGGCATTGACGTGCGTGCGCAAGACCGCCGCGATCACCTCAGCATTGCCCGCGGTATTGCGATCGACCAGGACGACGATCACGCCGTGGAATTTCGGGTCGTCCTTCGAAGTGAGGATTTGCTCCTGCTTGATGTTCGGTTTCTTGACCGAAAAGAGGACCTTTCCCTTCGGACAAAAGCGTTTGCAGATTTCCGCGGTCTGCTCGAATTCGCTGCCTGGCGGGGTGGCCCGCAAATCAAGGACCACCGACCCGAGCTTGCTGGTGGTGAATTTTTGCAGCGCGGCATCGAGTTCGCCGACATTGCCCGGCGTGATGGCTCCCAGGCGCGCGTAGCCGATCCGGTTGTCGAGGATCTCCGCGCGAAAGGGGCTGTGGGCGGTGTTGTCTGCCCCTGTTGGAGCTTGCAAAATCGAGGCGCCGGGCGCGATGCGGTCGAGGAGCCCCTGGACCGTCGCGCGACGCATCTCGGCCTCGTTGAGGGCGGCTGGATTGATGTAATTCTCCTTCAGGAACTGGAGCACCTGGTCGAGTTCCGCGTCGCTCAAGCCATCGACGGCGCTCCGGGCCAGGGACGCGGGGGTCGGTTTTGATCCACCGGCGGCTGCCGGCCCCTCGGAAAATCCCGTGGCGGCGGACATGAGGAGGAGCGTGGCCAGCGTGGGAGCCGCGGAAAATTTCATAGGATGCCCCGAAGCTAGGCGGTCAAACCCTTGGCTGCAATATCGCGCCGGAAATGCCGGCCCTCAAAATTAATGCCTGCCACCGCTGCATACGCCCGCGCGCGTGCGCTCGCCAGGTCGTGGGCGAGCGCCGTGACGCCGAGCACACGCCCGCCCGAAGTCACCATCCGACCATCTTGCAGCCGCGTTCCGGCGTGAAAGATCGTCACCCCGTCCGTCTTTGCTTCCAGTCCGGCGATCGGTTTGCCCGTGGCGTAGCTACCGGGGTAGCCTCCCGACGCGAGCACCACGCACACGGCGGATTCCGGTTTCCATTTCGCATTCACGGCCGCGAGTCGGCCATCGATGGTGGCTTCGAGCAGCTCCACGAGGTCATTTTCCAGCCTCGGGAGCAGGACCTGCGTCTCGGGATCGCCGAAGCGGCAATTGAACTCGAGGACCTTGGGACCATCGGCCGTGACCATCAACCCCGGGAAAAGCATGCCGCGGTAGTCGAGCCCGTCGCGGTGCAGGCCGGCGATGAACGGGTCGAGCACTTCGCGGCGCACCCGCTCCTCCATCGCCGGGGTGAGCAGTTTCGCCGGCGGGCTGAATGTGCCCATGCCGCCGGTATTCAGGCCTTCGTCCCCATCGAGGGCGCGCTTGTGATCCTGGGCGCCAGGGAAGAGGAGATAGCTCTGCCCATCGACGAGCGCGTGGATCGAGCATTCCTCGCCCACGAGGAATTCCTCGACGACGATCTGCCGTCCAGCGTCGCCAAACTTTCGCACGTCCATGATCTCGTGGATCGCGAGCGCCGCCTGCCAGGCATTCGCGGCGATGATCACGCCCTTGCCCAGGGCGAGCCCATCGGCCTTCACCACCAGCGGATACCTGGCCTTCTGGCAAAATCGTTGGGCTTCGCTGCTGTCCGTGAAGCTGCCGGAAGCCGCCGTCGGGATCCCGTGACGCTGCATGAATTCCTTGGCGAAGACCTTGGAGGATTCCAACCGGGCGGCGTTCTGCGTGGGGCCGAAGATGCGCAGCCCGTGCTTTTGAAAGAGATCGACCATGCCCGCAGCCAGCGCGTCATCCGGGCCGACCACCGTCAGGTCGATGCCCTCCGTTCGCGCGAATTCGAGGAGATTCTGCTGCTCTGTCACCTTGATCGGGACATTCGTGGCGAGCTGCGCGGTGCCCGCATTGCCGGGCGCGCAGTAGAGGGCGCGGACCCGGGGTGATTGCTGAAGTTTCCAGACGAGCGCGTGTTCACGCCCGCCGCTGCCGACGACAAGGATTTTCATGGGAAAGAGCGCGCGAGACTAGCGGGGAGGCTGGCGTTCTGCAAAGGGCAGAGCGGCCGTCAGCGAAAGGCCGAGCGACCCGGGGGTAAAGTGATGAAGAGCGTCGGTGCGATGCCCATCCTTTTCCCAGCGCAAGAAATGGGTGATTGCCGCCGTGACGTGGCGCTTCGCGTCGCCCACGGCTTGCGCCAGCGGCAAGCCGTGGGCGAGATGGGCCGCGATGGCCGCGGAATAAGTGCAGCCCGTGCCATGGGTGGAAACGCCGGCTACAAAGGGGGCGCGGAATTCCTGGAGCCTGCCCCCCGTGATGAGCAGATCGACGGCGGACGGCCCGCGCAGGTGCCCTCCCTTCACGAGAAAGTCCGCCCCGAATGTGGACGCGAGTTCGTGGGCCGCATCGCACATTTCCTCGTAGCTCGTCACGCTCTTCCCGAGGAGTGTCCGCACTTCATCGAGATTCGGGGTGATGAGCGTGGCCAGCGGAAACAGGAGTTTTTGGTAGAGCGCCACGGCGTCCTTTTTGAGCAAGGCATCGCCGCTCGTGGCGACCATGACCGGATCGATGACGATCGGTGGGCGCTGCTGGCATCTGGCCAGGCACTCGACGAGCGTTTCGTGCACCGCTTCGATGATCTCGCACGAATACAACATCCCGGTTTTGATCGCCCCGATGGGGAACGCGTCGAACACCAGCCGGATTTGCTCGGCGACGATGCGGGGTTCGATGGGCTGGATCGCGCTGACTTTCCCCGGCACTTCCGCGACCACGCAGGTGATGGCCGTGACCCCATAGACGCCGAGCGCGCTCATCGTCTTGAGGTCTGCCTGGGCGCCGGCGCCCGCGCTATTGTCGGAGCCGGCGATGGAGAGTGCGACGGGAAGCATATAAATTTTGAATTTTGAATTTTGCGATTTGAATGGATGGTGCGCGAGCGCAGATGCCCACCGTCTGTTGCCCCATTCAAGTTTCCAACATCACCATACCCAATTTTTTTCCACGATGCTCTCTCCTACTGAACTTGCCGGCCTGAACGTGAAGGTCGATCGCGTGGTTCATATGCCGCAGCTCGAAGCGCCGCCGGATCGGCCGCATCCGTTCGTTTATTTCATTACGGTCAGCAACGAATCCGGCGTTCCCGTCACCATCAAAGGGCGCAAATGGGTGGTGACCGACGCGGAGGGGCGCTGTGTGGTGGTCGAGGGCGATGGCGTCGTGGGCGAGTTTCCATATCTGAAGCCGCATCATCAGTTTTCCTACAACAGTTATCACACAATCGGTTCCGACAGCGTGGCGGAAGGGGCGTTTTTTGGGGTCACGGACGATGGGGCGGCAGTCTTCACGCGGATCCCAAAGTTTGAGATGCGCGTGCCGGTGGCCTCAGTGTGACGAACCATTAGCCGGCAAGGCCGCTCTCGGTCACCACGACGTCCAAGCCCTGGTCGTGCGGTTCAATAGGGATGGTCTCCACGATTTGCAGATCGAAGCAGACACCGAGTTTCACGGTCTGCGCAGGCAGTTGCTCGAGGAATCGGTCATAGAATCCGCCCCCGCGGCCGAGCCGCCAGCCGTCGCGGGTGAACGCGAGGCCAGGAACGAGGATGAGCCCGATGTCCGCCGGGGCAATGACGTGAGCGGCAGTCGCCGCCGGTTCGCGGACCCACGGATTCCAGGCGGCCTGGACCAGGTCGTCCAACCTGGCGATTTCCACAAACTCGATCCTTTCTCCCGCGACACGTGGAAAGCAGAATCCTCGACGCTCGTTTTCCCAGAGCGCGTTCAAATCGGGTTCGCTCGGTAGCGGTGAGTAAAGGGCCACCCGATGGCCGCGGGCGAAGGCGGGATGCGCGGTGATGGCCGCACAGATGGCCCGCGATTTCTCCGCGCGGACCGGACCGAGCGTCCTCAAGCGCTGGCGCATTTCGTGGCTAAGCTCGGCTTTGGTCATGCCGGAATCTTCCTCTGGCATGGCATCCGCTGGCAAGGTGTACGAAATCTTTGCCTCCCTGCCCGGAGGCGCTTACTGTTTCACCCCGTGGCCAATCCGTTTCAACGCCTCCGCAAACCCAAGGCGGAGATCAAAAAATCCGAAAAGGCCTCTGAGGCAAAACCCTCCACCCCAGCGGATTCGCCCGCGCGCAAAGTTGGGCTCAAGCCGAAGGTCGGCTGGCAGCGGCGAAATTTTCTGACCGAAGTGCTGCTGCCTTCGCTGTTCGCGCCGCGGTCCGCGCGACACGGCGCGCCGGTCTTCCCGGAGCTGAAGGAGAACGAGATCGGGATCACGTGGATCGGCCATGCCTCGTTCCTCATCCAGACGCGCGACCACAATCTCCTCATCGACCCGAACTGGGCCAAGTGGCTGAAGGTGATCAAACGGATGAAGCATCCCGGACTGCATCTCCACGAGCTGCCGAATATCGATGTGGTGCTCGTGACGCACGCGCACTTCGATCACCTCGATCGCCGGACCCTGCGCGAGGTGGCGGCTGCCCAGCCGATCGTCGTTCCGTTCGAAGTGGGCAACCTGGTGCATGACCTTGGATTTCGCAGTGTGCACGAACTGCACTACTGGGAGAACTACGAGCATGGGCCATTGAAAATCACCCTGACTCCGTGCCACCACTGGGGCGCCAGGATGCTGCACGACTCGCATCGTGGCTTCGGCGGATTTGTCATTGAAGTCGGTGGCCGCTCGATTTTTCATTGCGGCGATACGGCCTACTTCGACGGTTTCAAGGAGATCGGCCAGAGGCACGCCATCGACGTCGCGCTCCTTCCCATCGGCGCATACGATCCGCCGAGCGGACGCGAGGTGCACATGAATCCGGAGGAAGCGGTGCGCGCCTTCATGGATCTTGGTGCGCAACGGATGGTGCCGATGCACTACGGCACCTTCCGGCTCAGCTACGAACCGCTCAACGAACCACCGGAGCGCCTGCTTTTTTGCGCCCGCGAGCACGGCCTGGAAGATCGCATCTCGGTCATGACCGAGGGACAGCCGATGGTGTTTTGAAGCGGGAGTGGTTGACGGTGGATGGTGGGTGCATAGGATCTATGAGACCTATAGGACCCATGGGGAGGCTATGATGCCGGGATCCAGTGGATAGCCAGCCCTGCGGAACTGCCGCCAGCCGTGCGATACCGCCCGCCAGCGAGGGCTATCAACCACCCACTCTCCACTCTCCACGCCCTACTTCTTCAGCCCTTCGTAGGCCGCGAGCACATCTTTCGCATGCGTCTCGGTCGTCGTGCCGGCGAGCATGTTCCAGACGACTTTCCCGTCCTTGATCAGGAACGACTGGCGGGACGTCATCTTGCCCTTCATGTCCACCTGGAAGGCGGCGGCGACCTTGCCATCCTTGTCCGCGATGAGCTTGTGCGGGAACTGGTTTTTGTCGGAGAAATGCTTCTGCTCCTCCACCGTGTCCTCGCTCACGCCCAGCACCTGGATGCCGGCCTTTTGCAGGTCGCTCCAGGAGTCGCGGATCGAGCAGCCCTGCTTGGTGCAGCCGCCGGTGTCGGCCTTAGGATAGAAATAAACGAGGGTCGGGCCTTTGGCGTAAACGTCCTTGAAGTTGACCGGCTTGCCTTCCTGATCGACGGAGGCGACTTCCGGGGCGGGGGCGCCGACGGCGAGGGGAGCGGCGTGCGCGAGGGCGGTGAGACTGGCGAGAGAAACGATGGTGGCAAGGAGGGTGTGAAGTTTCATGGTGTGAAGTGAACCCGTGTCCGGGGGTAAAGTTGAGAAAGAAAATTCAGAGCAGCGGCAGCCAATCCAGCACGCGCTGGATCTGCGCATCCCAGTATCCCCACTCGTGGTCGCCGGGGCTCTCCTGATAGGTCACCGCGACGTTCGCCGTCTTGAGGTGGCGATGAAAGCTCCGGGTGTCGTCGAGCAGCGGATCTTCCGTCCCGCAAGCCAGGTAGAGCGCCGGCTTCGGCCCCGGCATGGCCGCTAGATTTTGAGCGAGCAGCCAGAGGTCCGCTTCCGCCGGGGTCTGGAGACCGGAACCGAAGATGCCGGTCCACTCCGCGCGGCTGATCCGCGACCCGGCCTTGCCGGCCTCTTTCAACCGCCGCTTGAGATCCAACGCGCCGCTCAGGCTCGCGACCGCGGCGAATTTCTCCGGATGCGTCAGACCGAGCCGCAACGCGCCATAGCCGCCCATCGACAATCCGGCGGCGAAGTTGCCTTCACGCGCGGGGCTCAGCGGGAAATACCGTTGGCAAAGCGCGGGCAGTTCTTCGCTGATGAAGGTCCAGTATTTCTCTCCGTTGGGCTTGTCCTGGTAAAAGCTGCGACCAGCCGCCGGCATCACGACCGCGAGATTCTTCGCCGCGGCGTAGCGCTCGATGGATGTGCGCCGGGTCCAGATCGTGTGATCGTCGGACAGCCCGTGCAGCAGGTAGAGGGTGGGATATTTCTCCCGGGACACGCCGCCGGCCATCCCGATCTGCTGCGTGGTCGGCTGGGGCAGGACGATGTGTGCCGCGCAAGTCAGCCCGAGCGCCTCCGAGAAGAAATGAAAGTCAACGAACGCCACGTCAGGAGTGGGCTGGCGCGCGGTTCCTACTCCGCCCGCTGCTTCGAGTAGCCGAAAAAGCCACGCTTCTTGATGATCTCGACGACCTCCTTGGGAACCATGGGTTCCCACGTCTCGTCCTGTGCGGCGATGCGCTTGAGCACGTCTCGCGAAAAAATCGACAGGCACGCCGGATCGAAATTGTCGAGTTGCACGAAGCTCTTGCGATCGGCCAGGTAGCCATAGAGCTTGCGCAGCTCAGGGGCGACTTCGAGATTCTCCACCGTGGTCATCTGCGCCTGCTCATGCGGGCGCAGCGGATACACGAAGACCTTCAGCTCATTTTTGAACAGGCGTCCGAAAGATTCAAGAATGCCGCCGGGAAGCGCGGTGTAGTATTTTTCATCGAAGAGTTCGATGAGGCTGGCCGCTCCCATGACGATGCCGATGCGCTCCTTGGTGCGCCAGGCGATATAGGCGGCCAGCCGGTAGTACTCGAAATAATCCGAGATCAGGACGTGAAAGCCGCACGCGGCGAGCAGGTCGGCGCGCGCGAGGAAATCGCGGCGATCCACTTCCTGGCCGCCGGCGAGGAGATTGCGCATGGTGATTTCCATCAGCGGCAGCACCGCTTTGCCGGTGACGGCAGGATCCGCGGAGAATTTCTCCAGGGCGGCGTGCATCATGTCGAGATTGACGTGCGTGACCGGCCGGAAGCTGCCGCGTTCGACGATCACCGCCTTCTTGTAGAGCACCTCCGATGGCTGGAGGACCTGCCGATCGGGGCCGAACATCGCCGCGCCGCTCAACCCGAGCTGGACGAGCTTCATCGACATGATCCGGTTGTCCACGTAGCGAAACTCGATGCCTTTGAAATCGATGAGATCGATCTCGATGCGCCCGGTGGTCAGCTTGTCGAGGAGGCTGTCCATGAGCTTCTCCGGCTCGTGGTGGAGGAAGAAGGCGCCGTAGAGCAGGTTCACGCCGATGATGCCGAGCGCTTCCTGCTGGAGGCCGGCCTCAGCGTCGAGCATGCGGATGTGGATGATAATCTGCGAGGCCTCGTCGCGGGGATGCGCCTGAAATTTCACCCCCATCCAGCCGTGGCACTCGTTGCCACCCTTGTAGCTGCGGGCCACGACGGTATCAGCGAACGCGAAGAAGGAGGTGGTATCGCCGCGTGCCTCGCCGAGACGGTCGATATTGAGCTGAAGCTCGTGGTCGAGCATCGACTGGAGCCGTTGCCGCGAGACATAGCGCTCGGTGTCGCCGTAGATGGCATCGCTGACCTGCATGTCATAGGCGGAAATGCTCTTGGCGATGGTGCCCGCCGCGCCGCCGACGCGGAAAAACCAGCGGACCACTTCCTGCCCCGCGCCGATCTCCGCCAGGGTGCCGTAGAAGCGGGAGTCGAGATTGATCTTGAGCGCCTTGGTGTGCGTATCGAGAGCGCTATCCTGATTCAGTGTCGTCATGAGGGGACATTACACCAAGCCAGCGACGGGGCGGCGAGGATGGAAGTGTGAAGATGTCGCGAAGCGCTCTCTACCAGTCCTTTGCGCGCAGCTTTTTCACGTTCGACCGGCGCTTCTTGTTCTCCAGGATGCGTTCCTTCACCCCGCGCGGGCGCTTGGAGTTCTGCCGGCGCTTCTTCTCGATCTCCGCCCGCCGGGCGGCGCGCTCGGCCTGGCGCCCGTGTTCGATGGCGTCGAGCAGACGGGTCCACGCCAATTGACGGTTCATCGCCTGCGAACGCGTGTCCTGCACCGTGACCGCCTGGCCGCTCGGGACGTGACGGAGGGTGACGGCGGTCGAGACCTTGTTCACGTGCTGCCCGCCCGGCCCGGAACTGCGGGCAAACTTTTCTTCAAAGTCCACCGCGTCGAGTCGGAGGCGCGCGAGGCGGACGGCTTTTTGGGTGCTGAAATCGGACGACGTTTTCACAGGGATGCTACTCATCAGACTTTAGGCCGCCGTCCGCGAAAGCCAATGCCGGGTGGTGTCCTTACTTGACTGTTCCACAGCTAGAACTGATGCGGCACGGGCGCAACGACCCCCGCCGCTCTCGCCCATGCTGGATATTCAGTTTTTGGTTCCTCCTTTGGAGGCGAGACTACGGCGTTGCGGTCATATTCCATCATCTGGCATCCAGAGAGGATTGAGCAGGCGACGATGAGGACTATGCGAATCGCGGGGGTCATTTCCAGAAGGTCTTTTGCGTTCATGGGGAGAGCGCCGGAGGAAGGCAGAATCATGCCGCACCCCCTCCCTCCTGACCAGACACATTCCCGCCCATCGCGCCTTTCCAACCCGAAGCGTTGGGATCGCGTGCCGCCCGGCTTTCCTGCTTACTTGCAGTGTTAAGTGTGAAAATGATCGCGCTCCGACTTTGTGTTCGTCTGAATCGCTCCCGCTGAACCATCCACCCTCCTCCCATGATCCTCGCCAACGCCCGCCTTGTCCTCTCCGATCGTCTCATGCTCGGCCATGTCCGAGTGCGGGAGGGGAAGATCGATGCCATCTCCGATCAGCCTCTTCCGCCGGTGCCCGGCGAACCGACTGTCGAACTTGCCGGGCAATTCCTCGCGCCGGGGTTCATCGACATGCACATCCACGGAGCGCAGCATCGCGACACCATGGAGGCGACGAGCGAAGCCTTCGAGACGATCTGCCGTCATCACGCGCGCGGGGGCACGACGGCGCTCGCGCTGACGACGGTCACTGCGACCAGCGATAGCATCATGGCGGTCCTGCGCGCGGCGCACGAATACCGGAAACGGCCCACGAGCAGCGGCGCGCAGCTTTTGGGTGTGCACATCGAAGGGCCATACTTCTCCAGGGAAAAGCCCGGCGCACACCGGCTCGATCTCATCCGCAATCCGCAACGCGTGGAGTGGGAGCCATGGCTCGCTTTCGAGGGCCTCGTGACCCAGATGACCGTCGCGCCGGAACTTCCCGGTGCTCTCGAGCTTTACGAAGAACTGGCCGGACGCGGCATCATCGCGAGCGGCGGGCATAGCGATGCCTGGGATGAGGAAGCCGCCGCGGGATTCGCGCACGGCATGCGGCAGGCGACTCACACCTTCAATTGCATGTCATCCGCCCGCCGCCGCGGGCCCTACCGCGTTGCGGGGTTGCTGGAATTTGTGCTCGGAGAACCCGCCATCCTGTGTGAGTTGATCGCGGACGCACGCCACGTGTCGCCCACGCTCATGCGCATGCTCTACCACGCCAAGGGGCCGGATGGCATCGCCCTCGTCACCGATGCGGCGGCGGGAGCGGGCCTGGCCGTTGGCGAGAAATTCCGGTTGGGGACCATCGATTGCGTGGTTCACGAAGGTGTGAGTATCACCGCCGACGGCGAGGCGCTGGCGAGCAGCACCGCGGGGATGATCGATCTCGTCCGAAACATGGTGCAACTGGTCGATGTGCCGCTCGTCGAGGCCGTGCGCATGGCCACCGGCAATCCCGCCCGCGCCCTCGGTTTGGAGGGGAAGAAGGGAGTTCTCCGCGTGGGAGCCGACGCCGACCTTGTCTCCTTTACCGACGATTTTGTCGTGCGGCACACCATCGTCGCCGGAAACGACGTGCTGTAACAACCGATGCAGCCGCGAACGACACCGCTCCCGGACGACGCGTTTACGTAGCGGCGAATTCATTCGCCGAACCGTGGCGACCAGTTGCGTGTCCTGCCTGGATGAGAGCATGACACGAGATCGTCCTACCGGAGACCCGCTGATGAAACGGCGGCGTGCTACTTCTTGCTTCCCACGATCACCAGCACGACGCCCCCGACGAGCGCCGCGACGCCGAGGATGGGCGGCATGGGGAACGACCGTTCTTTCTCGACGGTGGCATTCAGTTGAATTGGTCCCGCATCAATGAGCTTCTTGTTTTCCCGGGTCGTGAAGCTGAACCCGCCATAGGCGAGCGCCACGACGCCGAGGATGATGAGGACGATACCGACAATGCCAGCGGGTTTCATGTTACCTACGAATCGCGCACGGTCCGGGCTACAGCCGTATGCAGTTGGAAGGAAAGGAAACGCACGGCGCGGTACTGCAGAGCCGCGGCAGAAGGGGCAGGAGGAGGAATGGCCGCAAAAATGCACAAGAGGCGCAAAAAAAGAGATTTTTGACTTCGGCGATGTCCCTGAAATTTCTTTCGTCCCGATCAATCGGGACGAACTGAAATAGTCAAAACCCCCTTTGCGCCTTTTGCGCCTTTTTGCGGCCAACCCGTTTATTACGGCAACAGCTTGCGAGCGCGGAGCCATAGCTCCAGCCGGCCGGGCCAGTCGCCGGGGGCTTGCGTGGCATTCGGACGCAGGCCGAACCCGTGGCCACCGGTGCTGTAGATGTGGAGTTCGGCCGGGACTTTCGCCTTGCGCAGGGCGAGGAAGGCGAGGGTGCTGCCTTCGGCGAGCGAACCGCCGTCGTCGTTGGCTTGGGCGATGAACGTGGGCGGGGTGGTCGGACCGATGTGGACTTCGGGCTTTAGCTCGGTGAGCGAATTGTCCGCCAGGATTTTCCATGGGTAGCAGAGCATGAGAAAATTGGGCAGGCAGCTTGTCTTGTCGACTTCATCGGCGGCGGGGTAGAGGCGCTGCGTGTCATTGGTCGCGGCGATGAGCGCGACCTGGCCGCCCGCGGAAAATCCGAAGAGCCCGATCAATTCGGGTCTGACCCCAAGTTCCGCCGCCTTTGCGCGGACGAGACTGATCGCCCGCTGGCAATCCTGGGCGGGAAGCTCCGATGGCTTCGGCAACTTGTTCGTCGGGCAGCGATGCTGGAGCACGGCCGCGACGAAGCCGCGGTCGCGGAACCATTCCGCCAGCTCGGAGCCCTCATGGCCCGAGGCAAGAACCCCGAATCCGCCCCCGGGCACGATCACCACCGCGGCGCCGTTCTTCTTGTCCGCCGCAGGTTCGTAGAATTCGAGACGTGGCTCGGAGATATTCGTGAGGCGCAGGATCGGCAGCTTGTCCGTCGGCTTTGGCTCGGTGGCCGTTTCTGGTCCCGGCACGGAAAAATCGCCGGGAGCCTTGCCCTCCCAGAGCTTGAGCGTGCGGTCGGGCTTCGGAGGCGCGGCCTGAAGCGATGCCAGGGAGAGCGTGAAGAGGAGCGAAAAGATGGTTCGGGGGTTCATCGTCGGAAATGGAGCGCAGGTTTTCCGATATCCGGCAAGCATGGACCCCACTCGCGGAGCGAGCGGCATCGCGGCGGGAACACGGCAGGTCCGGGTAGCGCCGGCCTCCGGCCTGCCAAGGCCGCCGAAGAAACCCAGCGAACAAAGGTCCCGTGAAAACAAAAACGCCGCCAGTTTCCCGGCGGCGTTCTTGAAGGAATTCTGAGATGCTTGTTTAGTAAGCCGCCTGCACGCCCTTGATCGAGCGCTTGGGCATCCAGGGCATCATCGAGCGCAGTTTCTCGCCGGTCTTCTCGATCTGATGCTTTTCGCCGGCCTTGAGGAGGGCGTTGTATTTCTTGTAGCCGCCCTCGTATTCCTTCACCCAGTCCTTGGCAAACTTGCCTTTCTGGATGTCGGTCAGCGCGGCTTTCATGCGCTTCTTGACGCTGGCGTCGATGATCTTCGGGCCGACGGTGACATCGCCCCACTTGGCCGTCTCGGAGATCGAGAAGCGCATGCCGGCGATGCCCTTTTCATTCATCAGATCGACGATGAGCTTCAGCTCGTGCAGGCACTCGAAGTAGGCCATCTCGGGCGAATAGCCAGCCTCGACCAGCACCTCGAAGCCCGCCTGGACCAGCGCCGTGCAGCCGCCGCAGAGGACGGTCTGCTCGCCGAAGAGGTCGGTCTCGGTCTCTTCCTTGAAATCGGTCTCGAGCACGCCGGCCCGGGTGCCGCCGATGCCCTTGGCCCACGCGAGGGCGATCTTCTTCGCGTCCTTGCCGGGGTTTTGGTAGATGGCGATCAGCGCCGGGACGCCTTTGCCTTCGGTGTATTGGCGGCGGACGATGTGGCCCGGCCCCTTTGGCGCGACCATGATGATGTTCACGTTCTTCGGCGGGACGATGGTCTTGAAATGGATGGAAAAACCGTGGCTGAAGACCAGCGTCTTGCCTTTGCTGAGGTTCGGACGGATGTCCTTTTCGAAGGCGGCGGCTTGCTTGGTGTCGGGCAGCGCGACCATGATCACGTCGCCTCTCTTCACCGCTTCGGCGGGCGAATAAACTTCGAAGCCTTTTTCCTTGGCCACCGCCACCGACTTGCTGGTGGGGAGCAGGCCGATGATGACCTTGACGCCGGATTCCTTGAGGTTCAGGGCGTGGGCGTGGCCTTGGGAGCCGAAGCCGAGGATGGCGCAGGTTTTGCCTTTGAGGACCGAGAGATCGGCGTCTTTGTCAGTGTAGATTTTGGCGGGCATGGGGTTGGGAGATGGAAAATTTAAAATGAAGAATCAGTTGGGCTTGCGGGCGAGGGCGACGCGGCCGGTGCGGCTGAGTTCGGAGATGCCGAATTTACCCATGAGCATGAGAAACTTGTCGATCTTCGATTCGTTGCCGGTCACCTCGATGCCGAGGACCTCGTGCTGCACGTCCACGGCTTTGGCGCGGAAGATGTCGCAGAGTTGCATGACTTCGGCGCGGTTGGAGGCGTCCACTTTGACCCGGAGCAGCACGAGTTCGCGCTCGACCACTTCGTCATCGCGGAAGTCGTCGATGTTGATGACGTCGACGAGTTTGTTGAGCTGCTTGGTGACCTGCTCCAGGACCGTGTCGTCACCGCGGACGACGATCGTCATCCGCGAGGTGGCGGGATCAAGCGTGGGGCCGACATTGAGCGTATCGATATTGAAACCGCGTCCGCTGAACATGCCGGCGATTCGCGTGAGCACGCCGAACTTATTTTCGACGAGGACGGAGATCGTGTGGCGCATAAAAAGAAAGGGCGCGGAGTCTCGGCAGGGGAAGGGGAGGCGTCAAATCCAAAGTTGCTGCTTTTGGCGGGTGGGTGGGGAGTCATCAGTGTTCCGCGGCGGCACTTGCCCGGGATGTGCGCATGGCTGGGGGCAACGCGGCGGTCGAAAGAATCTTTAGATTGACGGTGTGCGATGGGCGGGGTGCACTGCTCTTCCACTCATTTTCCCCATGAAATTCGGCCTCTATATTGACATCAAGCACGGTTCGGTTTTGCCCAATGACCAATTCGATTTCATTGAGGAAAATGTGCAGACGCTGCTGGTGCCGGAGGCGGATGAGTCGGTTTTTAGGGAGCGATTGGCGATTGTGCGTTCACTGGCCAGGCCGGTGGCGGCGGCGAACCGGCTCTTGCCACCGGATCTGAAGCCAATTGGACCGATCGTGGACGAGGCCCGGTTGCAGCGCTGGGGGGAGAGTGTTTTTCGCCGGGCGGAGGAGGTGGGTGTGAAGACGATTGTCTGGGGCAGCGGGGTGGCGCGGCGGATTCCGAAGGGTTTTCCCAAGGAACAGGCCCGAGAGCAGTTTCTGAAGGCAGTGACGAGTTTTGCGCCGCTGGCGGAACGGCACGGGGTGACGATCGTGATCGAGCCGGTGGCCCGGACCGACTCGAATTTCATCATGTCGCTGGCGGACGGTGCGGACATCGTGCAGAGCGTCGGGCACCCGAGTGTGCGGCTGCTCGCGGACAATTTTCACATGATGATCGAGGACGAGCCACCGTCGGAGATCGAGCGGTTCGCCGATATTCTCGAGCATGTGCACATCTCGGAAATCAAGCGGCGGGCGGTGCCGGGGACATATGGAGACGATGTGCGGCCCTACCTGCGCGCGCTAAAGAATATCGGCTACGACAAGACGCTCGTGCTGGAGCCGGAGTGGACCGATGTGAAGACGGAGCCGGCGCTTGGATTGAAGACGCTCCGCCAGCAGATGGCGGATGTGGGGATGAATTAGGAAGTGCTCAGTGGCTGACTAGTGGTCTGTCATTCGTGATACGATGGGTACAGTTTGAGGAGTTTCACACGGGCGTCGGCGGTGGTGAATTGCCAGGAGATGCCGCGTGCGGCTTGATTGCGGTTGCACTGCCAGGCCCGTAGTTCGGCGGCCAAGG
>JBBRPL010000053.1:0-50175 GCA_038228205.1 Chthoniobacterales bacterium
ATCGTCGGCGCCGATCTCTTTGGTAAAGGCGGCGGAGACGTTTTCCCAATTTTCACTATTGCTGGCAGCAGGAGCGCCCGCGTCCGCTGCTACTGAAAAACCTGTTGGAAGGACGGACACGATCGCCAGGGCCAGCCTGACGACGTAATGGACCATGCTGCAATGCGTATATTTCATGTGACCTTTGGCAAGAGACTCTCGAAGCGGATAAATGTGTCTCACCGGTGTGTGACAGCGCAGAGATTCGTTGTCCATGAAATTGAGCTCCCGCCAAATCGTATTCGGCCTAAATCCGGAAATGGAAACCACGGATTTCACGGATGGCACGGATGAGGAGACACGAACGAGGGTTTTCCCACTTTCCGATTGGGTCAGTGGCTGCGTGCGTCCGGATACCCGGATCCCTCTGCATCCGTGCCATCCGTGAAATCCGTGGTTATTTCCGTCTCCGTTTCGGAAAGGAGGAAAAAATGGAGTACCCCCGCCACACTATCGGACATCCGCCTGGTGAAGCTATGCCGGGTCTTCTGTCAATTCGCGGAGATTCTCTTCAAATGTAAGCGCCAGCCCGAGCACATCTATCGGAAGTGAGGATAAATGTCAGCGCGTAGGGGCCTATGACATCGAACGGAAACTATTCCGCGGCGCCAGCGATATTTTTGATGCGACGAATACAACACCATTGAACAACAAGAAGAACCCAAACAATCCCCGAAGCAAGGTCTATTCGGACCAAATTGCATACGCCCAAAAATATCGAACAGTGGGTAGTCAAGTTAAAAAACATCCGGAAACCTAGCAAATCTTTGGGTCGATTCAGACTTTTAGTGATCACCCCTCTCACTAAAAACAGTTGCGCGATTACCAATAATCCAGCGACGACTAAAAGGCTCGGGATTCGGGTCGACAAAAATCCGAGAATGCTGCCAAGCGAGACAGCATTGGATGCTAGATTAATGGGAAAAACGAGCGATCGCATTTTGTTTCATTTGTTATCTTCCTCTCGAAGTCGTCCGGCTCGGACCTACGAAACCCCTTCCAATGAGGAACCAGCCAAACCAGTCTTATGCGCCATTCACAATTTCAACCGATACACCGATGCGGCCAGCCCCGAGGCATACAGGATGTTATGTGTCGAATCCCAGCCGAAACAGCAGCAATACGCCAGATTTTTGAAGACATCAGGGGCCTTGTAGGTTTTGGCGATAGGCTTCCAAGTCTTGCCACCATCCTGCGTCTTTAGAAACATTTTGTCGGTGGCCACCACGAATTCCTGCTCGCTGGAGCCGAAATAGGGACCGTAGCGGACCCCTTCCGCCCCCGGTCCGGTCAGGGTCCAGTCCTTGCCGGTGATGGTCGTGATAACTCCCTGGGCGGTGGTCCAATACACGTTCTTCCCGTAATGCACGGGCCTTTTTCCCAAGACCTGGTAGTTGGTCGCCACCTGGGTCCAGGTCTGCCCGGCGTCGGTCGATCGCTCAAGGATGCCGCCGGGCGGGTTGGTGGGACCGGTGGGTGGGTTGGGCCTATAGCGCGTGAGGGTATTTGCATCGATGACACCCATGCAGTAGTTGCTCTCGATGCCTTTGCCGGTTTCCTCCTTGTCCTTGTAGGGCATCTGCCAACTTTGTCCGCCATCCTTGCTGGAGGCCGTGAAGAACGGTTCATGCGTTAACCCGTAGATCGTTTGCGGATCGTGCGTGTTCCAGTCGATATCCGCGAACTCAAGTCCGCGATGTAACTGGGAAAATGGCTTCCAAGTCTGGCCGCCATCGAGAGATATCCCGCCTGGTCCCACTGTGCCGTCGAATAGGAAGAAGGCCATTCGTCCGTCATAGGGATAGGCGATTGAGGATCTGGATTCTTTGCCGCCTACGCCTGTCACTTTAGAGTCCGCGACCACCGACCAGTGGGCGCCCGCGTCTTTCGAGAGGCAGACTCCATTGTAAGTGTGAATAATAACGTCGCCGGTGGGCGCGACAATCATTCCCAGGCAGCGTTGCATGTGTGGCGGCTGGATATCGTCGGCGCCGATCTCCTTGGTGAAGGCCGCGGAGACGTTTTCCCAAGTTTCATTATTACTGACTGCAGGAGCATCCTTGTCCGCAGCTCCAACAAAGCCCGTCTGGAGGACTAACACTATCACCAGGGCCAGCCTCATGGCGTCATTGACCATGCTACAATGAGTATATTTCATGTGATCTTTGGTAAAATTCCGCGAAGCGGATAAAAAGGGGCTCACCCATGTGTGACGTAGCGATAAACCAGAAAGACTGAATTCATTTCACGGAATCTGACATCCCTGTTCGCAGTCACTTTCGATCCGCATCGGCAGCACGATGGGAGCGGTTTGGAGGGACCTTCAGCGTCCTCCGCTCAGGGCTTGGCCTTTGTTGGCTGGGCCCAAAACTTCTGGAATTGCTCCTTGGTCGTGCTCGTGGTCGCGTCGTCCGGTGGGGTCCATTGGACTTCCATCGTGGGGTGATCGGCCTTGAGTTTGGCGATGTCTTCCACGCTGGCGATGACTTTGGTCAGCACCAGTTTTTTCAACGACGCGAGCTCCCTTAAGTGCGAGAAACCCTTTTCGTAGGTCAGCCACGTTTGGTCGATTTCGATTTCTTCGAGCGTCTTGATAGTGCCGAGAAAATGGAGCGATGCGTCGGTGATCCGGGGGCTGAATTGCGGGCTGAGTCTCACGATGCGGAGTTTCGGCAGCGCCTGGAGGGCCGCGATTCCTTCGTCGGTGACCATCGTGTGCCCGAGATCGACACTTTGCAGCGATTTGATCCGCGCCAGCGCCTCGGTGACGCGGTTATCGACCCGGCATCCACCGAATCGCACCTGTTCGCGATTGGGGCTGGACGCCTGGTGCGCGCGGCCCGGGCCGCCCATGCCCGTTAACCGAACATGGCCGGGCCCATTCCATCCCGTATGCTCGAGGGTAAAGGACTTGAGGCTCTTCCAACCGGCGAAAGCCCTGAAGCCGTCATCGGTCAACTCGGCTCCATTGGCGTAGAACTTCTCGAGCTGATCGAGCTGCGACAAGAACTTCGCAGTGTTGTCATCCAGCGGCGCGGTTTCGGGGCTGATATCCGCACGCTTCAAGGTGTGGAGCGCACCGATGAGCTTGTAGTCCTCGACGGTGATGGTGGCCTTGAGGCCGACCAAGACTTCGGAGGCGACGCCGTCTTTTTCGATCTTGATGCGCACGCCTTTGGCGATCAGCGAGTCCACTTCCGGCGGATTCGCAGCCTGGCACAGTGCGGCGAAGGACATGGCCAGTGTCACGACAGCGGCGCGGGCCATGGATGAGCGAGAGGGTGTTGTGGGCACTAGATCAGCTCCTTCACGATTCCGTTCGCGAGACCACCTTGGAAGTCCTCGGGCATCTTCATGCCGACGCGATCCACGACGGTTTTCCAGACGTTCGCCACCGGCACGTCCTTCTGCACGAGATGGCCCTGGTGCTTGAGGCCCAGCGCGGAGCCGCCGCAGAGGATGAGCGGGAGCATTCTTGAATCGTGGGCGTTGGGGCCGCCATTGGTCGTGGCCCAGGCGGCCATGGTGTTGTCAAGCAACGTGCCGCTGCCCTCTTTCACCGCTTTCAACTTGCCGAGGAAGTAAGCCCACTCGGCAAGGTAGAGGGCATCGAGTTGACGCCATTGCTCGATCTTGTCGTCCTCCTGGGCATTGTGCGTGATGGTGTGCAGATCCCATTTGCTCTTGGTCTGGTAGCCGTAGCATTTGGCTTCGTCGCGCTCGGTGCGGGGAATGTGGCTCACCGCCCGCGTGCTGTCTGTCTGGAAGGCGAGCGCGACCATGTCGAACATCATTCGCGTGTATTCCGAGTAACCCTGCCCGTCACCCGCGATGCGTTCGCGTGGAGAGCCTTTGCCAAAGTCCGGGCGGGGCACTTTCGGCTTGGGACGGTCGATCCATTCACCCTCGACCTTGATGCGTTCCTCGAGGTCGCGGATGGACGTGAAGTATTGGTCCAGTCGCGCGCGGTCGGCCGCGCCCACTTTGCGTTGCATCGCCGCCGCTTGTTCCTTGATCGAGTCGAGCAGGCTGGCCCGCTGCGCCATGGCCAGCTTGGCCGCCGCCAGGGTGTTGTTGTCCTCGCTGCCGAAGAGCTTTTCAAAGAGCACCTCGGGCCGGTTTTCCGGCGTGATGGGTGTGTGGTTCTTGCTCCACGAGAGCGTCATCGGAGAGGGCCCGCCGAAGCCCGTCTCGCGCACCGTGCCGAGGACGAGCGAGGGAAAGCGCGTCACGCTGCCGTGATGCAGGGCAAGCTGCTGGTCCACGGACGTCAGCGTCTTGGCGTTTTGCACGGTGTTGAGGCCGGTGAGCAGGCAGCAGCACGAGCCGTGGCCGCCGGTGAACGACGTGAGCCCCGTCATCAACGTGCAGTCGTCCTTGAACGGCGCGAGCGGCGCCAGGGAGGGCGTGAGCGTGTAATTTTTGCCGGTGTCCGGCGGGGTGAAGCCCGTGATCTCCACGCCCAGTCCCCAATAGGTGAACATGGCGCGGCGCGGAATCTCATGGGCCGCCATCGAACCCGCGGCCGTAATGGACTTCGCGTTCTGACTCATTACTTCGAGCCAGGGCAGCGCGACGGTCGCGCCGAGGCCTCTCAGAAATGTTCGGCGCGCGATGCGCCAGTTGTTCGTTTGGATGTTCATGGTGATTGCGTAGGCTACTGCGTTTGGAAATAGGCGCTGGCCACCGTCGCCTGGATGATCTCTTGCATCCGGTATTCGTGCTTCGCGGCATAGGCCATGATTTGCTCGACGGTGAGATGATCGCCATAGCCGATGGGCCGGCCGAGGGCGTAGCAAAGGAGTTTTTCGGTGAAGCCCTTCACGAACTTTTCCTTCTCGGCCAGCAGCGCGGCCTTGAACTCCTGCACGGTCTTGAATTCGCGTGCGTCCGGCAGTTTGCCGCTCACGTCCAGCGCCGGCGAACCCTGGTCGCCTCTCATGCCTTCGCCGTTCTGGCGCTCGCGCCACATGCCGATGGCGTCGTAGTTTTCCAGCGCCATGCCGAAGGGATCGACCCGCACGTGGCAACTCGCGCAGTTCTCCGAGGTGCGATGCTCGTCAAGCCGTTCGCGCACGCTGCGGGGTTTCTTGTCCTTGATGACCGGCAGACTGCCCGCGTTCGGCGGCGGCGGCGGCACGGGCTGATTCCAAAGCGTGTCGAGCACCCACGTCGCGCGGCGCACGGGCAGAGTGCGCGTGCCGTCGGCCAGGTAGGTCAGAATGCCTGACATGCCGAGGATGCCGCCGCGGCGGTCATCGGTGGGGGCGGGCACCCGGCGGAACTTTTCGCCCTCCACGCCCCCGATGCCGTAGTGCTTTGCCAGGCGCTCGTTGATGACCAGGAAGTCGCTGTCGATGAAAAGCGTGATGGGCAGATCCTGCGTCAGCACCACGTTGCAAAATTCGAGCGGCTCCTGTTTTGAGCTGTCGCGCAACGCATCGTCGTAGTCCCGGTAGACCACTCGGTTCGGCGGAGTGCCATTGTCAAAATTGCGGACGTTGAGCCATTGCCCCGCAAAACTGCGCACGAACTCCGCTGCCTTCGGATCGGCGATCATCCGCTTCACCTGCGCCCACAGGACGGCGGGTTCGCGCAGCTTGCCTTGCGAAGCCAGGCGATACAACTCCACGTCCGGCGCGCTGCTCCACAGCAGATAGGAAAGCCGGCTGGCAAACTGCCAGCCATCCACCGGCTGCGGCCCTGGCGACGATTTTGCCGCCACCTGCGCCGCCATCGCCTCGCCGCCGAGATAGAGAAAATTGGATGAGCACAGCACATTTTTCACGCCCTTGCGCACGGCCTCCGCAAATGACAGGCCGCCTTCCGTTTTCGTCTTGAGCGTCCATTTCACGACCCGGTCCAGTTCTTCCGGCGTGACTGGCCGGCGGTAGGCCCGCGGCAGAAACCTCGTGAAAATCTCCCGCAGATACGCGTCATCCTCGCGCTTCCCGCCTGCGAAGAACAGGTCGTTGCGTCCTTTCGGCGGCCAATCCACGAGCGGCCCCTCCCATTCCGCCTGCCCCAGCCAAATGCGCGGACGATCGGCGATGTCGAGCTTCGGGTCGAAGATGTAATACGGGCCCTCGAACGTCTTGCGGTTTTCCAATGCGGCCGCGAACCCTTCCTCCAGCTTCTTTTGCAGAGCCGCCAATTCCTCCGCGGGCTTTTTTTCGCTCTTCGCCTTCACGATTTCGTTCGCGATCAAGAGCGTCTTGCGTTGCACATCGAAATACAGGGGGTTGGGTTTGACCACATCCTGGTTGCCGTTGTCCCAGCCAATGGTGAAGGAGCGATTGGTTCCGGGCGGACCGGCTGGGAGATACATCAGGAACTCGTATTCCTTCGGCGCATTGAGCGGCGCATCGATCACCACGCTTTTCACCACCTCGAAAGGACTGCCGTAACAGTATTCAGCCGTCAGCCGCACGTCCTTCTGCGCCTCCTTGCCTCGCCCGGCAAACGCGCCCGCTTTAATGCGAAAACGATACCAGCCGTCCATGGTCACGCCCTTCGCCCCCCAATCCCATGCGTAAAAACCGTAGCGCTGATTGCCCGTAGCGCGGTAGGTGGTGCCGCCGGAGAGGTATTCGATGCCGCCGTTTTTCACCGTCCAGGGAAAGGGGCCGTGCGGCACGTAGCGCTTTTCCTTCGCCGCATTTGGACCACTGAAGCTATTGACGGGATCGACGGGAATCATGCTCAAGGGTTCCTTGAGCGCCGCTACAAATCCCGGGGTCGGGTTGTCTTCCATGATCTTGCCGGACGCGTCCTTGTAGGCGACGCCAATGCCGTGGATATATTTTACCTGCGTCGAATCCCACGTCAGCTTGACGACCCCCGGCTTCTCGTTGAACACCCCTTCCCCGAGCACCATGTCGGCCGCGGCCATGTAGCGATCGAGTTGCCCGTCATCCATGAAAAGGCTCGCCGCCCCGCGATCGAAACCGCCCACCTTGCCATCCGCCGGCAGTTCCTTTTCGATGCGTCGCGCAAAGCCTTCCTCCAGCGAAAAAAGTTCGCGCACCGTGTTCGCGTACTCCACGCGGTTCATCCGGCGCATCGGCACCCGCCCGCCCGCGCCCTGCGCCGCCTTCGTGGTCTCGTCGAGTTTCTGCGCCACCCACGACGCCACCGCGAAGGCGTCCTTCGCATCCGGCCGCGGCTTCTTCTTCGGCGGCATCGCGCCGGAGTTAATCTGGTCCATCACCTCTTTCCACAGGCTGGCATTGTTACCGGCCGTAAAATCTTCGGTGAGCAAATCGATGCGAAAACCCGCGCGCGCCGTATTGGCATCGTGGCAGTCGATGCAGTGCGACTCGATGAATGCGCTCGCCGACTTCGGCAAACCGGCGGCATGGCCGTCGCGAGCGAAGCACCCAAACAGGATGACTGCGGTGCTGAGAAAAAATTGCTTCATGGGAAACTCATCAATGATGACGCATCCCCAGACAAAAGTCGCGCAGGAAAGCCATCGCCTTGATTTTTCCCTGCTTCGCCGTCACACGGAACGTCACCGTAGGATGCCCGCGAAAGCGAGTTAACGGGTAGTGCTACAGTTGGAATCAAAGAGAACGAGCCGGGGAAACCGTGGTCAGGAGCGGCGTGGTTCCACGCGGAAGCGATCAACTCCGGGCGGTGGACTGCGGCGTCAAGTTTCAAGAGTGGACCCCGTTCGCCCATCTCCACCCATCTTCCTCCCCGCCCGCGTGGGCCTAGTGTCCCCGCCTTTGAAGCTCGCGATTGGGACTCGGCAGGAATGGAAAAGCTCGCCGGTGGGTCTCCTTATGAGTGCAATTGGCAGATTTCTCGAAATCTTCTGCGCGGACCGATTTCTTACTTGCCACCAGCCGCACCACCGCCCGCCTTCCCGCCGCCGCCAGTCGCCTTGCCGCCGCCGCCACCTCCCGCCGCTCCACCAGCCCGGGCGCCTCCCTTGCCGCCGGTGCCGGTCCCTTGGGCCGAAGCCGCGGCCCCGGGGGTGCCATTCCCTTGCGCCGCGCCCCCGTTGGCTGCGGCCCCTGGCTGACCCGTCACCGGGTTTCCATTCGGATTATTCACCGTCCCGGCATTATTGGTCGAGTTTCCACCGGAACTCGAAGGTCCGACATTCACCGTGCCCGTGTTGTTAGGTGAATTGGTCCCGCTATTCGTGTTCCGTGGGTTGTTACTCGGAGTGTTCTGGTTGCCACCCTGCGCGGCGGTGTTGTTTTGCAAGGACTCGGCGTTGTTCGCGTTATTCGTGCCATTGGGATTGTTGTTCGCGTTGTTCCCGCCATTGGCATTGCTGTTCCCATTATTGGAATTGTTCGCGTTGTTTCCGCCGTTGCCATTGTTATTCCCGTTGTTCCCCGCCGCTCGTTCGTTGCGCGGAGTGATCGTCCGGCCGTCGGCGGTCGTGATCGTTCCATTCTGGTTCACCGTCCCGAGTGCGGGATTCCCGTTCGAATCAAAATTCACCGCGCGATTGGACGCGTTAAAGGGGATCGTCCTCCCGTCCGTGGTCGTGATGCTGCCATCTGCATTCAGGGAACCCATGAACGGATTACCGTCGGCGCCGACAAAGAGACGTCCATTTTGGTTCAACCCATTGCCGCCCAATCCTCCGCTGAGATCGCCGCCATTTTCGATAAAGCCGCCTCCGTTTTGGTTATTGCGGCGGTCGTTCGGAGGCATCTTGCCGCCGGCGCCGCCCGCCGCCTGATTCGTTGTCCCTCCGCCCGTGGACGACCCGCCGGCCGTTCCCTGCGCAGAGCCTGTATTCGGCGGAGCCGGGTTCACGTTGGGGTCCGAGGGAACATCCATCACTTTACCCTCGAACGTCAGCACCTGTGTCGTCCGCAACTTCGCTTCCGTCTTATCGGGGAGGATCATCGTGCCATCCGGACGCACCGTCACGCCCGACGGCAGCACCAATTCCTTGACCATCTTCTCGGTCGCACCATTGCGCGTGATAAACGCCTCCCCGCCGTCCATACTAATTCCGTCCCGCTTGCTCACCCCTACCTGGACGCCATCGCCCGCCGACGCGGGGTTGACGGTACTCGATTTTTCGGCGGCGGCGGCGGTGCACAGGAGGCACGCCGCGATGAATGAATAGGGGAACACGTGTATTTTCATACCCTCGCATCGCCGCACGTCCCGTTCTTGGCCGGACGAATACGGACTTCCACGAGATTAGTCGGTCCTGGCCCTGCAAGGCGTATATCGCCCGTTAACGTCCATTATTCATCAGGAGCGGCGAAGCTGCCAGGAATGAAAGCAACTCGCGCCCCACGACCTCGCGTCTTTTTCGAGTGCACCGATGGCGTGTGGACATTATGGGTGGACGACACGCTCTTGCTTCGTTCGATGGATGGTGAGGGCGTTCGCCTGATGGCCTACTACTTGCGGAGCACCTTTCTCCGGGACGCTATTGGCAGGAACTGAACGTCTCTGCAGTCCATTCCCCAAAACCAAAGGCCCCTTTCACCCACCACTTCCCGGGGCAGGCGCGGGTAACGATTCCAAGGCCCGGCGCAGTTGTTGAAAGTCCACCGGCTTGACGAGGTGCATGATGAATCCGGCTCCGCGCGTCCGCTCCATGTCCTGCTCCATCCCATAGCCGCTCAGCGCGATTCCCCGCAGCCCGTGGCGTTCGTGCAGTTGCGCCATGAGCTCCGTGCCAGTTCCGTCGGGCAGCCCCAGATCGCTGATCACGAGATCAAATTTTTCGCGATCCGCCAGTTCGAGAGCGGCGGCGACCGTCACCGCGACCGAGACATGATGACCGGCCCCGGGTCAGCAGACGCGTCAGCACTTCATGCGTCGCCACGTGATCCTCCACCAGCAGCAGCCGTAGCGAGCGTGGCTCATCAGCGCCCGCCACTTCCGACGGAGCCTGTGAGAGGGTCACCCCGGGCGGTGCCGTGATGGCCTCCGGCAATTCCACGATGAAAGTGGCGCCCCGGCCGGTTCCGGCGCTTTCGGCGTGGATGGTCCCGCCGTGCAGATCCACGATCGCCCGGGCGATCGCCAGCCCCAGACCGAGGCCCCCGAACCGGTGTTCCTTCGAGGCGCCGCCCTGCTCGAATGGCTGGAAGATGAGGTCCACCGCTTCCGGCGCGATCCCGATTCCCGAGTCCGCCACCTCGATACGCAGGCAGGACGCACGGGTGCGGCTCCCTCCGTTGGCGGTGCGGACCACGATGCGGCCGCCCGCTGGCGTGAACTTCACCGCGTTCCGCAGGAGGTTCCAGATCACTTGCTGGAAGCGCGCCGGATCAGCGACGAGGCCGCTGCGTGTGGCGGCGAATTCCCGCTCGATGGCCACCCCTTTGGCCTGCGCATCGTCGCGCACGATCTCCACCGCGAGGCCGATGAGCGAATGCGCGTCGCATGGCTGGAGCCGCAGCCCGAGTTTGCCCTGGGTGATGCGGGTGAGGTCCAGCAGGTCGTCGATCAGCCGGGCCTCGAGGGCAATGTTGCGCTCCATCATGCCGAGTTGCTCCCGCACGTCGGCCGGCAACCGGGCGTCGTCGCGCAGTGCGGCGGCCGTCATCAGCACGGGCATGAGCGGCGTGCGCAACTCGTGGGAGAGGGCCGCGAGGAAATTGTCTTTCGCTCGCGAGCCGGCTTCGGCCTGATCCTTGGCCGTGCGCAGGGCGCGCTCCGCCTGCTGCCGTTCGATGCTTTGGGCAATGCTGTCCGCCAGCGGCGCCAGGTCCCCCAGCACGGCTTCGGTAAATACATGCCGGGAAAAGACGGCCAGCACCCCGACCACCTCGCCTTCCGCGAGCAGCGGATAGCCGGCAAACGCCACCATCCCTTCCCGCGCGGCCCACTCCGGGTCGGAAATATTCGGGTCGTGCGGCACGTCGTTGGACAGATGCGGCAGGCGGCTTTGCGCGATCCGCCCGATTTTGAATGCGCCCACCGCCACCCGCGCGTGCGGGCCATCGAGATGCGTATAAATTCCCGCGCTGGCCTTCAGGGCGAGGACCGTCTCTCCGCGTTCCAGCGTCCAGATCCGGGCGAAGGCCGCGTCCAAATGTTTTACGATCAGCTCACAGCACGCCTGCAGCGTCTCCGCGGTGGCCGCCCCCACGGCCAGTCGACCGCCCACGTCGCCGCGCAGCTCCGAAAGCCGGGCGCGCTCCGCCACGGTCCGCTCACCTTCCCGCCGCGCCGTGATGTCGAGCACCATGCCCGGCACGCGCGCCGGCCGGCCTGCCGCATCCCGCTGCACCCGGCCCCGCGAATCGAACCATCGCATCACTCCATCTTCACCAAACGCCCGGAACTGCACACAATAGTCTTCGCCCGTCGATAGCGATCTGTCCACCGCCTCGTTCACCCGCGCGCGATCTTCCTCATGGATCGCAGCGACAAACGTCGCGATCGGCGCGCCCTGCCGGCATTCCTCGACCGGCACATTGAAACTCCGCGCGAGCATCGCGTCTCCCGCCACCACCCCCCGGTCCACTTCGATCACCCACGCCCCTCCGCCGCCCGCGTCGAGCGACATCCGCATCAGCCATTCCGCGTTGCGCAACTCCCGGACCTGCGCATGCTTTTCCGTCACGTCGTGAAAGACCAGGATCACGCCGCGCAACGAGCCATCCGGATGGAAGATGGGCGCCGCGCTGTCTTCAATCGGGATTTCCCCTCCGCCACGCGGACGCAGCACGGTGTGATTCGCCAGGCCCACGACGGTGCGCTCCCGCAGCACGCGCTCCACGGGATTTGGCGCCGGCTCGCCGGACTCCTCATGGTAAATGGCCAGCACCTCCGTAATCGCCCGTCCCCGCGCCTCCCCGTCGCTCCAGCCCGTCAGCCGCTCGGCCACGGGATTCAGCAGCTCGATCGCGCCCTCCGCGTCGGTCGCGATCACCGCGTCCCCGATCGAACGGAGCATCACCCCCAATTCGGTCCTCTTCGCCTCGGCCTCGGTGAGGCTGATTCGATACGAATCGGCCACCCGGCCGAGCCGCCGCCCGGTCCACGCCACGAGCGCCGGTATCCCCGCCACCACGCCCACACCCAGCAGGATGAACAAGGTCAGGACCACCTGTTTGAGACGCCGGTCGCGCTCGGCCCGGGCTCGCGTTTCCTCTCCCACGATCACCGCCGTTTGCGCCCGCACCGCGTCCATGAGCTGCTTGCCGCGCAAATTGTGATCCGCCTCCCGGACTGCCGCCACTTCCGCGCGCTGTTGCGCCAGCGTTTGCTCCGCAAACTCCCGCCACGCCCCAAATCGCTCGCGCCAACCCCCGACACTCCCCCGCTGCCCGCGATTGTCGGCCGCCAGCGCTTCCAGCGCGGCGAGACCCTCGTGGAGCTGTGGTTCCGCCTCGCGCCACGGCTCTAAAAAGCGCTCATCACCCGTCGTTTGAAACCCCCGCAGTCCGGTTTCCATGTCCACCGCGAGCTTTTCCACCGCGAGGGTCTGCGCGATGACCCGCTCGATGTGTTTCACCGCCTCCGTGGCCCGCAACACGTAAATAATCAGCCCCAGCGAGGCCAGCGCCGGCACGATAAGCGCGACCGTCAGGGCCAGCGGAGTGCGACGCAACGTGCGGTGAAAGCTTTCCTCATCGAGCGGCCGGCGGGCCGCGGGTTCGTCAGGAAAAGTCATCTCAAGTCATGGTCGAAACGCTCAGCTTAATCAGAACGCGGATCTTAACACACTTCCAAAATCCTGCCGCCGGTTTCGTGCGGGTCCGCGCGTCGATCTGGGACCTCGGAAGACGGAGTGACGTGCGCACATCCTAAATCTTAAATCATAAATAATGCCCCCGCCGGACCGTCCCCGCGCGATGCTACTTCGTCAAACAACATCCATCTTATGCTAAACTGGGCCGTCACCTTCCTTATCATCGCACTTGTCGCCGCCGTCCTGGGTTTCGGCGGCATTGCCGGCACCGCCGTCGGCATTGCCAAGATTCTATTTTTTGTCTTCCTCGTCCTCTTTATCGTTTCATTCGTCATGGGACGCCGGGGGCCTCGCTTGTGAACCGCCTGCCGCTGCTCGTCGCCGTCGCCTGCCTCGCCACCGCGGCTTGCGAACGGAAGACTGTCGTCATCACGGTCCCTCAACCCACACCCGTCGCGGAACCCACGGCCCTCGCGGAACCCGTCGCCAAAACGAAGACCCTGGAAACTTTCCGCCTCGGCAGCGCCGTGGATTCCTACGAACGTGAACCCACCGCCGAGCATCATGCCACGGTGAAGAAAGCGCTCGCCGCCCTCGATGGCGAGATCGCTGAGCTCGAGGCCCTCGTCGCCAAACGGACGGGCGAAGGCCGGCAGGAAGCGGCGGCAAAGTTGCAGAACCTTCAGACCTACCGGACCGCGGAGATGGCGCGCTTTACCGCCGCCCAGGGCAAAGCCCCTCTCGTGGAGTCTTCCTCGCCGGACGCCCGGACCGGCGCCGATAAGGTGGGAGATGCCGCCAAACGCACCGGACGTTCCATCGAGGATGCCGCCCGTCGCACGGGCGACGCGATCAAGGACGCCGTTCGCTGAACCCAGTCGCCTTGCCGGGCGATCGCTCAGCGATGCGCGCACCTGTACGGCGCACCGGCGCGCAGGGTTTCAGCCGAAAGCGGGTGCGGCGAAAGGCACCCCTCCTTCCTCAGACTGATCCGCGCAGCATCGCGTTCCGACTGATCATTCCAGGGCGGCGGAACGTGGAGAAATGCCGCCTAATGATTTCCTCATACAATTCCCATCCGAGGGAACATGCAGACACGATGAGTGGACACTATGGAACTCAACACCCTGAAAGACCTGTTCATCCACGAACTGAAAGACCTCTACAGCGCCGAGTCGCAGATCATCAAAGCACTTCCCAAGATGGCCAAGGCCGCCGTCAATCCCGATCTCAAGGCTGGCTTTGAAGCCCATCTCGAGGAAACGAAGGAACACGCCGTTCGTCTCAAGACTCTCCTCGAGAAACATGGCCAGACCACCCGCGGCCCAAAGTGCAAGGGCATGGAAGGCCTGCTCAAGGAAGGCGCGGATATGATCGAAGAAGAAGGCGACGAGGAAGTCCTGGATGCCGGTCTCATCAGCGCCGCCCAGCGGGTCGAGCACTACGAGATGGCCGGCTATGGCTGCGCCCGCACCTACGCCCTCGCCCTCGGCGACAAGGATGGCGCGGCCATCCTGCAAACCACCCTCGATGAAGAAGGCGCGGCCGACAAGAAGCTCACCAAAGTCGCCTCCGCCCTCGTCAAAGCGGTTGCCTGATCTCAGCGCTCCGTTCACTCTTTCCGAGCGGCGCCAGCCCAGCCTGGCGCCGCTCTCTCTTGCTCCCGCTCTTATGCCTCCCCCCAGTCCCGAGTCAGCAGGCTATCATCAGCCCAAGTCCGTCGAGGAACTGACCAAACAAAATGTCAAAGCCATCGCCGAGTTGGAAAGCGCCGCCCGGGCTCAACTGACCGCCGCCGATCGCATCGCCGACCGCATCACTCGCTTTTGTGGCTCCATGATTTTCGTCTGGGTCCATGTCGTTTGGTTTGCCCTCTGGGTCGCGGCCAACACCATTTTCCTCGCCAAGCCCATCGATCCTTACCCGTTCAATTTCCTCACCCTGGTCGTTTCCCTGGAAGCCATCTTCCTCTCCACATTCATCATGATCTCCGAGAACCGCCAGGGCCGCATGGACGAACGCCGCAGCCATCTCGACTTGCAGATCAACCTCCTCGCCGAGCAGGAAAGTACCAAGACCCTGCAACTCCTCGCAGCCATCGCGAAAAAGCTCGGCGTCGATCCCACCGGCGACCCTGAGGTCGCCGTTCTGGAGCAAGCCACCCGCCCGGACCGGCTCATCGAGCAGATCGAACGCGGAATCCACGAGTCCGAAAGAGAAGGCCCTTGATCGGCCCCTCTGAGGGCGACACGGGAACTCTCCTAATCGCCTCAGCCGATCCGCGGATTCCCGGGCGCGGAGCCCTACGTGGATCGGGCGGAAAATCCGGTGCCCTGCCTGGTCATGCTCGACCTGAGCATGCCGGGAAAACATGGCCACCAGGTTTTCGCGCGGCTGCCGGTGATCGTGCTGACGTCGTCCAACCAGGAGAGCGATATTTACCGCGGCTATCTGCTGGGGGCGAACGGCGATGTGATCAAGCCGGGCGACCCCGACGATATGCTGCGGATCGTGAGGACGCTGAAGCAGGATTGGCTGGGCGATACCCCGCCGGCGGGACCGTTCGTGGATGTAGCGGCGGTGATGCCGCCGCCGGACTTGAAGGAAAAGAACGGGCGGCCGTCCGCTTCATGACTTACTTCGCCCGTGCCGCCATCGGGAGGATTAGTGTCCGCGCACCAAGAAGATAATAAGAAGGATGGGAAGGGGAATGCCGATCAGCCACAAAAGCGCGTAACCGCCGACACCACCAGCTTGTTCAGTGATATGTTTGATAGTCTTCATGCCGAAATAATCGCTGCGTAAATGTCAGGTGGACGTGTGGTTCGCTTTTGAGGCGAGCCGAAGGAAAGGCCGCCGCGATTTCGGGAGCGTGGAGGGAGGATTTCAGGGGGTGTGATTTAGCCAGGCCAGGCACCGAATTCCAGAATGTCATGCCGACGGAGTCGGAGAACACGGAGCGGCGCTGCACGAAACTTGCAGCCTGGCCGATGTTTTTTTCTCCCACGACATCCCGCATCTACCGGGCAGAAATCGGCGGAGCTTTTACGCGGTCTATGAGGAGAGCGTGTAGAAGCGCTGCTCGCCCTCGTAGCCGCGCAACTCGTCCACGCCCATCCGGCGGGTGGGGAGCATGTCTCCGAGCGCATCCTGGGCCGATTCCGTGAGCAGGACAGGTGTTTTCATGGAACTCGACAGACGGTCCAATTGAATCGCCATGATGACTTCCGGTCCCGACGGAGACTCTTCACCCGTGGGGCCGACGCGCAGGCTGACCATCCCATAGTGCAGGGAGAGACGGAATTCTTCGGACTGGCACCGGACGAGACAGAGTGAACGCAGTGCGGCGGCGACTGTGGCGGCCCGGGAGTCGGCGCTCTGGACAGGCCAGTAACCGAGCACGCCCTCGTCCCGGCCACGCATGGTTCGCCCTCGATACTTTCCGACCACGCGTTGCGCTCGTTCGCTCCAGGTTTCAAAGGTTTTTTCAATCGATTCGCCGCCGGGTGTGCGGCATCCCAACTGCGTGGCGGACATGGCGAGGAGCCAGCACGGCGCCGTGGTCGACTCCGGTGCATCGGTCGCCGCGCCGGGTGTTGGGTTGGTGCGAAATGTCATCTTTTGCAGACCGATCTCGATGATCCACCCATTCCGCAGCACTACGGGACGAGAGAGGCGCTGACCGTTGAGGAAAGTGCCATTGCTGCTGCCGAGATCCATGAGGAGGAAAGTCCCGTCGCTCTCCAACCGGATCGCAGCGTGGAAGCGGGAGACGCGCTCGGTGTTGATCATGATGCGGTTGCCGGGCGCGCGACCGATCGAGGTAGTTCCCTCCTTCAGGGAAAAACGATCGCCCGAGGAGAATTCGAGCCAGGCTAGGGATGCAGGACGGGATGGGATCAAGAAATTGGGTGCGCCCTTTCGCCACAATGGCGGGACCTTTCAAGGAAGTATCGGACCCGCCCCATCAGGCGGTTCCCTGAGCGTTTATCAGGGATGAGAAAAAATAGAAGAACTGGCACGGCAAATTCTCATTGTTCCAAGGAATGATCTCTACTCGTGACGCGACGCGCCCAGTGTCAGTCGCCGATGGCGCCCTGCGCCCCGGCAGACGCGTCTTCAGCCGCTATCTTTTGCACCGGGTGGTGGGGCGCGGCGGCATGGGGGTGGTTTGGCTCGCCGGCGACGAAAAGCTCGAGCGGCAAGTAGCGCTGAAGTTCCTGCCTGATATGTTTTTTCTGGACGCTGCGGCGCGCGACGACCTGAAGCGGGAAACTCGCCGCAGTCTCGATCTCACCCATCCGCATATCGTGCGCATCCATGATTTCGTGGAGGATGAGGAGATGGCGGCGATCGCCATGGAGTTCGTGGATGGGCCGACGCTATCGCAATTGCGGGTTGAGCAATCCTGCCGGCACTTTGAACCGGATAGCTTGAGTGTTTGGACAAGTGCCCTTTGCGCGGCGCTCCACTATGCGCATGACGCCGGGCGCTGCGTGCACCGTGATCTCAAGCCGGGCAATCTCATGGTCAATTCCCGCGGCGTGCTGAAGGTGGCCGATTTCGGGATCTCGTGCAGCCTGCACAATACCGCGGCCCGCGTGAGCGCGTGGTCGAGCACCGGGGGAACGCTTGGCTACATGAGCCCCCAGCAGCTCCTTGGCGAATTGGCGGCTCCCTCCGACGATATCTATTCGGTCGGGGCCACGCTCTATGAGTTGCTGACCGGCACGCTGCCCTTCTTCGCCGGCGACCTCGCTCTCCAGATTCGCGAAATCGTCCCCGAGACCGCTACCGCACGGCGGCGCAAAATGGGACTGGCGTCTCCACCCGTGGCGAAGGTGTGGGAGGAGACAATCGCGGCTTGTCTGGCCAAGCGGCCGGCCGATCGCCCGAGTTGCGCGGGCGAAATCGCCCGGCGATTAGGATTGGTGGGCGTGCCGTTGAGCGAACCAATGGCCGCCCCAGGCGACGCCCTTTCTCCGACCGCCCGCTCGGCACCCACCATCGTGGTGCGGTTGCCGCGATGGCGGCGGACCCTGGATCGTGTCCTGAAACGTCACGTGCGGTTGAAAATTTCCTGGTGGCTAATCGTCACGGCGTGCGCTCTCGGCGCTGCCTCCGTGGCGTGGATGATGGGACACCGACCAGTCCCTTTGCCAGCGTTGGCCTCCGAATCAATCGATGCGAAACGGGACATCCTCCCGGTTGAGCCGTTGCCGGCCAATACGGTCTCTCCGGGAGCCGCACCCTCGAGCCCAATATCTGCCGGAACGAACAGCGACCGGCTCGCGCTGCTGTCTCCGATTCCCCCGGCCACGGCGGCACAGGGCGCTGCGACGCCAGCGGGCCCGGCACAGGTGCAGCTTCTCTCCATTCCACCGGGCATCCCATTCAAGGTCCTGGCGAATGCCTACGAATCCGCGATTACGGAAGTGCTCCGCACGGGCGAAACTCCCGCCGTCCTGGATGATCTGCCGGCGGGCGCCTATCGTGTCGTCTTCGCCCCGCCGAGCGCGGCATCGCGAGCTGCCAGTATCCAGGTTCCCACAGCGGGCACAGCAGTGTTTCAGCAGGAATTTCCGCATGCCGTGTTGAAATTGCGCAGCCAGCCCGACGGCGCGGAGATCCTGTGCGACGGACGTGCGATCGGAAGCACGCCACTCGAGCTTCCGGTTCTGCCGGGGCGACACGAGATCAAGGCTCGCTGGAGTGGACACGAAGCCCGCAGCCGAATCGTCAACGTGGCGGATGCCGCCGAGCAAACCGTTTCGTTCGATTTTCAAACCAGCGCGGCAACAGGGAAAGGTAGACCGCACCACTCCAGAAAAACGGAAGACGACTCGATATTGACGAAGGTGAGCAGGAGTGTGAAAACCTTCTTCACCGGCGATGCCGGAAAGAAGCGGTGAGCCTGGGAAGATATAGAGGGCGGTAGTAGACGTATTTCTGCGTAAGGTGGCAGGCCGGATGCTTCAACTTATGGAATGAGTCCCCGCTTACAAACCATTCTCCACCTCGCCAGCGTGATCGACCTCAAACGCGAGAAGTTGGAAGCGGCGCTCACGGAAGCACGCCGAGACCAACTATCCGGGCAGATCGACCTGCTCTCAAAGCATTTTGAAGCGGAATACGCAGAGTTCATGGAGACGAACCACGTCGTCGAAGCATCCGAGGATCCGACCGAGCACATCAGATTTGCGAGTGCGACGGGTGGTTGAACGTCTTTCGGATATATGGACGTCTGAGTGTCGGCTCGGGTGCCAGCCTGATATTACTCCTGGCGGTGGACTGCGGCGTGGAGGTGGAAGAGTGTACCCGTTCGCCCGGCTCATTTTTTAGGACGGAGGGCACCCCCGCGAAACCGCGACTTTAAACGCGTTTATCAACCTTGGGAGATCCGCGAGAAGATGGTCGAGATTTTCTGAGGTAACATCGACATAGTCGCAACTGTAATCCGCTTCGACATAAAGCGAATCGTGACCCCATGACACAACTGCATTCATTGTGTCCATACTCTTCTCTAACGAAAGGAAAGACAATACCAGCTCAAGTAGATCGGGTTCGGAGTCGGCGAAAATTGCGCTAAGTACGATACTCCTGCTCCATTCGTTCCCCTGCTGTGGAGCTGCAACAAAGGTAACCCGCTTAAACTGCGGCTCAAGCTCCGAAATAGCTGTTCGTAGAAGCGACATCGCCGTCACTTCGAATTCGCTTTTATCCATGGCTCATATGCGTGTGACAAATCCGCGTGTCTGTCGAGTCGTTTGGAATGTGTTCTGCACGTTGAGGCAGGGAGTGATGCGGAATATGCCGAAGGCATTATATCAGCCAGCCCTGGGTTGCCGCGTCCTCGCGGCTACCCTGGGAAAGCAAACCCCCAACGGCTAACCCCGAAGCGGGTTGAAGAACCGTTGTATTGGATCATGAAGATGGTTTCAGTAGCACGGATTTATTCAACTCTTTCAGAGTTGGCCGCGTTTTTATCGAAGGCCCAGGGTAGCTCGTTCCGCGCAACCTTCTCGCCCACCCACCGAACACTCCTATTCCCCTCCGCCCCCTCGCTGGGCTGACTTCTTCAACGCCTTCGGCGTAGTCATCCCGTTCGCCTGCGCAATTTGCCGCGACGCTCTTTCCAGGGTGGCTCGTCGACCGCCTACGGTTCAGTGCTGGTGGTGGGTGCTGGGGCGGCGTGGGTCAACGCGAAAGCGGTCAACTCCTGGCGGTGGACTGTGGCGCACCAAGTTTCGAGAGGTTACCCCGTTCGCCAAGTGGACCCTGTTCGCCAGGATTTTAATGCAGCAAAGTGTCTAAGAAACGGGGGCGAACCTGCTCGCTCTCGAAACCCCACACCTTATGAACATTCAACGCATGCAATGGCGGATGAGCCGCCGGACATTTCTGCGAGCGGCCGGCGTGTCCCTGTCGCTGCCGTGGCTGGAGGCGATGGGTGTGAACTCCGCATCCATTTCCACCGCGGGGAGCATCTCCGCGGCCGAGATTCCTCGCCGGGCCTATTTCTCGAACTGGGGATTTTTCGAGGCCATGGCCGGCGTCCCGAAGGATGCGGGTCTGGACTACACCCTGACGCCGACTTTCTCCGCCATGGCGCCGCACAAAAAGGATTTTACTCTGATTTCCGACCTCATGGCTTACAGCGGCGGCCACAATCAGCAGCCCTGTCTGCTCACCGGCCTGGATACTCCGACCAATGGCGTGAAGCTGGTCTCCGTGGACCAGCAGATCGCCGACTTCTATCAGGGCCAGACCCGTGTCCCGTCGCTGGTGCTGGCGCAGAATCGCAATCCGACGCTCTCGTGGAGCCGCAACAAGACGCCCATCAATCCCGAGAATAGCCCCAAGGCTGTTTTCGATCGGCTGTTTGGCGTCGAAACCGACGAAACCCGCGGGGCTCGCCGCAACGAGATGGACCACACGGGCAGTATTCTCGACCGGGTACGGGACCAGGCCAAAAAGCTGGAATCGAACCTGGGCAAGGATGATCGCGCCGCGGTGGATCAATACTTCACTTCCATTCGGGATTTCGAAGAGCGCATCAAGATCGATCGCGCCTGGCTGGACAAGCCAAAGCCGCAGGTCGCGCCGCTGGAGTTCGGCCAGGCGCCGGCGGAAACCCTGGCGATGACGAACGATGATGGCACCTGCATGAGGCATTATCTCCAGTTGATGTTCGATGTCATCGTGCTGGCGTTTCAGACGGACAGCACCCGCGTGGTTTCGCATTTCCCCAAGGGTGAGGATGGTCCCGTCTTCAAGGAGCGCACCAAGATCCCGCACGATTACCACACGCTCACCCATCACGGCCATTTGCCGGAAAAACTGGAGATGTGGGCGCAAGTGGATCAGGTCTACGTGGAGTTCTGGGCCTACTTCATCGGCAAACTCAAGAGCATCAAGGAAGGCGACGGCACCTTGCTCGACCACACGATCGCCTCCTGGGCCACCACGAATGGCTACGGGGGTCACGGGCGCGACCATCTGCCGCTCATGCTGTGCGGCGGTTCCGCGCTGGGGCTGAAGCACCAGGGCCACCTCATTAAGAAAGACGTGATGATCGCCGATGTCTGGAAAACCGTCGTCGATCGGATCGGCATGCCGATGCCGGAGAACTTTCAAGGCGGCCTGGCCAAGGATGTGATCAAGGAAGTGCTCTAGGGGGAGGCTGCGTTCATGCGGGCAGCGATCACGTTTCCGTTTTTTGTCACCCTGGTCGTGGCCCTGCACGCGTCCGCCGTCGCGGCGCCGCTCTCGCCGGAATCCCAAAAGCAGTTCGAGCAAATCGTCCGGCCGTTTCTCGAGGATCACTGCTACTCATGCCACGACGATGCGAAAACCCGCGCCGGGTTTCGGATCGATACGCTGGGCACCGATTTTCTCGCCGACAGAAACGCCGACGACTGGAAGGAAATCTACGACAGCCTGGGCCTGGGCAAGATGCCGCCGAAAAAGGAGCCGCGCCCCACGGAATCCGAGACCAAAGCCGTCACGGACTGGATCGATCAGGAAATGCGTAATGCGGAGCGGCTGGCCAAAAATTCTCCGGCGCGCACCCGGCGGCTGAACCGCACGGAGTACTTCAATACCCTCCGCGATCTGTTTTCCCTCGACGATAACTATGCCCGAAGCCTGGTGGACGAATTGCCGCCGGACGGCAAAGTGGATGGCTTCGATCGAGTCGGAGCGGCCCTTTACCTGGACCAGGCACAGCTCGCCAAATACTTCGAACTGGCCGGGCGGATCTTGAGCGAGCGCGTGCTGAACCCGAAACCGAAAGCCACCGTTCCGGTGAAGGAATACGTGCGGGACATGCGGTGGGAGGCATGGACCGAGCACGGCAAGTTCTCGAAAGTCGATGTGATGAGTGCGCTCGCCAGCATCCTGGACAAAAAAGAGATGATCACGCTGCGCACCGGGGCGACGATGTACGAACTGAAAAATGGCGGCATCGAATACCTCTGCGGGGGCGACCGGATCGTCTTGGGATATCAAAATTCGGTATCGTACGGGGCCGGCGATGGAGCCGGCGGCGGCGCGTGGATCAACCAGATCCCCGCCTTCTTCCAGCGCACGACCCAGGAAGGGAAGTATCGCCTGAAGTTCCGGGCGGGCGCATTTGCCGGGAAGGGGAAATTTGCCGTGGAGAACGTGAAGCTGATGTTTGACTATGGGAAGGGCGGGCAAATCGCGAATTTGGATAGAGGGTCCGTCGTCATCGATGCGCCGCTCGACCAGCCCCGGGACTACGTGATGGAGGTTTACCTTCATCCGAGGCCGGAGGTGACCGGCTACAACCGGGGCAATCTGAAATGGAATGGGGCGCCCGCCTATGGGCAGGACTACTCCAAGGGCGTCATGTTTCAAACAGGGCTCATCCTCGTGGCGCCGGAATTGTACACGCTGTTCAGTCAGCTATCGAACGACCACTACAAGCTGGCGGGCGAGGAGCAGCGCAAACACACCCCGCCAGCCGCGATCAACGAGATTCTGAAGAGTAAGTTTCCGGAGATGGAGGAAAAACGCGCCGCGGCCGTGCGCGCCTACGTCGAGGCGGACCAGCCGGTCTTTGCCTACAATCCGGACTACGACCTGGCATCCATTCCGCGCCTCTGGATCGACTCTTGGGAAGTCGAGGGGCCCATCGTCGAGTGGCCTCCCCAGGGGCGCACGGAGTTATTCTTCGCCGGCGAGGAGAAGCCCATCGACGCGAATTACGTCCGCGAGATCTTCACGAAATTTCTGCCGCGCGCCTATCGGCGGGCCGTCCAGCCCGCGGAGATCGACGATTGGGTGGAGTGGGTGCTGAAAGCCCAGGCAGGTTACCAACTCTCCGGCCTCGATGCCGTGAAGGAGGGCGTCAAAGCCGTGTTATGCTCGCCCGGATTTCTCCTCATCGCCGAGGCCAGGGGCGAGGCCACCCAGCGACAACCCCTGACCGACTACGAGCTGGCCTCGCGACTCTCCTACTTCCTGTGGAGCACCATGCCCGATGAAGAACTCTTCCAACTGGCGTCCGCCAATCGGCTGCACGAGCCAATGACCCTGGAGTCGCAGGTCCGGCGGATGATCGCCGACCCGCGCGGGATCGGGTTGATCAAGGATTTCACCGGGCAGTGGCTGCAAGTGCGCGATTTCGGCCGGACGATGATCGATCGCAACCAGTACCGATCGTACACGGATGAATTGCAAAAATCGGAATGGCAGGAGCCCTACGCATTCTTCCAGGAAATCCTGCGCGGCGACTTGTCGATTATCAACTTCCTGAACAGCGATTTTGTCGTCGTCGACAAGCCCCTCTCGGATCACTACGGGATTCCGGGAGTGAAGGAGATCGAAGGATTCAAGAAGATGGCCGTCAGCCCGGAGCAGCATCGGGGTGGCATCCTCGGGATGGCGGGGGTGCTGACGTATCTCACCGATGGATTCCGCACCTTGCCCGTGCGCCGGGCCGCCTATGTGAGGGATGTGCTGTGGAATGAACCGGCGAAACCGCCTCCGCCGAACGCCGGCGATCTACCGCCGGTCAAGGGAACCAACCTGACCGTCCGGCAACGGCTCGAGCAGCATCGGAACTCGGCCAGTTGCGCGAGTTGCCACGCCCGTCTCGACCCGTTCGGCATCGCGCTGGAGAATTACGACGCCATCGGTAAATGGCGCGAGCGGCAGAACGGCGAGGGCATGCGCGGCGATGACAAGTCACCTCCCCTGGACGTGAGCGGCGCTCTGCCGAGCGGACGTGAATTCCATACCCTGGCTGAGTACAAGGAGGCGTTGTTAGCCGAGCAGGATCACTTTGTGCGCGGCTTCACCAAGAAGATGCTCACCTATGCGCTGGGTCGTTCCGTCGGCGCCACCGATCGGGTATTGGTGGATACCATCGTCGGCGATCTCGAGCACCATGACTTTCGGATGCAGTCCCTCGTGCAGGCCGTCGTGGCGAGTGAAGCTTTTCGCTTCAAATGAATCAGGCCGGCTCGACGGAGCGAGCAGGGCTGGCGGTGTTACTTTCGTGAAATAGGGTGTCTGGGTTGATTGAGGGGAAGAGTGTTACTCTCTGAGGGGAAAGAGTGTCACTCTATTGTGTGAGCCCTCAACCCGTAGGGTTGTCAGGAAATTAGCCGGGGGTCGAGCGAGGAACGAGCGAACACCCCCGGAATCCGCCCCTTCTAGCCTGGAGGGTACTGGCCTTCGAGTCGCGCAGGAGCAGCTACGCCGAAGGCGTTGAATAAGTCAGCCCAGCGAGGGGGCGGAGGGGAATAGGAGTGTTCGGTGGGTGGGCGAGAAGGTTGCGACTGGAGCGGAGCGACAGGACTCCCGATGGCAGGGAGCCCCGCGCATGCGGGGGTGGTCGCGGGGGCGACCATCAACAACGAGCTACCCTGAGTCTTCGATAAGAACGCGGCCAACTCTGAAGGAGTTGAAGAAATCTGCGCCGAGGAAATCGTCAGCATGATCCAATGCGACGTTCTTCAACCCGCTTCGGGGTTGGCGGCATGTTGGTGCTTTCCCAGGGTAGCCGCGCATCGCGGCAACCCTTCGCTGGATGATATAATGCCTTCGGCATATTCCGCATTACGCCCTGCCTCAAAGTGCAGAACACGCTTTAGGCTGCTGATGTTTCCTCGCAGCGCATTGGCACCCCGCGACGCCCATCATCAAGGTATTATGGCTTGTCAGCCTCGCTCGCAGGTGAAATGCTCAATTTCGTGAAAACACGACGGTATTGCGTATTTTTCCACGCCGTCTCTCTGTGGCACGCCGAGATAGACGAGACGATTGCGTCTTTAAAGGCGAAACGGTCTCATCTAATGCAGAGGTAGGCGAGTACACGCGATGATACGTCAAATCTTCCTCCTCTTGCTTGCGCTTTGTAGCGCGGCAACGCTCCACGCGAAAGATTACTCACTCATCAAGCAACTTCCGCACAGGCTCTCCGATGCACAGAAACAAGGCCACAAAGGTTGGGATTCTGGCAACACGGGAACCATGAGGGAGGCGACCTACCGCTACAATGACACGCTGGCTGTGATGATGAAAGACGTGGTGAAGACCTACTACCCAAGGCGGTTTCTTCCGGCCGACCAAATCGACGAATACCTCAAAGCTCTTTACACCGTGCACCGGTTCAAGCGAAATGCCGGCAACCCTACGGGCGAGTTTCAGGGAACGATGACCTATCTCGACGTGCCAGCCGCCGTTGCCGAAGATTTGGTGAACATCATTTCAGATATGGTTCAGGCAATTGTCGCCGATAATCCAGACTTCGATTACAAACAATGGAGGAAGAGTTGGCAGCAAGCTCGGAGGCAATGACTGCATCCCAACCAACGTCGCCGTCCAGGCGCTGTAGGGGTCGTTAGGCGCTTCCGCACACACACATTGAAGAGCTCGCTTGTAGATCTTTTTTTGTCGCTGAAGCAGTGGTTTCCCGGGGGCGGTCCGCTTCAAGTGATGCTCCACGCAGCAAACCTCGGAGTATTCCTTTACGTTCTGGTGCGCTGCTTGCTCGCGTGGCGTCGTCGTGCAAAGCTCCTATCCAGCACTGCGATGCTTTCATTGTCTCTGATCCCATTATGCCTTTCGGTGATCTTGGCCCTGCTCTACCTTTCCTCCTTCGTCACCAGCAGGGAATATGAAGCACAGGGCGGCGCCGACTTTACGATCAGCGGCATACCAATTACAGACGGCTTGGGAGGAGCCCTTATGTTTATCGATTGTATTCGAATTTCTCTCTATTCCGGGTTGCTTTGCAGCTCTTTGATCCTGATCATCCTGTGTATAAACCGCAAGTCCACGAACGCCTAAAGCGTGTTCTGAACTTTGGACACCGGAGGTGTCCCAGCGACTAGCCCCGGGTCGAGCGAGTGTAACGAGCGAACACCCGGGGTATCCGCCCCCCAGCGAACGCTCCATCCGTCCCGGCGAAGCCGCATCTCCTCCGAGGGAGAGGGATCAAGTGGCGCGAGGGACCGTCGGCGTTGGCGACCTCTCGATTTTTCAAAGCGTCTCGACAGCCGGCGCACAGTGGTCACAGATGCGTAAGCTGGATGATCTCGCCACAATTCGTCATTCACCTCCATCGGGTAAACGCTCTGTCTGCACTTTTACCTTCAGCCCGAGGTAGGCGTTTTTCTCGTCGAAAAAGGTGCCACTTATCGGCATGACGCCCCTGGGATGGTTGCTGACGCCCAGAACGACGTGCTGACCCGACGTGGCTTCTCCGAGTGTTGGATCATAGCCGGTCCAGCCGATCTCCGGCAGATACGCCTCGGCCCAGGCGTGAGTCGAAGCGCGTCCGGCTTCGGATGCAGCGCAGTCCAGATATCCGCTCGCGAATCGCGCCGGCAGGCCAAGAACCCGTAGAGCCTCCAGCATCAGCGTCGCCATGTCACGACAGGAGCCCGACTGCTGCGCGATCGTCATTGTCGGGGTTTGCACGCCCTTGGCTTCGCGCCGTTGATATTTGACGCTCTTCCGTATTGTGCGGGCCACCGCAGAGACGACATCCTCTGCGCCTGAGACCGCCTGGAGATTGATCGCGTTGCGGACCCACTCCTTAACCCGGGGTACGTCGTTCGGAAATGACGTCGCCCGGTAGGCATCCGCCATCACGGATTCCAACCCGGAAAACTCCATCGGAAAAGGGACGAGCGTCGAGGGCCTGGCCGTGCGTAAGGGAAAAGGGTGGGCCTGGCTAAGCAGAACCTCACTGCGGATGCTGAGGTGGTCGCAGGGGCTTTGGAAATATGCGGTTGCGACCGAGTTGCCGAAAAGATCGCGGCTCCATTCCAGGTCGAACTCCGGGGCTATGTCCAGGCGCATTGTTTCGACGCGCACGTCGTGGCCTTCGCGGGGCCGAAGAACGAGCCGATGTGGTCCGAAGCGGACCGCCGTCTTGTAGCTGTAGACGGTTTCGTGGATGATCCGCAGCCTGCTCATGCAAAATGCTCTCGCTCTCGCTACTGAGCCAATTCTACGGTGACTTTCATTTCGGTCAGTTCGAGCGCTCCGTAATTGGATGTCAAAGCAACGTCCGCCGCATCGCGACCATAACCGATGGTGATACGATTGCCGCGAGGTTGAGCCTGTGTGCCATCAAAGGTGAACCACCGACCGCCGACGAACGCCTCGAACCAGGCGTGCAAATCCATCGGTTCCAAATGGTAAAGGTATCCCACCACCATGCGCGAGGGAATGTTCAAACTGCGGGTGAGCGCGATTCCAAGATGGGCGTAATCGCGACACACGCCGTTTTTCCGTTCAGCGGTCTCGACGGCTGAAGTTTGGGAATTGCTCGAACCCCGGACGTATCTCATATTATCCCGCAACCATTGCTCAATCGCCGCTACCTGCGAATATCCAGGCGCGTGACGGCCTGCAATCGAGCCGGCCAACTCATTCAGCATGTCGGACTGGCAGTAGCGACTCGGGAGTAGGAATTGCAAGGCGCTCTCCGGTAGCATGTTCACCGGAACAAAAGGCGCATCCGGATCGATGTCAGACTCGTCGGCGGTGTGGGCTCGGCAACTGCACCGGACTTGAAAATTGCCTTTAGGGATCAGCACCCGTTGACAAAGATTGCCAAAGTCGTCGGTATATTCGACCACCGGAGTGTGCGGATCAAAGACGTATTCTTCACGGGTGATCCACTGCGCGGGACCGCTCCGAGGGCGCAGCATCATGATCGCCGGAATGGGCGACTGCGTTTTGTAAGAAATTTGGCAGGTTGCGTCGAGAATCATAGAAGTGGAATGGAATCGGTGCAGGCGCCTACTCCGCGTGTGCGAATTCTTTATATGGAAAGCGATGCTATCAAAGTAATGCCGCATCTCCTGGTGGCATAAGGGCCAAACCATCCTAATGGCAATAAGCTATCGGATAACATAGAGTCCGTGCTCACATATCTCTCCTTGGCGGTTGATGATCAATTCCGCAGCCGGCGAGCGGCACGATGTGATTCGCCCCGGCCGCCCGGCTCAAGTGTGGGCCTCTCAACGATCCTTGTGAAACTGCTCGCTGATCTGTGCGACGATCACGCCGGCTTTCGTGAGCGTGTCGCGGTTCACCATCGTCACTCCGTCTGCCTGGTAATACATCCATTGCGACATATGGAGATGGCCGAGTGGATTGCCCGGCAGCGCATCGATGGTGAAATCCAAATGGAAAGCATTGCCGTAAGCCTCTCCGTGGGCCACACCGACAATCCCGGTGCCCGTCGCAGAGTAATGATGCCCATCCAGACGGTGGATCAGCCACGAGCGATGGCTCTTCTTGCCGGACTCAAAGATAAGATCCTGCTCAAAGTGCAGGCCATCGGCTTCCCAGTGCCCATCCGTCGTCGTCGTGAGGTTCTCCGTGGGCTGACCAGAGCGAGTTTCGAAGATGCCCCATGAGTGGGTGTGGCCTGCGAAGTATTTTTCCGGCGCGAAGACCGGTCGTCCCTTTTCGAACGCCGTAATGGACTTGCTGGCGCACCCGGCGAGTGAAAAAGCGGCTCCGAACAAGAGTGGCAGGAGCAGACGACGCGGGATGAGAAAGAAATCCATGGTGACATACATTCGCGCGGCACACCTGGTCCGGTCGTTTGTCAGGGAGCGGGGTCAACGCTTGAAGGTGGACTGCGGCCTCAAGTTTCAAGAGGGGACCCCGTTCGCTTGATGGGTGGCGGTGGAAGAACGGACACAAAAAGACCGAGAGGCTCGGCAGCCATTTCCCCGCCCTATTCCTTTTGGGAATCCATGGCTACCACTGTCGCCTGACGATGTCCGGCCGTGCGCCGGGCCCACCGCCCCGAAGACGGGCAAGCACTGCCAGTCGCGCACCAGACGGCCACAAGTCGTGTCCCGAGCGATCCTTGCGTGACGATGTCCACCAGCTTCTCCTCCCCATGAACACCGCCTCCAAGACGAAGAAACTACGCGCCCGGCCCTCCCGGCTCGCGAAGCCCTCCCAACGCCTCGCGGAAACCGCCCAACCGGCCGATCCCGCCTCCACGACCACCACGCACACCCTCGCATGGTCCGCGCTGTTCAAGATCGTCGTTGTCGCCGCGCTCGTCTGTCTCGTCTTCCTGCTCGGAAGGCTCCTTGCGCTCGTCTTCCTCGCCCTCCTTCTGTCGATCGCCCTGTCGAAAATCGTCAGCCTATGCACGCGCCGAGGCCTTCCGGCCTGGATCGGCGTCGCCCTCTCCGCGCTCTCGTTTCTGGCCATCATCGCGGTCTTCTTCAGCCTCCTGCTCCCCGCCGTCGCCAACCAGGGCACAGCCCTGATCGCCCACTTGCCCGACGCGCAAAAGGAACTCATCGGCCGCCTGCCCAGCGAGGGCCCCATCCGCGACGCCGCCAATAAGCTCCTCGAGTCCGCTTCCTTCTCCGACCCGCAGCCGCTTCTCCAGAAGTTCATGAGCTGGGGCGCCGCCGTCCTGGCCAGCCTCTCCGAGCTTCTGCTGGTTCTCGTGATTGCCATCTACTTCCTCATCGATGGCGACCGCATCTATCGTTGGCTCCTCGCCTTTCTCTCGCCCCGCCACCGCACCAAGGTCCGCACGGCTGTTCCCGAGATCGTCGAGGTCGTCTCCGGATTCGTTGGCGGGCAATTCATCACCTCCGCCCTCTGCGGCACCTACGCGTTCGCCGTCCTCTATTTTCTCCACGTCCCCAACGCCGCCTTGCTCGCCGTCTTTGCCGCCATAGTCGACATCCTCCCCGTCATTGGCTTCTTCCTCTTCATCATTCCTGCCGTCGCTCTTGCCTTCACCGTTTCTCCGCTGGCCGCCGCCCTCTCCGCCATCCTCTACGGCGCCTACCATCTTCTCGAAGCCTACCTCATCGTCCCCAAGGTGTACGGCAACCAGCTCAAGCTCTCCACTCTCACCGTGCTCCTCGCCTCCATGGCGGGCTGGCTGCTCGCCGGCGTTTTTGGGGCCATTGCCATTCTTCCCGTCGTCGCTTCCTACCCCATCATCGAAAAGCTTTGGCTCCACCCCCATCTGGAGCCCGATACCGTAGCCAAACACGTGGCCATCGACAAGGCCGCTCACCCGGAATCCGCCTGACAGGCAGCGCCTATGAAATTTCGCCGCGGAAAACTTCTCTGGTCGCGACCGCCCGCGCGATAGCGGATCGTCATTCCCGAGTTTTCATGAGCAAAACACCATCAGCCAGGCGGTCTCGCTGGCGAATTGTCTGGGTCATCCTCGCCGCCGTGGTGGTGGTGCTTCTCTCCATCGCGACCTTCGGCATCGTTTTCCTGAAGCGCGCCGTCGTTGATTACCGCTCCGCCCACGATTTCTCGACCCGCGATCCCGCCTTCTTCGCTTCGGCGCATGCCCTGGCCGATCCACTGCCCCTCGAGGGCAACGCCATCCAACTCCTCCACAATGGCGACGAGATTTTCCCCGCCATGCTGGCCGCCATCCATGACGCTAAAAGGAGCGTCAATTTTGAAGCCTTCCTCTTCTACTCCGACGCCGTCGGCCACCAATTCCGCGATGCCCTTTGCGAAAGAGCGCGAGCCGGGGTGAAAGTCCGCGTCCTCCTCGACGGGATCGGCTCGGGATCTTCCTTTACCGATGCCGACGAAGAGTCCTTCCGCCAAGCCGGCTGCACGTTTGCCTACTACCATCGCACGCGCTCCTGGCGCATCGATAAATTGAACCGCCGCTCCCACCGGCGCATTCTCGTCGTCGATGGGAGGATCGGCTTCACCGGCAGTGCGGGCTTTGCCGATCAGTGGGCCGGCCACGCCGATTCGCCGGACCACTGGCGCGACGAGCACGCGCGACTCGAAGGCCCCATCGTCGCCAAGCTCCAGGGCGCGTTTCAGCAGCATTGGGTGCGGGAGACTGGCGAGACGATCAGCGGCGCCGCCGAGTTCCCTCCACTCTCCCCCGCCGGCGAGTTGCAGACGCAACTCATTGCGTCGCACTCTTTTTCCGTCTCTCCCGTCTCGCTCGTCCAGGCCGTCGCCTTTGCTTCCGCCGAAAAGACCATCTTCATCACCAACGCCTATTGCGCGCCGAGCCACAATCAAGTCGCCCTCCTCGTGGCCGCCGCCGCCCGCGGCGTGGACGTGCGCATCATCGTTCCCGGCCCGCACAACGACCAACCCATGACCAAATCCGCCGGCCGCAGCGCCTATGGCGATCTGCTCAAGGGCGGCGTGAAGATGTTCGAGTATCAGCCTACCATGATCCATACGAAGACGATCGTCGTGGACGGAATCTTTGGCGTTTTCGGCTCGTCGAATTTTGACACCCGCTCCGCCCAGGTGAATGAGGAGCTCGACATCACCGTGTACAACGAAGCCTTTGCCGCCGGGATGGACGCGATCTTTCTGCAAGACCTGCAGCAGACCCGGCCCTACCGGTTGGAGGACTTCCAAAAGCGACCCGCCAGGGAACGCTTCTCGGAGTGGCTCATCGCTCCCTTCGCGCCGCTGCTCTAATGGCGGGTGGCTGCATCCATCGGAGTTCCAATTCGCACTGAACAGTCCACCTGACAATACCTTCAGGTGTCCGCGTTCGAAACCCGGCCAGCCACGCCACCGGCGCCGATTTACCGGCAGTTCTGAAACGCTCCCGCGTTCCCCCATGTTCGACCTTCTATGAAAACAACCATCACGCTCACCTCCGTCCTGGCCGCTCTTGCCGTCCTCTCCGGATGCGGGTCCATGCCCAGTGCCCAACCGGCGAAGTCGCCTACCGCGGAGAACGGCGGCACCCACGGCGCTCTCACCAAGCCCTCGACCGCCAGCCACTAATCGGCGCCCCGGCCAAATAGCCGTGGCTGCGAAAACTTGAATACATTGGGAACTACAACCCTTGGGAAGCCGGGCAGCGTCGCTCCACACCGAGAGGTCCCCGCCTTCCCTCCGGTGCGGACCACAAACACAAACCCGGCGGAAGAGGCCGCGCGGCAGTGGCGCACGAGCCTGCCGAGCGAATTGCGGCAGAGGAGTCTGATGCGCGGTGCCATCATGCTCTCCCTTTCCGTTGCGGCGTATGTCGCCTCCATGGTGGGAGCCGTTTGGCTGCCGACCTTCTTCGGACGAACGGTCGCCTTGACCGTGGCGACCGTCATGATCGGCACCATTTTTGTCATCGCCCATGACGCGGCCCACAATAGCCTTACCCCCTACGGCTGGGTGAACCGTCTTCTAGCCCGGTTGGCGCTGCTGCCGGCGTGGCATCCCTATACGTCATGGGTATACGCCCATAACACACTCCACCACGGCGGCACTAATTTGCGCGGAAAGCACCCCGATTTCGTGCCGCTGACGAAGGATGAATACGACCATCTGCCGCTCTGGCGCCGGCTTCTCGAAAAGGTCTATCGTTCGCCGGTGGGCCCCGGCCTCAGCTATCTCTTTAGCTTTTACTTTGGCTACATTCTCTTTCCGGGCAAGGCAATCCCCTCGCCACTGCGGCGGCCGCTGGAGCGGGACCGGCTGGTGGTGTTCGGATTCATGGCCCTGCAAGTCCTCGGGATGTATCTCCTGGCTCGCCACACATCGGGACTGTTTTTGCCACCCCTCGCTTATGCGTTCCTGGAAGTGATCCTGTCCTGGGTGCTCTGGGTCCAATTCATGGGATTTGTCTCTTACATTCAGCACACCCATCCACGATTGGCGTGGTATGACGATCCGAAGGAGTGGTCCTTCTACCATGTGCAGCTCAAAAGCTCGACGCATGTGGTTTTTCCGGCCCCGATCGAAAGGTTCCTCAACAATATCATGGATCACGCCGCCCATCACATCGACCCGGCCATCCCGCTTTATCACCTGCCCAAAAGCCAGCGCCTGCTGGAGCAATGTTGCGAGGAACATGCGGCGGTCATCCGGTGGTCTCCCTGGCAATACTTGGAATTGTGCCGCGTCTGTAAGCTCTACGATTTCCAGCGGCACTGCTGGACGGATTTCGAAGGCCATGCCACCTCGGAAACGGGGTTGCCCACCCTGACCTTCAAACGTGTGTGATGCACAATCCATCCCGCGACTGTCCGCCGCCCGACGCATCAGCTTCCGGCCGAGACCAGCGACCAGCTGGGACGCTTCGCGCGCCCACCGCTCATTGCCTTACGTCCTCTATATACCGGGCGATGCGGAACCCAATTGGCGCGCCGATAAGTCCGAGCGCTTCATCGTAGTGAAATCCGCCCGTGCCCCCACCTAGCATCTCGAAGGACCTTCCGGCCACCGCCCCGAACCATTCCACGTTATCGGAGAGCCGGACGTCATAGTTGGGACCGTAAAAGGCTGCCGTGATGCTCCCATTGCCGTAGGCGCTCAGCGTTCGGCTCTGGCCTCGGGAATCTTCTCCATAGATTTGCAGTTGCGCGGGCACTCCCCCGACATTGATCGCGCGGTTGTAGAAATCCACGTTCCCCGCCACGAAGATTTGGACCTGGACATTGGGGGCGATGGCGATGGTTCCGCTCGAGAGGGTCAGATCGCCATTGACCATGATGACCGCCGCCCCGGGTCCGCCCAATGGAGGAGGCAGCACCGCGAAGTCGTGCAAATCCTTGGTGACCAAATAGTAGGCCGGTTGCGTGGGGCTGCCCGCCACGAATGGCTCCCCAGGCGCCGCCGCCGCCTTGAGATCCATAGTCCTTCTGTCAGTGCGGTCCCTTCCGCGTCAATTCGCTCTTGGCGCGAAAAAGGCGACGTGCTAATGTCGGCGTCCTTATGGTCATCGAATTCAAATTTGCCGACGAATCTCAGAAACCCACCATGGTGCAGATGGCGGACGCCATGCCACGGATTGGTGAGTCCGTCCAAATCCTCGTCAATCAAACCCCGGTCATGTGGGAAGTCTATGACGTGGTCCATAACCTACGTGACACGAGTTCCTATGACCGGACGACTGTATTTCTGAAAAAGCAGGCCGCGAAGTCCTAAGCCGACAGACCACTCCCAGCGAGCCTGTTCAAAGGCGACGGTGAAGGCTGCTTCCTCTTTCTGAGGAACCGGATGCGTTCGTGGGGCTCGGACGCGTCTGTATGGGCAACCGCCGGGCAGCAGGCTCGCCGGCCGCTCAGCTCAGCACGAGTAGGCGCGGCTGCTGGAAGACCGCTTCGCCGCGCTCCACCAGGTAGCCGAGGCGGCCGCGTTGCTCGCGGTAGCGCACGTTGTGGATGAGCAACCGGTCGTCGGCGTAGACTTCCACGCTCTCACCCATCGCGATCACCTTCAGCTCCACTTCGTCGCGCGGCGCCCATTGGCGGGCGTCGATGAACCGCTCCTGTCCGAGCAATCCGAACTCGATGCGGCCGAGCCGGCGGTCGGCCACGATCTGCCAGCCGCTCGTGGCGGTGTCATCGGCGCGCACGATGAGGCCGGCGCGCTCGCCGCGAAGGAAGCGGATGCGGGCCGAGAAAAGGAAGTTCTCCCGCGCCTCGGGCAGGAGCGTGATGGCGCGGCCGGAGAAAGCCTTGCCGCATGGGCCGCCGTCCTCGCGCCAGCGTGCCGGCTCGAGAGGGACCGGCTGGCCGGGGGCGGCGGGCTTGGCGAAGCGCTCGATCTGCGGGTTGTAGACGACCTGGAGTTGGCCGTCTTCGAGAAAGCGGACGCGGCGCGGCGGCGGCATGCGGAGCGCGGCTTTGACCTCGGGCTGCGCGTCGTCTGGGGTCGGCGTCATGCGCAGCCAGCCGTAGAGATAGTGCTCGCCGTCGGGGGCGCGGATGATGCGTTGCGCGCCCATCCGCAGGAAGTCGTGCGCGGCGACCAGGACCTCGTCGGCGGGTTGCCGCCACGGGCCGGCCGGGCCGTGGTCGGACACCGCGTAGAGATTCCCGGCGTTTTGATACGCGTCGGTCGGCAGCACCGGCGTGCCCCAGGCGGGATGCGTCATGAAGACGAGATAATGGCGCCCGCCGTGCTCGAGGATCGAGGGCGTCTCGACCGTGTGAAACCGGCCGGGGCTGTACACCGGCGGCTGCAACTTCCACTTCAACAGATCGTCCGAAGTCGCCCATGCCAGGCAGCCCCGCACATCCGGATGCTGCTTCGCGTCGCGGGCCACCACGGCCATGCCGAACTTCGGCCCCGCGGGATTGCGTACGATGAACGGGTCGCGAAACGCCAGCCGCCCGAAATCTTTTTCCTGGTAGGTCGCCTCGCGCGGGATCGCCGGCTCGTACCAGGCCGGGTCCGCCCGCAAAATCGGGTTGGCCGGATGCTTCTCCCAATGGAAACCGTCGTGAGAAGTGGCGAGCCCAATGGCCTGTTGCTGCCCGACCCCGAACTTGTCGAGCCCGGTGTAGGGCATGAACCACATCCCCTCGTGCAGGAAGACATCCATGTGGTAAATGCTGAAGCCATCGAACGCGCCCGCCTCGCCACACACCAGCACCGGCGGCAGCTCCTCCCAAGTGAACAGGTCGCTCGACACCGCGTGCCCGACGACACGCTTACCCGCCCCGCCGCCGGCGTGCGGCATCATCTCGCTGAACAGGTGGTACTGACCGCCGGTGTGGACGAGTGTAATATCGCCGAAGTGATATGCCTGGGGGGCCCAGAGGAGGGGATGCATGGTGGAGGAGTATAGCTCTCAGTCTTAAAACCGAATGGCTAGCCGCAAAAATGCGCAAAAGGCTCGAAACGGTGGCTGCGGAGCTGCTTTCACCTTTGGGGGATCTTTCTGCGAGCGGAGGTTATTTTGTTGGAGTCTTTTGTGCCATTTTAGTTTTCAGGCTCAATACTCGAAAAGCATCCGGTGGTTGCAGGGGTTCAGGTCATGGGGATTGCCACCGGGTATCAGGGGCGGGGGTCCGGCAGAACGATAAGCGCTCGTGACAGCGCGCGCTTCGACAGCGAGGCTTATTCGGCTTGGGTGAGGTTCAATTTTGCAAAGCGGATCGCCGTCCGATTGCGGGTCGTGGTTCCGCTGTCCCAGACACAATAAAACGCGCCGGGAGCATGCTCGATGACCGTGGGATAGCTGTTTCTGATGCCTGCGTCGAAAAACGTTTTCTCGGCACTCCAGCCTTGGCCGGCGGGCTGGATCTTGTAACGAAGCGAGGTGCGAACCCAGTTTGGACCGTCGTTGTATATATAGAGATTCGAGCCGCCCAGCGTGCGCGTGAAGACCGCCTTGGAGACGGAGTTCCAAAGGTCCAGTTCCTCGTGGGCCGGAGACCATGTGCGGCCGGCATCTTTGCTGATGCTCGAAAAGGCGCGAGGGGGTTCGAGTTGCTTTCCCTCGGCTTCAAAGTGGGCGGTGCGACAGACGATTTTCAATTCCCCCGGCCGATCCCCGTCGGTCAAAGCGCCTTCATGAAGAAAAACTTTCGGGCCTGCCTCGGGCTGCGGGATGAAGCCCTGAAGCTCCCATTCAAGCAGGCTGGTGCTGGAAAGGCAGATCTGCTCGCGCACGCCATGGGGATCCTCGCGCAGCGAATTGCGGTGCGCCGGCAAGAGATAGAGTGGATGCCCATCCTTTTCGATGCGATGAATACCGTGCACGACGACCAGACCGGCGGCGAAGTGCATCGTCAACTCGACCGGTAACCAGGACCGCCCCCCGTCGCCGGAATAGGCGGCACACAGCTGAGAATCCTCGCTATGCTCCCGCGCGATCGGGCAGCGCATCGCAAAGCACCAGATCACTGCCTGACCGGGCGGTTGGTAGAGAATCGGGTTGGCATAACCGAATTGGATGGGACCGAAACGTTGAGAGTGATCAAAGACATAAGCGGCCTCGCTCCACGTCTTTCCTTCGTCGATGGAGACGCAGGTGAGAATATCCCCGATGTCTGTTTTACCCGCGATGCCCGCACCGAAGGCGACGACGAGATGCTTCGGCTTCCACAGCGCGATATAAGGCTGCCACAACCGCGACGAACCGGGGTGCTGCTCCACTTTTCGGACCACCGAGACATCCGTGACCGCTCCTTGATACAGCTCGTCCGCCAGGCTGGCGCAAGCGAAGCACCACGTGAGAAATAAGTAAACAGAAGGGCGGAGTGAATAGGGCACAGGCGGTTTGCCGAAGGGTGGTAGAGTGTTAGGGTGGCCAAGGCCGCTGCCTTTGCCGGCGCGACGACGGGCGTTGTGCCTTCTGGACTGACAACCACTTCGCCATCGAAATCTTGGCGGATTGTTCCTCCCCAGAGGTTCGCAACGTTTGTCTACCAGGCGAAAGCAGCAGCCGGCGTCTGGCATCAGTGGAAGATTAGCGAGTTCCTTGCCGCATTGTAGGTGGCGGGCGAGCAGCACGATGTGATCACCTCCGCGATTTGGCGATTTGCGGCGTCCGTGCGGAGAGCTAAATCTGAGAGAATCCAGGTTTCACTCTACGGTCACGGGAACCCCGGGCTTTACCAATTCAGCCAGTTTCACGATGTCCCAGTTGGCGAGCCGGATACAACCGTGGCTCGCGTTCCGGCCGATGGAGTCGGGGTCATTGGTTCCGTGCAGGCCGATGCCCTTTTTGTTGAGCGCAATCCAGATGACTCCGACGGGGTTGTTTGGCCCTGGCGGCAGGATGTGGAAGTTTGAGCTGCGCTCGCCTTCCTTCAGCATTTTTGGGTCGTAGCGAAAATTGGGCATTTTTGCGATGGCCTGAACCTTCCAGTTCCCCATGGGCGATGCCGTTTGCTGTGAACCTACGGTTACCGGGAAAGCGGCGACCACTTTATCATTGGCTCGCACTTCGAGCATTTCATCCTTCACGCTGACGTGGACAGACAGCTCGGGCGGACCCTTTGCCTCGGATGGACTCTTGTCTGTTTTGGGATCTTCCCCCAGTTCATTGGCGACGACGGTCGCTGCGGCAGAACCGACCTGAACCTCTTTGACCGCATTTAATTCAAATGGCTTCACGTGCGGGACGCGTAGCTTGTCGCCTGCCTTCCACTTTTGAGACTTACCCGGATTGAGTTCCTTCAAGAACGAGAGTGCGCAGTGGAACCTTTCGGCAACAGCCTCGGCAGCGGTCGCATAAGGGAGCCGCTTGACCTTTGATTCTGCCACCGGGGTAGCAGGCAATTCACCGACGTTGGCCAGATCCTCGGCAGTCACCGAATATTCGATAAAGACTGGCTCGATTCCCGACAGGTCCAGTTGCGAAACGTCGATGGGCGCCTTTGGATCGGGTGCGGCGGCGTCAGTCAACCCCTTGGCTTGCTTATAGAGGGCCAGGGCTTTCTTTGTGAATTCACCCTGTCGCCCATCGATTTTCCCGGGACCAAAGTCCGCATGATCGAGGAAGATTTGGAGTTTCGTATTCTGTTCCACTTCCTGCGGTTTTGGCTTTGGCGTCGCTGCCATGAGTGAGGTCGCAGTCACAGCGAGGAGGATCAGGATACCCGAGCAGCTTTTCATATCCCCTGTAATCGTTTCTGAGAGGCGCGGCAGCCGCCTCCATGTGCGCGACGATCCATCAGTCCCGCATCTTGACGGTACCGGGCTGCATCGTCCGCCATGCCCGGGCGGAGGGTTTTCGCTGCGTCGGTTGGCTTGGCAACGGCGCGTAAATGTAGGCCGCCTTTCCGCTTCTGGTTGGCCTCGGGCGTTCTCCTCCTCCTCCTACGCGCTGAACCTTCCCCTGGGCAATCCATTCCCGCAGGCGCCCGTGGATGACGAAGGCGCTCACTGCGGGGTTCTGCGATTGGAGATCGATGGTGGTGAAGCGGACTCCCGGAAGTTGAATTTCAATGCGTGGACGGCCCATGCCCTAGAAATCGACTCCTCGTATTCATACGGATGTAAAGTCAAGTGCGCTCGGACCAGTAGCAAACGGTCAACTGCCCGGATGAACACCACCCAATTTCGGCATCGTCAATATACAGATCGGAGTCAGGGCAGAGGTTCCGAAGGGGGCCATCCATTTCGGCAAATGCGATTCTGTTGGTATGCGTTTGGCAACGAAGCAAAAACAAATCCTAATTGTCGATGACACGCCAGAAGTGATGCAGATATTGGCCCTGACGCTCCGGAAAGCGGGCCACGATGTCGGCACCGCTGTCAATGGGCTGGACGGCCTGGAAAAGTTCCGCGAAAAATACTGGGATCTGGTCATCACCGACATGCAAATGCCCCTGATGAACGGCGAGGAAATGACGGTCGCGATCAAAGCGGAAGTCCCCACGATTCCCGTGATCATGATTACCGGTTCGGTGGGAATCGTTCACCGGACGGGTGTGTTCTTTGCCTTCATCGCAAAGCCATTCAGCGCACCTGAGATCCTCGCACTCGTTGACGGCGCGCCTCCTCGAGAAGGGCACTTTTGAACCAATTTACGGCTGCGCGTGCGTTATCCGAACGACGCAATGCCGCCGACCAATCGGAGGAGCAGCAACCGCGAAGCGATTGCCGGTGCCGTCCGTCTGTGGAAAGGTGCGGATCTTATGCGTAGTCATTTGGCACCCCCTGGCGCATGCAGCGTCTGTCAACCAATCGGGTCACCGGCCAAGGCGTTTTGGAAGCCTCGCTCGTGCATGCGGTGACCACCTGATAATTTCCGTCCGCTCACGGTTCTACCGCGTTCGGCGACTCTCTCGCTTCTTGACCTCGCCTAGTGTTTTCTTCCTACGCTTGTCGGAGGCAGATGGCGCCTTGTTCATCAGCTTCCGACGCTTGGCCGGTTTCGCGCGCCTTCCCTCTTCGTTTGGTTGCTGAAAGAGTTCCATCGTGATTTGGCCGATCTGCCGCGTTTCGAAGTATGCCCATCCGCCGACGCCGACAGCGCCCAGCACAGGCAACCAGCGCGCCACCCCTCGCGCCAGGAACCTTTGCGAGACTTTTATCCCGATTTTCTCCGCGATGTTCCTCATCACGCCCAGCGCGGGGCGACGCACCAAAATGCTCTCGCCCACCATCGCCACCAGCGTCCCCACCGTCGTGGCCGCGGTCGCCTTGAAGAGACAGTAGAGCATCTTTTCCGGGGTTAGTCTGGCCGTCTCCCCGTACACAGCCGCGATGTCTGCCACCATTTGCGTCTGGATGCGCCAGACCGTCAATAGCTCCGGAATAAGCGTGAGCATGCCGGCTAGCCCCGGCGGCATCGCCATCGTGCCAGCCGCCAAACCTGCTTTCACCGCAGCCGACGAAGAGATGTGTTCCGCTCGCTGCGCAGGGCTTCGGCTCTTATGTTCGCCCGTCCCTGGAATGCGTCCAATCACATCCAGAATGGTCTGTGTGACGTGGGAATGCATGGCCGTGCCCTGAAGTATGGGGATCACCTTGGACATTTTGCAGCCTACGCTAACTTGCCGGGCCGGGCGAGCACAAAGCCGGCCGCCCGCCGATAAAAAGAACTTCACCCTACGTTCGCTTCATCGCCGGCAATCGGGCGTTTACCAGCCGCCCCTTTGTTTTATTTCCGGCCTTTGCTCGAGGTCTTCTTCGCGGTTGGCTTTTTCTTCGCCGCTGGCGCGCTGCTCTTCGCGGCAGCTTTCGGCCGAGACTTGGGCGCCTTGGCTGCCGGAGTTCTTTTCGCGCCCTTCGCCTCTCCTGGTTCGCCCTTCGCCGCGCTCGGAGCCTTTGATCCGCCCTTCCCGCGGGGGAACTTGTCCTTCACCGCTTTCGCCGCAGACTTGGCCGTGGCGATCGTGCCAGACGAGACCAGCGTCTTCCCCGCAGCCGCTCGATTGCCCATGATGGTCCCCGCGATCGCGCCTGCCACCGCCCCCACCGGCCCCGCAATCACCCCGCCGACAATCGCCCCGGCAATCCCGCCGGCGGTCTGTTTGGATACTGGGAGATTGCTATTGGGCGCTGGGGAGGAGGTAGGCGCTGGGGAGGAGGTTTTCTTTTTCATGGGTGGATGCTCACAGCACGCAGGGAAACTGTAAAACCATTTTCACAGGTTCCCGCTGCAACGGCCAAATGATTCACGATTCCAGGAAACGCACCGAGCCGGTGGCTCTGCGATGCCACCGGCTCGGCCGGGTGCCGACGTTTGTCGGCGGTTATTTGGTGGGTTTGGGAGCTTCCGGGCTATCAGGCGCGGCGGGCTTTTGGCTCGGTGATCCGGGCTTCGAAGGCGTAACGGGGGCGCCGGGCGCGGGAGGTGGGTCGCCCACGTCGCCCGGCTTGGCGGGAGTGGCCGGCTCCTTGGGAGTAGGCTTCTCCCCGGGCGATCCCGGCTTGGCGGGCTGGGTGGGAGCCTCCGCATGGGCGCCGATAACTAACATCGCCGCGAAAGCCGCGGAGAGGATGGTCGATTTGGATGTTGTGTTCATAGTGACCTCCTTTTCGCCATTGATACGAGGGGCGGATGCATGCACCGCCTCGCGTCGAATGAATCGGGCGGTTTTTTTTGACGAGTGTGTTCCCTCCGAGCCGCCTTTTCCACCTGGCTACGAAGGTGTGTGCCGCGACTGGCTGCGTTCAGAGCCTGACGGTGGGATCAGGGAGGCCGGGAGAGGCGCGCAGCAAGTCGCCCGGTTTCGAACCACTCGCAATCCCATGAAAATTTCCATCCTCCGCCTCCCTGCGCTCTTGTTCACTGGAATCATCACCGCGCTCCTATCGCCTGGGGCGGGGGCCCAGACACGCCGCCCCGCACCGGCCGACGCCGTGCAAAATGCGCAGACCGTTCAGGCCGTGCCGAGTGAACGCCCGGAACAAAAGCTGGGGGCGCATGACAAGTCGGAGGAGTTCGCGGCTCCGAACGCACCCGCCGCCTCGAGCGTTTTCAAAACGCAACCCGATGCCGGCGAAGTCAGAGGATTCGATTTTGCTCGTGATCCTTTGAACGCGAAGAAGCCGATGCAAACGCCGGAGGAGATCACCGCCGAAGACAAGGCGATGAAAGTGAAGGTCATGGCGGCGCAGCAGCAATTGCTCGAGAAACGCTATGATCTCGCGGCCAAACTCGACCCTGCGGTCAAGATGTCCCGCGGAAAACCCCTGGCGGTGGGCCCCACGGCGCGTCTGGCTGCGGGGAAAACGTGGGAAGATCTGGCGGGACAAAAGCCGGAGCAGATCAAGAGCGACGGAACGTTTCCCTACCCGCCCCTGCCGCATCCCAAGCAAGCGAGCGGAGGGCAGGTGTTCCCGGCGATGCAGATTCAGATGTTCCCGCGACTCCAGCGGTTCGACGTGGATTTCGATCTGCCGGACGCGTTTCTTCCCGAGTTTCCACCGGCGATGTTTCTGCAAGAGCGGCCGGAATTGGGCGACGTGTCGCGCGGACAGGTCATTTCGATCAATAACTATTACGCGCTCTTTAAAGATATCCTCACGCCGGTGCAATTGGATGGCCTGCGGCTGCTGCTCACGCCTCTGCCCCAGGAAGAGTTCAACGCGACCGACGATCGCAAGACCGACCAACCCAGCTTGGGGGTCACTTGTTTCGATTGTCACGTCAATGGCCACACCACCGGCCAATTCCATCTGAACCCCGATACGCGGCCGCAGCAGCGCCGGATGCGGTTGGATACGGTGAGCCTGCGCGGGGTCTTCAATCAACAGGTGCACGGTTCCAAGCGCAGCCTGAGGTCGGTGGAGGATTTTACGGAGTTCGAGCAGCGGACCGCCTATTTCAATGGAGACCAGATTCACGCTTTCAAGAAAGGAGCCATGATTCTCGACCGGGTGCAGGTGAGCCACATGGCACAACTGCAAAACATGCTCGATTTTCCGCCGGCGCCGAAGCTGAACCCGGGCACGGGCCGCTTGGATCGGGGCCAAAGCAGTGAAAGCGAGATCCGGGGCGAAGACCTCTTTTATGGGAAGGCCCAGTGCGCGAGCTGCCATTCCGGTCCGAGCTTCCTCGATCACCAATACCACGACTTGCGGGTCGATCGGTTCACCTCCGAACCCTCGGACGGGCCGATCAAAACATTCACGCTGAGGGGAATCAAGGACAGCCCTCCCTACTTGCATGATGGGCGATGCCTCACCCTCGAAGATACCGTGGAGTTCTTCAACCTGGTGCTGGAGACCAAAATGACAAAGCAGGAGAAGGCCGATGTCGTCGCGTTCTTGCGGACGCTGTAGCAACCCTTTGTCCCGGATGTGGTGGACAGGGTAGGCCTCACTGCCGGTGAATTCTGCGCCTTACGAAGAGAGTTGGTAGAAGGCGGGTGAGGATCGCCGGGAGCTGCCCTCCCGTGAGCGTCCCCAGGCCCCCGCCCGCCTTTCCCAAATGTTGCGGAGAAAAAAGGTCAGATATAAGCCCCGTCCAGATTGGCTTGCCCTGGAGAGGGCTCTAAACCGGGGCTTGTGCTTCGGAGGCATCCACGGACGCCCCCCCAGGCGTTTAAATAAAAAAACTGCTATGGATCGCTCCAGCCTTGCGAGGTTTTTGAATGATTCCGTCATTGAAGCTCAACTGATCTTGGGCAGACACGCGGAACTGCACGCTTTGGGTGGCGAGTGCCAAACGCTCATGTTTATCCAAGAAGTCTTCGGGATGGGGAGTTCCCTCGACGAAGTGAAGGTGAGAGAAATCCTGCTGCGGATGCGGAGGACTGACCAGACTGGCGTTTATCCCACGCCCGACTTCGGGCCTCGACCCAAAGAGCGAGTCAGCCCAAAGGCTGGTCCGACTGAATGAATCTGTGATCTAACCCCCCCCCATCTTATGCGCGCCACACTCGCTCTCGTTTTTCTCATCCTCCTCGTCTTTTGCATCATGGTGTTGGTGGCCATCAACTGTCAGCCGCGCATTCCTGGTTCACAGGTTATCGGCCTGGCTTTGGAATGGACACGCTACCTCCTCGGGGGCGTCGTGGCCTCCGCTGCAGCCATTGGGATGCTTCTGACCGCAGCCAGTCACGGATCGTTTCAGCGCCAGATTGTGCTCACCATGCCGTTGGTCGGAGGTTTGCTCTTGTTTGAGGCAAATTGGGGATTGGCCCTGGCTCTCGCTGCCGTCGCTTCCATTTGGATGTTCAGGTTTGGTGCTCCCGACATCGAGCGGCCCGCGAATTCTTCCTCCAGCATGTCAACATAAGGCCGCCCGATGAACTGAGCACTGCCCGATCGGCGGACTCGACGCGTGCTCAAGGGTGGCCTCCTTGCCCATTGGTGACTTCCTCTCTTCTTGTGCAGCGGTGGATGAAGTGGCGGGGGTTGTGGCCACGGGTGTCGTTTCTTGCGTTTGTGAGACCGCTGTGGGGGGTGTTTGGCGCCCACTCGGCTATGCCATGGCCGTGGACAATCACTGGCGGTTCCGCTAAGAATCAGCGCCTTCCCCAGCTCTCATCATGGCTGTTCCCGAGACCGAGATTATCATCCGCAAGGACGGCGTTGAACTGCTGCGCAAGACTGTGCCCCCAGGGAAATACGTGGTGGGGCGTGATGCCGAGTGTGATGTGCCGCTGGATGTGGATTCGGTTTCAGACCGGCATGCCCAGCTCACCATCCACTCCGATCGAGCGATGATCGAGGACTTGGGCAGCAGTAGTGGGACCTTCGTGAATGGTCAGCCCGTCACTGCATCCACTCGGCTTCTTCCCGACCAAAGGATACAGATTGGCGAAGCAATCATCGAGGTGGTGAGAATCGAGGCGCAGACCATCTTGTCGAGCGAAGCGGCCCCGGTGCGGAAGGTGTCACCCGAAGATCCAACAGGCGGCCGTAAATACGAGATCGGTGAAGTGGTGGCGAAGGGTGGGATGGGTGCAATTCTTAACGCCCGCGATGCGATGATCTTCCGCTCCGTCGCCATGAAGGTCATGCTGAATGCCGGTTCCAACGACGATGCCCGACGGTTTATGGAGGAGGCGAGGATTACCGGCCAACTCGAACACCCCAATATCGTGCCAGTCCATGAATTGGCCATCGATGAAAAGGGCCAGCCCTACTACACGATGAAATTCGTGAAAGGGATCACGCTGAAAATGGTGCTGGCATTGCTCAAGGAGGGGGTGCCTGAAACGGTGGTGAAGTATCCGTTGGCCGCCTTGCTCACCATTTTTCAGAAGGTGTGTGATGCCGTTGCTTTCGCTCACAGCAAGCACGTCATCCATCGTGATCTGAAACCGGAGAACATCATGATCGGCGACTTCGGCGAGGTGCTTCTCATGGATTGGGGACTCGCTAAAGTGCTGGGTCAACGAGACGTTCCGTCCGTGCCTGGCATGGTGTCGGTCAGAAACGGTGATCCTGGTTCCAATACGATGGACGGAACCATCATGGGGACACCCCGCTACATGTCCCCAGAGCAAGCGCGTGGTGAGATCGACAGCCTGGACGTTCGCAGTGACATTTACAGCTTGAGCGCAATCCTGTTTGAGTTGCTCTATTTGCGTCCACCAGTGGATGGACGGAGTGTCGGTGAAATCGTGGACAAAGTGAGCCGTGGTGAAATCGATTGGACGCCAGCCAGGAGACCGGCTCCCGAGTCACTCGTCGCCGTCTGTCGTGAGGCGCTCGCTCTGAAACCCGGAGACCGCTACAAGGACGTTGCCGAGCTTCAACATGACATTACTGCCTATCAAAACGGCTTTGCCACCACAGCGGAACGGGCGGGCGTGGGGAAGCAAGTCGCTTTGCTCATCAAGCGGAACAGGGGCATCTTTGCCACCGGGTTCATCGCCTGGGTGATTCTTACGGCACTGCTGGGTTGGTTCGTGATCAACGTGACCCGTGAGCGTAACCGTGCGGAGACCGAGCGTAATCACGCCGAACAAGAACGCAGCCGCACAGCCGTCCAAAAGGATCGTGCAGAGAACGCCCTGGCCAATCTTGCGAAGACGGCCCCCACGTTTGCGGAAATCTCCAGGAAGCTGGTCGGAGAGGGCGACTTCGCGGGGGCTCTGGAGAAGATTGGCTACGCGGCGTCGTTGGATACGGAAAATCCTGACTACTTGATCCAACAGGGAAATCTCTTGCAAGCCACCCAACAGCTTGCGAAGGCTGCGGAGTCCTATCGGAAGGCGCTGGCCTTGCGTTCCGACAATCCTGCAAAAGCGAGTCTCGATGTTTGTGAGAGATTGTTGCGCGTCAACGGAGACGGCACCGACCTGACGCGAGAAAGCCTGGAAGAGTTGATGGCATTTATTGTGAAAGCTGGGCGGGAGGGGGAAGCCCTGCCGCTGAATGCCATTCTGATGAAAGACTCCAACATCGATTTTTTGGCGATCAAGGCACGGCTCAAACCGTTCGCTGCGTTCACCGGTCACGACAATGGCATCGATCGTCTGCCCAATGGGACTTTTAAATTACGTCTTCTTAATATTTCGGAACTTCCTTCCCTTCAAGGGTTACCGGTCACGGAACTGGATTTGAGTAGATCCAAAGTGACTAATCTCGCACCCCTCAAGGGCATTCGCCTGAAACGCTTGCGCATGCAACAAACGGCTGTCACTGACCTGGGCCCGCTCGTGGGCATGCCTCTGGAGATGCTTGACATCTCTAACACAAAAATCGGCAGTCTGGCCCTGTTGAAAGGAATGCCGCTGATGGAACTGAGTATGGAAAATTGCCCGGTGTCCGACCTTTCGCCTCTTCGGGGTATGTCACTCAAATCGCTGAGAATGGACGGAACCCAGGTCGTTGATCTTCGTCCTCTCGAGGGGATGCCCATGGAGTATCTGAATCTCTTTTTTACCGCCGTGAATGATTTGAGTCCACTCGCCGGAATGCCATTGACCTACTTAAATGCCTTTAAGTCACAGATCGCGAGCCTTTCTGCGTTAAGAGGCATGCCTCTGCGTTATCTCTCGATCGGCTACACTTCGGTCAGCGACCTTGGCCCGCTCGCTGGAATGCCGATTGAGGAATTGCATCTAACGGGTTCGAAAGTCGTGGACCTTGGTATCCTGCCAACTCTTCCCCTCAAATGCCTGATGGCTCAGTGTCCGGTGAAGGATTTAAGTCCCCTGGCCGCTTGCAAGTCTCTGGAAAGACTCGAGATACCCAAGGTGGCGACCGACATCTCGTTTCTCCGGGCGTTGCCGAGGATGGAACGGCTTTCTGATGAAAAGAATCCGGGTGATTCTATGAACTACACTCCCACGGCCACGGAGTTTTGGCAGAAATATGATAAACAGTAAAAAGGGCGGGCTCCATACCACGATGAGTAGGCCGGTGAGTGAAAGGGCCAGCCCACCGTGGAAGATGAGCGGACCCTCGTGGTAATCACCGGCGACGACGATCCGCCTGAGAACCGAAGCTCCGATCCATTCAACGAGGGTGTGGCGAGCCCGACCTGCGCGGCTAGCAGGCCAGGGAGGCACTCCACCGCTCAGATGAGGCCCACCGCCACGTCCAGCAACTCGTGAAGGGTAGGCGCTTTTTTGGGAAGGGAACCCCGGGTGTTCGCTCTCCCGCTGTCGCGGGATCGCTCGACTAATCTCTTTTGTCCCTTCGGGACACATCGCCGGTCCGGTATCCTGTCGCTGCTCTCGGCTGCCAAGGGCGTATCGGACAGGCTCGGCAATTTCCGGCTGACACGCGATTGCGTCCCTGAGCCTAAAAACGGAGATGGGAATAACCACGGATTTCACGGATGGCACGGATTCAAAGGCATCCGGGTGTCCGGACGCACGAAGCCACTCACCCCATCGGAGAATGGGAGAATCTTCGTTAATGTCTCCTTATCCGCGCTATCCGCGAAATCCGCGGTTCCCACTTCCGGATCCAGGCTTAGTGAAAGCGATTGTAGATGCGGCTCCAGAAAGGATCAAAACTGGCGAGTAACTTGTCGTACGCGGCGCGCTCGGCCTTCTTGCGTGCGGCTTCGATGGCATTACTGCTGCCCCAGGCGATCGTCAGCCCGGCACGGGAATCACCCTCCTCCAGGGCGCCGTAAATGTAGCCGGTCTTGGTGTCCATGAGGATCGCCGATGCCGTAGAACGAATTTTGTAGTGCTGGTTGGGGGCGAAGCCCAGCGTGAGCGTGGTGAGCGGCGCGATCACCTCGTTGTCGCTGAACTCGGTGGCGAGCGTGTAGATGAGAACGGCGTCTGCCTGAAGCTTGGCGGCGGCCTCGCGCAAATCGAGGTCGGAAGAAAGTGACTTGGGTAAAAGGAGGCGATTGAGTGTGACCACGCCAGCAACGCCGTGGAGCTTGGATAGCGTGTCGATGTCCTGCTCCGTTTCGATGTCGCGCGTCGTGACGACACTATAAGCGCCGGAGCCAACCCCCTGCGCGGACTCTGAACGGTAACCGCTCTCCTGAATCCGCACGAGTGCGAGATTGGCTGGGAACTTGATGGCGGGCCGCGCCACAAAAGCCTTCTTCACTCGCGGATCGGTGAAAGTGCTCAGATCGGCCTGGCGGCCGGGCGTGACATAGCTGGCGCACGAACAAAGGAACGATGCGGCGAACAGCGAAACGATGAGATGGAGTGGTTTCATGGATTTCAGGTTGCGCGAGCGGCGCCCGACCCCAGCTCAGTGACCGCCGGAATGCTGCAGCGCTGGGATGGTATTATTTGGATGGGTGGACGGGAGGTGTCTTGGGAATGGAAACGGGGGCAATCATGGGCGGCGGCAGTTTCCGAATATAGCGCCAGGCTCAGCGCCCCAGCGCCTGGATGGCGTTCGTTGAAAACCTCATCAGATTCACTCACTCGCTTTCAGGATGCGGAAACTTCGGAATCGCGCCTGGCGCTCCGGCTTTTCCTGCCCGTAGCCGGATTGAAAGCCGACGAGGGGTTCCTTGGTGGAGGTCGGGATGGGGCATTCGCCGATGGGTTGCCAGGGCTCTTTTTCGGAAGACCGGTACTGGGCGGTGGCCTTCGTTCCATGCAGGGTGAGCCTCAGCCAGACGCCGCTTTCCTTGTAATCCGTTTCGCCGGGGCCTTTGATGGGTTTGCCGTCCTGCTGGGTGAAGACAAAGATGCACTGCTTGCCGGTGAATTCCTTGTTAAACGCGACGAAGGTGAAGCCATCGAAATAAACCAGGAGGCCCGCGTGTTCCCATTGCCCCTTGGGCGAATTGTCCATGTGGACTTCGATGATGAATCCGTCCTGGAGTGAAGCGGGGGCCTTGCGCAGGAGCGTATTCTGCCCGCTGTTCTGTTTCTCCCAATAGGAACCGGGAAGGGTGTCGATGATCAGCGATCCATCGGCCAGGCGCCAATGCTCCGGCCGTTCCCGGAGCCATTGCCAGCCTTCACCGAGCTTGCCGGAGAAGTTTTCCTCGAAGAGGACTTTCGGCGCGTCCGCCGCGGCCACCGGCGTTCCTGAGAGTGCCGCCAGCATGATGGCGAGAGCGAAAAGTGAGAGTTTCAGGGGGAGGGGGATGACATTCATTGGGAGGGGGGCAGAAATGGAAGTGGGTGCGCCTTGTCGAAGGTGTCGCAATCGCTTAACGACGGCAAGCTCAGTAACGCCCCGCAGCCGTTCTCTGCAGCGCTTGAATAGGCGACGTTGGATTCGGCGCTGTCATCATGTCATGATGGATACTTCAAGGCGGATGCCGAGACGAACGAATATCTCCAGGTGCCGAGGGTCGAGACCGAATCCACAATGGTCGTGGTCGGAACAGTAGCTCATGTAGATGTCGATGCGGGCACCGCGCCGGATAAGGCGTCGAAGATACGTCGTGTGAGGGCGGGCCAAATCAGCGACCCAAGCGAGATGCTCGCCAATATCGTGGCGCTCCGGAAGCGGCGACTCTCGAATCCAGATGTTGTTTGGCCACGGATGCTTTCCGGGTGGTTCCTTTGGTTCGCCTTTCTTGTGGCAGTGGGTCGGCGGGCCAAGGTGCGCGGTGATCTCCTCGTGAAGTTCAGGTGCGTCGTGAATGCGCAAAGATGCGTTGAACCAGAATTTGGGTTTCGCCGACTTCGGCATACGCGTGGCTAGTCGCCTAACGACCGCAATCCCGCAGTCGCGGGAGACACGCCGGAGCGGCACGGCACCTGCACGGCGGGGTGGATGCCAAACAGAGCCATGCCGCCATGATAAGCATTGGAGAAAGCACACGCGAAATGAAGCCTGGACCGTATCCGCCATACTAACCCACCCGCGCCGTCCGGCAAAAGGCGGGATGTCGGCACGCTTTTAGCGTGAAGCCTGTGCGGCGGCCCAAGCCGTCGGAGTCAACTCGGCGATGCGCTGGGCCGGCCAGTTCGGGA
>JBBRPL010000054.1:0-49706 GCA_038228205.1 Chthoniobacterales bacterium
AACGCTCCATCCGTCCCGGCGAAGCCGCATCTCCGAGGGAGAAAGGAACGATGCGGCCAGGAGGCCGGGACGGATGGAACGACGTTGTTTTGGAAAGAAACCCCGGGTGTTCGCTCGTTTCACTCCCTCGACCCGGGGCTAATTTCTTTCGAGCCCTCCGGGCTGGGCCTGTCCTGATTTCCAGACACTCACAAAATAGGCCAGTCGCAGGCCCCAACCTTGTTTCGCGGATGGTCCATACAGGCAAAAACAAGACGGGTGCTGAATTGCGGCAATATCCGAGAAACTGCCCACACGCCGGCCCGCATTTCCCCCTATGAAACACGGGCCGAACGGGATTTACTCAGAAACGCCTAAATGTCTCCTTTACGCCACAACTGTGCCGGTGTCTCGCGGCGCGATTTCCTCCAGATCGGCCTGGGCGGGACGCTCGGCATGGGGTTTTGCGATCTGCTCCGGGCGCGGGCCTCGGCGAGCCCCACCGCCGCGCCGGCCAAAAACGTCAACTGCATCATGATCTGGCTGGATGGCGGGCCGTCGCATTACGAGACCTTCGACCCGAAGCCCGATGCCCCCGCGGAAATCCGCGGCACCTTCAACACGATCCCGACCTGCACGCCGGGGGTGCATTTCTCCGAGGCCGTGCCGGGACTGGCCAAGGCGTTCGACAAGTTCACCGTCGTCCGCTCCATCGCCCACAAGGATCCCAACCACGGCGGCGGCAATCATTACATGATGACCGGCTCGCCGACTCCGGTCCCGGTCGGCTGCGGCTCGTTCGTCACCTTTCATCCGTCGTTCGGCGCCATGGTTTCCTACGATCGTGGCGTGCGCAGCGGCCTGCCCGCCTACATGGCCATGCCGAGCAATACCCGCTCGGGCGGCCCAAATTTTCTGGGCGGCCAGCATGCGCCCTTCGTCATCGGCGGCGATCCGAACGCCGCGGGCTTCCAGGTCCGCGACGTGGTCGTGCCGGCGGATATCGCCGAGGGCCGCGTCGAGACGCGCCGCGAATTGCGCGCCTCGCTCGATCGCCTCCAGCGTTTCAATGACAAGCTCGTCGACGATCCGGCGGTGGTCTTCGACCGTTTCTACCAGCAGGGCTTCGATCTCGTGTCCTCCTCGCGCGCGCAGGCCGCGTTCGATATCAGCCGCGAGGACGCGAAGGTGCGCGACCGCTACGGCCGCCACGACATGGGCCAGCGCATGCTCATGGCCCGGCGCCTCGTCGAGGTCGGCGTCTCGTGGGTGACGATCAACAACGGCGGTTGGGACGACCACGTGAAACTTTTCGAGAACTACAAGGGCGAGAAGGTGAAGAAGTTCGACCAGGGGCTCTCCGCGCTCCTCACCGATCTGCACGAGCGCGGGCTGCTGGAAAACACCCTCGTCATCGCCCTCGGCGAATTTGGCCGCACGCCGAAGGTCAACGAGCGCGCGGGCCGCGACCATTGGCCGTTTGCCATGTCGGTGCTCATGGCCGGCGCGGGTATTCCTGGCGGGCAGATCGTCGGCGCGACGGACGTGAAAGGCTACCACGCCGCGGAGAATGTCTATCGTCCCGAGGATTTCGCGGCTTCCCTCTACACGAAGATGGGCATCGACCCGAATCAGGTGCTCACCACGACCACCGGGCGGCCGATTTCCCTGGTCAACGACGGCCACCTGATCAAGGAACTCTTCGTCTAGCCGCGTGTCTGCATCGCGTCTCGCGGGCGTTTTCCTGATGTGCTGCGGCGCCGCGGCCGGCGCGGCGGAGTTGACGCTCCCTCACCTCTTCCCCGTGGCCGGCGCGCAAGGCACCACGGTCTCGGTCACCGCCGCGGGAAAACTCGATGCGTGGCCGTCGCAGGTCTGGGTCGATGCGCCGGGCATCACGTTTCATCCCTCGAAAACCAAATGGAAGTTCGACGTGGAAATCGCCGCGGACGCCGCTCCCGGCCCGCATCTGGTCCGCATCTTCAATGAAAAGGGCGCGCTGCCGCCGCGTTTCTTCATCGTTTCGCGCGAACCCGAGACCCTCGAGGTCGAGCCGAACGACGATTTTCGGTCGCCGCAAAAGGTGGAAAAACTGCCGGCCACGATCAATGGCCGCCTCGACAAACCCGCTGACGTAGATTCGTTCGCGGTGACTCTCAAAAAAGGCGAAACCCTCACCGCCAAAGTCGAGGCCTACGTCCTCGCGTCCGCGTTCGATGGGATGCTGCGCATTGTGGACCCGGACGGCAATGAACTCGCCTTTAATCACGACGACGGGCGCACGCTCGACCCCCTGCTCGTCTGGCCGGCGCCGCGTGACGGCACATTCATCGTGCAAGTGATGGGCTTCGTCTATCCCGCCGGCTCGAGCGTGGCCCTCGCCGGCGGGGAAGGCTGCGTCTACCGCCTGCACCTGACGACCGGCGTCGCGCCTGTGCCGCGCGACTCCACACTGGGGGCCGAATCGGCCGGGCCGAAACCCGAGGGCGCCGCGCCTCCGCCGATCTCCATTCCCGGGACAGCGGCCGGCTGCATCCGCAAGGCGGGAGATGAAGATCGAATCGCCTTCACCGCGGTCAAGAAGTGCGCTTACGAGTTCAACGTCATCGCCGAACGCACGGGGTCGGCGCTCGACGCGTGGTTGAAAATCGAGAATCAGGAACGCAAGGAACTCGCCCGGAACGACGACGCCGAGGGCTCGCACGATCCGCGGATCGCCTGGACCGCGCCGAGCGACGGCGTCTTTTTCGCCGCGATCGGGGATGTCACGCATCACGGCGGCCCGGACTACGTCTATCGCCTCACGGTTTCCGAAGCGATCCCGGCGGTCACGGGCATGGCGGTCGGCCACGCGGTGAGCGTGACGGCGGGCAAGACCGCCGAAGTGAAAGTGGCGGTGAAGCGAGTCAACGGCTTCAAAACGAAACTCCAACTCGCCGCCCGGGGCCTCCCGGAAAAAGTGTCGGCGCCAGAAGTCGAGGTGCCGGAGAAGGATGGCGACGTCACTTTGAAATTTGTCGCCGAGGCCGGCGCGGCCCCGGTCAGCCAGACACTGCAACTCGTCCTCCGCGAGGCCGAATCCGGCACAGAACACGTGGTTCCCTATTTCATGAGCGTGACCGGAGACGCCAGAAACGCCATCCAGGGCTTCACCGATTTGGTGATTGATTCGACCGACCAACTCTGGCTCACCGTCATCGCGGCCCCGCCAAAGACAGAGCCTCCACCCGCCACTTCCCCACCCCCAAATCCACGCAACGATTGAAGTCGTGCGCACAAACCCCTTAATCTGACCACCCACATCATGAGCGCCCCCCGACTGATCTTCGACTGCCACCTCGACATCTCCATGAATGCCATGGAGTTCAATCGCGACCAACGCTGGACGCAGGAAAATCTCCGCCGCTGCGAACTGTCCTCGCAATTCATCGCCCCGGATGGTGAGCGGCATCGCGGTCGCAATACCGTCTGCTTCCCCGAGCTGCGACGCGGACGATTCGGTGTCATCGTGGCGACGCAGATCGGGCGCTACGCGCCGCGATTTCACAATCTCCCCGGCTGGCGCAGCCCGGAACAGGCGTGGGCCCAAACCCAGGGTCAACTCGCGTATTACCGCGTGATGGAGGATTGCGGCGAGATGGTGCAGCTCCGCACGTGGCCCGACGTGGAGGCGCACGCCGCTCGCTGGCAGAGCGCGACGGACGAGGAAGCGGCAAAATTGCCCATCGGTTACCTGCTCAGCCTCGAAGGCGCCGACTCGATCCTGAGCTGGCGGCACCTCGAAAAATCGCGGGCCGACGGCTTGATCGCGCTCGGGCCGGTGCACTATGGACCCGGCATCTATGGCCATGGCACGGACGACGCCGGGCCGCTTCCGCCAAAAGGCCGCGAACTGCTGAAGGAAATGGAGCGGCTCGGGATCATTCTCGATGTCACGCACCTCTGCGACGAAAGCTTCTGGGACGCCCTCGGCCACTACTCCGGCCCCCTGTGGGCGAGCCATCACAATTGCCGCACGCTGGCCAACTGGAACCGGCAGCTCACCGATGAACAGATCAAAGTGCTCGTCGAGCGCGGCGCGGTCATCGGCATGGCGTTCGACGCGATCATGATGGTCCACGGCTGGGTGCACCGGCGCTCCCGGCCGGAGGAATTCGGACTCAAGATCGAGAAAATCTGCGAGCACATCGATCACATCTGCCAGATCGCCGGAAATGCCCGGCACGTCGGTATCGGCACCGATCTCGATGGCGGCTTCGGCACCGAGCAGACGCCGATGGACCTCAATAGCATCGCCGACGTGGCAAACGTCGCGACGCTGCTCGCCAAGCGCGGTTATGCGCAGAGCGATATCGACGGCGTTATGCATGGCAACTTCTTCCGATTCCTGCGCGAGCATTTGAAATGAGCCTGCTCCCGTTCGGGAGCTTGCCCGCCGGCCAGCCGCGCAGGTTCGTGCCGGCGAATATCGATCCTGGCGACTGGGCGCAACTCGCCCCGCTTTTCGACCGACTCGAGACGCTCGGCGCCCAGTGCGCCACGGTCGCCGAGCTGGAACGCTGGCTCGTCGATTGGAGCGAATTGACGGCCGCCCTCGATGAAGAGTCGAGCCGGCGGTACATCGCCATGACGTGCCATACCGACAGCGCCGAGGCGGAAAAAGCCTACCTGCATTTCGTCGAACACATCGACCCGCAGACCAAGGCGCGTCAATTTCAGTTGGAGCGACTGCTCACCGGCCACCCGTTGCAGGCCGAATTGCCGAGGCCGCGTTACGAAGTGCTCCTCCGCGATATCAGGAATCGCGTCGCATTATTCCGCGAGGAAAACGTGCCGCTGGAAACGGAAGAGGCCCAACTTTCCCAGCAATACCTGAAACTTAGCGGCGCGCTGACCGTGAGTTTTCGCGGCGAGGAAAAGACGCTGGCCCAAATGGGCAAGCTGCTCGAAGAGCCGGATCGTCCATTGCGCCAGGAGGCGTGGGAACTGGTTGCGGACCGGCGGCTCCAGGAGTGCGCGAAGTTCGACGATCAGTTTGATGAGCTGCTGAAGCTGCGCGAGCGCATGGCCGCGAACGCCGGCTTCCCGAATTACCGTGACTTCGCCTTCCGCCGGATGGGCCGCTTCGATTACACGCCTGAGGACTGCAGGGCATTTCACGATGCGGTCGCCAGCGAAGTCATTCCTGTCCTGCGCGAACTACAGGCGCAACGCCGCCAGCAACTCGGCCTGGACAGGCTGCGGCCATGGGATCTGGCGGTGGACCCGTTAAACCGCCCGCCGCTCAAGCCGTTTGACGAAGTCGGACAGATGGTCTCGCGGACCCAGCGGATTTTCGACAGGATGGACAGCGGATTGGCGGACAATTTTCGGCAAATGCAGGACCTGCATCTGCTCGACCTGGAAAACCACAAAGGGAAGGCTCCGGGCGGCTATCAATGCAATCTCGCCGAAGCGCGGTTGCCGTTCATTTTCATGAACGCCGTCGGCCACCAGCGCGACGTGGAAACGATCCTGCATGAGGCGGGTCATGCGTTTCACGCGTTCGCCGTGCGCGACGAGGATCTGCTGGCCTATCGCAGCGCTCCCCCCATCGAGTTTTGCGAAGTCGCGTCGATGAGCATGGAGCTGCTCGGTAATGAGTTCCTCGAAGAATTCTACGCTCCGCCCGAGGCCGCCCGCGCCCGTCGTTCCCACCTCGAGGGCATCATCGGCACCCTCGGATGGGTGGCGACGGGGGACGCGTTTCAGCACTGGATCTACACGCATCCGGGCCACACGCGAACGGAGCGCGCCGCCGCCTGGAACTCGCTCATGGATCGATTTGGCGGTGATGTGGACTGGGGCGTTCACGACGAAGCCCGCACCCATCTGTGGCATCGCCAATTGCACTTCTTCACGTTGCCCTTTTACTACGTCGAATATGGCATCGCGCAGCTCGGCGCGCTCCAGGTGTGGGCAAACTCCAGGAGCGACTGGGCCAGGGCCCTCTCCGATTACAAAAAATCCCTCGCGATCGGCGGCTCGCGGCCACTGCCGGAATTGTTTGCGGCGGCGGGGTGCCGGTTTCAATTCGACGCGGCGACTGTCAGGAGATTGGTCGGGCTGGTGAGGAGTGAATTGCGAAAGCTGGACTGAGCGTGAAGGCGCACGGCCAGCCAGAGGGCGTTCGTGGCGTTATATGACACGAATAGCGGAGTTCTTCATTCGCGTGATTCGCTGGATCCCCTCTTTTCTAAGGTTCTTTGGCAGGAACGAAGCAACTGCGATCTCTGCCTTTCTTCACCAGCACAATTGTAGATGACCGGAAGAGATCACAGGTCCTTCGCTTCGCTGCTAATGACGTGGTCCGTAACTCGTTGGAAATCAGTGCTACGAAGATTAAGATGAAGAGGGAGAGGGAGAGTTTCCGAGTGCCACACGTCATCTCCGCACTGATGATGACGGCCTTTCGTCTTTGGGTCCTCAGCCGTATCTATGCATTTGGAGTGGTATTTTCAGGGATGTTTCATGGGGACTGGGCAACTGCATTGCAGTTGGGGAATGGGCTTAAAATCTTCTCCCAGACTTGGCGCCACCACGCTCGCTGCGGCGGTGGGATCCCCAGCTTGATGGTGGTGCGGTTTTGCGGGCGGCTGATGATTCCTGCGCAGCCAAAGAGTCGGTAGCGCAGGGTGCCGATGCTGACCCGATCCAGCCAGCCCAAGTGCCGCATGAAGAGGATGACCAAGTTGTAGGTCAACACGGCCAGGCTGAGCGCAGCCTCGGTGGCCCAAAACTTCTGGCAACACAGCCCCGCCACCCCGAAGCCCCCGCGCAGTTCCTTAATCACGCTCTCGATGCCGGCGCGACCGTTGTAGTCGCGCCAGACCTCCAGTGGGCCGACGCTCCAAGGCAGGTTGGTCAACAGCGCCTGAAATTTGTAACCGGGACAGGACAGCAACAGCTTGCCCCCGCCGCGCTCATCCGCCACACGCCGCCGCAGGATGACCATGCGCCGCGGGCGCGTGGCATACTGGCTCTCGTAGAGCAGATCGGTGACCTCGACTCCGGGCACGGCGGTCGGTTGCCAGCGCGTTTCCTCTTTGATGAGGTGCTGCACGCGCTGGCTCAGATCGGCGACCACGATGTAGCGCAGGCCCTTGGCCTCGAGCAGCGTCAGCCACGGATCGTAATGAAAGCCGCTGTCGACGCGGATGAGCCGCAAGCGCACGTGGCGCGGCAGATTGGAGAGCAACTCATGGGTGAAGCCCAACGGGTTGCTGGCACAGTGCGCGTTGCCCGCGCGCAGCCAGAACTGCACGACCAGCTTGACCTCGGAGAACACCCCCAACAGCGGGTGCAGACAAGGCTTCAGGCCCAGGCGGGTGTGGCCGACACGCACCCCTTCCTGGTGACCGTCTTCGTGGAGCAGCGCCGTCGAGTCCAGGTCCAGGGTGTAGCCACCCGGGCGGCAGGGCAACTGCTTCATCCCCCAGTGCCACAAGCGGCGAAAAACCTCCAGGTTTTGGCCCGCGCTCTCAAAGAGCGCCAGCCAGCGCGAGAGCCGCGACTGGCTGGGCATCCGATCAATGGCCAAAACTTCGGGCAGCACCGGGTCGCCACGCAAGTGGCCGATCCGCGCCAGCTTGTCGGCCCCGGCCACAATCCCGGCGATGAACCCCAAGGCCGTCTCCACCGGCGGTCGCGCGTTGGGACTGGTCGGCCGATGGGGCAATACCGCCGCGAGCAACTCCCGCACTTTGCATCGGGCCAGATAACCCCAAAACGACGCCTGCCCCGCATGCGCGCTGAGCTTCTGCTCCGTCGTGGTAATCCGAATGGTTTTTTTCCGCGTTTTCAGTTCATATGCTTCCGTCACCCTTTGGTGAGTCGAAGCCTTGTGGCTTTGCAGTTGGTTCTTCTTCACACCCCAACAACTCCCAAACGGTGGCACCCTCTTTCAACTGCATAGATACGGCTCAGGATGACAAAGATTTTGGACGACGCTCCGCGCGGCAACCCCCACTCCCCAACTCCATCACTCCATCACTCCCAAAACCACGAAACCACGAAACCACGAACCCCCCCCCCACCCCCTCTCAGAATCCTTGCTTGCCAGCCAAGCAACGCGGAGCGTAGGACGCTATGAATGCTGACTTCGATCCCAACCTGATCGAGCGCGCCATAGCCCTGGCGCGGGAACTCCAGGAAAACGCCCGCGCCTTGCAGACGCCTTCCGAACGCCGGCAGCAGGCCGAGCTCGATCGCATGCTGCAGGTGCCAGAGGATAAAGCCACGCTCGTCCAATTGACGGATCGCGCCTTTCGCGCGCATTCGCCGGCACGCGTCGCCGAGCAGTTCACGCATATCCTCGACGTGCAGGGCGTGCCCCGCTTTTTCAGTCCGCTCGACCGCGCTCTATTGCGCGGATTTCAGACGTTCGGCGGATGGCTGCCCGGCGTTTCCGTACCGTTGGTCAAGGGGCACATGCAGCAGGAAACCGCCAATGTCGTCCTGCCCGCCGAGCCCGAGGTTCTCGCCGGGCATCTGCGGGCCCGGCAGAGCGAAGGGTTGCGCATGAATGTCAACTTTCTGGGTGAAGCGTTGCTCGGCGAGGAGGAAGCGCAACGACGGTCACGCGGCTATCTCGAAGCGCTCGCCTCGCCAGACATCGAGTGTCTCTCGGTCAAAATCTCGACGCTCCATTCCCAAGTCTCGGCGCTCGCCCGTGCCTCGACTGTGGAGGTCCTTTGCGACAGACTGGAGCCGCTCTATCGCGCCGCGGCGAGCGGAAGTTTCATGAGAGCCGACGGACGGCTCGTCGCGAAGTTCCTCTACCTCGACATGGAGGAATACCGTGACATGCGTCTCACCGCCGAAGCGTTCATGCGGACGCTGGAACGGCCCGGTCTGGAAAAGGTGAACGCGGGGATCGCGCTCCAGGCCTATGTTCCCGATTCGGCCCGGGTTCTGCGCGAGTTGCACGCCTGGGCCCACCAGCGCGTCGCGGGGGGCGGCAGCCCGATCACCGTTCGCATCGTGAAAGGCGCGAACATGGAAATGGAACGTGTCGAGGCCTCCGTGCGCGGCTGGCCGCAGGCCCCCTTCAAGACCAAGGCGGAGACCGACGCGAACTACAAGCGGATGCTCGCGGAATCAATCACGGCAAAAAACTTGCACGCGATCCACATCGGCGTGGCCTCGCACAATCTCTTCGACGTGGCGTTCGGGCTCCTCCTCGCCGAGGACGCACAGGCCGGTGACCGTGTGCAGTTCGAGATGCTCGAAGGCATGGCCAACCACCAGCGCCGCGCGCTCTTCGAGCGCTCCAATAATCTCCTGCTTTACGCCCCGGCCTGCCGGAAGGAGGAATTTCTCCACGCGATTGGCTACTTGATCCGGCGCCTCGATGAAAACACGGGCCCGGACAATTTCCTCCGCCACGCCTTCCGGTTGAGGGTCGGCAGTGAAGAATGGAACGCGCTGGAAAAGGGCTTTCGCGCCGCCTTTCGCCTCGGAATCTCCGACGCCCCACACCGCCCGCAAAACCGCCTCCGTCCCCTGGCCACGGCGCCTCACGAAGAGATGCCCTGGACGGAATTCGTGAACGAGCCGGACACCGATTTCGCGCTGCCCCAGAATTCGGAATGGGCGGATCACCTGGTCCATCGGCAGGAGGCCAGCCGGCAGGAATTGCCCTTGGCGCTCGGAGGCGCGGAGATTTATACCGGACGCGAAACGCGCCCCTGCCTTGACCCATCGCGTCCCGGCGTGGAAGTCGCGCGCTACGCCCTTGCCACTGAGGCAGACGTGGATCGCGCCGTGGCCTTCGCTCGCAGCCAGACTGCGGATTGGCGTGCCCTCAGCATCGAATGGCGTTCCATGATCCTGGGAAAGGTCGCCGAGGAGCTTCGGCAACGGCGCGGTGAGCTGCTCTGGGCCGCGCTGGCCAACGGCGGAAAGACACTCGCCGAGTCAGACCCGGAGGTTTCCGAAGCGATCGATTTCGTCGAATTCTATCGCGCTTCCGCGCGGCATTTTTTCGAGTTGCCGGGCGCCGGTGCCTGCGAACTCGGGGTGGTGGTCGTGGTGCCTCCGTGGAATTTTCCCATCGCCATTCCGTGCGGCGGGATCGCCGCGGCGCTGGCGGCCGGCAATCACGTCATCCTCAAGCCCGCAAGCGACACCGTGCTCGTGGCGTGGGAACTCTGCCAGTGCTTTTGGCGTGCGGGTGTCCCACCTGCGGCGCTTCAATTTCTCCCGTGCGCCGGCGCCGGCGCCGGCCAGCACCTGGTCACGCACTCCGGGGTGGACGCCGCTATTCTCACCGGGGGCACGGACACCGCCCGGCGCCTGCTTCGCGCGCAGCCGGATCTGCGGCTTTACGCCGAGACGGGCGGGAAGAACGCCACGATCGTCACCGCCTTGAGCGACCGCGACCAGGCCGTAAAGCACGTCCTGCATTCGACCTTCAGCCACAGCGGGCAGAAGTGCTCGGCGACTTCCCTGCTCCTGCTCGAAGCAGAAGTGTACGACGACCCGCCGTTCAAGCGATTGCTCGTCGATGCCGTCCAGAGTCTCCCGGTCGGGTCAGCGTGGGAGTTGGCGACGCGCGTCGGCCCGCTCATCGGTCCGCCGGCGGGTGACCTGCGCCGCGGGTTGACCACGCTGGAACCCGGCGAATCCTGGGCTGTCGACCCGCGACCATCCGCCGGCAACCCCAACCTGTGGTCGCCGGGCGTCAAGTGGGACGTATCGCCCGGGAACTTCACCCACCTCACCGAACTCTTCGGTCCAGTGCTCGGGGTCATGCGTTTCACCACGCTCCACGAGGCCATCGCCCTGGTAAATGCCACGGGATACGGGCTGACCTCGGGCCTCGAATCGCTCGATGAGCGCGAGCAGGCGGAGTGGCGCGGTGGCATCCGCGCCGGCAATCTCTACATCAATCGCCCAACCACCGGTGCGATCGTGCTGCGCCAACCGTTCGGCGGCATGGGCAAATCATCCTTTGGGCCGGGAATGAAAGCCGGCGGGCCAAATTACGTCGCCCAATTCATGACGTTCGTTGACCAGCCCTTCGCCACCGGTGGCGAACCAATCGCACATCCCCGTTTGCGCGATCTGACCGAAAGATTAAAAGCCGTGGAAATCAGCGCTCCGCCGGAACAAGTGGCGCGCCTGCTGACCGCCATCGCGAGCTACGATCGCTGGGCGCGCGAGGAGTTCGGTCGCGAGCACGACCACTTTCGCCTGCTCGGCCAGGACAATTTCCGCCGCTACCTGCCGTTTCGCGAGATCCGCGTCCGCATCCACCCGGCCGATACTTTCTTCGAGATCTTCGCCCGCGTCTGCGCAGCCCAGGCCGCCGGATGCCGCGTTCTCGTCAGCACACCGCCAGATGCCAATGCACCGGCGGTGCAGACGCTCGACGACCTGACCGATTCATGGGCGGGCAGCATCGAATTCCTCGAGGAAAGCGACGCCCAATTGGAAACCGCACTGCGTGCCGGCGGCGTCGAACGCATCCGCTTCGCGGCCCCGGAACGAATTTCGCGAACACTCCGCGAGGCAGCCACGGAAATGAATGTGCATCTGGCGGATGCGCCGGTGCTGGGCGAGGGTCGGGTGGAATTGCTCTGGTGTCTGCGCGAGCAGAGCATCAGCTTCGACTACCATCGCTATGGCAACCTCGGCGGTCGCGCGGACGAACGCCGGGCAGAGCCGGAGTAATGCCAGGAAGAAAGCGAGAGGTCAGAAGTCAGAGATCAGAGATCAGGTCCCGCGCGGAGTCGTTTTCTGATCTCCGGCTTCTGACTTTCGACCTCTTCGCCCAACTTCCGATCAAAACTGAAAATAGATGAACGGCTTATATTTCACCGGGACAAACAGGAGCGCGACGGCGGTCCCGAGACCCAGCAGTGCCGCACACGCCCAATCCGGGAGTCGCCGCCAAAGCGGTGCGATCAGGTGTCGCGAATTGATCCAGTGCAGGAACGCGAGAACGGCAAAGACCCCGGCGCATTCCCAACCGAAATCGGTTTTGCCGCGGCCACCGGTGAAGGTGAAGGCTTTGAGCGCGTGGCAGGCGTTTTGCAGACCGGTCGCTTCGAGCACGTGGGTCTTGGCGTTGTAGGTCGGCGCGGCCCGGAAGAAGATCCACGTCACGCAGACCCAGAAGAAAGTAAGCGGCACGGCCAGCACCGCGAACACGCGCTGGAACAGAACGCCGGCATTTTCCGTGAGCCGCGTCCATTCACGGTGGACGATGAGCGCAACTCCATGCAGCCCACCCCAGATGACAAAATTCCATGAAGCTCCGTGCCACAAGCCGCCGAGGAGCATGGTCAGCATGAGGTTGCGATAGGTGAAGAGCTTCCCGCCACGATTACCCCCGAGCGAGATGTAGAGGTAATCGCGCAACCAGGTGCTGAGCGAAATATGCCAGCGCCGCCAGAATTCGGTGATATTCACCGAGAAATAGGGGAAAGCGAAATTGACGGTGAGTTCGTACCCCAGCAGCCGGGCGGTCGCGATCGCCATGTCAGTGTACCCGCTGAAGTCGCAGTAAATCTGCACCGCGTAGAAGAACACCCCGATCATCGCACCGAGATGGCTGTATTGTTGCGGCGCCGCGAAGAACTGATCGGCTGATGGCGCGACGAATTCCGACACGCATGCCTTCTTCACGAAACCGATGAAGAAAAGCGTCACGCAGCCGCGGAAATGGACATTCGCCCACACGCGCTTCTCGAACACCTGAGGCAGGAAGGTCATGGCGCGGACGATCGGTCCGGCGACGAGCTGTGGAAAAAACGAGATAAAGAATGCGAGATCGAGGAAGCGCCGCATGGGCTCCAAACGGCGGCGATACACGTCGATCGAGTAGCTCATCGACTGGAACGTGTAGAAACTCACTCCGTACGGCAGGATGATGTTCAGCGTGTGGGCCGAGGTCGGCAGCCCGATCCAGGCCAGCAGTTCGGCCCCCGACCCGATGAAGAAATTGAAATACTTGAAGAACGCGAGGACGCCCAGATTCACGCCGAGACTCGCCAGGAGCCAGGCCTTGCGCCGGGCCTCGCTGGACGAACCCGCGATCCCGAGGCCCACAAAATAGTCGAGGCAGGTCGAACCCCAAAGCACCGCCGGGAACCACCACCCCGCGGGAAACAGCGACCAGTGGCCCTGGCGCAGATGGTCCCAAAAGATCGCGGGATCTCCGATGAAAAAGCAGGCGTAGAAAAAATGGCTCGCGAGGAGCAACCACCACTTGCGCGCCGTGTTCGTCCGCAGCGGCCAATGCACGCTGAAGACGATGAGGAAAAAGACGAGGAAGCGAAACTCAACGAAGAGCATGGCAATCCGGGTTGGGATAGAGCACCGACGCGAGGATGAAAAAAGTCGCCATCACTTGGCGAATTCCGCAAATCGCCGGGCCAGGATCCGCGAAAAGACTTCCGCACCGGCGGCATTCAGATGGATGGGGTCAAGATGGTTTTCCGCCGCGAATAATTCCGGGTAGCGCAGCGGGTCCGCGAAATTCCAGATGATCATTTTTTCACTCATTTCCGGCGGCGGACAGTAGATCCGTTCGCTGGTCATCGGCGGCACGAAAAAGATCGGTGTCGCGCCCATTCGGACCACGGCATCCATCATCGCCTGCGTCGCCGCATCGCTCGCTGGATTGTTAAAATGCACCGCGGGGTGGGTCAGGCAGGCTTCATAGGATTGCCGATAGAGCGTCTGTTCCTGTTCATTCATCACTTCCGGCGAACCCGAAGGCATCCAGCCGTCCCGGTCCTTGCCCAGAGCCCGCCATTTATTTTTTTGCTTGGTCCGTTCGGGAGCGGGCAGCGCCCATCGTTCCGCAAGAAACGATGCACGGCCCAGATTGGCCGTCCTTCGAAAAAACGGAGGCAGGTGCCCGAACCAAACGGAAAGCGGTTCCCAATAGTTCGCCATGGAGATCTGACTCGCCGAGCCCTGCTCACTCCGCGCTTCAGCCCGCAACACCGCCCACTCTCCCCGGCACCACGTCCAGAGCAGGCCCAGTCGCCGCGCGTCGTGCCAATAGGCAAAGCGGGCGCTCCCCGTCCGGCTTTTGGGGGTGCGGGCCTCGATACTGGTGAGCTCGATGAATACCCAGCGCAACCGGTCGTGGGGCTGCCGGAGCACATGTTCCAGATAGAAGCCCTGCTCGGGTGGTCGCATCCCGAGAATGCCCGCGTTGAACGACTTCGACGACCTGCCGCTCGCGGCCAGCGTCTGATCGAAGATGGAAGGGAGAATCTGAAAATTGACCCGGCTCGATCCGACGAAACTCGTGTCGTACTCCCGGCCATGGAGCGCGAGGTAGCGGATCTTTTCGCCCGCCGTGGGAATATCGGGATACGGCAGGGATCGATCGAAACAAACGCAGCCGAGAAGCAATGCGCCGATAAAGACCAATCCGTTGGACGCATACCGGACAGCGCTCCGGCTTGGCATGGTCAAACGCTCCGAGGGCAGACTTTGGCTTGGCAGCACCGGGCGTTGGTTATTCGAGCGGTTTCACCGCGAGATCGGCATCGTTTGTCACGTGGACAGCTTAGGAGCACCCTCTCCGCGGACAAGGAAATTGCCTTGCTCCCCACCCCCGCCTAGTGTCCGCGCCCACATGCCTTTCCCATGGAAGAAGATCCTCCATCTCGCGCTGGCCTCGCCCCTCTTTCTCCCGCTGCCGGGCTCCGCGGCAGAGAAGAAATCCGCCATACCGAAGCCGGTCATCTGCAGCCGGCGCGGCGAGTCGATGGTCGAAGTCACGAAGATCTACCCGACGATATTCTACGAGTTGCGCTATGCGACCACGCGCAATTTCACGCATCAGCAAATCTACCCCCCTGAAGCCCGGTGCTTCCTGCGCAAGAGCGTCGCGGTGCGCCTCCAGCGTGCCCAGGAGGAACTGCGCCGGCAGGGTTTCGGGCTGAAAATCTGGGACGCTTATCGTCCGGCGTGGGCGCACGAGGCATTGTGGAAGGCGTCGCCCAACCCGGAATTCGTCGCTTCCCCTTCCTCCGGCGGCTCGTGGCATACGTGGGGCGCGGCCGTCGACGTCACCCTGGTCGACCGCAAAGGGCGCGAGCAAAAGATGCCGACGGATTTCGATGATTTCACCGTCGCGGCAAAGTCCGCCTACGAGGGCGCCGACGAGGCCGTCGCGGCGCATGTGCTCGCCCTCCGGACGGCCATGAAAATTGCCGGTTTCAGGGGGCTGCGCGACGAGTGGTGGCACTTCACTGCTGAGGACGCACACCAATTCTGTCCGGTGAAAATGGCCCTCGTCAGAGGTGGAAGAAAATAGGCCGGTCGAAAGTCGAAATCCACATCCCGAAATTCGCGACAATTTCGAATGGCCTGAACGAGCGAAATCCGAAAAGCTCCCGGCCTTCCAATCTCCCGCCCCATCGTATTAAAATCTGATCCGGATTTCGAAACTGCGTTTCTTTCCCCTTATTCCCGTTCATGAAAATCATCCGCTATCAATCCCCCACTGGTGAAATCGGTTACGCACAAGACCACGGCAACGGCTCACCCACCAAGCTGCGCGGCACGCTTCTCGAAGGCCTTGTCTCCACCGGGGAGCCGGCTCCCGTATCCCGTTTGCTCGCGCCACTCGACCCGGCTGCCATCCTCTGCATCGGGCTTAACTATCGCCAGCACGCCGCGGAAACCAACGCTCCACTGCCAGAATACCCCGTGCTCTTTTTCAAGAACCCCGGCTCCCTCCAGCATCCCGGTGGGCCGATCGTGCTGCCTCGCTGGATGAGCAGCGCCAAGGTCGACTTCGAATGCGAACTCGCGGTCGTCATCGGCCGGCCCGCGAAAAACGTCCCGCGCGCGCGCGCCCTCGAATACGTTCTGGGCTACACCTGCGCGAATGATGTGAGCGCGCGCGACTGGCAGAGGGAGGGCGGCGGCACGCAATGGTGCCGCGGCAAGTCTTTCGACACTTTCGCCCCACTCGGTCCCTGCCTCGTGACGGCTGACGAGATCACCAATCCGAACGGCCTGCGAATCCGCACCACCGTCAATGGGGAGACCCTCCAGGACTCGTCAACCAACGACATGATTTTCGATGTCGCCACCATTATCGAGTTCCTCAGCGGCAGCACCACCCTGGTGCCCGGCACCGTCATCCTCACCGGGACGCCACAGGGAGTCGGCATGGCCCGCACTCCGCCACGCTGGCTGGGCGCAGGCGATACCGTCACCATCGACATCGAGGGCATCGGCGCCTTGACCAATCCGGTGATCGACGAGGTCGAATCCGGCGGATCCAGTTTCCATTTGTAGAAACAAAGAGCAGGGGCATATTCCGCCATGGAACAGCTCCAAACCTTGGGCATGGCCCTGGGCCTCGCGTCGCTCGCGGGCCTGAACCTCTACCTCACGGTCTTCGCCACCGGCCTGGCCATCCAGCAGCATTGGATCGACGTCAGCCAGACCCATCCTGATCTGGCCATTCTCGCGCATCCCGCGATCCTCGCCATTTCCGGCACCCTTTACCTCCTCCAGTTCTTTGCCGACAAAGTGCCGTGGGTCGATTCGCTGTGGGACGCCGTCCACACCTTCATCCGGCCGGTCGGCGGCGCCTTTCTCGCGATCAAGGTCCTCGGCCGTCCCGACCCGGTCTTCGACGTCATCGCCGCGCTCCTCGCCGGCGGCGCCACCTTCGCCACGCACAGCATGAAGGCCGGCGTGCGCCTGGTCGCCAACCATTCACCCGAGCCTTTCTCCAACATCGCCCTCAGTCTCGGCGAGGATGCCGCAGTGATCGGCGGCCTCATTCTGATCAAGCAGGATCCGGTTCTCGCGCTGATCGTCTTCTCGATCCTCCTGCTTTGCATCGCCTATTTTGGGCCGAAGCTCTTTCGCCTCGCGAAGGTTCAGGCGTGGCTCATCTGGAAAAAGTTCACGTCTCCAGCCTCCGACCAACTCGAGACCGAATTGCCGGCCCATCTTCCCCACGAACTCGACATCGCCTTCCACAGCGTGAACTTCGAGCGCGATCCCATCGCCTGGGCGGCGCCATGCATCAGCACCTCAGCTCGCGGCGTTCCCGGCAACGTCTTTGGCCATCTCGTCGCCACCAACCGTGTCGGCCCCAAGCTGGCTTTTGTGGCAAAGCGCCGATGGCGGCATGTAGCGGTGGAGTTGGAACTCGACACCTACAAAGTCGCGCACGAGCCCAAGTTTCTCAGCGAAAACGTCGTCCTCTACAGCCTCGAAAAGAAGCCGAAATACATCTTCCTCTTCCCGCGCAGCCAGCGCGCTGTGGTGAAAGCGCTCGTCGCTGCTGTGCAGCAGCGCCTGACCGCTCCCACGGCCACGGAAGCGACTCCCATCGTCGAAGAACCGGTGGCAACGGCCTAGAATCCTGCGTCCTCCTCATTGCCAAAGCACGCCGGATTCGCAACGTGGCACAGTTCGATGAAGTCTTCCCACTGCAGTTCCAGCCACGGGTCTACTTCCCGGACATAACGCAGGGTTGCCTCGGCGACCCTCTTTCCCGCGAGGTCCAGGTCCCGGTCGATCTTCGATTTCGAGCAATCAAACATCCGCGCGAGTTCTGTCAGGTGCACGCGATCCGAGTGCGCGAGTTGCAGAAGGACAAAATCTTCCGCCGGGCATTCGCGAAAACCGGCCTCGACCGCTTGGCGCATCAGTTCGATGAGCGGCGCTTCAGAATCCACCGGCGAGTGATTTTCCGGGGATACTTCCTCAATTCTGCCGAGGTCGAGACCTGACTGTTCGAATCGGTCCCGGACTTCCTGGCGCCGTTTGCGGGCGATGAGACGGTTCAACGCAAACGGGTACAACCAAGTCTTGAGGGAGGCCTTCCCGCAGTAAGTGGCCAACCTCGGCCGCCTCGCGTCACGCTCGGCCATTAGATCGGCGCAAAGTTCAAATGCTATTTCCTCCGCTTCGCCTTCGGTCGCCCCCTTTTGTCTCAGATAAGCCGTTGCGATCGGTCTATATTTTTCCTGAAATTGCCGAATGGCGCCCACCTCCCCCTCCAGACAGCGCTGGGCGAAGAGGAAGTCGGCGGTAAATGGCAAGTCTTCGGGCACGATCAACATCGTGAGAATACCTACAGTGAATTTCAATGGGAATCTCCGCCAAATCGCCCACCTTCGGCCAGCCTCGACAGAAGGGTGCTGAGCGCCCCGACCTCCACCACTCCTACCACCCCGATCCCGGTTCCCTCATCCCATCTCGGTTCCACCTTTGTTCCGCATTTCATGCTCAACACCCATCTGTCATTGAAGGCGCCCTCCCAAACAACACCACTTCCTCCTACTCTTTGATGCCTCGTGATCACCCCTTTCCCAAAAAAATGCATGCCCCGCGAAAATTGGATGCGGAGTGTATGGATGCTATAAATCTTGAGATTTTCTGGGAAACCCGTTCCAACGCCCCATCTAAGAGACAAGATGAACAATGATTTCCAAACTCTGGTGGAGTTCCTCGGTCGCTGCGGCCCGGAAGTCACGGGCCATGTCGCCTCGACTCCTCGGACCGAGGAAGCAGCCAAACTGATCCGCTTTGCCGCGGGGGAGTGCGACGAGCGCGAACGCGTTGAAATCTGCGCCATGTTGCGTTTGCATCCGGTCTGGCTCCGCTGGCTGGCTGATCGTGTGAAGCTGGCCCGCGGCATCAACCGGGAAGCCACCGTTTAAGAATCGCTCGTCCCACTCTCGGGACCGTGCCGCGGGGCCCATTCACCCGGCGGAATCCATTGGCTGGCGCTTCCGACTTGCCGCCCCGCGAAAAGCCTTCCTTGCGGGGGCCTAGTGTTTACGTCACAGTGCCGGCAAGTTTGAACTCGACTCGCACACGGCTCATTGTTCGCGCGGTCATCGTGACGATGACTTTGGCTGGGTGGTTTGTGCTGTCGAATCACTGCGCCCTCGGAGGCATGGCGCCTCCCGGACCGGTCCAAAAAGAGCACGCGTGCTGCCACAACAGCGGCGTAAAGCCCGCGAACTCACCTACCCCGGCCCATCAAGAGCAGGGCGCCGAATGCTGCAAATCGGTCCATGCACTCCTTCCGAATTTGGCCAAGGCGGGGAACGTGGCGCCACCGACGCTGCTCCTGGCAATCCTGTCGCCGGTCGTTCCGCAACTGATCTACGTTGAAAGAGGGGCGACGATCGCCGGTGACATCGGGCCACCGAGGGGCCCATCGTTTAGCGAACTCGTCCTGCACCGGAGCCTGCGCTCGCACGCTCCTCCTTTCATCGCGTAGCGAAGCGGCAACCCCACTCGTGGGGTCCCGCCGTTTCGCCGCGCAGCACTGCGCCCGTGCGGGCTCAGTGCGTCCGCGCGTTACTCCCTCGATCCGCACCGTCGCGGTGAGCGCTCGACTGCCCGCATCCACGCAACGACCGACCAACCAACGGCAGACTCGTTTCACAATCAAAATGAAAATTACGAAGATCAAATCCACCATCACCATCCTTGCCGCTATCCTCCTGGGCGGCACGTTCGCCTTCGCGGATTCCGCCACGCCGAAGGGAGTACCGAAGGACTACCCGCTTAAGAAGTGCGCCGTCTCCGACGAAGCCCTCGGCGAACACGGGAAAGTTGTGAAGGTCACCAACGGGGGCACCGATGTGTACCTCTGCTGCAAGGACTGCGTGAAAGATTTCAACAAAGACCCGGGGAAATACACCAAAATGGTCAAGGACGCGACGCCCAGGAAGTAAGCTCCCATCCAAGAACGCGAGCCATTCGGCGCCAACGGCATCGGGACGACTCGCCATCACCCGCCGTCTCCGACCCCACACTGCCCGTTACGCATCCATGATACGACCACTCGCTCTCATCGGAATTACCGTGCTCCTCGTTGGATGCGCTGCTGCGCCTCCAGTTCCGCTCGCGGCCCATGATCCTGCCAGCCCCACTGCGCCGGCAGGCGCCACGCTCTCGCCCACGACGTCTCTCCGGGCGGATGCGACGACGCGCAAATCCGCTGCGCTCCTCTCGGTCGCGAAGAAGGAGCAGGACTCTTGGGATGCCTACGGCCCCGTGTCCGGGACGCCGGAAGATGCCCCCAAACCGGAAATGAAACATGACCATCACTAGGACGTGTTCTGACCTTTGTCCCTTCGGGACACATCGCCGGCCAAGGTGCAGAACACGCTCCTGGTCGCTCTCGCTTTTCATTGCCGTCACTTGCACGCTGCCCGCGCTCGTCGCCGCACCGAGGGAGCCGGCTTCGCGGCCCGTCGAAAAGGCAGTGCACGAAAGGACTGGTCTCGGCGTGCGTTGGCAGCAGGACGCTGCCGCGCGCGAAGCGGCGCTCGCCGAGGTGCGCGGCCTTTTGAAAAAACCGCTGACTGTGAACAGTGCCGTGCAAATCGCGCTGCTCAACAATCGCGACCTCCTCGCCACCTTCGAAGACTTGGGGATATCCGCCGCCGATTTGCGCGAGGCCGGGCTGTTAAAGAATCCGAGCATCGACTTGAGCGTGCGCTTTCCCGACCGGCCGCCCTCCGGCGCGAATTGGGAGGAAGCCGCTGCCTTTGACATGCTCGACCTTCTCATGCTGCCTCTCCGCAAGCGCGTCGCCGCCGATCGCCTCGCCGCCGCGCAACTCCGCGTGGCCGATGAGACGCTGCGCCTCGTGGCCGACGTAAAGATGACGGTGTATGACCTCCAGGGCGACGAAGCCATGCTCACGCAGCGGCGCACCATTGTGGAAATTCAGAATTCGGCGGTCGACCTGACCCAGCGCCAGCACGAGGCGGGCAATGTCACCGACCTTGCCCTCGAGCAACAACAGGCCGCCTATAATACCGCGCGGCTCGAATTGGCGGCGGCCGAGAACTTGCAGCGTGAACATCGCGAAAAGCTGAACCGTTTGCTCAGCCTATGGGGTGCCGACACTGGGTGGAAGCTCGGCGGCAAGCTTGCGCCTCCGCCCGGGAACGACATTCCGCTGCACGGGCTGGAATCGCTCGCCATCGCGCAGCGCCTCGACCTCGCCGCCGCCCGGATGGAACTCTCCGGGCTGGTCCGCGCCCTGGGTCTCACGAAGACCTATCGCTATGTCGGCGCGCTGGAATTTGGCGTGGACACCGAACGCGATCCCGACCGGACGAATGTCACGGGACCAAGGCTGCGACTGGAATTGCCGCTCTTCAATCAGGGCCAGGCCCGCGTCGCCAAAAGCGAAGCGGAGTTGCGCCGCGCGGAGCGTAAGCTGGAAGGGCTCGCCATCAACATCCGCGCGGATGTGCGCGCGCTCCACGACAAGCTCGCCTCCCTTCGCGAGGCCGCGGCATTCTATCAAAGCGACGTGCTCCCGACCCGGCGCGCCATCACCGCCGGCATGGTGCTGCAATACAACGGCATGCTCGTTGGCAACTACGAGTTGTTCCGCACACGCGCCGAGCAGATCGAAACCGAGCGCACTGCCATGGAAACATTGCGCGACTATTGGACCACCCGCGCGGAGCTGGAACGCGCCGTCGGCGGCAGCCTCCGCTCCCGTGCGCCATCGTCTCCCGGCAAATAATTCATACGACCGAACACCATGATCACTCGACGCGACCTCATTACCGGAGCCGCTGCTCTCGCGGGAACTGCGGCGCTTCCGCGCGCCGCCGGCGCGCAGGAACCCGCCGCTGTCCACCCCAGCGCGCGTCCCAAACCCGCCGACGGCAAGCCGGAGCCTCCCGTCTGGTCGCGCCCGCCACACCCGGAACCGGGCCAGCCCGGCAAACACTACCAGCCCGTGACCACGCTCAATGGCTCGACCCTGCCGTGGAAACTCATCGACGGCGTGAAAGTCTTTCACCTCATCGCCGAAGAGGTCCGCGAGCATGAATTTGCGCCCGGCCTGAAGGGCCATTGCTGGGGCTACAATGGCCAGGTTCACGGCCCCACGATCGAGTGTGTCGAAGGCGACCGGGTGCGCATTTATGTGACCAACAAGCTGCCGGCGGCCACCACCGTCCACTGGCACGGTCTCATCATTCCTTGCGGGATGGATGGCGTCGGTGGTCTCACGCAACGGGCCATCCCACCGGGCGACACCTTTAAGTACGAGTTCACCCTCGGCCAGCACGGCACGCTCATGTATCACGCGCATCACGACGAGATGACGCAGATGGCGCTCGGTCTCCTCGGCATGGTCGTCATTCACCCGCGCGAGCCCAAGGGGCCGCCCCCCGACCGCGACTTCGTCTATCTGCTCAGCGAGTGGAAAATCGTCCCCGGCACCATGCGGCCCGATCCAAACGAAATGACGGAATTCAATGTCCTCACGCTCAACGGCCGGGTCTACCCAGGGACCGCTCCCATGATCGTCAAGACCGGCGACCGTGTCCGCATTCGCATCGGAAACCTCTCCTCCATGGATCATCATCCAATCCATTTTCACGGGCACCACTGGTGGGTCACGGAAACCGATGGCGGCGTGATCCCGGAATCCGCGCGCTGGCCGGAAGTGACCGTGCTTGTGCCGGTCGGCAGCACGCGCACGGTCGAGTTCGTCGCCAACAATCCCGGCGACTGGGCCTTCCATTGCCACATGAGCCACCACGTCATGAACCAGATGGGACACGGCCTCCCAAACCTCATCGGAGTGAACACCGAAGGCTTCGACAAAAGCGCGCGAAAGGCCGTTCCGGGCTACATGACCATGGGCCAGACCGGCATGGCGGAAATGGGCGAGATGGGCATGAAAGTACCGCGCAACAGCCTGCCCATGATCGGCGCGCGCGGCCCTCATGACTACATCACCATGGGCGGCATGTACACGAATATCAAAGTTCGCGATCACCTCGACAGCTACGACCATGACCCCGGCTGGTACGAAATGCCGCCCGGCACCCTGGCCGACACCGCCGGCGTCGAGGAAATGAAACGCGACCTCGGCTTTATCCCCGATGCCTCGCCCATGAAGGGCGGCGGCGAACACCACCACCACCACGAATAAGCCCACCATGAAAACCCTCCTCCTCCTCCTCGCCCTCGCCATCACCGCGAGAGCCACCGAAGTCCGCATCGAAGCCGTCCCCGAAGGCGGCGTGCAGCCCCAGGTCGCCGTGGACTCCACGGGCGCCACTCATCTCATCTACCTCAAAGGCGATCCCAAAGGCTGCGACGTGCGCTATGTCCGCCGGGCCAAAGGCGCCCGAGACTGGAGCACGCCGCTTTCGGTGAATAACGAACCGAAAAGCGCCGTGGCCTTGGGCACCATCCGCGGCGCGCAGATCGCGCTCGGCAAGGCAGGCTCGGTGCACGTGGCCTGGAATGGAACGCCAAAAGCCGGGACGGTGGTATCGCCACTTTTCTATTCACGCCTCGAGACACCGTCGGGGAGGTTTGCCCCGCAACGCAATTTGCTCGGAGCCACCTTCGGGCTCGATGGCGGAGCCTCCGTCGCCGCCAATGAACGCGGCGAAGTCTTCATCCTCTGGCATGGCAAGCGCAACGGCGACACGGGCGATGAAACGTCCCGTGTCGTTTTCATGGTCAAGTCCACGGACAACGGCGCGACCTTTGCCGCCCCCGCCGTGACCAACGCGGACTTCGCGGGGGTATGTGCGTGCTGTTCCCTCAAGGTTCTGTCTGCGCCGGACGGCAGCCTCGTCACCCTCTACCGCGCTGCCCGGGAAAAATCGCAACGCGACATGACCCTGCTCACGTCCGCCAATGGCGGCGCCACCTTCACTCATGCGACCCTGCACCCGTGGAGCGTCTCGATGTGCCCGATGAGTAGCGCCACCCTGCTCCCGACCACGAAAGGCGTTCGCGCCGCCTGGGAAACAAGCGGCAAGATCTTCTCCACACTCCTCACATCGCCCACGACGCCGCCCGCCGCCATCTCGGCCGACAAGGCGAAGCATCCCTCCCTGGCGGTAAACTCCCGCGGCGAAACCCTCGTCGCGTGGGTCATCGGCACCGGCTGGGCCAAAGGTGGCGAACTCGAGTGGACCATCCTCGATGCCGCCGGGCAGCCGACCGCGCAGCGCGGCAAATCCGGCGGCGTCCCCGCATGGAGCTACGTCGCGGCCTACGCGGAACCCAGCGGCGATTTCGTCGTCCTCCGCTGAACCTCGCTATGGTGTGTCTCCGATCGCGCTCACATCCTTCAGCCGGATGGTTCCTTTCACGGGCTGCATCCGCGTGAGATCGAGCGATTGGCGATGTGTCTGCACGTCCAGGCCCACGAGTTTCACCGGGTAGTCGAGCTTGCCGTCGCCGTTGCCCTGCCACTGGCCAAGGCCGGCGCCGGGCTCGACCTGCAGCGCCGGCGATTCACGCGTGAGCGGGAAAGTGACGAAGCACCAGCCATCGAAATCAATGGCGGATTGGTTGCCCCAGTCGCCACCGTCGTAGTCCTTGGACGAGCGCCAGCGCTCGCCTTTGGCATCTTCGATCTCCCAGAAGATGCGGCCCCAACTGCTGTCGCCCTTGACCCACACGCCGACGGTGTGCGGCTTGCCGGGGACGGGCAGCGGCTGCTTCAGGCGCAGCGCGGTGTATTCGCCGACGACAGACGGGATCTCGCCTTCGCGTTTGAGTTCCAGCTCGAGGCACGCGCCTTTCTCGGCGTCGTTCACCTGGCGAAGCTCAAACTTGCCGGGGCGGCGCAATGGCGTGGTGAGCGTTTGTTCCTCGGGCGCGAGCTGCCACTGCGCCAAATCGTCCATCTTGCTGATGACGGACGTGCCGGCGGGCGGCTGATGGTTGGGAAAAGCGCGACGGCCGGCGGTGATGCTTGTCGCGGTGACAGGGCTGATGATGTAGTTCACAGCACTGTCAGCGGTGATGGTGAATCGTTTGCCGTTCGTCTTGAGCGAGCGCTGCCGGCCGTAGAACCCGACCTGCGTCACAGCGGTGTCCGCAGGGTATTCAAACTCCATCTCGCACTGCCCACGTGGTGTCCACAAGGCGTAGATGTGCTCGTTGCCGCGTTCAAATTCCACAGCGAGCGCGCTCGACGAACCGGTGGGCATCTGCCGCACGAGCTTCACGCTATCGAGCACTTTGGTGAGCGTGGCGAGCGCGACATAGGCCGGCTTCGGGTAGTGCAGGGGATTGCGCTCGCACAGACCCGACGCCCCCCAGAGATGGTCGTAGTAAGCGTTGCCTACATCTTCGATCCCGGCTGGCGAGATGGTCGGGAAACGGTAGGCGAGACCTGTGAGCATATCGCGTGCATACCACTCCGCGTGCCGCTGCGCACCGAGATCGCGCTCGGCGCGGGACGTGAACTCAAAGCAGCCGGCCAATGGAATGTCGTAACCGAACTTCCGCGCTGTCTCGGCCATCAGCCAGACGCCTGCCGTGGTATGCGGCGAGAGTTTTTCCGGCGCGATGGTCTGGCCAGTGGTCTCACTTCCGAGGTAGTCGATGAGTTCACGAGGGAAGCCGCGCCGCAGCATCACCGCGATCATGCCGGATGAACCACCGCTGTTTCCCGCGATGATCTTGAGCTGAGGGAACTTCGCCCGGATGAATTTCGCCGCCTTCACTCCCAGTTCGAAGAGTTCATCTTCGCGCGCGGCGAGCGCGGCATCCTCGGCCACATACTTCTCGCCGTAGATCTCCGGAGGATACACGCGCGGGTCGTAGCTTTCGTGAAACACGTCGATGAATTGGCAATGCGGGAAGCGCTTCAGCTTGTCGCCGATGGCTTTCTCGGCGCGGACCTCCGCCGCCGGCCAGTCCTTGAGATCCGCAAGACGGAAGGGCCACTGGATCTGATTGAGCGAGAACTTCCACGGCGCGAAATCCTCCTCGCCCGCTTTGGTCCAGCTCATCGGGGTGCGACGGAAGCCGGCTTTGAACAGCATCGGCCCAGCCACCGCGGCATCCTGGGTGGAGTAGTGGACGCCGCTGAACCACCAGGTGCCAAACGGCGATTCATAGCCGGCGGTGCGCGTGTCCTTGCCCAGAAGCGCAAAGGCCGCGTCGTGCCGGAGCAGCGCATGTCCACCCGCATCCGCCAGCGTCACGCGGAGCCCATACCAGCCCAGGTCCGGCATGGTGAGCGGCACGGTGATGTCCGCCTCGCTGCCCACCGCTGGAAGCTCGATCGCCCTGGCGTTCTTCACGAGTTCACGGCCATCGATCCCCGTGATCTCCCAGCGCAATTCATAGCGTCCCGCCACGTTCGCGCGCACGGCGAAGGTCGTCTCCGGCGTCTCATCGTTGTGGAAGATGTTGCCCGGTTGCGATTGCTTGATCCGCAACTCGGCGGGAGCCTTTTCCAAAGTCACTCCGAAGATGTGCACGGCACTGGTCGAAGTCGGCACCGGCTTGCGACGGCGATCCGTTTGCACCTCCAGGCCGCCGCACTTGCCGAGAAACTCAAAGTCGAGATACGGCCCGATTTTCATCGGAGCATACGGGTCCTTCTGGTCGGCGAGGATGTCCAGGATATCGCCTGTCTTCAAATCCACACGCACGAGATAGAGCGGCGAGCTGATCTTCTTCTGGTCGGCGGCCGTGTATTCCACGCGACCCACCTGCTCGATTCCCTCACCTGGTTTCTCGTCGTCGCGCGGCAAGGTGAGCGTCGTATCCGCCATCGCGCCACCACGGCCCCAGATGCCAAAACGGGTCAGTCGCGTGGTCAGCACGGGATCTTTTTGCACATCCGGATCCACCGCGCACAGCACCCATGCCCGATGATAAAACGCCTGCGGCACCGAGAAGTGCAGCGACTCCTTCATGCCGTCCAGCGAGGTGCGCGAGGTGTTCTCATTGGTTTCCAGCGCCCGCAATCCCTGCATCTCCTTCGCCAGGCCGACATCCGCATTGCCCGCTCCGTCCGCCACCAGCAGCGGCACCGCTTTGATCTGCTGTGACCCCGGCTTCAACGACACGCTCGCCTCCTTCATCACGCCAGGCCGGGCGATCCGCCGCACATCCAGCGCCAGGAACTTGCCGTTGTCCGCGCGCGTGAACGCACGCCCGCCACGCACTTCGCCGCCCGCTTCCAGTTGGAAGCTCACCTCCGTGAGCCGACTCTCACTCGCCCATCGTCCGCAATATCGCCCATCCAACCACAACTCCGCACCCTGGGCATCGGCGCGGACTTCCAAAGGCACCCAACACTGCGAGGCCGCGGGCAGCGCGTCCCAGACCTTCGCCAGGTCCGCCTGCTGCGCCTCCGTGTAGCGCGTGAGATAGGGCCGGCTGTGATATTGAAACTTCAACCCCGGTCCCGAGAACTCGATCGCCCCATCCGGCATGGGCGACATCTCCGGCACCTTTTTTCCGTCCTTCTCCACCGTGCGTTTCAACACATCCTCCTTCACGACTCCGAGCAGGGTTTGCGTTTTGCCGTCGGCAAATTTGAACATCAGCCCGATCTTCCCAGCCACCCCGACACGAAACTCTGCCTCCATCGTGTCGGCATCCTTCAAGACGACCGCCTGACTTTCCGCGGCAGGCGGCGCGGCGTGGGTCAGCCGGACTGAGCCCAGAGTCAGAATGAAAATCGCGGCAAGCGCGAACGCGATGCGTGTCGCGCGGGAGGAACGGGGGAACGTCATAGGAGTGGAGGGGGAAAGAATTTAGAAACATTCCATAGTGCCGGGACGCAAATGGTTAAGCAACAGCCTTGAAAGAGCGGGGTGGCCCTCCCACCCCTCGTCCAGGCGGATCGACAACCGGGTTCCACGCACCGCCCCCTGGCCTCCGCTTTCGCTCTCCCCCCGCGTTCCGATCACCGCAGGCAAGTCAGCACCCCTCTACATCATTGACGACGGCGCACTCAGTCTCGGCGTTTACCTTGATACCAGAGCCAGAGGCCCAGTCTTCCGAGCGTCAGCGATTTTCATTTTGGCTGCGCCAGCATTTCTACCGGCCTTCCATGCGCTGGCGCGCCTGAGCTTGTAACTCGTTGACAATCAAGCCACTAAGCTTGGCGGCTCCGCCGCGGCGGTTGGGTCGGCGGTAAGGAAACCGCCGCTCCTCGGGCTCTGCTCCGCGCGACACGTCATCTCCGCACTGACGATGGACTCAATTTCCCTCGAGTTGTCAAATTCCGCCCGGCCCCTTGCTCCCGCCCGTTGGCCTGCGGCGCATCCGCAAATCCTTCCCCACCCTCCGTCACCATTCTCTTCAGCCTTCAGCCTTCAGCCCCCTCCCGATCCGACACAGCAAGATATGCACAGTTTTTCCAAAGGGACGCGTAGCCACATTTCGCCACGTGACGATGCTTCAACCACGAACGGCGCCCTTGCCGCGGACACAATAAGCACACTCTCATTTGAACGAAACGAAATGAAACTGACCACCCAATCGCCTGACTCAAGGCCGTCCGCGATGGCGACCCGGTGTGCCATTTCCCGTTCAAACATCGGGGGTTAAAGCACCTTCAATCCTTTGAGCCGCCTATGAAAAGCCCAGCGCTCTTCAGCATTCTCACTATTTGGCTGATGATGCCGTTCATCCTTTCCGCGGAAAGCGAGCTGTCCGAACAGCAAATCGTCCGCGAAGCGCTCGCCGCCAATCCGGCTCTCAAGGCATCCGCGGCGAAGTGGGTGGCGATGAAGGAACGCGTGCCGCAGGCGAAGGCGTGGGAAGACCCGATGACGGGCCTCAAGCTCGAACGCTTCGGCACCACCAGCATCAGCCGTTACAGCGATGCGGAATGGATGGTCTCGCAGGCACTGCCGCTTTCCGGCAAGAACCTGAGCCGGGGACGCGCCGCTGAAGCCGAAGCCCGTGCCGCGTATGAAGACGTGCGGCGACTGCGGCTCGACGTGGTGGCCAAAACGCGGGCCGTCTACTTCCACCTGGGCAACGCCTATGCGCAACTCTCGCTCAACCGCAAGAACCAGGGCTTCCTCGCGCAGTTCGTCGAAATCAGCAAAGCCAAGTACCAAACCGGCAGTCGTTCCCAGGCGGATGTGCTCGCCGCGCAAACGGATGCCAGCCGATTGGAGCAGGAGGGCGTGCGGCTCCAGCAGGATCTCTCCATGCAGCAGTCGGCGCTCAATGTCCTGATGAATCGGCCGGCGGCGGCACCCCTCGGCCAACCCGCGGCCCTCGCGTTCAAGCCACTGGGAAGGAAATCGGCCGAACTCGAAACGCTGATTCTGGCGCATCGTCCCGAGATCGCCGCAGCCGAGCGGAATGTCTCCGCCGACCAGGCGAGACTCCAACTCGCGCACCGCGAATGGTTTCCTGACCCGCAGGTCGTGGTCGAGGCCCGGCACATTCGCGAAAGTTCGGACACATTCTCCGAGTACAATACCGGCATCCTCTTTAGCGTTCCGTGGGCCAACCCCCGCAAATACTCCGCCGGGGTGCGCGAAGCCGAGCAGGGCGTCGAGAGCGCGCGACGCGTGGTGGAAGCCGCAAAGGCCGAGGCCCTCGGCATGCTCCGCGATCAGCTCCAGAAGATCTCCTCGCTTGCCCAGCAGTTTCAGATTTCGCGAGACAAGATCGTGCCGCTCGCCGCGCAAACGGTCGAGACGCTCGAGTCTTCTTACCGCACGGACACCACCGGTTACCTCGAACTCCTCACCGCCCAAAGGACACTCCGCGAAGCGGAAGCCGCCGCCTCCTCGCAACTTGCCGACTACCTCGCGGCGACCGCCGAACTCGAAGCGCTCGTCGGCATCGACGGCGAACACGCGGAAGCGAAATCCCCGTCCGGAAATTCGAAAAGATGAAACGCACCCTCATGGCCCTGATTGTGATCCTGGCGGTCGCGGGCGCAGCCGTATTCTTTGCGCAAGGGCGCTCCGCTGCTTCCGCTGGCGCGTCCAAACAACTCTACACCTGCGGCATGCATCCGCAGATCATCAAGGACAAGCCCGGCGATTGCCCGATCTGCGGGATGAAGTTACAGCCGATCCGAAAGCAACCAGGCGGGAGCCCCGCCGCAACCGGCGACACGGCGGGCATGAGCGCGCCGGGCCCGCGCAAGGTGAAGTTTTACAAGTCCACGATGACGCCCGGCGAGATCAGCCCGACGCCACGCAAGGATAACATGGGGATGGACATGGTGCCGGTCTACGAAGGCGAAAGCCAAGGCTCTGCCATCTCCATCGATCCGGTGACGGCGCAAAACATGGGGTTGCGCACGGCGCTCGTGACCCGGGGAGCGGTGCGCCGGAAGATCCGCACCTTCGGGGCGGTTGATTACAACGAATCCGCGCTCAGCGAGGTGACGACGAAATTCAAAGGCTGGATCGAAAAGCTCTACGTCGATTCGACTGGCGCCTTGGTCCACAAGGGCGAGCCGCTTTTTGAGATTTACTCGCCCGATCTCTACACTGCGCAAAACGAATACGTGCTCGCCACGGCGCGCGGCACGGGAATGAAGGAAAACGCGCTCATCAAACTCAAATACTGGGACGTCTCCCCGGAGCAGATCGCCGAGCTGGAGAAAACCGGGCAGGCCAAAAAGACCCTCAGCGTCAGTGCGCCACGCGACGGGATCGTGGTCGAGAAGATGGTGGTGGAGGGACAAATGGTGGACGCGGGAATGAAGCTCTATCGCATCGCCGACCTGAGCACCGTGTGGGTGCAGGCGCAGGTCTATGAGCAGGATTTGGGGTTCATCAAGCTCGGGCAGGAATCCCTCGTGAGCCTGTCGTATCTGCCGGATCGGAAGTTCCGCGGGCGGGTGACCTACATCTATCCAACTGTCGACGAGAAGACCCGCACGGCAAAAGTCCGCATGGAGTTTCACAATCCCGGCTTTTTCCTCAAACCGGGAATGTTTGCGACGGTGGAGATCGAGTCCGAAATCGAAGCCGACTCCGTTCTCGTGCCCGACATGGCGGTCCTGCGGAGCGGCGAGAAGAACACCGTATTCATTGCGCTCGACGGCGGCCGGTTTGAGCCGCGCGCCGTCACCCTCGGAGCGCGGTCGGAGAACTACACCTATCAAGTGCTCGGCGGCCTCGAGGAAGGCGAGCGGGTGGTGACTTCCGGGCAGTTCATGCTCGATTCCGAGAGCCAGCTTCGCGAGGCGATCCAGAAAATGCTCCAGCCGCAAGCGGCCGCGGATACGCCTGCCGAGCACAGCGGCCATACTCCGGGAGAGGCCGCCCCAGCCAGCACCGCTACGCCGACGGATGAATCCATCTCGTTCATCTGCCCGATGCCCGAGCATCTTTCGATCAAATACCAGCAAGCGGGCAAGTGCCCGATTTGCCGCATGGATCTCGTCCCCGTGCGCAACGACATGCTGGCAAAGCTCCAACCGGGCGGAAAGGTCGATCATTACACCTGCCCGATGCCGGCGCACGCCGACGTGAACCTGAGCAAGCCCGGCAAATGTCCGCAGCCGCCGATCTCTTTCGTCGCGAGATCGGCGAGCGGGTCGTGCTCGTGCCCGAGGCCGCGACGATTTTGTTTCAAGGCGGCTTCCCGCGCTCGCGCGAGGCAAATGCGTCGCGCTATGCCCAGACCACGATCTTCCACGTCCAACGCAACCTCGAAGACGTGCAAGCGGCGCTCTACCCGGGTCGGACGCTGCTCTGCGACCGCGGCACGGTGGACGGCGCGGCCTACTGGCCGGGCGGCGACGGCGAATACTTTACCTGGGTGGGCACGACTCTCGAAGCAGAGCTCGAGCGCTACGATGCGGCGATCTTCTTCGAAACCGCGGTCGCTGGCGGCGCCTCCATTGAAGGCGGGAATCCTACACGGAACGAGTCCATCGAGGAAGCCGTCATCCTCGACCGGAAACTGCGCGCATTGTGGATCCAGCATCCCCACTTCATTCTCGTCCCGCACAATCCCTCGTTCTTCAAGAAGATCAGCTTCGGCCTCGCGGCCCTCGAGAGTATCGTCGCCCAACTTAATGGCGGGCCCTCCCGGCTCGTGCGGAGCCATTCCGTTCCCGTCGCGAAAAACCATTCACCAGCGTCGAAGACCCGCCGCCGCGCTACGCGTGCTGCCAAAGACCATGGGTGATTCGCGCATCTATCGACCCTGCCAATAGAGCCATTGGGTGAATGAATTTTGCCTGGCAGGCGGGTGCGCCTATTCTCACCTTCCATGAGCGAGAGCCATTTGAGTCCCGATGAATTCGAAGCAATCCTGCCGCTGGCAACAACGTGGGCCGAAGAACAAGAAGCACGCATCCTATTCTCCGGCACGCCACTCACCCCGGCACAGCTTTCCGACGCACGGCAGATCGGCGTCCTTCATCCGGAACGCGTCCGCCTCCTCTCCGTTGCGGAAGTTCCCACGCCAGAGCATCCCCTCCTCCGTGCCGCCGGTGACGCAACAGGGCTCATGAGCCCGTTCACCGCCGGGCTTACGCTCCGCTACGGCATCTATATTCGGAGCGACATGATCGACGACCGCCTTCTCATCGCCCACGAGTTGGTCCACACCGGCCAATACGAGCGCTTCGGCAGCGTACCCGCCTTCCTCCGCCAGTATCTCCACGAGTGCCTGACCCTCGGTTATCCCGCGGCTCCCATGGAACAGGAGGCCATTTTGGGTGCCGAGCGCCTTCGGCGGCGGGGGCCGTGAGCAGTGCTCAGTGCTCAGTCGGATCACCGATTGCGGCGCGCTTCGGGTCTCGGAAAACTGAGGACTGAGGACTGAGAACTGAGAACTGAGAATTACCTTCTTACCACCTACGACTTCCGATCAGAACCATCCGTCGCGGCGTAGTAGTTCGAGTACTGGTAATAGTAGTAATCCGGCATCTCCGTATCGATGCAGTTGAGGATGAGGCCAAGCACATTCACCTGGCGCTGATAGAGCGTATTCAGGGCGTTCTTCGACATCCGTGCCGAGGTGAAGCTCGCCCGGATCACCATCAAGACTCCATCAAAGTTCGGCGCAAGCGTCGGCGTATCGTCGGCAGCCAGGATCGGAGCGGTGTTGAAGATCGTGAGATCAAAGGTGTCTTTGAACTCCTCCAGCAGACTGACCATGATGGGCTTGAGGAGCAGTTCCCCGGACTGGTTCGTCACGGGGCCGCGCGGAATGATCGTCAGCGTCGAGTGCTTGGTCGATTTCGCGGCTTCCTTCCAATGCACCTCTCCCCGCAAAACGTCGGAAAGACCGAGTCGCCCATCGATATCGAAAAGCTGCGCGATATCGCCGCGCCGCAGATCGGCATCGACCAGGAGCACGCGAGCACCGGACGCCGCCATGGTGACCGCGAGATTGCTGGCGATGGTCGACTTGCCTTCGTTGGGAATCGCGCTCGTGATCAGGATCGTCTTCAGCTCCGCCTGGTTCGGCATGAAGATGAGCGACGAACGCAGGCTGCGGAAGGCCTCGGCGTAGGTGTAGCGATCGTCCTCCGGCTGGAGCAGAGGCAGGCCCGAGTCCTTCCGGCTGTCCGCGACATTCGGGATCTGGCCGAGGATCGGCTCGGAAAAATGGTCGAGCATTTCCGTGGACGACGAAAGCCGGTCATCGGCCCGGTCGAGGAGCAGGAGGGCGATCATCCCCACCACAAACCCGCCCACCAGACCGATGAGCAGATGCGAGACCGTCCCTGGTGGAACGGCGACGGGCGCCGTCGCTTTTTGCGAGACGACAAACACATCGGGTGACGAGCTCTTCGGGGATCCAACGCTCGTAGCGCTCGAGAAAATACGGTCGAGTTCCTTTTGCGTATTGGTGACGTCATTCGTTAATTGCTTGAAATCCGCGTCTTTCCGACTCGCTTCGAGCACTTTGGTCTCCCCTTTGACGATGCTGGATTCGAGGACCTTGAGTTCCGCCCTGATCGCCGCCATCCGACCTTTGGACGCATTGTAGTTCTGCTCTTTGATCACAGCCAGCAGCCGTTGCAAATTATCCACCTTCATCTGGAGCGCCTGCATTTTGGGATGCTTCGGTTTCCAAATGGATTTCCATTGCTCCACGTCGGCCTGCGCCTGGACGAGTTCCTGCGTCACTTTCAAATATTGCGCGTACACTTCGTTGCCCCCCTGTTCCGTCCGCTGCGTCGATTCCATCATGCCGGGTTGCGGCTTGGCTGGGGCGGCAGGTCGCGTGAGCGGGGTCTGCAACAATTGATCCGGGGTGAGGCTCTCCAGCCGCTGGAGTTCATTTTGCAACTGCGACTGCTGGCTTTTCAAGACGTCGAGCGCGATCGCGGAGCTCTTTTGCTGCTCCGCCCAGAACGCCATGTTGTTATCCTGAATGAAGGCCTGGAGTTTCGCTTGCTGCGCCTTCAGCGAGTCTCGCAATTGACTCGATTGGTCCGCGAGTCCCTTGCCCACTCGTTGGATGATTTCATCTTGCAGCCCTTTCCGCTCCGCGAGGAATTCGTTCACCACGGCATCCACGAAGTGTTGTATAAATTCCGCGTTGGTTGCCGTCCCCTTGACGGTCAGGATATTCGTGCGCGACACCACGGAGGGGGTGATCGTCACTTTGTTGCCATTCAGTTGGGGCGCCACGAGGGCCAGGCTGTTCTTCGCACCGTCCAGGACGTTCTTGCTCTTGAGTTGCTCAACGGCAGTGTCGAAAAGATGCCCCCACGGGTCCGTGAACGTGCCTTGCTTGGACGCATCGGAGACCAGTTCGTCACGCACCAGGAGCTGGCTGGAGGATTCGTAAAGCTGCGGCTTGCTGAAAAGGACGTAACCTTCGTAGGCCAGGCCGAGACCCACGGTCAAAGCGAGCACCCACCAATGACGGCGGATGAGCGACTTGTAGCGGTAAAACTTGAGACCCAGCCCCGCGGATAGGGGCATGGAGGGGGCTTGAGGATTGACGGAATCCATAATGATTTAGAAACGAATAAAGATTTTCGGCACGAAAATGCGGTCCCCATCCTGCAAGATAGGATCGGCATTTACATCGCCGGTTTCGGTGACTTTCTTGAAATCGACTTCAAATTTCTCCATCTTTCCGTCCTTCCCCTGCCGCGTCACCTGGACCTTTTTCGCATTGCCCCATTCGGTGAGTCCGCCGGCCTTCAAGATCGCGCCGGTCACAGTGAGCGCCTCCCCGGCGATGAGCATTTGCGCCCCGACCAACCGCACCTGTCCCGAGAGCTGCACCGATCCTTGCTGGACCTGCACCTTGCTGACCTGGTCGATGGAGACCCGGACTGTCGCGGTGTAGTAGTAATCCTTTTCAAGGAGTTGTTTGATACTCACGGCGGCGTCCGCTGCCGTCTTGCCGGAAACCCGGACTCGTCCGAGCGGTGGGACATCCAGTTCTCCGGTCGCCGTCACGACCCGGGCGAGCCCACCTTCGCGATCCTCGACAATTTCCACCGTGACCTGATCACCGGCGGAAAGCTTCTTGCTGGGATCGACCACCGACATCCGCTCCTGCGGGGCGTACGCTTGCGGGTAGCCCGGCTGCATCCCAGGCTGCATCCCCGGCTGGATCATTTGCGGGGCCGGTTGAGCGCGCGGCGCAAATCCTTGCGCTCCCGCGGTGACCGTCGCCGCCCACAGGATTGCGGCGGCAACGCTGGCGTAACGAATGAGAGAGCTTGGCATAGACCGTAAAGGCAAAGTGGGTGGTTTGTCAGGAGAGACTCAAACAGGCGAGGTTCCGTCAGGCAGACGCAACTTGCAAATCTGAGTCATTTCTATTGTAGCCATAATCGCGCCCCGCAAGAAGGAATTCAGCACAATAGCGGCGAATTCCGGGGGAAACTCACAAAACTTTAGAGATTGAAGATCTTTTTGCGGACGTCGATCCGGTCTCCGTCCTGAAGCACAGGATCGGCGTTCGCGTCCCCCGTTTCGGTGATCTTTTTGACGTCGACCTGGAACCGCTCGGTGGTCCCATCCTTCTTCAAACGCGTCACCTGAACGTTGCGCAAGTTGGCCCACTCGTTGGGCACCGCTTTGAGAATTGCCGTCGTGACCGTCGTCGATTCGCCCGCGATCAACATCTGCGGACCTTGGATCCGGACGCTGCCCGAGATCAATACCGACCCGAGTTGGACCGGCGCCTTGCTGATTTGATCAATCGAGAGCCGGACGGTCGCGGTGAAATAGTAGTCCTTCTCCAGCAGTTGCTTGATGCTGACAGCCGCATCGGTCGCGGTCTTGCCCGCCACGCGCACGCGGCCCAAAGGAGGCACGTCGAGTTCACCCGTGGCGGTGACCACCCGCGGAAGCCCGCCCTCGCGATCCTCCACAATTTCGACCGTGACCCGGTCCCCAGCGGAAAGCTTCTTGTCCGGGTCCACCACTCCCATCCGCTCCTGCGGCTCCGATTGATAAACCGGCAAAGCGGATCTCACCGCCGGCGCCGCCGACTGCCCTCCTGGCTCGAACCCCGGCGCGGCGCCCGCCCAGAGCACCGCCAGCACGACGGTTCCAACCCGGACGAAACCAATGAGAGGACTAGGCATAGGCCATCACTGGGATACTAGAATTTATAGTAGAGACTCAGGAACGCGAGGTTCTGGTAATAATCGGCGCCGTCCAAATTCGAATTCTTCCAGATGTAGCGATAGTCGAGACCCAAGGTGAGGGCATTGGTGAAATGATAGCGGACTCCCAGCGCCGCGCCAAAGCGATCGGCCTTCTCGTCGAGCCCTCCAGAAGTGGTGTAGTGCTCGTAGAAAAGAGTCGGCCCCAGCTCGGTATGCTGGATGATTTTCCAGTCGGCATTGTATTCGATGTGGTCGATCGTGTAGAAGTCCGAGGAAAAACCGATTTCCGCGGTGTGCGAATAGGAAAGCCGGTGGCGGAAGGACTCGCTCGGACGATTGTTGATCTCGAATTTGACGTAGAAACTGTTGGAATCTTCGTTGTCCAAATTCCCGTTGCGCACCGTCGCGGCATCCGCGGCGGAGAGACCGAGCTGATTGATGGCGGCATCGTTGAAGTTGCTCCCGCCATCAAATTTGAGGCTCTGGAATCCGCCTTCGAGATACAGGTTGGTGTATTCCGAGATTTGCCATTCGATAAACGGCCCGACCAGCAGGTTGTGGCCATCGGCGCGTTCATCGCTGTCGAAATTGATCCAACTCAGCGAGGCATTCACACCCGCGCTGATGGCTGGGTTAATCTGCACCGTGGGCTTGAGGAACACGGTGTCGATCACGCGATCCTGCAAATTAAAATCGGACCCCTTCGTCCACAGATTGTAGTGATCGTACCCGAGCGAGATGCTGACTGCTTGATTGATCGCCCAATCCATCTCGATGCCCGCCTGGTTCTCCCAACGACCGTAGGTAGCGATGCCGCTCACATTCGGAACATCGTAGGTGTCCTCCTGATAGCTGATGCGCTCCCGCAAGGTGAACTTCACCGTCGACAGGTAAAAGGTGTAGGTGAGATCCGACGTGGGAGAAATGAGGATTCCATCCGTGTCGTACTGGCTGTGGTCGAAATACTTCGCGTAGCTCAGCCCGAGGTTGAAACGCAGCGTATTGAGATCGCTCATCCGCCAGTTCGCCTCCAGGTTGACCACGGGGCGAAAAACGAAATCGGATTGCCGATCCCGCTGCGAAAGATTGATATTGTCGTTCCACTCGATGCCCACACCCACCGCCAGACCAAAGCGGAAATTGCCCAAGGCGAAATTATAACGATCCGAATCCTGCATCTCATCTGGCAAGGCCAGTTCCTGTCCGGGCTGAAGTTCGCGCAACCCGCTCGGTGAGCCTTCCTGGTAACTGTAATCAGAAGGGACGACTGGACCAATGCCGCCCGATGAGCGGGAGGTCCCCAGTTCGCGGAAAAAGTCCTGGCCATAGCCTGCGACCGGCTTCGAAACCGAAAGCACGGCGAGGAGGATGACAGAAGCACCGAGGAATTTTTTCATAGAATACTGTAAGTAGGTCTTGATTGGGAGAATGCATCTCAGGCCGGCGCGTCAATGGCAATGCTAAAAACGCGCTAAAACCTGATTGTTATGATTATTTTCTGACGATTAGCGCCTTTCCTTGCCCCGAACGATTCGAAAACCGTAGTTATCGGTGCTGCTGTCGGGGGCCGCATGGACGCGGCAGGAGGAAAGGAGACTCAGCTTCAGCGCCCCATTGTACCAGGAGGCGCCGCGCAAGACTTTAGCCTTGGATTCATTATTCCACGTATCCACGCACCATTGCCACACATTTCCGCCCATATCGTAAATTCCGAATTTGTTGGGCGGAAAGCTGCCGACGGGGGATGTCCAGGCGAAACCATCGTCATAGCCCTTGATCGCCACGTCGGAGCCGGTTTCCTCGCCGGTATAATTTCCCGCGCCAGGCGGCGGCGGCCACTGGTTGCCCCACGGGTAGACGTCGGGAATTCCCATGTCGCGCATTTCAGGACTCTTCCCCGGTTCGTCGGGCAGGCCCACGGCTTTGCTCCATTCCATATCGGTGGGCAAACGATAGGCCTCGCCGGCCGGCAGGGTATTCTCTTTGTGCTCTTTATCGGTCAGCCACTTGCAAAAGGCGCTCGCATCGTTCCACGACACATTGACCACGGGATGGTCCGGTCCCTGTTTGAAGCCGGGACCTTTCCACGAAGTCGACTTGAGGTTCACAGCCTTGGCATAAACTTCGAAATCCTTCACCCGCGTCTGCCAGACGCAGAACTCCACGTCCCCGACCGGCACAAATTTCATCCCCAGACTGTTACCCCCGGCAACCACTGCCGGAGCGGGAGAAGCGGTGGGAGCGGGTGTCGCCGTTGGAAGCGATGCGGGCGTTCCAGTGAGGATGGCCATCTTGATCGGTGTGATCGGAACAGGCGTCGCGACCTTGGGAGTCGTCCTGGGGATCGGGGTAATCGCCACCGTGGGAACCGGAGTGGCCGATGGGGCCACAACGGACTGCGGAGCGGGCGCGGGAGTTTGCGGCGGCTTGCCCGGGGCCGGCGTCGCCGCGCCCGGATTCTCGAGCTGCTTCCGTTTGTCCTCCAGCTCCTGCATCTTCCGCTTGAAGGTCTGCTGCATCTCCGCCAGTTCGCTGTCCAGCTTGAGTTTCTCGGCCTCCGCGGCCGCCTTTTGTCTCTGGGCCTCTGCGTCCACCCTCAGCTTCTCAGCCTCCGCGGCTGCCCGTTGCTTTTGAGCCTCGGCGTCCGAAGATTTGATGCGTTCGATTTCGCTCTCGTGCTCAGCGACGACCGCCAGCTTCTGCTTCTTCGCCGCTTCCGCCTGGGCCACGGCTTTCGCGCTGTCCTCCATGGCGCGTTGCTGGTCTTCGAATGTTTTCTGCAAAGTCGCCATCTCCGCCGCTGTTTGCCCGGGTGCGGCCATTTTTTCCGCGTTCGCTTTGTCCAGATCGAGCAGGGCTTTCGCCTTTTCCTCCGCGACACGTGCCTTGTCCGCGGCCACTTTCTGGGCCTCCGCCGCCGCCGCGTCCGCCGCCTTCTTGTCGTCCTCGAGCTTCTTGCGTTGCGCGGTGGCTTCGTCGGCCGCTTTTTTCAGCGCCTTCGCAGTCGCCGATTTTTCATCGATGCTTTTTTGCGCCGCCGCCAGACTCGCCCGCACGGTGTCCTGTTGCTTGAGCAGATCGGCATGAGCCTTATCCGCCGCTTGCGCTTCGAGCCTGGCCTTTTCCAAAGCCGAGGTTTTCTCCGCGATCGCCTTCTCGACAGGACTCGGAGTCGCCGCGGCGACCGGCGGTGGCGTTTGCGCCTTCGGGCGCGTCGTTTCCACCGCGGAAGGATTTGGCGTGGGCGCCGAGGACACGACCTCGGGCGCCGGCGTCGTCAATTTCCGCAGTTCCGTTTTCTCCGGTGGCTGCTCCGGAATATTTGACGCGTCGGGCTTCCCGGACGTCGCGAAATGATAGATGATCGCAATGACCACGATCACCGCGGCCGCAACCGCGAGACCCGTGACCGGAAAACGCGATTCCTCGGGATACAGACGCGGCGTGAAGTCCGTCGAATGCGGACGACTCGGCGACTTCGGAGCTGGGGCGGGCTGGGGCGCTTCACTTTCCTTCCTGGGCTCCTCCTTCTTGGGCTCTGTCCGTGCCGCGACAGATTCGACCACGGATTTGATCGGGTCGGGCGCCGCGGCAGGTTTCAATTCCACGACCGCAGGGGCCGGCTTCGCTTCGGCACTCTCGGGGACAAGCTTCGCCTCCACCACAGCAGCGGCCACCGGCGCGACGGCGGGCTTGCGCGCGGGCTCCACGCTGGCGCTCTTGACCGGCGCAGCAGCGGCAACGGGCGCAGGGGCGGCCGCGGGTTCGCCGGCGCTGCTGGCCAGCCGCCGCGCCACCTCGGCGGCGCTTTGAGGACGAGCCTCGGGATTCTTGTCGAGGCACGCCGCGATCGTCGCCCGCCAATTCGCAGACACGCTCGCGTCGGCATTGTGCAACGCAGCCAGCCCTTCCGGAGAAATCCCCGCCCTGACTTGCCGGGCCAAGTCCGGACCGGTGAAAGGCGGCTTGCCCGTCAGCATGGCATAGAGGACGGCCCCGAGTGAATAAACGTCGTCCGTCCGGGCCGCCGTCTTGCCGTCGAGCAATTGCGGGCTTTCGTAGGCCGTGTCTCCAGTTTCTCCTAAACCAGCCCTCGTCTGCGCGTCCTGGATCGTCCGGCTGATGCCAAAATTGGCCACGAGAAGTTTGCCCGCCGACGTCAGGAAAAGATTCGAAGGCGAAAGATCGCGGTGCAACACATTGATCTTGTGGGCCTCCTCGAGAGTGAGGGCGAGTCGCTCGACCCACCCTTGAATCTCGCTCAAGGGGCTGCCCTTTCCCGCCTGCCGCTCGAGCCGGACAGCCACCGACTCTCCTTCGAAGGTGTCCATCGAGATTGCCACCCATTCCGGTTCCTCGACCAGGTCATAGACCCGCAAGATATTGGGATGGATCAATTGGCGATTCCGCTTGATGTCCAGCCGCAACTCCTGCAACGCCCGGGAATCCTTGCGCACTGCGTCAGGAACGAAATGCAGGGACACGTCCTTGCCGAGGACCTCGTCATTGGCCAGCCAGACCTCGGTTCCCGCGCTCGCTTCCATCCTTCGTGAAAGAGCGTAGCAACCGGCAAGCTTGTCGCCCACGGCCCGCGGGGCTGGGTGAACTGGCGGATCGATCGGGGAATTCGGGTCAGTATTACTCACGGGAAAAAGTACTATTACGGTAGCTCACGCGCGGCGAACGGATGGAGCCGCTGGGAAACGTGCAGTGGAAAACGAGCCATGCGCGGTTCCATTATCGACTTCGGGTCGGCTTGCCAACTTCAAACATCGCGAATTGAGACCCAATCTTAGCCTTTTCTCAAAATAATGAATATTTCTACTTGCGTGAAAGCACGGATTGTCCATACTCGCTCAAATTTCCAGACTCACATGAATTATCGTGATTCGAGAAATTTGTTCACAAATCCACAAAACTCCGTTAGTAAAGGGCCATTCTTATGAAGACCACATCGCTCGCTCTGCTCGCCACGACTGCTTGCGCGACTCTCGCGTTCGCCGCCGATAGCGATCCTGCCGCCCGGCAGTATCAGGTATATCCAAAAAACCTCGCCCGCCAGCACGTGGGCTCCAACCTCTTCGTCTTCAATACGACGAACCAGAAATACGTTCCCACGGAGGCATCCGCCGCGTGGCTGGACGAAGACATCACCACCGGCTGGCCAGTGCTTGCCGGCAAGCACCACTACCTGCTGGCTCTCGCCGAGCCCGAGTTGATCTCCAATTTCAGCGTTTCCGCGAAGCCCTCCGAGGGCACCGTCTCGCTCTATGCCGGTGATGAACCGGCCGCCCCCGGCGCCCACAGTTGGGCTTCGCTGGTGCAGAACGTGCCGTTCAATTCGATCAACGAAAAGAAGCTCGAAAAGCCCTTCACCCGCTTTGCGAAGTATCTCCTGATCGAAACCGATATCGCGCAGCCGGGCCCGCTCTACAGCCTCTACGTTTACGGCGAAAAGCCCGCGACGATCTATAGCATGCGCGAGCGCCAGCAGCCGATCGATTCCCGGGCGATCTTCGGCCAATACATCAACGGCCAGACCACCTTCAACGCCAACGGCCTCTACACCAGCAGCACCGTGAGCTACGCCAATTCGCCGGACGGTTCGACCTCCTGGCAGAAGGCGATCGACGACAACCCGGAAACGGGCGTTGCGCTCACCGGCTCCACCGGCGAACCGAGCGCCGTTCTCGGCTACGGCAGCCCGCAGTCCATCTCGCGGGTCGCGCTGCTCAGTGACGGCACGTCGAAGGGTCGGCTGGATTTCTTCGCGATCAACGACGCCTCCGGCACGGCTTCGACCTCGCTGGAAGGGCGCACGCCCACGGCGAGCGTGGTGCTTGACGGTTCCACGACGCGCTCCAGCGCCGACTTCCCGGCGACGAGCGCGACCAAGCTGGCCATGCGCTGGACGCCCGTTGTCCCGAACCAGCCCCTCAACGTGCGCGAAATCGAATCCTTCGGTTCCGCCTCACTCGACAACTATGAAGTCGGAATGAAAGCCGACGCCGTCGTGGCTTACGATCCGGCGGGCACCAAATACAAGTCCGACGGCAAGGATATGAAGGATCCAAGAGATCCGAAAGATCCCGCGGACCCGGTCGCCAAAGGCCCCGGTGGACCCTACCTCCCCGGCGCTCTCGGCTTCCCACCGAACCTCAGCGGCCGCCGTGTGCAGTTCGTGAGTCAATAAGCGAAATCGCCAACGCCTTCCCAAAAAACGCGAGCTTCACCGCTCGCGTTTTTTGTTTTTGCGGGCCACCCTCCTCCTCCCACCGTGCTGCTCTGGTCCGTCTTCACTCAAGTTCTCCTTCCGATCCTCGTCCTCGTAGGCTTTGGCTGGCTGCTCGATCGCCGCGCCCGCCTCGACATCGGCACGCTGGTCAAGCTCAACATCTACCTCTTCGTGCCGGCGTTCATGTTTGTCCACGTCGTGGACTCGCAACTCGGAGGCTCGCAAGCGGCGCGTATCATGGGCTTCACCGCGACGATCATCGGGAGCATGTTTGTCCTCTGCGCTCTCGTCGGCCGGTGGAGACACTACCCGCGCGACGAGACGCGCGCCTTGCAGTTGGCGACGATGTTTTACAACTCGGGCAACTATGGCATCCCGCTCATGGCCCTCGCTTTTCCGGGGATGGGACCGGTCATGCAGGTCTTCATCGTCCTCACGCAAAACATCAGCACCTTTACCGTGGGCCTCACGCTCGCCGCTTCCACCCAGCACAGCGGATGGCGTCTCGCCCTTCCCATGCTGCGCCAGGTTTCATTGTGGACCATTCTCACCGCGTTCCTGGTCCGCCTCTTCCATGTGCCAGTGCAGGACGTGCGGTGGATCTGGGTCCCGTTGCAATACATCTCGGACAGCCTTGTCGCCCTCGCCCTCGTGACCCTGGGAGTGCAGCTCTCCCAGACGCGCGCCCGGCAAAGCCTGTCGAGAATTGGCTGGGCGCTCGGGCTGCGACTGCTCGTCGCCCCGCTCATCGCCATCGCGCTCGTGCCGGTCTTCGGCTTCACCGGGGAGGAGGCCACCATCATGATTGTCAGCAGTTCGTTTCCGACCGCCGTCAACACCGCGCTCATCGCCCACGAATTCAACGCGGACTCCCATTTCGCCGCCGCCGCCGTTTTTTACACGACTCTCTTCAGCATGCTCACGGTCACGGTGCTCATCACCTTGCTGCGCGCCGGGTAGCATGGAAACATCCGCCACTCAGCCCGCGTAGAAGCAGCGCTCCGCACTGAGCACTGAGCACTCCCGACTGGCAGATTTCAGTCCACCGATATAATCCACTCAAATGCCCTCCCCCTTCCTCCTCGCCAAAGGCGACCACGAAATCTTCTTCGACCCCAAGATGGGCAACCGGCACGGCCTCATTGCCGGGGCCACCGGAACCGGCAAAACCATCACGCTCCAGGGCCTCGCGGAAAATTTCAGCGCGCTCGGCGTGCCGGTCTTCCTCGCCGACATCAAGGGGGATCTGAGCGGCATCGCGAAACCGGGCGGCGCCTCCCCGAAAGTCGCCGAACGCATCAAGTCCCTCGGCCTCACCGATCACGTCTTCACCGGTTGCCCGGTCACGTTCTGGGATATTTTCGGAAAATCCGGGCATCCGATCCGCGCCACGATCAGCGAGATGGGGCCACTGCTGCTGGCCCGCGTGCTGAATCTCAACGACACGCAGGAAGGGGTGCTGCAAATCCTCTTCAAGATTGCCGATGAACATGGCCTCCTGCTGCTCGACCTCGAAGACCTGCGCGAGATGCTGAAGTTCCTCGGCGAAAACGCCAGCCAGCTCACCATCGAATACGGCAACGTCAGCGCCGCCAGTATCGGCACCATCCAGCGCGCGCTCTTGCAACTCGACCAGCAGGGCGGATCCAAATTTTTCGGCGAGCCCGCCTTGAATCTCGACGACTTTCTTCAGACCGCGCCCGACGGAAAAGGCGTCATCAACCTGCTCGCCGCCGATCAGCTCATGCAGAGCCCGCGCACCTATGCCACGGCGCTTCTCTGGTTGCTCAGTGAACTTTTCGAACGGCTGCCAGAAGTGGGAGATCTGGACAAACCCAAGCTCGTCTTTTTCTTCGATGAAGCTCACTTGCTCTTCACCGATCTCCCCAAGGAAATCGAAGACAAGATCGAGCAGGTGGTGCGGCTCATTCGCTCCAAGGGCGTGGGCGTTTTCTTCATCACCCAGAATCCGATCGACATCCCCGAGCGCATCCTCGGCCAGCTCGGCAATCGCGTGCAGCATGCGCTGCGCGCGTTCTCGCCTCGCGATCAGAAAGCCGTGCAAAGCGCCGCGGAAACCTTTCGTCAGAATCCGAAGCTCGATGTCGCCGAGACCATCACGCAACTCGCCGTCGGCGAAGCCCTTGTTTCCCTGCTCGATGATACCGGCACGCCCGCCATCGTCGAGCGCGCCTTCGTCGTGCCACCCCACAGCCAGGTCGGCCCCATCACGCCCGCCGAACGCGACGCCATCATCAAGCAGTCAGTTCTCTACGGCACCTACGAAACTCCCGTGGATCGCGAGAGTGCCGCCGAAAAACTGCAGGCCCGCGCCGCCGCGCGCGTCGCCGGCGCACCACCCACAGCGACACCCATTCCCACCCCCGCACCCGTAGCCCCGGGAATCCCGCTTCCCCTGCCCGGGGACGCTCCCGCCGGCCAGCCCGTCCAGGCCGGTGGCGGCCTGATGGGCACCATCGGCACGCTCCTCTTCGGCAGTACGGGTCCGCGCGGAGGCAAACGCGAAGGCCTGCTCGAAATAATGACCAAGACCGCTGCGCGCTCCGCCACCTCCCAAGTCACCCGCCAGGTAATGCGCGGTGTGCTCGGTGGAATCTTCGGCGGGCGCTAAGGCGGGAAAAGTAATCAGTTCGGAGAACCCGTGGACGACGCCATACTAATTACTGATTGCTCCCCCGTCCCGTAATCAGCCGCGCCCCTCGCCCATACGTCACATAGGCCCAGGCCCAGTTCATTACCACGAGCAGCTTGTTGCGAAATCCGACGAGGAAAAGGACGTGGACGAAGAGCCACGCCAGCCATGCCACGAAGCCGCTAAAGCGCATGAACCCGGCGTCCGCCACTGCCTTGTTGCGGCCGATCGTGGCCATCGTCCCCTTGTCGAAATAGTCGAAGCGTTGCGTCCACCCGCCCGCCAGCAGGATCTGGATCTGCCGCGCCACGTGGCGGCCCTGCTGCATCGCCACCGGGGACAATCCGGGCAACGGCCGATCCCCGCCGGGAGCGAAATGCGCCATGTCGCCGATCACGAATATGTCGTTATGGCCCGGAACCGAACAATCCTCCTTCACGATCACTCGTCCCTGTTTGTCGAGCGGCGCTCCGAGGCTGGCGCCCAGCGGCGACGCGGCATTACCCGCAGCCCAAATGACCGTGCGCGCCGGAATTTTCTCGCCGCCCTTCAGCACGACTCCCTCCTCGGAAATCTTCTCCGCCACGGTCCGCACCCGCACCTCCACGCCGATATCGAACAACTGCCGGCGGGCGCTTTCCGACAAGTCCGGCGTGAAAGGCGGCAAGACCCGCGACGCGCCTTCCAGCAGGAGAACGCGGGCCTGCGACGGATCGATGTGGCGGAAGTCCCTCACCAAGGTCACCCGCGCGATCTCCGCGATCGCACCCGCCATCTCCACGCCTGTCGGACCCGCGCCCACCACGACAAACGTCATCGCCGCCTCGCGTTCCGCCTTGTCCTCCGTCTTCTCCGCGATTTCAAAGGCGAGCAACATCCGCCGCCGGATTTCGAGCGCGTCATCGAGGGTCTTCAATCCCGGCGCGAATTTCTCCCACTTATCGTGGCCGAAGTACGAATGCCGCGCCCCCGCCGCAATGATCAAGTAATCGTAGGTGATTTCGCCATCCGGGGTGATCACCCGCTTTTGGTCAACGTCGATGCGCTGCGCCTCACCAAAGAGCACCTCCACATTTTCCTGTTTGCGGAGGATGTAACGCAACGGTTCGGCGATGTCGGCCGGCGAAAGGGCCGCCGTGGCGACCTGATAGAGCAGCGGCTGAAACAGATGATGATTCTGCCGGTCGAGCAGCGTCACGCGCACATTGGCCTTGCGCAAGGCTTTGGCGGCTTCGAGGCCGCCGAAACCTCCTCCGATGATGACGACTCGCGGCAGGTTGCGTAGATGAACTTTCATAAAAAATCCTCCGGGGACACCCTCAATAAACCACATTGCCCGACGCTTGTGAATTATTTCACGAACTTTCCCGGAAGGGGCGCAACCTGGCCTCCCTCGGTCATCCTGAGGCCCCCCCCGGTGCGCACGCTGGGGGCAGCGTAAGCCACATCATGGGCAGCGAATTAAACCAATCAGGCGCTCATCCTCACCCCGTGATCGACGCCGGCGCCAGCGCCGCGCTCACCGCCCGCAACAGCTTGTCGGCGGTGTAAGGCTTGTCGAGGAATGTCTTCACGCCGAGCCCTTCGAGCACCACCATGTTCTCCTTTTGGAAGTGCCCGCTGGAGACGATCACCCGCACATGCGGATCGAGCTTGCGCAGCGACCGGACGAGCGCCACTCCGTCCATCTGAGCCATCGCGATATCCGTGAGCACGAGATTGATTTCAGTCCGGCGCTGGAAATACAAAGCCAGGGCGTCGCTGCCATCCTCGGCTGTATAGGCGCGATAGCCGTTCGCCGTCAGCGTGCGCACGAGCGCCTCGCGAATAGGCGGTTCGTCGTCCACCACCAGCACCAGTTCGCCGTGTCCGCCCGTCACTGGCGCTTCCTCCTTCGCCGCCTCGCCGGCGTTCGCATCTTGCGACGCGGGCAGAAAAACGCTGAATGTCGTCCCGACGCCCACCTCGCTCTGCACGGTGAGGAAACCGCCATGGCTTTTCACGATGCCGATCACGGTGGCCAGCCCCAGGCCGGTTCCCTTCCCCACTTCCTTGGTCGTGAAGAACGGATCGAAAATCTTTTCCATCACCTCCGGCGTCATGCCGGAGCCCGTGTCAGCAGCGCGCAGCGCCACATGCGGGCCGAGCTGGGCGCCCGGATTCATGCTGGCAAAGTGCTGGTCGATGTTCACGTTCTCCGCGCTCAACGTGATCGTTCCGCCTTGGGGCATGGCATCCCGCGCGTTCACGCAGAGGTTTAGCAGCACCTGGTGGAGCTGCGTCGCGTCGCCGAGGACAGTCCACAGATCGGGCGGGAAGTGCGTCTGGATATCGACGTTTCGCGGGAAGGTCTGCGCCATCACCTTCGACAGTTCGCTCACGAGATGCTTGAGTTGCAGGAGCACGCGCTCCCCTTCCACGCCGCGCGCAAAGGTGAGCACCTGCTTGACGATTCCCGCTCCGCGCTCGGCGCTCCCCTCGATGATGTTCAGCATCTTCACCGTGTCCTCGTCGTCGAATTCACGCCGCAGGATGCCGCACGACATCAATATCGGCGACAGGATGTTGTTCAAATCATGGGCGATGCCGCTGGCCAGCGTGCCGATCCCTTCGAGTCGTTGCGCACGCAGGAACTGCGACTCGAGCTTCTTTGTCTCTGTGCAGTCGGTATTGATCACCAACACCGATTTCGGCCGGCCGTCATCGTCCCGGACCAGCGTCCACCGGCTGTTCACGATGATGTCGTGCTTGTCCTTGTGCTGATGCTGGAGTTGGCCGACCCAGAATCCGGTCTTCAATAGCTCGATCTCCGCTTCGTAGTTTCGCACCTTGTCGAAGGTCTCGATCGTCTTCGCGCCGGACATCTCCTCCGGCGTCCATCCGTACAAACGCTCCGCGCCCTGGTTCCAAAAGAGCACCTGGTTGTCGAGGTCGCGCACGATGATCGCGTCGGACGCGAGGTTCAGCAGGTTCGCCTGCTGCCGGTTGCGCGCCTCCGCGCGGCGCTGTTCGGTCCGGTCCAGCGTCAGGACCAGCACCGCGTCGCGTCCGGCGAATGGGATCTCGTGCCACGTGCTTTCCACCTTCAGCGTCGTGCCGTCCTTCCGCTTGTGCCGCCACGATGAACTCGCGCTATCCGCGAGGTCGCTGCCTTCCCCGCCGGACTCTTCCGCATCCACCTCGGGTTCCGCGATCTGGTCCATCGTCATGCGCAGGAACTCCTCGCGCGCATAGCCGTACTTCTTCACCGCCGCATCGTTGACCACGATGAACGCCAGCGACGTCGCGTCGACCACCCACATCGGAAGCGGATGCTGATGAAAAAGAAGTTGGAAGCTCACTTCCGATTCGAGTTGCGGCGGAAGTGGAATTTCGAGTGTGGCGGGCATCGGTCAGCGGAAAAGTTTTGGAAAAGCGGCGGATAAATCCAAATGTAAGAGCCGCAAGTGGCATGCCACAGGGCCATTCCGTTTCCCTCTGAAAAGGGCCGAATTCGCCCCAAAATATATCTTGGCCACACCCCCACCCGCTCTTACGTTCGCTCCCCCATGCATCCCGACATCCAAAAGGCCGTCGACGCCGGCAAGCTCTCCGCCGCGGCCGGTCAGACCCTCGATCAACTCCAACCCGGCACCTACGTCGTGCACAAAAGCTGGGGCTTTGGCCAGGTCGACTCCCTTAATTTCCTGGTCAGCCAGATGACCATCAACTTCAAGGGCAAGAAGGGGCACACCATGCAGCTCCAGTATGCCGCCGAGTCGCTCCAGGCCATCAAGGAGGACCACATCCTCGCTCAAAAAGCCGCCGACCTCGCCGCCGTCAAGTCGCGCGCCAAGGACGATCCGATCGGCCTCACCCGCTCCATCCTCAATAGCTTCGGCGGCCGGGCCACCCAGGATCAGATCATGCAGACGCTCCTGCCCGATGTTTTCAATGAGACGGAATTCAAGAAGTGGTGGGAGAACACCAAGAAGGCCCTGAAGAAGGACGGCCATTTCGCCATCCCCGCCAAGAAGACCGACGTCCTGGAAATGCGGGAAGACACCGTCTCGCACGCCGACCAGTACCTCGCCAATTTCACCGGCGCCCGCCAGCTCAAGGCGCAGCTCGCCGCGCTCGACCAGCTCCTCAAGAACATCGGCGAATTCCAGGACCCCGCCACCCAGCTCGCGCCGATCATCGCCGCCGCCGAGGATGCCGCCCGCAAGAATCAGCGGCTCAATCCCGCCCAGGCGCTGGAGTTCCTCGTGAGCCGCGACGAAATCCTCGAAAAAATTCCCGGCGCCACCCGTGCCGCCGAAGCTCCCACCATCGCGCAATTCCTCATGGATGAGAAACGGCGGCTTACCACTCTCATCGGTGATCTGCCCGCGGCGAAGCAAAAGCGTGCCCTCGGCGAAATACCCGCCGCCTTCGGCGACGAATGGCCGGCCATCGCGCTCGATCTGCTCGCCCGGGGCAGCACCCGCGTCGTTTCCGAAGCCGCCCGTCTCCTCGAG
>JBBRPL010000055.1:0-49240 GCA_038228205.1 Chthoniobacterales bacterium
GATGCGGGTTCGCCGGGAGGGATGGAGCGTCCGGGGGGAGGGGGAATACCCCGGGTGGTCGCTCGTTCCACTCGCCCGACCCGGGGCTAATTTCTCTTGTCCCTCCGGGACACACACCCCGTCAAAGTGCAGAACACGCTCTAGCCAACCGGCCTCACTCCGCATTACACGGCCGCAGCAAGCTATTACTGGAAAACGAGCGGGGCGGACGAAGGTAAACCGATCCCGTTCCGCAGGAGACGGGTCATTCGGGCAAGAACCTCTTCCCTGCTGTATTTGGAGGCGGGAGGGAGGGCTTCGACCCAATATCCATCACGGAAGCGCCATCTTCCAACATTCGCCGGCCCGCAAGACTCGGCACATCTGTCCAAGTTCGGCACAGGCGCGCACGAAATCATTCGGCGGGGCAGTATTGAATTCAAACATTTCGTAATGACAAGGAATCGCGAGCCGCGACCCGATGTCATGCGCGAGTTGAGCCGCTTCCCGGCCATCGAGGTTCCCGGCGACGCGTCGCTCGGGCGCGCGGCCATTGATCGGCAACAGGGCGACGTGGATCTGGAAGGGACGCAGGCGCGCAACCATGTCCTCGTAGAGAATGGTGTCCCCGCTGTGGTAGATGGTGAACGGCCCTGCTTGCACGACGTATCCAAGAAATTCCGGACCGAGTGCTTCGTGCGCCGCCGGCACTGCGGCGAAGGAAAAGCCGGAAACGATCACGCGCGCTCCCACGGAAAGGCCGAGCGGAAGCGCGGGGTCGGTACTCAGGCGTCCGGCGACGAAGGCGCGATTGACCTCGGGCACGATGAGTTTCATCCCCGGGTTCACCCGCCATAGCGGCTTCAGCGTTTCGGCGTCAAGGTGATCAGTATGGTTGTGGCTCGACGTCACGACATCGATGAAATCCAGCCGCTCGGGCCCGATCACGCGCTCGGTCATGCGCACGTGCGGCTTGTCGGTGCCAGCGTACTTCTCCGTGAGCGAATCGGACAAATACGGGTCGAGCAGCAGATGCGCCCCACGCCATTGCACCAGGAAGCCGCTCTGGCCCAGCCACCAGATGCGCAGCGCCGCGTCGCCACTGTCGCGGCCCGCGGCGACGCTCGCCAGGAAGGCATCGTCCTGAAGCACGGGCCGGATCACAGCGCCGCGCGGACGCGTTTCACTCCCGCGACCATGTTCTGGAGTTTGGACTTCGCGGCCCAACGGGCGGTCTGGCTCAGTCCGCAATCGGGCGCGAAGACGAGGCGATCGGCGGGGGCGTGCTGGAGGCAGAGACGGACGCGATTCGCAACGTCATCGGGTGTCTCGATGTAGTAGCTCTTGACGTCGATGATGCCAACCGCCGCGTCCATCCGCGTGGCGATCTGCGCGATCAACTCGATCTCGGCAAATTCGCGGCTGGCCATTTCGACGTGCATTTCGTCGGCATGGAAATCGAGGAACGCGGGAAACATGGGGGCGACGCGGCGAAAGCCCACGGCCCGTCCCTTGTAGTTTCCGAAGCAGAGGTGCGTGCACAGCCGGGTGCGGCCCACGACGGGCTCGACGGTGCGATTGAAGATGTCCACGAAACGTCGCGGATCTTCGCGGTAGGCGTAGCAACTCATGGAGGGCTCATCGACGCTGATTTCGCGGCAGCCGGCGGCGACGAGGTTTTCGAGTTCCTGGCGCACGAGCGGCAGCAAGGCTTCGGTGAGTGCCCAGCGGTCCGGGTAGTGAGCCCCCGGCAGGAGCCGTCCGCTGAGCGTGTAGGGACCCGGCACGCTGGCCTTCAGCGTGACGCTGCCATCCGCCGGCGCGAGCCGTTGCAGGCGCGCAAATTCCTCAACCGCGCCGAGTCCACGGGGCGCACGCAATTCGCCGGTGACCCTGTGCTTGCCTCGCTGGTCGTGGGCGGGTGGACCGAACCGCCGGGGTGAGGCGCCCTCGAGTTCAAGCCCTTCGAGGTAACCGTAGAAGGACAGGTTGAAATCCAGGCGCGTCTGTTCGCCATCGGTAATCACGTCCAGGCCGGCCCCCAATTGATCGCGGACCGCGCAGACCACCGCGTCGTCCTGCATCTCCGCCAGATCCGCGGCGCCAAATTGATCGAGATGGCCGCACGCAAATTCCAACCAACCGGGGAATGGGTAGCTGCCGATGACGGAATTTCTGAGGGGATGATCTTTCACGAGGCAGTGTTCGGGTTTACGGGCAATCCGATGTTCTGGTAAAGCTTGGCGAGACGCCGCGCGTGCTCGTCGTAGGCAGCCTCGAAGAGCGCCTCGGCTCGCTCGGGCCCGACGAGGGCGGCGCCGCTGAGCACGGTCGGCGGCTGGCCCGCCTGCGTGAGGCGTTGCGCCACTTCGGCCTTGATCGAGTTGACGAGCAGGCAGCCCCCGATCGTCGAACCGGGGGCGACCGGGGTGTCGAGCCCTTCGATGCGCACCATGGCATCGCCGATCGGCGCGCCCGTATCGAGCACGAGATCGGCAAAATCCTGGAGCTTTTTGCCATCGGCGCGCCGGCTGCGGCTCGCCTCAGAGTGGATTCGGCTGATGATCGCCACCACGCGCACGCCCCGCTTTTGAAACTCTTCGGCGATCTCGATCGGGACGATGTTGCAGCCGCTCGATGAGATCACGAGCGCGAAATCCTGCGCCGAAAGATCGAAATTGCGCAGGATGCGCCCGGCCAGCCCGCTCACGTTTTCGAGGAACATCGCCTGTCGCTGGCCGTTCGCTCCGACGACGAGATTGTGGAAGGTGAGGGACAATTCGACGATCGGATTGAACCCGGGGAACGAGCCGTAGCGCGGCCACATTTCCTCGGCCATGATGCGGCTATGGCCCGAACCGAAGACATGGACCATGCGCCCGGCCATGATCGTCTCGGAAAACCAATCCGCGGCCCGGGCGATCGCAGCGACCTGCCGTTCGACGACATCAATAAGTTCGCGAGAGCGGGTGAGATAGGTTTGGGCCGGGGTGGTCATGGTCGGGGCTCGTAGGGTCGGGTTGGAAGAGGACACTCGCCCTCTTCCTCTTCATCTTCATCTCATTGAGGCGCGGCAAAGGATGAAGATTAAGAGGAAGAGGAAGAGGGAGAGGGAGAGGCCAAAGCTTCACCCGCCGCGCCGATGGCGCCAGCCCATTCGCCGAGCGTAGCGGGCAGCAGCTTCACGGGCTCACCAAATGGCAGCCACTCATAGTCCTTCATCGCCTTCCGCAGCGGCTCGAAGAGGGCCTCTCCCGCTTGCGCAATGCCGCCACCGATGATCACGGCCTCGGGATCCACCACATTGATGAGCGAAGCGATGGTGACGGCCAGGGCCTGCACGCTCTCGAGCCAGAGCCGGTAGGCGACGGGGTCTCTCTCACGGTAGGCCTCGATGAGAGCGTGCGTGGTTTCAAAGCGGTCGCCGGTCCGCTCGCGGATGTTGTAATTCCCGATCAAGCACTCCAGCGCCCCGGGCATGTCGGCGATGCTCACCGTCGGCGAATACCGATCCACGCAAATGTGGCCAATGTGCCCGGCGCGGCCGATGTGGCCGCGCAGGAGATGTCCATCCACCATGATCGCCCCGCCGACTCCGGTCCCAAGAGTAAACATCGCCACATCTTTCAATCCGCGCGCCGCACCCTGCCACACTTCCCCGAGCAGCGCGGCGTGGGCGTCGTTGGTCACAGGCACGAGTTGCCCGCGTTCGAGCGAGTCCGTCCAGTCGAGACCCTCGAGCCCATGCAACCGGCCGCGCATCCACGCAATCGCCCGCCGATCCGGACGCACCAATCCCGGCGCGGAAAGGCCGACCGGCATGCCGTTTCCCAGTTCGTCGGCCAGGGCACGGATCGTCCGCACGAAGGAACGCAGGTCGCCGTCATCGGTAGTCGGCCGCAACTCGCGGCGCAACACCCCACCGCTCCGATCGACGAGGACGCCTTTGATCTGCGTCCCTCCGAGATCGATCCCCACCGCGTGAGCCGCGTCCGGCGTCGTCATTCCGCATCTCCCGCCTGGCCTTCGCTGACCATCCAGCCGCCGTCCACATTCAGCACCTGCCCCGTGGTGAAGCGGGACCCATCCGACATAAAATACACCGCAGCCGCATCGAGATCCGCAGGCTGCCCGATGCGCCCGCCATCGAGCGGTTGCTTCGTCTTGATGAAGGCGAGGATTTCCGGATCCTCCGCGGCGCGCCTCGCCATCGGTGTCTCCACAAGCGCAGGCGCCAGGACGTTGAAGCGGATATTAGCCGGCGCGTAGTGGGCCGCGGAAGCGGTGGTCAGACCTACGATCGCCGCCTTCGCCGCGGCGTAAGCATGCGTGGCAAAGTAACGTGACGAAGGCGAGTGGCCCAGCACCGAGCCCATGTTCAGCACTGTCCCACCAGTCCCCTGGGCGAGGAACTGCCGGACCGCCGCACGGTTGGAATGGAATACGGATGACAGATTGAGCCGCAACGTGCCCTCCCAGCCTTCGTCCGTGAGCTCATGCAGCGGACCGTCACCCATTTTCCGTCCGCTGCCGCCGGCCACGTGATACAGCCCGTGAAACCCGCCGAAGGCCGCGAGCGCAACTCGAATCGCGCTGGCCGCCGTCTCCGGCGCGGAGGCGTCGCCAATCACCGAGCGGACGTTCGTCTCCCCCAACTCCAGAACCGCGCGCTCCGCTTTCCCGGCATCGCGCCCGACGATGATGAGTGAAGCACCACTCCTCACAAAAGCATGCGCTGCCGATAGGCCGAGGCCCGTGGTGCCACCGACGATGACGATGGATTTGCCGTGGAGGGGAGCAGCGAGCACGGCGGCCAGTAGCTCGCAAAGACATACCCGTGTTCAAGTCGAAACGCCGCACCCTTGCCAGCCGGGGTCGAGGGGAATATGTCTCTTGCCTCTATGCGACTCCCCCATGCAGTGCTGGTCTTGTGCGGTTGTGCTTTCATCGTCGGTGCGGCGCCGACGCGGGCCGAAGAAGCCCACACGATCTGGCGGGAAGGCGAGAAAGCGACGCAAGCCAACGTGAAGCGGCATCCGTGGTGGTATGACAAAGTAAAGTCCAGCGAGCTCTCGGGCGGCGCCTGGATCTCGAATTTCTCCAAGGAACAGGAAGGCACCGCCGAATACCGTGTGGATGTGCCGGCGAACGGTTCATACCACTTCTGGGTGCGCGCGAATCCGATCGGGACGAAGCTGTCCTATCGCCTCGGCAGCGGTTCATGGACGCCGATCGACACGAAGGGCGCGGTCGACGTGATCAACGTCGCGGAAGACGGAACACCCGATATCCGTTTCATCGGGTGGATGCGCGCGGGCGACCTGGCGCTGGAGCGCGGGCCGGTGACGATCGCGTTCAAGATGAACAGCGAGAACGCCAACCACGGGGCGATCGACGTCTTCGTGCTCACCACCGGTTCATTCACCCCATCGGGCAAGGCCAGGCCGGGTGAAACCCTCGCCGCATCGGCCCCGATCGCGGCGGCAGCCCCATCCCCCAGCGCGGCGGAAGCTTCGGAGAACGGTTCGTGGGCCTTCCACTATCCGGCGGATAAGGCCGGAGCGGCCGCCCTGCTCGATCTGCGCGTACTCAATGAAAAGGCGGCGGGCGATTCGGGCTTCATCCGTCTCACGCCGGATGGCAATGGATTCGCGCTCGGCACTGGACAACCGGTCCGGTTCTGGGCGGTCGGCAGCGGTCTTTATCGCAAGCAGACGCCGGAGGATATGGACCGTCACGCGCGGTTCCTCGCCAAGCTCGGCGTGAACATGGTGCGCCTGCATTGCGACTTCACGCCCAAGGGCAAGGCCTCGAAGATCACGGAAGTGGACGAGCAGGAACTCGATGGCGTTTTTCACCTGGTCGCGGCGCTGAAAAAGCAGGGGATCTATGTGACGCTCTCTCCGTTCTGGGCGCACACCAAAGCACCCGCGTCGTGGGGCATTGAAGGCTACGCGGACAAGGAACCATGGGGCGTCCTCTTTTTCAATGAAGCGCTCCAGACCGGATACAAGGCGTGGGCGCGCGAGATCTATACCCGCAAAAATCCTTACACCGGACTCGCCCTTGGCCAGGATCCAGCCGTCGCCATCATCCAGGTTCATAACGAGGATAGTCTTCTGTTCTGGACATTTGAAGGCATCGCGCCGGAACAGAAGCGTCCGCTGGAAATGAAATACGCCGCGTGGCTCGCCAAGAAATATGGCTCGCTGGACAAAGCCAAGGCGGCGTGGGGTGGCGCGACGGCGAAGGACGACAACTTCGCGAGCGGCGTGGCTGGATTTCTCATCACATGGGACCTGACGCAGCCGCAAACGGGCGGCAAGGCGCAGCGCGCCTCCGACCAACTCGAATTCCTCTCACGCACGCAGCACGATTTTTACGCGATGATCGGCGACTACTATCGCAAGACGCTCGGCTGCAAACAGCTCGTCAACGCCAGCAATTGGCGTCCGGCCGACATGCTGCGCGAGGGAGACGCGGAACGCTGGACCAACTCCGCCAACGAGGTCATCGCGGTCAACAAATACTACAATGGCGGTGAGCACATCGGCCCGGCCAATGGCTGGCGAATTGATCCCGGCGATTTATTTCAAGGCGAGTCAGCCCTGAAAAATCCGACGGCGCTGCCGACCGCGCTCAAACAAGTGGTGGGGCACCCCACCATCATCACGGAAAGCACGTGGGTCGCGCCGCTCGGATATCAGAGCGAAGGACCGTGGCTGATGGCGGCGTATCAATCGCTCACCGGCGTCGACACCTTCTATTGGTTCATGGCGACGAGCGTCGATTACGTCGAAAACCCATACCTCACCTTTCTCAACCTCGGCGGCCAACATCCGCTGCAAAAGTGGAGCTGTTCGATCCCCACGCTCATGGGCAATTTTCCCGCGAATGCGCTCGCCTATCGGCTCGGCTACATCCGCCCCGGCACGCCCGTCGTTCAGGAGGAGCGCAGCCTCGAAAACCTCTGGCAACGCGCTGCGCCGGTCATCGTCGAGGGACAATCCTTCGATCCAAATCGCGACAAGATCGCATTCGCCGAAGGCTCGCCGATCAAGACCGCCGTCGATCCGCTCGCGTTTCTCGTTGGCCCGGTCGAGGTGAAATATGGGGGTGATCCAGCGAAAACGCGCATCGCGGATCTCGCGCCGTTCATCGACCAGACGCGCAAGACCGTGAAGAGCAACACCGGCGAAATCGCGCTGAACTACGACATCGGCTTTTGCACCTTAAACGCGCCGAAAGCCCAGGGCGTCACCGGCTTTCTCAAACAAGCGGGCGGCAACTTCGCGCTCACCGACGTGACCATCCAATCGAACAATGAGTATGCGGCGATCTCGGTCGTGGCGATGGACAACCAACCGCTCAAGCAATCGCGGAGAATCCTCGTGCAAGTCGGCACCGTCGCGCGCCCGACCGGTTGGCAGGTGCGCGAAGCAACGCGCGATCAGAAAGGCAAGCCGGTCCATGGCCAGGAGATCGTCAACACCGGGAAGCTGCCGATCCAAATCGCCGATACCGACGTGACGTTGACGATCGCCAATCCCGCGCTGGGGACAGCAACATTGCTGGATCCCGCGGGCTATGCAGCCGCACCCGTAACACTCAACAAAACCGCCTCTGGCGTGACGCTGAAGCTTCCGCCCAACGCCATGTATGTCGTGATCGAATAATCTGCCCGGGAGATCAATCTACGCGGCGATCTTGGCGTGCTTCGGAAAGGCCGTTTTCTTCCGCACTGCAATGTGCCTCCCCGCCCTCCGGCGTTCAGCGAGCAGGGTCCGCGCGTTTTCCATACTGATTCGATGCGCCTGGTTTGCCAGCGCTACGAACTCCCTGCGTTCCGGAGCCGTAAGTTGGCCTTCGTTGTTTTTCGACATCAAGGCATCGAGGCGCGCCTGAGCCTTCGCATCGAGCCGGTTGAGCCGGGCAACTGGCTTCGCAAAGCAGATGAGATCACCAAGCGCGATGCCGAAGGCGTTGCAGATGGCTGCAGCGATGCGAAGATCGATTTTCTGCAATGGAGCCTCTGCCACCAAGCGGTAGAGGCTCTTCACGTTCACGGCAGCCCCGGCGGCTTGGAGCTTACGCTGGAGCGCCAGAACGCTCATGTTCTTCCGTGCGAGAATCAATCCCAATTGGGAAAACGCATCTGGAAAATGTCCGTTCATATGGATGACTTACCATGTATCTGGAGGATTGTCCATTCACGCCGCGGCCAGCGCCGCGTTCGACCGAAGCTCCGTCAGGATGGCATCCACATTCTTCTTCGCGTCGCCGAAGAGCATGCGGGTGTTCTCCTTGAAAAAGAGCGGGTTTTCCACCCCGGCGTAACCGCTCGCCATGCTTCGTTTCATCACGATGGTCTTTTCCGCTTTCCACACTTCCAGGACGGGCATGCCATAGATCGGGCTGGACGGGTCGTCCAGGGCGCCCGGATTCACAATATCGTTGGCCCCGATGACGAGGGCGACATCGGTGTGGGGGAAGTCCTCGTTGACCTCCTCCATTTCGAGCACGATATCGTACGGCACCTTCGCTTCCGCGAGGAGCACGTTCATGTGGCCCGGCAGGCGGCCCGCGACCGGATGAATGGCAAAACGCACCGTGACACCGCGCTTCTTGAGATGCTGGGCGATTTCGTAGAGGGTATGCTGCGCCTGCGCCACCGCCATGCCATAGCCGGGAACGATCACGACACTCTTCGCGTCTTCGAGCAAGCTGGCGGTATCCGCGGGGGAAATCGGCGTAACCTCCCCCTCCGGTTCGCCGCCGGCGCTCCTCGCGGGAGCGGCTCCCTCCTCCGCACCGAAGCCCCCCAGGATGACACTCAAGAACGAGCGGTTCATGGCGCTGCACATGATGTAACTAAGAATCGCGCCGCTCGATCCGACCAGCGCACCGGTGATGATCAGCAGATCATTGTCGAGCATGAAGCCCGCCGCGGCGGCGGCCCAGCCGGAGTAACTATTCAGCATGGAAACCACGACGGGCATATCCGCGCCCCCGATCGCCATGACCAGATGCACGCCGAGCAGGCAGGCGATGACGGTCATGAGCAGGAGCGGCACGAGACCGGAGGCGCTGGTCGTGCCAACGAATTTCAGACCCAAAACGAGGCACACGACAAGCCCGGCGAGATTCAACCAGTGCCGCGCAGGAAGGAGCAGCGGCTTGCTCCGCAGCATGCCGCGCAATTTTCCGAAGGCGACGATGGAGCCGGTGAACGTGATCGCCCCCACGAACACACCCAGAAAAATCTCGACTTCGTGGATAACCGCTTCCGCATGCGTCGGAAACGTTTTCCCATTGAGATAGCTCGCGATTCCGACCAGCACCGCCGCAGCTCCGACGAAGCTGTGCAACATCGCCACCAGTTCCGGCATGGCGGTCATTTGAACGCGTCTCGCGAGAACGGCGCCGATGGTGCCACCGACGGCAAGGGCGAAGGTCAACTCCCCGTAGGAATGGACCGCCGGGGAGGCGGCCGTAACGAGGAGGGCGATCAACATCCCGGCCATGCCGTAGGCATTTCCGCGACGCGCCGAGGACTGGGCGCTCAGGCCGCCGAGGCTCAGAATAAATAGAATCCCCGCAGCCAGGTAGAGAGCAGTGCTGAAGCCGTCAGTCATGGGCGCCTTATTTCTGAAACATACGCAGCATACGCTGCGTGACCATAAACCCACCGGCGATATTGATGGAGGCCAGCAAGACCGCCACCGCCGACAGAACTGTGACCGCCGAGGAACCCGATCCCGAAATTTGCAACATTCCTCCCACCAAAATAATGCCGCTGATCGCATTGGTGACACTCATGAGGGGCGTGTGCAGCGCTGGCGTCACATTCCACACGACTTGGTAGCCCACGAAGCAGGCCAGCACGAACACCGTAAGGTGCGAGACCAATTCTTTCGGTGCGACCGCGCCGATCACGGCCAGAATCACAAACGCACCAATCATCACTCCCAGGCCCGATTTCTTCTTCGGTGCCGCCTTGGCGCCATGGGCCGCCGCCACCGCCCGGGCTGGTGCGGCGGCCGGTTTCACCGGTGGTGCGACGCGAGGGGGCGGCCAGAGTAGCGTGCCATCATGGACGACAATCGCCCCGCGCACGATCGGGTTTTCCAGATCGATGCGGAAATTTTTGCCGCCTCCCATTTCTGCCAGGAGGTGCAGGAGATTTGTCCCGTAGAGCTGGCTGGCCGTCGGGGCGAGACGGCTGGGCAAATCCACAAAGCCGATCACGGTCACTCCGTGGTGCACGACCACCGCATCCGGCTTGGTCACGGCGCAATTACCACCGGCCTCGGCCGCCAGATCCACAATCACCGACCCGGGCCGCATGCTGTCGACCATCTCCTGGGTAATCAGTTGGGGCGCCAGCTTGCCGGGGATCAATGCGGTCGTAATGACAATGTCCACCTCACGGCACTGCTGCGCGAACAAGGCCATCTCCGCTTCGATGAAGGCCGCGCTCATCTCCTTCCCGTAACCGCCCGCCCCACTGCCGTCCTCCTCCATTTCCACCGTCAAAAACTCCGCGCCCATGCTGTGGACTTGTTCGCGCACTTCGGGCCGGGTATCGAAGGCCCGCACGATGGCGCCCAGGCTCCGAGCCGCGCCGATCGCCGAGAGCCCGGCCACACCCGCGCCGATGACGAGCACCTTGGCGGGAGGCACCTTGCCCGCCGCCGTGATCTGACCGGTGAAGAAGCGGCCGTAGAAACTCGCCGCCTCGATCACGGCGCGATAGCCCGCGATGTTCGACATCGAGCTGAGCGCATCCATCTTTTGCGCCCGCGTGATGCGCGGCACTTGGTCCATGGCAAATGCCGTGACCTTGCGAGCCCGCAAACGCTCCGTCAGTTCCGGATTCTTCGCGGGCCACAGGAACGACACGACAACGGCGCCTTCGTTCAGCAAGTCGGCCTCGTGCTTTTGCAAGGCTGGGTCCATTTCCGGCGGCTGAACCTTGAGCACAATTTCGCTGCCGCTCCACAGTTCCACCCTGTCCACGATGGTCGCCCCGGCCGCCTGGTAATCCGCGTCGGGAAAGGATGCGCCGCCTCCCGCCTCAGACTCGATTCGCACGTCGAAGCCAAGCTTGACCAAGCGGCGCGTCGTATCCGGTGTGGCCGCGACGCGGCGCTCGCCAGGCCGAATTTCCCTGGCGATGCCGACTTTCATGGGCGGTGAAGTCCGGTCGTAGGGCCGATGGAAGACTTCACCTTTGACGTCGCTGGAAGCAGAGTCGAATGGGGGGGACCGGGAAACATCGCCGCGAACGTATTTCCCCGCCGTTTTCAGTCAAGCGCCGACAAGATCACGAGCGACCGGCGAGCAGCGCTTCGGATTCACTTTTTCCCTTCAATGCAAATCAAGTGTTTGGCGCCCCGGACAAAAATCCGGTTTCCGGTGAAGGCTGGACTGGCGAAGACCTGTTCCCCGAGTGACGACCGGCCCAGTTCCTTGAATGCGCGGGCCACCTCGACCACGACAAGGGCGCCTTTCTTCGTGAGGAGATACAGCCGGTTCCCGGCGATACTCGGCGAGGCGTTGCACTCCTGAACAAAATCCTGATCCCATTGTTTCCTGCCATCCTTCGCGTCGTAGCACGTCAACATGCCGGCCGAGTCAATGACGAAGACCAGTTCCCCGTTGCTCACGGGGCTGGTGATATCTGGGATGCCGTCTTCTCCCATCCAACCGAGATGGGTTTTCGTGACGTCGCCCTGACCGTCGGGACGGATGGCTTGCAGTTTGTTCGCTGGGCTGACGATGAACACCGTACCGCCGGCAAAAATCGGCGACGGGGTGACCTCGCCGTCGAGACAATTGGCACGCCAGATTTCTGTGCCGTCCTTTGGCGCATACGCAATGGCCCACGGGACGGCGAGCGCGAGGAGTTGCGATTTGCCGGCGGCGTCGAAGACGATCGGCGTGGCCCAGGACGCGCCGGCGGGGCGCGGCTTTTCCCACACAACCGCCCCGGTGGCGCCGTCAAACGCGTAGAGTTTGCTGAGCCCGTCCTCCGGCGTCCCTTGATCGAACTGCACGATGACGCGGTCCTGCCACGTCAGCAGCGAGGTGGCATGGCCGTACGGGTTCTTCGGGGTGGCGAGGTGTTTCGACCAGACCACCGTCCCTTCGAAGTCGAACGCAGCCAGATCGCCGTTCGCGAACATGGCGTAAACACGCAACCCGTCGGTCGCCACCGTCCCGGCCGCCATGCCGGATTGGTCGGGCACTTCCGCCGGCTCCTTGCTCTTCGGCACGGCGCTCTGCCACCGCAGTTTTCCAGACGCCACGTCGAAGCACATAACCTCGCATTTGGCCTCGTCGCCACCGGAGAGAAATACGCGGCTCCCCCACACCACTGGAGAACCGAATCCTGCCGCGGGCACGACGGACGTCCACGCGATGTTCGCGCCGGTCTTCACGTCGCACGTCAGAGGCAGCTCCCCGCTCACGCCCACGCCGCCGCCCTCGGGGCCCCGAAAGCGAGGCCAGTTTGCACGGTATTCCTCGGGTGACGGCAGATCGGCCGCGAACGCAGCCACGCCCGCCATGGCGGAAGACCAGAGGATCAGTTTACGGGCGCCGGGTATTTTCATGGGCCGATTCAGGAGGGTTTGCAGAAAGAAAATGCAAGAATTTCGTTCGGGGGCGGGTTGATCACGGTGCAGTAACTCGACACTTGCGACTATGATTAGATTATCCCCCCTGTTCGTAACGGCAGCAATATTTCTCACGGTGGCATCCATCCAAGCCGGAGACTGGCCGGCGTGGGGCGGGCGCGATCTGGGCCGCAACATGGTTTCGGCGGAGACCGGCCTGCCCGACACCTTCAAGCCAGGCGAGAAATCCTCGACGGGCGAAGGGATGCTGCCAGGCACCACGGAAAATGTCCGCTGGGTCGTCCGGTTGGGCAATTTCATCTGTGGCAACCCGACCGTCGCCGATGGCCGCGTGTTTGTGGGCACCGACGACGCGAGCCTGCAAAATGACACCCGCCTGAAACGCACCAAGGGCGGCATGGTGTGGTGCCTCGATGAAAAGACGGGCCACCTGCTCTGGCGACTCCCGATCCCGGTGCGGACCAAGGACCGGTTGCCGGAGAACGCCCATTACGGTCAGCAGAATCTCGGCACGTGCTCGTCGCCGACCGTCGTCGGCAACCGCGCGTATGTGGTGACGAGCGCGTGTGAGATCCTGTGCCTCGACGTGAAGGGCCAGGCCGATGGCAACGACGGGCCGTTTAACGATGAAGGCCGCTACATCGTCGGCGCCAACAACCCGCCCGCGGAACTCGAGAAAACCGACGGCGACATCATTTGGAAATACGACCTCGTCGACCAGTTGGGCGTGTGTCCGCACGACGTGGCCGCCTGCTCGGTGCTGATCGATGGCGACATCCTCTACTGCACCTCCGCCAATGGCGTGAATCACGAGCACACGTTTTGCCTGCGGCCCGACGCGCCAAGCTTCATCGCGCTCGACGCCAGGACGGGCAAATTGCTCGCCACCGATACGGAAGGTCTCGGCCACCGGATGTGGCATTGCCTTTGGTCACCGCCGACGATTGGCGTCGTCAATGGCAAGAAGCTCGTCTTCTTCGGCGGCGGCGACGGGATCTGCTATGCATTCGAAGCGCTCCAGAGCGTGCCCGCCGAGCCGGTCCATCTGAAGAAAGTCTGGTCGTACGACTGCGACCCGCCGAATTACCGCGATCCCATCGGTGACGGCAAGCCGTTCAACTACTACATCGGCGATAAGCGCAAAAAGTATACGACCAATACCGATGACGGGACGTTCCTCGGTCCCAGCGAGCTCATCGGATCGCCCGTGTTTCACGATGGCCGCGTCTATTGCACCATCGGCCAGGACCCTATGCACGGACGCGGGCGGGGAATGTTGAGTTGCATCGACGCGACCAAGACGGGCGACATTGCGCACAGCGGCTGTCTCTGGTCCTATGACGGTCTCGAGCGCACCATCTCCAGCGTCGCCATCAGCGACGGCCTGCTTTACGCCACCGACCTTTCCGGCCACGTCCATTGCCTCAACGAAAAGACAGGCAAGCCGTACTGGGTCTATGAATCCAACGCGGAGACATGGAGTTCGCCGCTGGTCGCCGACGGAAAAATCTTCGTCGCCACGAAGAAGAAGGTCGTCACCCTCGCCGCGGGCAAGGAGATGAAAGTGCTCTCCGAGGTTCCGCTCGGGGCCAATGGGTATGCGACCCCCGTCGCCGCCAATGGCACACTGTTTATCTGTTCCCAGACCTATCTCTGGGCGGTGCAAAAAGGCGCAGTGCCGGCGCAGGTGGCGGTCGCCAACGACAAGTAGCCAGTCTGGCGGGACTACGGCCCTTCCGTAACCCGCAAATAATAGCGTTCCGGAGTGAAAACCCGGAAGTCGCGCACGCCCCATGGTTGGCGCTGAATGCGGCCTTCGATGGTCCAGCCCGGGTATTTTTGGGCGGCAGCGAAGGCCTTGTCCAGGTCCTCCACCACGAGGCCGATCTCGACACGCGGCCCTTGCACCCGGACCACGGGTTGGCCGTTCGAGACGTTGCCTTTCGGGCCTGCGATTTGGTTCAGCAAAAGCTCACCGCGCCGGGAGCGAAGGATCACGAAGTTCCCGTCGTTCCGGTTGATTTCAAATCCGGCCACCTCGCGAAAGAAATTGATGGCTTCGGGCAAATCGTGAAAGTCGAGTTCGAGGAACAGGAAGCCGGCTCGGCGCAAGCGGTCGCCTTTCCCGGTAGGGCTGTCGACCTCCTGAGCCGGTTCGTTCTTCGCCGGTGCCGGCGTTGTCGCAGTCTGAGCGGAGCAAATCGGGGCGCAGGCCAGGAGCGCCGGGACGATGAGGAAGCGAATGTTCATCGGGGAAACCTGAAGTCTTCGAACCATGGGACTCTCGCCGTTACGACGCAATCAAAACGGGGCAGCGCTTCACGGAGCCAACGATGCCCCGAGGTCGCGCGCTCTCTTCACCGGATGCGGACCGACAAGGCCCGGCGAAAGCCCGGCGGCGGAACCGATGCACGGAGAATCGGGCGCGAGGCGAAAATCGTCGTGCGCCTCATCGACGAAGCCGGGGAGGTCTCCGGTTAACAACGCCTCCGCACCCGTCAGATCACCCTTGCGAAAGCCACGACTGGCTACCCACCCACGCGGGATCCAGTTTGTGGATAACGCGACGTGGCCCGGGCCGTCGAAGATGGCCAGCTTCGCCCCGCCGGCTTTGTCCCACACGATGTTGTTCCGCGCCTCGACTCGCTCGTCGTCCGTGGAAAGACCAAAGAGTGTCGTATTCGCGCTGCGTCGCGAGACCACGGTGTTGTGGAAAAAGTGGAGCGTTCCTTTGCGGTACCACTCCGTCTTGCCGCTATCGCCCCCGTAGTGGATGACCTGCGCGTTGGGCGCATCATCGAGTTTGATGAGCACGTTTCCGTAGACAAAGGTGTCCCGATACGCCGGGGCGTCGCGCAGTTCGACGGAGCCTTCGGCATCGACGAGATCGAGCGCGCGGTTGCCGCCTTCGATCCAGTTATTGCGAACCACCAGACCGGCGCTTCGGTCCTTGAGGTTATTTCCCGGGCAGTGCGCCCGCAGCGGCCCATAGCGGTTGTTCTGGAAAATGATGCCGAGCGCCTCGGTATAGCTGTTGTGCTCGTAGATGTCGTTCTCGATGCCGTTGTCGAAGATGTGGCAGCCGTCGATGAGCAGACCGCGCGACGCCTGGCTGACAAAAAGGCCGTTGCCGCAGTCGTGCAGCGTGCAGTTGCGGATGGTGATGTGTTCGCCCTTCTCAACAAAAATCGCCGCGGCAGTCTGCGCATACTTCTGCGCGCCTTTGCGTCCGGTAAAGGCAAACGGCGGACGTGCACCCTGCAAGTCGAAGTTCTCGACGGTGAGGTAAGCGGGCACGGTGTCGGCGGGTTTCGTGGCTCCGCCGATCTTGATGAGGCTTCGCTCGCCACCCCAGTAATCCAGCGTGCCGGGAGTCGTGGCGTCGCGCCCATCGAGTACGGGCAATTCCCCTTTCGGGCCAGCCACGCCTCGCACGACGATGGGTCGCTCCGCCGTGCCACGCACGCAGAGAACGAACTTCTCGCGGTAAGGTTCCGGACGCCATGAAATGGCAACGACATCGCCGGGCGAAATTTTCTCCCATGGCACTGCGGCGATGGATGGGAGTTTCTTTCCGGGGCCCACCTCGTATTCGACCGCGAACAGCGAACTCGCGAGGCCCGCGGCGAGCACTAGAAGTCCACCGCGCATCGGGTTCGAGGATCTCATTCTCGGAGTTGGGTCGAAGGGGCGATACGGTCAGGCGCGGCGGGATTTGGATTTGGCCCGATGCGCTGGCTGGTTCTCCGTGCGCGTGGGTCCGGATTCAAGAGCTTTCCGCCAGCCGAAGCCGACGTGCTGGCTGAAAATTTCACTCAAGTTGGGGGGACTCGCTCCATGACCCGCAACTTGTGTTGCCACGCAGGGTTGGTTACCCACCTCGCTGGCGAAACCATGTCGCACTCCCCCGCTCCCCATCTTGCCACCTGGCGTCAGCGCCACCAATGAGCACCACAGCGGCAAGAGTCAAAACTGAGTTTGCCCCCGCCGGAATGAACGCGCGGTGGCGACTTCAGCCGTTGCTTGCTTTCATGTGGTGTTGCGCCGCCGCCCAGACGTTCGGTGCGAATGTCGATTCCCCGACGTTCGAAGCTGTGGTCCGGCCCTTGTTCGAGAAACATTGCGCAGAGTGCCACGGAGCCAAAAAGCAAAAAGGCGGGATGCGCGTGGATGAGTTGCAGCCGAAGTTTGACGCGCCCGACACCGCCGCTCGTTGGTTGAGGGTGATGGAGCGGATCGAGGCCGGCGAGATGCCGCCGAAGGACGAAGATCGCCCGCCGGCGGATGCGGTGAAGAAAGTGGCCGGCTGGATTGATGCAAATCTTTTCGCCGCGGACACCGCAAGGAGCACGCGCGAAGGACGCGGCAGGGTGCGGCGCCTCAATCGCGTCGAGCACGAATATACGCTCCACGATTTGTTCGGCATTGATACGCCACTGAAAGGGCTGCTGCCCGAGGACGGTATGGCGCTCGGCTTCGACAAGGTCGGCCAGGCGCTCGACCTATCGAGCGTGCTGATGGAGCGCTATCTCCAGGCCGCCGATGCGGCGCTCGACGCGGCGATCGTCCACGAGGCCAGGCCGCCCTCGATCCACGAGCGGTTCACCTACGCCGGGGACAACATCAATACGAATATCGAGCGCGATATTGGCGACGGGCCGCAATTCGCACGCGTCTTTTTCCTCGCGACCGGAAATCCGCCCACACAACTGCGGAAATTCAAGGCGCCGGCCGCCGGCCACTATCGCTTCCGTGTGGGTGCCTATGCGTTCCAGAGCGACAAACCGCTCACGTATCGCATCTACACCAGTGAGCTGTTCAAACGGAATGCGGAATCGATGCTCGTCGGCCACTTTCGGGCATCGCCGCTCGAGGATGGCGAGTACCCGGTGATCGAGTTCGAGGAGCGGCTCGATGCCGGCCAGACGATCAAGTTCCTGCCCTATGGCATCGGCGCCGACATCTATCGCATCGGCGCGGCCACCTACTCCGGCGCGGGTCTCGCGGTCCAGTGGGTCGATGTGGAAGGACCGCTCTACGATACGTGGCCGCCCACGAGCCACACGCGCTTGTTTGGCGACCTGCCTTTGGGCCCAGTCCTATCGTCCGGTTCGGCCACACCCAAACGCACGGCGGCGCCACGTTACGGCGTAGTCTCAACGCATCCGCCAGCCGACGCAGAAAAGATCATCCGTGAATTTGTGCCACGCGCCTTTCGACGGCAGGTCACGGACGAGGAGATCGTACCCTTCGTGAGTCTTGCCGACCAACGGCTGGCTGCGGGTTACGATTTTGAAAAGGCTGTCCGTGTGGCGCTCAAGGCCGTGTTGTGTTCGCCGGAGTTTCTGCTGCTTGATGAACGCCCCGGCCGCCTCACTGATGACGCCATCGCGTCGCGCCTATCGTATTTTCTCTGGAGCTCCTGTCCCGACGATCAGTTGCTCCGGTTGGCCGCGGCCAGGAAGTTGAGCACGCCCGAAAACCTCCACGCCCAGGTCGAACGGATGCTCCAGGATCCGAAGGCGGCGCGGTTCACGAAGAACTTTACCGGCCAGTGGCTCAACCTGCGCGACATCGATGCGACAGTGCCGGATAAGATGCTCTACCCCGAGTTCGACGAGTATCTGAAGGCCTCGATGCTCGGCGAGACGGAATCCTTTTTTGACGATGTGCTCCGCAATGATCGCAGCGTGATGACTTTCGTCGATTCGGATTTCACCTTCGTCAATGAGCGGCTCGCGAAGCACTACGGTATCGATGAGGTGAGCGGTTCTGAGTTTCGCAAGGTGTCGCTCCCGGCCGGCTCGCATCGCGGCGGCGTCCTCGGCCAGGCTGCTGTCCTGAAGGTCACGGCCAACGGCACGACCACGTCACCAGTGTTGCGCGGGAAATTCGTGGCCGACAAAATTCTCGGTGAACCTCCGCCGGGTCCGCCTACGGGCGTGCCCGCAGTGGAGCCGGACATTCGCGGCGCGGTGACGATCCGCGAGCAACTCGCCAAACATCGTGAAATCGGCCAGTGCGCGTCGTGCCATGTAAAGATCGATCCGCTCGGTTTCGCCCTGGAAAACTACGACGTAATTGGCGGCTGGCGCGGCAACTACCGCTCGCTCGGCGAAGGCGCGCACGTCGACACCCGGAATCGCAATCAGGGCGTCCGCTATCGTCTCGGCTTGAAAGTTGATGCCGCCGACATCCTGCCGGATGGCCGCACCTTCCAAGACGTGGATGAGTTCAAGAAATTGATCGCCGCCAATCCCGACCGCATCGCGCGCTGCCTGGCGGAGAAATTAATCGTCTATGCCACCGGCAGCGGGATCGGCTACGCGGATCGCCGGGCGATCAAGGATATCGTCGACTCGGTCCGCCCGGATAATTACGGTCTGCGCTCATTGGTGCACGCCATCGTGCAGTCGCCGGTGTTCCTCAACAAATAACCGCAGGCCAAGAGCATCCCCTATGAAGACGCCACTCTCCCGCCGCACGTTTCTCAAAGGCACGGGCACGCTGCTCGCGCTGCCACTGCTGGAAGCCATGCTCCCGCGCGCCAGCAGCGCCGCGGCCGCGAAAGCCGCCGCTTCCACCAAGCGCCGCATGGTCACCATCGCGACCGGGCTGGGCATCTATACGCCGTACCTCAATCCTGAGGAAACCGGCCGCGACTACAAGGTAACGCCTTACCTCGAACCATTCGCGAATCTTCGCAATGATTTCACGGTCTTCTCCGGACTGTCGCATCCCGGCGTGGATGGTGGACATTCATCGGAGTCGTCATTCCTCACCGGGGCGCCGCATCCGGGAGCGGTGAGTTTTCGCAATACCATTTCGCTCGACCAGTTCGCCATCGAGAAAATGCAACCCGACACGCGCGTCCCTTATCTCGCGATCTCGCAAGGTGGGCTGGGCCTCTCGTGGACGCGCAGCGGCGTGCGCATCCCGCCGGAGGAGCGGGCTTCGCATCTGTTCGCGCAATTGTTCCTCGAGGGCACGCCGGAGGAAATGCGCCAGGAGGTGCAGCGTATTCAGGACGGTCGCAGCATCATGGACACGGTGACCGAACGAGCGCGGCGGCTGCAAAACAACGTCGGGCCACGAGACCGCGAGACGCTCGATCAGTATTTCACCTCGGTACGCGACGTGGAGCGACGCCTCGGGGCCGCCGAAGCCTGGACCAATCGTCCGAAGCCCAAGGTGGATTACGCACCACCCACCGATCCCGCCTCCCCCGCCGACGTCATCACAAAACAAAAACTGATGTTCGACATCGTGCGGCTCGCTTTGCAGACCGACTCCACCCGCTTCGTCACCGTCTTCTTCAGTGGCTCCAGCGCGGTGCCACCGATCCCCGGCGTGACGAGCGACTGGCACAATCTTTCGCACCACGGCCGCAATCCGGAAAAGATCGATCAATTGAAGATCATCGAACTCGCCGAACTGCACTTGCTGGCCGACTTCGTCACGGCGCTCAAAAACACGAAGGAGGAAGGCGATACGCTGCTCGACCGGACGATGGTCCTTTACGGCAGCAACCTCGGCAATGCTTCGAGCCACGATACGCGCAACCTCCCGATGATGCTCTTCGGTGGCGGTTTCAAGCACGGCCAGCACCTGAAATTTGATGCGGAAAAGAATCCGCCCCTCGCCAATCTGCACGTCTCCATGCTCCAGCGCCTCGGCATCGAGACGGAGACGTTTGCCTCGGGCAAAGGCACGCTCTCAGGATTGTCGCCGAGTTGATCAACGCTTACTGTCGGCGGGACTACGACGGTCCGTGCATAGCCCCTCCCCCCCCAATGAACACACGTCCAAAAATTGCGCTCACCCTTCTCGGAACCCTGGCTCTCCTGCTGATGGGCGCCAGGACCAGTGCCGAGGCGGCCGCGGGCGAAGCGACAAGTACGGCGCCTTCCAAAGAGCCGCCCGCCAAACCGTTGATCGCACCGACCAGCGGCTCGCCGCAATCCGCCACGCCACGCGCCGTGAGCACGTTTGAGAGCATCGGACTCTATTGGACGCCCACCGACGGTGGGGAAACCAAGGTTTGCGCCGTGCACTATCGCGCGCCTGGCGAACAGACCTGGCGCGAGGCGCTGCCTCTTTGGTTCGACAAGCGGATCGGCGAATATCGCGGCAGCATCGTGCAACTGCACAGCGCCACGAGCTACGAAGTGCGGCTCGAACTCGCGGGCGGCGGTTCCAAGGGGGAAGTAAAGGTGACGACCTGGAATGAAGCCTTCCCGATCGCCAAAACGATCGAAGTGGACGATATGAAGGGCAAGACGCTGACCGTGGACCAATCGGGAACCGCCCAAGGCTACATCCTCTACACGCACCGTGCCGGGGTCGCCACCGCGACTCTCGATGGCGCGGACCAACTGGACCAATGCGTGGAGGTCAAAGCCTCGTTCGTGATCCTGCGCGGTCTCACCGTCCGTGCGCCGAAGATCAATGGTATCGTCCTGGGTGAAGGTTCGCACGACATCGTCATCGAAGACTGCGAGATCAGCGGCTGGGGTCGCATCGCCAAGGATGGCTGGGGCGTGGATTACGACTCCGCGATTTTTTCGAAATTCAAGCCGCTCACGCGGGTGATCATCCAGCGCAACCGCATGCACGACCCGCGCTCCAATTCGAACAGTTGGCAGGAGTTTCGCGAGGGTGGCGGGCACTACCATCCGATGGGACCGCAAGCCATCTTCTTCAGCAACTGCGAAGGCAATCACGTCCTGCGCTACAACGATTTCAACACGGACGACGACCACTTCTGCAACGACATCTTCGGCGGTGAGAACAACTCGAGCCTGCGCGGTTATCCAGGCACTGACTCGGATGTCTACGGCAACTACATCCAGGGCTGCTGGGACGATGGCCTGGAGATCGAAGGCGGCGGTTGCAACGTCCGGGTGTGGGGCAACTACATCGACCGCACGATGGTCAAGGTCGCCATCGCCGGAGTGGCGGTCGGGCCAGTCTACATCTTCCGCAATGTGGCTGGCAGCAGCCGCTTTGGGCATACGGGCTGGAGTGGCGGGCCCTTTATCAAGATGGGGGAGGCCCCAATGACGGGTGGTGGCCGGGCCTACATCTTTCACAACACGATCCTCCAGCCCGATGGCCCTCCCGATGCCCCGGATACGATGGGATGCAACGAAGGCTTCAGCCAGTCCGGGGGGACCGAATTGCTCAACATCGTCTCGCGCAACAATATCCTGCATATCCGCAAGGTCGGCGGCGCCTCGATCCGCGACGCGTCCAAGGCGCCGACCCACGATTACGATTTCGATCTGCTCTCGGGCAAGGTCGTTTCCGCCGGGAATCAGGAACGGCACGGCGTGCAAGGTGTGCCGATCTACGCTCCCAACCGCCCGCCCGGAGATTTCTCCCTCGATGCCACCAGCCCCGGCTTCGATGCCGGGGAGATCGTCCCCAATTTCAGCGACAACTTTCACGGCAAAGCCCCGGACATCGGCGCATTCGAGGCGGGCTCGACGCCGATGGAGTTTGGCGTCATGGCGTATCGCCATCATTGACGCGCGTCCGCGCGCCGCGACTCCCCGGTTGGAGCTTGCAGCGGAGAGGAAGGGCGGTCTTCATACGTCACCTTTCTTCACCCCATGACTACCTCCCCCCGCCTCTCAACGTTCCTCGCGCTCAGCCTGATTCACGCTGCGTCCAGCCTCCTCCCGGCCCGGGCCGATGTCGCCCAACCTGAAGCCCTGCAAACACTCCCCGGCTTCAATGTGGAGCTTGTGCGCGCCGCCGACCCGGCCACCGAAGGCTCGTGGATCTCCATTGCGAAAGATCCAAAGGGCCGGCTGCTGGTCGGTGGCGAGCGCAAGGAGCCGATCTCCCGCCTCACCATCAAGGACGGGAAAGTCGTTCAGGCCGAGATTCTCAAGATTCCCCTCAGCGAAGTCATGGGGATGCTGTTCGCCTTCGATAGTCTCTACGTCAACGGCCGCATGAATGCCCCCGATGGCCACGAGATTTTCGGACTGTACCGCTGCCGCTCCACGCACGGTGACGACGAATACGACAAGGTCGAATTGCTGCGCGAGTGGAAGGGTGGCGGTGGTGATCATGGCGCGCATGCCATTCTCCTGAACCCGGATAAGAAGCATCTCAATGTCGTCTGCGGAAACTTCGTGGATGTCCCGCCCGACATCCTTCCTTCCTCGCCGCACCGAAACTATGCGGACGATCTTGTGCTGCCGCGCGCCGAGGATGGCAACGGCTTCGGCGCCGGCCGCAAGCCCCCGGGCGGCTTTGTCATCCGCATGGACCCGGACGGCAGCCATTGCGAACTCGTCGCCAGCGGCGAACGTAATACCTACTGCGTTGCGTTTAATCACGACGGAGAGTTGTTCGGGTTCGATAGCGATATGGAATGGGATTGGGGCACGCCGTGGTACCGGCCCGTGCGCGTCTTCCACGCCATCAGCGGGGCGGATCACGGCTTCCGCGAGGGCGCCAGCAAATGGCCCGAATACTACGCGGACAGCCTGCCCGCGGCGGTCACCATCGGCATTGGGTGCCCCACCGGGGTGGTCTTCGGGGACGGAGCGAAATTCCCCGCCAAATACCAGCGCGCCTTTTTCATCGAAGATTGGACCTACGGCCGACTCATCGCCGTGCACCTCACCCCGGACGGCGCCAGCTATGGCGGAAACTGGGAAAATTTCGTCGCTCCGAAAGCGCTCCACGGGGGCGGCGCCAAGACTCCTCTCAATCTCACCGGCGTGCTCATCGGCGACGATGGCGCCATGTATTTCACGATCGGCGGGCGGCATACCAAGGGCGCGCTCTATCGCGTCACCTACTCCGGATCGGAGCCGACGTCTCCCGCGGATCTGCATGAAGCGAGCGGCGCCGACGCCCGCACCCTGCGTCATGCGATGGAGGTCTTCGATGGCCATGAAGACGCGAAGGCTGTGGATTTCGCCTGGCCGCAACTCGCCAGCACCGACCGCACTCTCCGCTACGCCGCTCGTATCGCCATCGAAAGCCAGCCGATCGAACAGTGGAAAGCCCGCGCCTTGACAGAGACGAATCCCACCGCCGCGCTGACCGCGCTGCTGGCCGTGGCCCGTCTGGGCGGTACTGAATCGCAAGCCGACCTTCTGAAGGCGCTCGCGAAATTTCCGATCTCACAGCTCAAAGGCGACGCGCAACAACTCGACAAGCTGCGCGTGATCGAGGTCTCCTTGAGCCGACAAGGCAAGCCCGCCCCGGAACTGGCGGCCCCACTCACGGCTGAACTCAGCGCGATCTACCCTGCGGCCACCGTGTCGCTCAACCGCGAACTCTGTCAGGTCCTGCTCGCGCTCGACGCGCCCGACGCCATCGCCCGCACGCTGAAGCTCCTGGCCGCGGCGACCACTCAGGAGGAACAGCTCAACTACGTCGTCCATCTGCGCACGATTACGAACGGCTGGACCCCCGAACTCCGGCGCCAGTATTTCACCTGGTGGACGGTCAAGCGGAATGCCACGCAGCACCCGGACTATGTGAAGCAGTGGTTTGCGGACGCCGGCCGCGAATACAACGACGGCGCGAGCTTCGGCAACTTCCTCGTGAAAATACGCCGCACCGCCATGTCCAACACCCCGCAACCGGAGCTCGTTTCCCTCCAATCGACCCTCGACTCGTGGGCGGAGCCGCTCCCAAGACTGCGCACCCCCAAGAAGAAGCGCGTGTTCGTGCAGGATTGGAAAATGGCCGATCTCGAATCGAGCCTCGATCAAGTGGCGCACGGCCGCGACTTCGCGCAAGGCCAGGACGCAGTCTATGCCGTGCAATGCCTGATGTGCCATCGCATGGGCGATGAAGGCGGCGCGGTCGGTCCCGAACTCACGGCTATCTCCAGCCGCTTCTCCCGGCGCGACATCCTCGAATCGATCCTCGAGCCGTCGAAGGTCATTTCCGAGCAATACACGAATACCGACATCGTGCTGAACGATGGCAAGACTCTTTCCGGCCGCGTCGTCTCGGAAACGGGCGACAAAATCATTGTGCGCCCCAGCATGCTCACCACCGAGATGCAGGAGATCAGCAAGTCGGACATCAAGTCACGCGAACCGTCGAAGATTTCTCCCATGCCTCCCGGACTTCTGAGCATGCTGACGAAAGAAGAGATCCTCGATCTGCTGGCCTACTTCGAAGCTGGAGGCCGCGCCGACGGCGCATCGTTCAAAAAATAAGAAGTGCCCGAGAATCACTCGAATGACACGAATGCGGAGACCTCCATTCGTATGAGTTGTGTGATTCGCATTTGCCGGCGTGGTCTTCTTCTCCTGGCCTTTGGATGGGCCGCGCGCGCGGACGATGCGCGACACCCGGCCGAACATGCGGCGCCACCGAAACCCGCGGAATTTTCCTTCGATCTGAAGCCGCTTCAGCCGGAATTCTGGCCGGCCTGGAAGGAAGAGGTGAACCGCGATCGCATCTTTGATTTTTACGGAAAACAGGCGGCGTGGGCACTGGCGCAACCTCGGGTTCCCGCGCTGCTCATGCCTTATCCCGGGCTCGACAGTGGCAAATACGGGCACTGGGGAAATCAGAACGACGTCCTGTGGCGCGACGGGCGCTGGAATGACATGGATCTCGGGACGCTCGTTAGCGGCGTGCTGCGCGGCGGCGGGCAGACCGTGGCGCGGGGCGTGTGTGTGCGGCTCGGCGAGGCGGGCGAAATGGCCTGCTGTTTCGATCCGCAGACCCTCACTTATCCGCTCGTGTGGAGCGGTCCATTCGTGCGCTATAACGCGTTTCGCCACGGCATCGGGCAGGGCGTCGAGGTCGCCGGCCAATTGCTGCCGACCGTGTCTGCCAGCGAACCGGTGCACGGTGATTTCGTCTACCATGGATTTTACCGGCACGGCTCCCGGGTGATCTTCAGCTATCGCCGCGACGGCGTGGAGGTGCTCGATGCGCCGGAAATCAAGGACGGAGCCTTTGTGCGCAACGTGGGACCGGCGGCGACTCATCCGCTCGCAGCGTTGACCAAAGGCGGCCCGCCGCAGTGGCCGCAAACCGTGGAGACCCGCGGGACGCGCGGCGCAACGGCGCCGTTCGCGGTGGATACCGTCAGCCTGCCGTTTGCGAATCCGTGGAATTCTCTGTTCTTCGTCGGCGACCACGATTTCCTGCCCAACGGGGACGGGGTCATTTGCACGATCATGGGCGAGGTCTGGACGGTAAGCGGGCTCGACGAAAAACTGGAACACCTCCGCTGGCGGCGTTTCGCCACCGGCCTGAACCAGGCGCTCGGACTGCGTGTGGTCGACGGGCTCATCTATGTGCTCGGGCGCGATCAGATTACACGGCTGCATGACCTGAACGGCGACGGCGAGGCGGATTTCTATGAATGCTTTTCCAACGCCTTCACCACTTCGCCCGGCGGGCATGATTACATCGCCGGCCTGCAACGCGACGCGGCAGGCAATTGGTATTCGGTCTCGGCGAATCAGGGACTGTTTCGCCTTTCACCGGATGGCAAACAGGCCGAGATCATCGCCACGGGCTTTCGCAATCCCAATGGCGTCGGTCTCTCCGCGGATGGCACACTGACCATCCCATGCCAGGAGGGCAACTGGACACCGGCCTCGCAGGTGTGTCTCATCCATCCTGGAGAACGCGGGCTTTTTTTCGGTTTCGGCGGCCCCAGGCCCGGGGTGCAAACGACTCCCCCGCTTTTGTATCTCCCCCGCGGCCTGGACAACTCGACTGGCGGCCAGTGCTTCGTCGACAGCGATCGCTGGGGCCTGCCGCGGGGAACGCTGCTGAGCACCTCATGGGGCACGGGTTCTTCCCTCCTCGTGTTGCCCGAAATTGTGGACGGGGTCTCGCAGGCTGCCGCGGTGCAGTTGCCAGCCGAGTTTCGCAGCGGGGCGCATCGAGGGAGGTTCAATCCTCATGACGGCCAGTTTTACATCAGCGGCTGCCAGGGCTGGGGCAGTTACACTCCGGACGACGGCTGCTTTCAACGCCTGCGCTGGACCGGCGCCCCGGTGCAAATGCCGCTCGAATTCCATGCCCGCGACAACGGGCTGCTGCTGCGTTTCGCCCAGCCGCTCGATCGTTCCGTCTCGGAACACGCAGGAAGCCATTTCGCTCAAACCTGGAACTACCGCTACGCGTCGAGCTACGGCTCGCCGGAGTTCTCCGTCCACTGGCCCGACACGCCTGGGCATGACCCGCTCGAAATCACCGGCACGCACGTCCTCGCGGATGGCTACACGTTGTTTGTCGAGATCCCGCAACTCCAACCCGTGAACCAGCTTCATCTCCATCTCCACGTGGGCGGCCTGCCGGTGGACCTCTTCGCCACGCTGCACCGGCTCGGGACTGCGTTCACCGATTTTCCCGGATACCATCCAGTCGCAAAGCACGCCCCCGTGATCGCGACGCCCCTTGTCCAGGCACCCGCGCAGCCCAACCCGTGGACCGGCGGCGAACCCGGCCGCGCCGTGCGCATCGAGGCGGCCACCGGCATGCAGTACGCGACAAAACGCTTCACGGTGAAAGCCGGTGAGCGCATCTCCTTGACGCTCCTCAACCCCGACACGATGCCACACAACCTCGCGATCGCGAAGCCCGGCAGCCTGGCGCGCGTCGGCGAGGGTTCAAACCACATGGCCGCGCTCCCCGAAGGCGGCGCGAAGCGCTACATCGCTCCGGGAGACGACGTGCTCTTTTTCACCGACATCATCGAGCCGGGCAAATCCTTCACGATTCATTTCACCGTTCCCGCCGAACGCGGCGAGTATCCGTACCTCTGCACATTTCCCGGCCACTGGCTGATCATGAACGGTGTCATGACCGTGGAGTAAAGCGCGCGGCGCATGGCGCCCGCAAACGAAGAGTCGGCGGCTACGGTATCTCCAAGTCCTCTTCTTTTCTGCCGGCGATCGTGCCGCCGGGACTGGTACGAGGGGGATCCCGGAAGAAAATAAGGAAGATGACCAGCACCGCGACTGCGCCCCAGGCGGGTGTCATCCAGATGCCCTGCCAATCGTGCTCGATGGCTCCGCGGGGTTCGGCCAGGGTATGCGACCCCTGGGATTTTCCGGCGAGCATGCTCCCGACGAAATTCCCGACGCCCCAGAGGATGAAGGCGATGAAGCCTTGCGCGGCGCCGCGCATGCGCTCGTTGGATTCGGCGTCGACGTAGAGCTGGCCGGCGATGAAGAGGAAATCGTAGCAGACGCCATGAACCAGGATGGCGCCAAAAATGAGCGCGGTACCGAGACCGGGGCTGCCGACGCTCCCGGCCAGGAAGAAGTAGCGAATCACCCATGCGAGGATGCCGATCGCGAGGGTCTTCTTGTAGCCCAGCGTCCGCAGGAAAAGCGGCAGAAGGAGGAGGAAGATGACATCGGAGACTTGCGCCAGGGACATCTTGGCCGCGGTGTATGTCCAGCCCAGTTCGGTGACATACATGTTCATGTTCACGAAGTAGAAATAGAGCGGGATACAGATGATAAACATGCACCCGATGAAGATGGCAAAGGACGGCTTTTTCATCAGCCCGAGTGCGTCGAGCCCGAGAATCTCCGTGAGCTTCACGTCCTGGCCCGTCTTCTTCGGCGGCGTGTGCGGCAGCGTGAGGGAGAACAGCCCGAGTCCGATCGACGCGCCGCCGGCGAGGTAGAACTGCACCGGCGATTGCTCGCCTTTGAAGCCAAGACTGAGCGTCACGCCCCCCGCGATCCAACCGACGGCGGAGAGCGTCTTGACCAGCGGGAAGTCGCGCTTCGGGTCCGCGAGGTGATGCAGGGAAAGCGAATTCCCCAGCGCGAGCGTCGGCGCGTAGGAAGCGCAATAGACGATGAGCAGCGGATAGAACGAGCCGAACGTGGTCACTTTTGGCAGCACGAACATCAGCACGCCGCCGAGGATGCCGAGGAAGGCAAGCAGCCTTTCCGAGGCAAAGTAGCGGTCGGCAATCAGGCCGACAAAAAACGGAGCGATCATCGCTCCGATCGCAAAGGCGCCATACGCGAGCCCGATCTGTCCGCCCTCAAACCCGAGCGTCTTTCCGAGATACGTGCCCATGCTCACGTACCAGGATCCCCAGATGAAGTACTGGATGAACATGAAGGCCGAGAGCTTGATCTTGAGCGCTGTTTGCATGGGGGGGTGGGGGATGGCGGTCGGGACGGTAACGGTCATGACGCCCGGCGAGAAGATCAGATTCGTCCATGGATTCAGCGCACCTGGGCGGCCGGACGCCGAAAATGACGAGGCGCACAACCATGCTGGCGGTCGGCGGGCGCGCGATATTCCGGTAAACAGGGGATTGAGCTGTCGCCCCCGCCGTGCATGATGCTCGGACCTCCATGAACTCGAACTCCATCTCCACCCCCACTTCCACGGTCACCCGCCGCACTTTCCTGAAGACCGGCGCCGTGCTCACCGCGGGCCTCGCCACGCTCTCACACGCCGCTCGCGCCGAGACCAACAAGAACAGCAAACTGCGGATCTTCCAGATCGGCGTCGGCGGGATCGGCGCGCTCCAACGGAAAGGCTTGAAAGACCATCCCATGGTGGAATTTGCGGGCTTCTGCGACGTGGAGCGGCGGGAGTTGGACAAGATCACGAAGGAATTTCCGAGCGCCTGGACGCTCGCCGACTACCGCGAGGCCTACGCGAACCGCGTCGACCAATTCGACGCGGTGATCGTCGACACGCCGGACTTTCATCACACGCCGATGAATCTAACGGCGATGAAGCACAACAAGCACATCTACGGGCAAAAGCCGCTGGTGCAGCAGCTCGATGAGTTGCGGTTGATCCGCGACGGGCTCGCCGCGCGGCCCAAACTGGTCACGCAAATGGGCAATCAACGCGCGTGCAAGGAAGGCCGGATGCAGGCGGTGGAAATCCTGCGGCAAAACCAACTGGGCCGGCCGGTCGAGGCGCACGTCTGGACGGGCAATGTCGCGCGTGGGACCTACTTTGTGGACCCGTGGAGCGAATACACGCCAGCCGTGGCCGTACCGGATAGTCTGAACTGGGATCTCTGGCACGGTCCGCTCACCGCCAAATTGCCCTACAGCGAAGACCTCGCGCCGCGGCGCTGGAGGGCGTTCTGGGAAACGGGCGGCGGACAATTGGCGGATTGGGGCTGCCATTTGCTCGACTTGCTCTACTTCGCCTACGACCTTCCCTCCCCCGAAGCCGTGCTCACCCACACGGTTCGCCCCGCGGGGACTGGCCACTCGGCACACAACTTGAGCACCCTGACCTTCCCGGGCGGTGGAAAGTTTGCGCGCGAAAAATTCGTCCTTCACTACAACGACTCCGGCTTGCTGCCGTCCTTCGCCGCGCTCGGATTACCCGATACGAAGGCCGCCCCCAATCACACCATGGTCGTCTGCGAGGAAGGGACACTCATGCTCCAGGCCGACGGCAAGATCACGATCTTCCGCAAAGGACAGGTGGCGCCCAATGAACCACTGCCGAAGGTCGAGCCGCGCGACCATTGGAAAGATTGGGCCGACAACTGCCTCGGCGCGAACAAGCCCCTGTGGACGCCGTACCAAATCGGCTGGCGCATCACCGAACCCGCATTGCTGGCCGTCAAGGCCACGCGCTATCCGGGAGAGGAATTGCGCTGGAACAGCGCGACCTGCCGCTTCACCAATCACGACAAGGCGAACAGCGAGATCTTGTCGCGCACTTACCGACCCGGCTTCGAGCCCCCGAAGGTCGCCTGATGCCCTCGGACTTGAGGTAGGTGACCCGTTTTCGGTAGACGCACAGAAGCGATTCAGCCCACGACCTCCGCACGTGCCAGGTGCGACGGCCGATGTTTGCGTTGATCGCTATTTCTTAGCCGGACGTGTTTCCATGAGTGCCTTCGTTCCGGTTGCCGGGTCCGTGAGACGCCCGAGAAAGAGGCAGGCGCCCGATGGGACGTGTTGAATCATGAATAGGAAAGGGTGATCGGCTTTGACAACCTGATGCGGCACCTCGTGAGGAACGCCGTTCTTGGGCCGAACGATAGTCGCGGTCGTCGCGGCCGCCTTCCTGCCGTCCTCGTCCAGTTCAAGGTAGGCGCGATGAAATATCTGCGAGACATACACGTCCCCCCGGTCCATGCGTGAGAGGTTCGCCAAATTGCCAAATATCACACCTCCACCCATGGCGGTGAGCGATTCTTTGAGGCTGACAATGGGAGGCTCCATGCGGAGTCGAGGGAATGATAGCCTCACCTCGGTGGGATTAAGCCTGGCGCACTCCGAGAGCAGTTCTCCCGTGATGGCCTTCTCGACCTGGGCGAGTCCGTCGACCGCGTCGGGCAGAATGACCACGAACTGGAATGTGCCTCCGGCGTACGGCAGGGCGGCGATCTGGAAGCCGTCCTTCCGGGCATAGCCAAGGCGATGCTGCTTGAACATCAAAGGCACCATCCTGGTCTGCCCGGCATCGAGATGGAACGGCTGTTCCTGCGTCAGTTCCCTGGTGAAGCGTTCATCCCACGGCAGATCGAAATAAACGGCGTTGACCAGCACCAGACGGGTTTGCTCATCCAGTGCGCCCGCGGGTATGACAGCGGGAATCTTGTGGGCGGTATGGTCGCTAACCCATTGATTGATTTTTCGAGCTGCACCCTCGGCGTCGTGTCGGAAATCTTCCGGGGCCGCCTCGGCTGAGTAATTCGTAAGTGCGATGTTGGTCCAACCCGGCAACATCGCGAGGGTCTGATCGTAGAAAACGCGGTTGGCGACGCGAACATCAAACGCGACATCCGCCCCGGGCTTCGTCAGCAGGGATTTCCGCAGACTCTGGAATCCTGCGTGAAGCCGGTCATCTGCCGGGAAGAAAAACGCCCTTCGCATCGCTTCGCGCGTCTGCCCTTCCGCACCAGCATAGACCATGGCTATGTTCGTTTGGATGGACCACGGCGACGTCAGCGCATTGCCCGCTGGCAGCAGCCGATGATGCGCTACGGCGAATGCATTCACGGCCTTCGCGACCTCCGACTCGCGTTCGGCATCGGCCTCAGCAAACAGCGCTCTGGGAAGAATACACAAGCAGAGTAAAAGCCGGCGGAGCGTGTTCATTGGGGGGTAACGTGGGGCAACAGGACGCGAAACTCACGGCAACATCCGCGCGATCACGCGGGAAGGGAGTTCCCTGGATCGATAGACGCGCTGGGTCGCCTTTTGGAAGTCGGAGTCCTTCGCGGTAAATATATCCACGGAGGTTTGCGGATTGCGGTCCACCAACGGGAACCAACTGCTTTGCACCTGCACCATGATCTTGTGGCCCTTTTGAAACGTGTGGCACACGTCGGGCAGCTTGAAGTTGACCGTGGCGGCCTCGCCAGGCGTGAACGGCTCGGGCTTCTCAAAGCTGTGGCGAAACTTGCCGCGCATGACTTCACCCCGCACCAGTTGCTGATAGCCTCCCAGGTGCATCCCCGTCGGATTCGGGCTCGGGTCGGGAGTGTCGTTGGGATACACGTCGATCAATTTCACGATCCAGTCCGAGTCCGTGCCGCTCGTCGAGACACGCAAATCGGCGACGAGCGGTCCGACGAGCGTGACGTTGTTTTCCAAAACATCGGTCTCGTAGGTGAGAACGTCCAACCGGCGTGACGCAAAGCGCTGGTCGGCGCACATCAACTCGGGCGCCATCCCGCTGCCGATCTCGCCGGAAGACGGAACCGGCCTCGCGGGGTCGCTGATATATTCGTCGAAAATGTTGCCACCGGTGACTGGCTCCGTCGCGAGGCGGCCGCCGGCGTGGAAATACAGCGTGAAGGGCTTGGTGTTGTCTGGCGGCCAGGTGGCGTACTCACGCCACTGGTTGGTTCCTGTTTCGAAGATCAATGCACGCGGCGCCTTGAACGCACCTTTGCCCTTGAGATGAAACTCGAAGAACGGCAGCTCGATCTTTTCCCGAAAGAAAACCGCTGTTTCCGCGCCGAAGGACACGTGGCCAAGCGAGGCGCCGTTGGCTTGTCCCCCGTTCCAGCCGCCATGGATCCAGGGCCCCATGACGAAGAGGTTGTTCTCGTTGGCGCGGGCAGCCTCAAGCCGTTGGTGCATCTCCAGCGCTCCGAACAGATTCTCCGCGTCGAACCACCCGCCCACCGTCAAGACCGCCGGCCGGATGTTCTTCACATGCGGCCGCAGATTGCGCGCCTGCCAGAACGCATCATAGGTATCGTGCCGCGTAAGCTCATTCCAGAACGGCACCCCGCCTTTGAAATACCTGGCATCCACGTTCGCCAATGGACCCAACCTCAGGAAGAAATCGTACGCGTCCGGCGTACCGTAATCGAACTTGCCGGCGAGCGGTTCCTTCATCGGCAACGGCCGCGGCTTGCCGATGGCTGGCATGGAATTGAAGGCATGAGCGAGGAATAGCGCGCCATTGTGATGCCAGTCGTCGCCCATGAACCAATCAACGATCGGCGCCTGCGGCGAGACCGCCTTGATCGCCGGATGGGCATCGGTCATCCCGCAGGCGGCATAGAACCCGCGATAGGATGTGCCGTAGAGGCCGACGTTGCCGTTGTGGTTTGGCACGTTCTTCAAAAGCCAGTCAACGGTGTCGTATGCGTCGCTGCTCTCGTCGATGTCTTGCGGTGTCTTCTTGTTAGGATCATGTGGCCGCATGTTGACGAACACCCCTTCGGACATCCAGCGGCCGCGCACATCCTGAACGACGAAAATGTAGCCTTCCTTGACGAAGTGCGGGAGCGATGAGGGACCAATGAGCGTGCCGGGATACTCATCCGGACCGTAGGGGCGGGCGCCGGACTGCGTGCGGACGAGGAGCAGCGGATAGGTCTGCGCCGTGTCTCTCGGGGCGAAGACGGTTGTGAAAAGCCGCGCGCCGTCGCGCATCGGAATCTGGTACTCACTCTTGGTGTAGTGCGCTTTGACGTCCTCGGTACCCTGCGCATGGAGCGGAGATGGCGCGATGCCAGGAACGCCGAAGGCCAGGGTGACGAGGAAGATTGAAGCGATGCGTTTCATGCCGGCATGATTCCCAATTCGGCTGCGTAGTTACTTCACAGGCTTCACGAGCAACTCAGCCTTAAGTGGCTCTTCGATCACTTGCGCGCCGTCGCGGCGCACGGTGTACGCGGTCGCCTTCTCCGATACGGTGACGACCTTCACCAGTTTGTCTCCCTCGAACAGCATGCCGGCGCCGTCGTCGCAGGCCACGCCGTCCTTCATCGTGCCGTCGGTGATCAGTCGGTGGAACGCCGGCTGGCGCTGCGTCTCGCCGTGATAGTGGGGGCAGGCGCTTCCTTTCAGCCAGGCAAGCCCGTCCATTGACGTCAGGCTTCCGGGCCGGGAGTCGGTCACCGCTTGTTCAAACCAGCACACCATGCCGGCGCTCTCTCCGGCGAGTAGAATTCCCCGCTCCCAGGCCTTGCGCAGAATCGCGTCCACTCCCTGCACCTTCCAGGTGGCCAGCATGTTGAGCATGTTTCCCCCCGGAACATAAATAACATCGGCCGAGAGCAGTTGCTGTTCGAAGTTGACCAGGCTCTTGGTGGGACCATAGAGCCGCAGATGACGTGGACGACACGGCAATTGATTCATCGTTTCATACCAGGCCACCAGGCTTTCGACGTTATCCCCGCGCGCGGTTGGCAGGCAAACAACCACGGGTTCCGATTTGCCAGTCAGGGTCAGCATGTAGTTGATCAACGGGTACGGTGCACTACCGCCCATGATTGCGCCGCCGACGGCGAAGATGCGCCGGGTCGGAGCGTCTTCCGCCGAGGCCCGCGCCGCCGTCAGGAATAAGGTCGATGCCAGTAAGCTGAGAAGAACGCCCACTCTTGGTGCCATGTGTTTCATGTTGGGTCGTTTCACGGTTTGCCGATGGCGGCGACGCCAGGCAGGGCGCCGAGTTTGTTGTCGCGGTTCAGATGCACGAACGCTTCCGCCCATTCGACGCCCGCCTCGCGTCCCCGGAACTTCGCCACCGGTTCGTGGTGGTCCCGCCAGATGCGCTCACCGTCCTGACTCGTGTGAGCAAACAGCGCGGATTTCTTCTTCTCCACTACGGCACTGATGTCCACGTAAGTGTTGGGTGTAAATCCCTGGCTCTGGCTGCCGGTATTGACCTCGAAGAAGTAAATCTGGGGGCGTTTCGGCAAAGCCGCCGCCGCTCGCTGTGCGAGCAAACTGGCGATCTGATGATCCAGATGCGTGTCGATCGGCCAATGGGTGAAAAGGATGTCTGGTGTTTCGGCGGCGAGCAGTTTGGTGAAGGCTTCCACATGCGCCCGGCTCAACTCCGTCGCGCCATCGATTTGACCCGCAAAGACCGCCTTTGCACCCATGACCTGGCAGGCTGCCTCCGATTCTGCCGTCCGAATACGGGCCGCAGCGTCCAGCGAACTCAGCTTGATGCCGCGCTCGCCGCGGGTGAGGTAAATGACCGTGACTTCGTGCCCGAGTGCCGCATAGCGAGCCAGCGTCCCGCCGCACCCGGACTCGGGATCATCCGGATGGCCACCGACGCAAACCACTCTCAACGGCTTCTGCGCATTGGCGCCAGTTTCGGCCAATGAATCCGGGCTGGATTTCGCAGCCAGCGTGGCGAGCCCGGCAACCACGACCGAGCCGAAGGTGCGCCGCGATAGATCAGGATTTTTCATGGTGGTCAGGGGACGAGGGTTAGTGACTCGAAAGGAACGCCAGCAGGTCACGCAATTCGCCGTCGGTGAGCGTGGCGACCAACCCCGGTGGCATGGGTGAGGTCTGCAACTCCGTGCACTCGACGATGTCGGCTTTCTGAAATGTTCGCTCCTTTCCTGTGAGGTCTCGGAAGACTTCGGTATTCGACGAGCGCAACAGGATGCCCATGAAGTCCGTGCCATCTTTGAGCTTCAGCAGCGTCGGATAGAACTGGGGTGCGACGTCGCGATTGGGCTCCAGGATGGACCGCAGCAGGCTGGCCGCGTCGCCTTGCTGCGCGATGAACGTGAGTTCCGGACCCACGACGTTGCCGCGCCCGCTGTGCCGGTGGCAGGTGGCGCACTGGGCCAGCTTCGGATGGAAGAAGATGCGGCGGCCCGCTTCGACGCGGGCTTGGCCGGGGACTTCGGCGATCCGCTTCAGCCACGCACCGGTGTCATCGAAGCTGGGACGGCCATTGTTGATCGTGGATACGTCGAGCACGGCGGATACGAGCGTCGTGGACTCGGGATGGCTCTTCGCGACCGCCTGCAATGACCGCCGACCCACATCATCAAGCAATCTGAACCGCAAAGCCCGCAGGGCTTCGTCACGAATGCTGCGATGATCGTGTCCGGCGAGTTTGATCAGCAGTGCTTGTTGCTGGGGGATGGTCGAATTCGCGAGTCCGGCGATGGCATCGGCGCGCAGTTCGGCGGCGCACGACTCGTCAGCGGCAATCTCCGCGAGCACGGCGCGCGCGTCGTCCGCGTTGCGGGCGGCCAGGGTCCGGACGACCTCCGCGGAGAGCGTCCCATCGCCGGCGGCGAAGAGTTCGCGCAGCAGCGGCACGGTGATCCTGGCGTGTGCGGGCGGAGCGAGGCGCAGCGCATAGCCTTTGAGACGCGCCGGCGTGGCGGCATTGGTCACGCGCCCGACGAGCATCTCGGGATCGGTCACCCCGGCTTCCGGCTTGCCGTGGAGCGTGTTCCAGGCGGCGAGCGCGGCTTCAAACAGCCGATAGTCGAGATCCGGCCGCGTGAGCATCTGCTCGATGTCCGCGCTGAAGCTCGTCAGGACCGCATCGGAAATCCAGCGCAGGCATTCGAAACGCACTTCGGGATCGTCGTTATGGAACAGGGCGCGCACCCACTTCTCTTCGTGTAAGTCAACCCGGCGCAATGCCACCAGTGCCCAGACGCGATCCTTCGCAGGCATCGCACACAACGCGTCGGTGGTCCAGGCGCTGCTCTCGCGGGCGAGGGCGGTCAGGGCCGCGTCCGAGAGATAGGAATCGCTGCCGCGGGCATGCTCCAGAAGTTGCGCCGTGCTGAGCTTCGCCTGGCCTTCGCGCAAGTCCTTCGCGAGACGGGCGGCTTCGTTCATCGGTTCAAACGCGGGTTTGATCCAGGCCGCTCTGGCCTTGTCGATCTCCAGTTTCCACAAACGTCCGCGGCCGTGAATGGGATAGGAACTGAACACCCAATCGGTGAGGTAGAAGGCCCCATCAGGACCCGTGGCCATGCCCACAGGACGAAAGAATTCACCGCCTCGCAATAGCTCCACGCGTTGTGCCGCATAACCCGCTCCCTGGCGCGTCAGAGGCAAATAATCGACGCAGTGATTACTCCACGAAGTCACCATCACACCGCCGCCCAATTCCGTCATCGCGCAGGGACCTTCACCCGACGGATAAATCATGCCCAAGGTGCCGCGCAGTTCACCATTCCACGCCACGAAGGGATGCACCGCATCGTCGCCATAGGCCCGTTGAAAGCCGTAGTCCGCACCTTCGACGATGCTCAACAAGCGACATGGCGGGCGGCTGCCCGGATCATTATCCGCCGCAAAGATCTCGCCATCCGCGCGCACCACCAATGCGAATGGATTCCAAAAGCCCCGCGCGATGCGGCGCAGCTTCGAGCCATCTGCCTGGCAACGGAACATGCCGCCCTCGCCGCGGCCGGTATCCTTCACGCCGTCGCTGGAGATGAGCGTCCAGGCCTTGCCGAGATTCTGACCCATCGCAAATAGCAGGCCGCCATCGGGATGCCACGCGATCCCGCAGAAGCCGTTGTGCGGGTAGTCGGCGAGGGTATCGAGCGTCGCGAGAACTTCCTCCACATCCCCGACTCCATCGTTGTCCGTATCCTTGACCCGCAGGATGCGGCTGCGCTCGACCAGGTAGACCCAGCCATCACGGCCGAGCTTAATTTGCATCGTCGCGCTCGTCTTGTTGTAGAAGACGTGCCGGTGCTTTCCGTCGCGGTCGAATACCAAAATCTCGTCGTGCACCGGACCCGGGTAGCCTTCCGGACGGAAGTGCGTGTGGCAGGCGATAAGCCAGATGTTTCCCTTCGCATCCACATCGATGCCCGTCGGAGTGACCAGATCCGGGTGCTCCGCCAGCAACGTGAATTTCACCCCCGGTTGCAGTTCCTTGATCTGCGGTGGGATTTCCGCCGGAACTACCGGCGGCGCTGGCCCGGCGGCTGCCGCAATCATGCTTCGTGCGACGATTCCCATCCCAACGAAGAGGCCCAGGCCCGCGAGTCGATGCTGATGCTTCACGGCGGCGTCCTGGTCAGGTGATCCACGAACTCCAGCAAAGCCCGGGTCGGTTCATCTCCTGGCAGACCCAAATCCGCATTGAGGGTCGCGTGCGTCTTGCCAGGCACGGCCATGACTTGCGCCGAGACGCCGGCCTGGATGAGGTAGTGGCCGAGGATCTGGGACTGCAGGGCTGATCCGCTCTGCGGATAGTCGGCGACGCAGAGAATGAAAAACGGCGGAATGCCTTTTTCCCTCGCAATGTGCAGTACGGAAGACAGTTCGCGATCACTGCCTTCGGGAAATTCCACGCCTCTCTGCCAGCCGCCGCCGTGAATCCAGACGATAACCGGTCCCCGCGCGCCGCTGTGCGGCGAGTAAACATCCAGAATCTGCCGCTCATTCTTCGGCTCGGCGTAGGCCAGGTCGCGATGAATGGTCATCTCGGCCCCGGCGCTTGTCATCGCGCCGAGGAACAAGAGGAGGCCGGTGAGTTGATTCACGGCTTTCCGGCAGGCGTGTCAGAACTTGCCGCGGCCAAATCACCAATTTCCCCGCACAGCGCGAGCGCGCGCAAGGCCTGCGTGGTGCTGATGTAGGTGATGTAGTGATACGTGTCGCGGTAGAGCGACTTCATCCACCAGCGGCCGCTCTCGCGCTGATTCGTCTTCAGCCACACGACACCGCGTTGAATGCGCGCATCGCTCGCGGGCACACCGCTCTCGCGCAGCAGGATGATGGCAAAGGCCGTCATGTAAGGATCGCTCCCCGGATTCGCCGCATCGGGCTCGCCCTGGATCAACGCGACCACCTGCGGGTCCATGACCTCGGTCCACTTCTGCTTTTCGCTCGGGGGGAAGGCCTCCTGCCGCCAGTTCATCACGTCGGACATCCGCCGAGTGGACCAGCCGCCATCGGGCTGCTGCTGCCGCCAAAGCATCGCCGTGGCGGCGGCGCGCACGTCGTCGGGCACGAGTTCAGGCATGAGCGACGCAAGGCGCAGCTTCATCGCCAGTTCGTAGTCACTCACGGGCTGATGTTCGCGCAGGCGTTTCTTCATCCGCTCGATGGCGGCGAGCATGTCGGGGTCCTTGAGATTTTCCAACCAGCCGGGAGCCGTGACCATGGCGCGCGCCGCCTGCACGGTCAGCTCGAAACGCGTGGTGATGTAGGGAATTTCGACGAGCTTGATCGTCTGATACAAGCCGTCTTCCGGAAGGATCGACAGGGTGTGACGCAGGGATTTGTCCGTCGGCTCACTGAGTTTTCCCGTGACATGCTTGTCCCACGAAGCAAGGCCCAGGCTGCGCCAAATGGAGGCCAACGAACCGCTGCCGGGTTTGCCGAGCTCCTTGGGCACGGTCTTGATGAAATCCTGAAGGATTTCCTCGCTGGGTTTGCCGAGCTGCTTCGTCAAAGCCGATCGCTCGACCATATAAACGCCGGTGCTGTGGCACGCGATGCAGGATTTTTCCCGCACCCAATGATGCGCGCCATCTTCGAGATACTTCGCGGCGGCCTTGACGGTGTCGGGGCCGAAGGCCTTCACCTTGGGCTCATTCGCGGTCGCGGCGGGGACTTCGATGCCCTCGGACTTGTATTGAAACTTCAGCCACGGCTTGGGGTCGGCTGCGGGCGTCTCGACACCGCGGGCGAGGTTAGTCGCGAGCAGGGAAAGAAACGCGTAGGCGGGATACTTGATCGCTTTCATCGCATTTTTGGGGGGTATTGCGGTTTCGAGAGAGGCGGCGGTTACCGCCAGGTCTCACTGGCAGGCGGCACCTTGCTCCCATCTGCCGCGGGCGGCAGACGATTGCGATAGGTGTCCCACAAGTCTTTTACTAGCAGCCCGAAGCCCCGGACGCCATCGGATACGGTTCCGGCCCGCCGCGCTTTGGCCAGCCTGGCTTTTGCCTCGGCGACGATGGGCGGGGCTGCGGTCGAAGCTTCGATGTTCTTCTCGATCGCCTGGATGAACGGGCGATCGTCCTCCGTCATCCAGCGGTCCACATAGGCGAAGAATGCATCGTAGTCCCAGAGCTTTTCGGCGTGCATCAGCCGTGCGGCCAGCGCCTGCGCGACCCAATGGGCGCTGGTGCTGTTGCGTCGATACTCTTCGCTGCCCACGGGCCAGAGCATGGGCCATTGGCTTGGAGGGAAGAGATCGGTCGGGCCGTATCCGTTTTCCCATTGCTTGGGAAACTTCCCATGCGGAGAACCAAAATGTCCCGTCCAGACGGCGCGCGCGCCGGTCCAACCGTGCCCGATCGTTTTCCCGTCGTAGACCACGGGGCAGAAGATGGTTTGCTCGTCTTCGTGCCACCGGCCTTCCGGGTAGGACTTGCGCAAATCCGACATCTGCGGATCGCCCAACATCAACCCGGCGAAGGTGATGAGCCACTTGCGTCCGGCGCCGTATCCGCCCTCGGCGCCCCATCCGCCTCCACCGCGAAGCAGGCCGAACAGGTCGATGCCCGTTTGCGCCATGCCGAGGAGCAATGGCTCCTTCTCCGCCGGCGCATAGTCCAGTTGCAACAGCAGGCTGCAGCCGCCGACCAGTTCGGCGATGTTCGGGCCCCAAAACTGAAACTTCTTCCGCGGCATGGAACGGCCATAGCCGACGTTGTCGATCCACGGTTCCTGGAAGTAGCCTGCACCCGCATAGTCCCGTGGCTTGATCGTGGCCGCGGATGCGGGCCGGAGCAGTTTGAGGAGCAACTGCCGTTGGAGATTCCTGGCCAGGTACGGCTTGCAAGTCGCCGTCTGGCAAAATGAAGGGCGGAAGGCGTCGACAGGCTGAGGCTCCGCGACGCAAGTCAGGATCGCGACCGATTGGATGGGAAAGTTTTCCTCTTTATCGCTGCTGATGCTGGAGACCAGCGAGTCGCCGGGTTTCATGGCGATCGGCAACCGGGTGAATTGTTTTGCGTCGTAGGTGCCGTTCTCCATCCGGCTATCGAAGCCGGACATCCGATCGCGCCCGCCCGGTCTCAGGGGCGTGACGACGGCGGGCAAATTCAGCGTGGAACCATTCCGGGCGCGCAGGTCTTTGCTGTCGCTTTCGTGGACTCCCGTTTTCTTTGTCGAATCGAAGGGAGGGCTCGTGACTTCATTCCCGAAGACGGGCTTGGGATCGATCGCCACGATCGTGACGGGGCCAACGACATACCAATCCCCATTGATGAAGCGTCCCGTGCGCGCGGGCCGATGGAAGGTCCAGGTAATGCCATACTGGGTCAACGATGCGCATTCCTTGAGGTCGGGGATCTTCGGCGCAGGCGGGACGTTTGCCGGTCCGTAGATGGGAACCGGCGGGAGATCCTGCGCCGGAAGCGAAAGTGGGGCGACGGCGCGAATAGTCCCGGCGATGAGCAGCCATCGCCAACTTTCCCGGACGAGACGCGACGCTTTCATCTCATGGCGGAGTGGTCGTCCGGACGATTTCAGTCCGGCTCCGGGTCGCTCTGCATCTTGATCTTCCGCTTCAGTGTCATCCTGGACGAAGACTAAGAGGAAGAGGCGCTCGGCTAGACCTCGCTGATGATGCCGTTGCTCGCCCCGAAGGATTTCGCCTCGATTTCCATGTGATGGAGCATGCGGGCGTAAAGATTGGAAAGAGACGTGTTGTTCTTCCGGTCGAAAGCGACGTGGCCCTGGTGCTTGAAGCCGCCGCCGGCGAGGATGACCGGCAGGTTGTTGTTGTCGTGCGAGGACGAGTTGCCGAGGTTGCTCGTGTAGAAGACGGCGGTGCGGTCGAGGAGGGTGTGGTCGCCTTCCTTGCTGGCTTTCATCTTCTCCAGGAACCCACCGAAGAGCTGGACCTCCGCTTCTTCGATCAAGGCGAGTTGCTCGAGCTTCGCCGGGTCCTGGCCATGGTGGGAGGCATCGTGGTGGCCGATCGTGACGCCGGTGATGTCCGGGCGCTCCTGCGAACTGAGCCAAAGGGATACGACCCGCGTGGAATCGGTCTGCAGCGCAAGATGGACGATGTCGTACCATTGGCGCGAGCGCTCGAGCAATTGCGGGCCACCGTATTCGCTGGTGGGCACCGCGTAGTCCACTTTGGGCTTCGGCGTCTTGCTCCAGTGCTCGTCCTGTTGCAGCGTCTGCTCGGCTTCGCGCACGGAGGAGAGAAACAAGTCGAGGCGAGCGCGATCGCTGCTGCTCACCTTGTTGTTGATCGATTTGATCTGATCTCCGACGTCGTCCAGGATGCTCTGGCCGTCCTTGACGCGCTGAAGCTCCCGCGTCTCTTCCTCGGGGGTCCCGGCGATGAACAGTTTGCGGAAGACCTGGATGGCGCGAGGCTCCGGGGGAATGCGGACGCCGCGCCGATTCCAGGCCACATCGCCGCCGCCGAGGATCAGCGAGGAAAAGCGGGTTTGATTCCCGATGTGCGAAGCGGCTTCCTGGTCCAGCGAAATTCCATTCTTGATATCCTTGTCGCGGATGAACTCCGGCGCCACCCCGGTAAAAATACCGACCTCGGCGAAGTGGCCCGCGGCATACCGGTGCGACATGCCGGAGAAGACCGTAAACCGATCGCGAAGGGGTTGCAGGGCCTTCAGATACCGGCTCGGCTCGTAATCGCGTCCCGCCTTTTCCGGGAAGAAATTGGGCGCATACATGCCGAGCGGTTGCCCTATGAGCACCATGCGCGGCGGCTGGGCGAGGGCCTTTTTCGCTTCAGCGGCGCTCGCCGGGATCATGGCCTCGAGGAACGGAAGTCCGATCAGCACGCCCGAGGCGCGGAGGAAAGTGCGGCGGTCGATTCGTTGAGAAATCATGGCGGTAGGGGGTAGGATGACAGAAAATAGCGGCGCGGCGATTACTTGTTTAAGAAGACCCGGCTCTGCACGACTTCGTGGATAAGACTTCGGAAGCCGTAGTTCTTGGCGCGGTCATTCACGACGATCTGCTCGACGACCTCACGGTCGGCAAACTGGATGTCCGCCCCGGTCGCGTAAACGATCAGTTTCCGGGCGAGGCTGCGGGCAAGCTGATCTTTGTCTTCGAGGAGGATCTTTTTGTAGTCCTCGATGTTCTTGAAGGCTTTGCCTTCCGGAGTCTGGCCGCCTTGCTCGACGTCGGGGCCGTGATAGGCCGGCCGGCCGGTGTTGCGAGCCAGTTCCACGATGCCCGCCTTCGTCCGTTCGGTCACCCGGTAGAAGTCGCGCCAGTTGCCGATCGGATCGAAGGTCTCCAGGGCGAAGCCGGGCGGATCGATATGAATGTGGCAGGTGGCGCAAGCAGGCGTGTTGCGATGTTTGTCGAGTTGCTGCCGGATGGTCGTCGCGCCGCGAATGTCGGGCTCGATCGCCGGCACATCCGGCGGCGGCGGAGATGGCGGTTTACCCAGGATGCGCTCCAGGATCCATTTGCCGCGCAGGACCGGCGAGGTGCGAGTGCCGTCGGCCGTCACCTTGAGCACGCTGGCCTGCGTCATGACACCGCCCCGATGGATTCCGCGGGGAAGCGATACCTTGCGGAAGTCGCTGCCTTTCACGCCGGGGATGCCGTAAAGCTCCGCGAGCCGCTCGTTGAGGATCGTCCAATCGGAGTCGACGAAATTGAGCAGGCTCAGGTCTTTTTGGAGAACTTCCTCAAAGAACAACTGCGTCTCCCGCGGCATCGCCCACAGAAGCAAATAATCGAAATCGCTGTAGAGGACCGGGTCGGGAATGGTGAAATCGATCTTCCGCAGATCCAGCCACTGGCCGGCGAAATTTTCGGTGAAGCGATGGGCGCGCGGCGAGTTGAGCATCCTCTCCACCTGCGCGCGCAGGACGGCAGGCTTGCTCAATTCCCCCTTGCGCGCGGCGGCCAGCAATTCCTCATCCGGCAGCGAGGACCACAGGAAATACGACAACCGTTCCGCGAGGGAATACTCATCGAGCTTCGGGGAAGGCAGATCGCCCTGCGGGGTGGCGGTCGCTCCCGGGGAGTCCATCAGGAACAGGAAATCGGGCGATGAGAGGATGAGCTTGTAGCCGTACATCATCGCGTCAAAGAACGTGTATTTTGCGTCCAGCTTGGCGAGCACCTGCTTCACGTAATGCTGCTGATCCTGCTCGCTGACGGGCCGACGAAACGCGCGCGGAAGAAAACTGCGGATGAGCCGCTCGGCATCCTGCTTTGGCTTCGTGGAGGCAGGCACCAAGGGATCGGCAAACCACGACTGCTCCGGACGATTGTCGGCGATCGCGGGAGGTTTCGAGCCCTCCATCTCGGCCTTGACGACCGACCGGGCCTTGAGCGGCACGCCGGAAAACAAATTTGCGTAGCTCGGGGGCGGGAAGGCATCGATCGGACCTTCCACTTTCAGCCATTCCACTTTCAGGCCGGGGCCGGTGTATTCCTCGATCGGCTTCTTGAAGCGGCGGATGTCCCAGGTGGTGAGAAGATTCACGACAAACTGCTGACGCCGCGCCAGGTCGAACTCGAACTCGATCACGGCCGGCTTGCCGTGGGGAATGTCGCGGACCTCTTTCAAAACGGGGCCTTCGCGCCCGCTCGATTCCACCGTCATGAAGCCCACAGGAATCGCCTTGGCCTCAGCCCCGACGGCGCACGCCGACATGGTAATCTTGTAGCGCCCCGCAGTCGGCACCGACGCCGTCGCGCACAATCCATATCGTGGCAGTGTGCTGTAGATGACGAGGGCGTCTCCATCGAGATTACAGCTCCGGGTGAGCGCTTGTTTGAAATTCGGCCCCTTTTCGGTCATCTCGCGCCCGGTGCGCTTGTCGCTGAAGGGGATCGGCGGATTGATCGGAATGACCGACATGACCGCCTTGGCTGCCGCTTCCTGGTAACGCAGGAAGTGCGTGGCGGAAAGGTCGAGGCCGGTGCTGACGTTGTCGAAGCCCGCCGTCGTATTGTCCTCGGGCAGCATGTCCTTGAGCGCCACGCGGGTGCCGAGGAGATCACGCAGGGTGTTCTCGTACTCGGTGCCGTTGAGGCGGCGAACGATGACCCGGCCTTTCTTCATCTGCCGATCGAGCGAGTAGGCCTGCAACTGCACGTAGAGAACCTGGAGAACCGGGTAGAGCTGGGTCTGTGCAGGACGCGGTTCTTTCTTCGGCGGCATTTCGCCGGTCAGCATCTTGTCAAAAGCGCGGATCCACGTGGCCGATGTTTTTTCGTCGCGAAAATCGGCAGGCAGGTTGTCGAGACGCAACCCCGCTTTGTGTTTGTCCGCGTCGTGGCAATTGAGGCAGTGCTCTTCCAGGAATGGCTTGACCTTATTCTCGAAGGTGGGCGGGGCGTTGGGGGCGACCGGCGCCGCACCGAAGGAACTCAATGCCTGACAGGCGGCAATCGCGGTAAGGAGGATCGGGAAGAGCTTCACAAAAGGGGGAAAAGACCCGCCGACATACCACCTTTTTTGCCGCCTGCAAGCCCTCGCCTACGCCCAAGGCGGCTTCGGCGGAGTGGACCTCGCCTAGAAACGGAGATGAGAATACCCGCGGATCCAGGTTTTGATAGTCGATGGGGCTGGCTTGGCGGGGACAGGGAACCTATTCTGGGAAACCCTCCATGAATCGCTTCCTCGCCCTTGCCGTGTTTCTGCTGGCTCCGCTCGCGGTCGCTCGATCCGCGGAATCCGTGACGCGCAAACCGAACGTCCTTTTCATTCTCACGGACGACCTGGGCTACGGAGATATCGGCGTCTTTTTTCAGAATCAGCGGCGAGAGAAGGGCGATCGCTCCGAGCCGTGGCACCTGACCCCGCGGATCGATACGCTGGCTATGGAGGGCGTGAAATTGCCGCACTATTATTGTCCGGCGCCGGTTTGCGCGCCGTCCCGCGCGTCACTGCTGCTCGGGGTACATCAGGGGCACGCGAACGTGCGCGACAACCAGTTCGACAAGGCCTTGGAAAACAATCACACGCTGGCGACCGTGCTCAAAGCGGCAGGCTACGCGACGGGCGCGATCGGCAAATGGGGTCTACAAGGGGGGCCGGGGGAAAAGACCCCAGCCGCCGCGACGGCGTCGCCCGCAAGTTGGCCCGGCTTTCCGATGAAGCGCGGATTCGACAATTACTTCGGGTACGTGCGCCATGTGGATGGGCACTGGCACTATCCCAAGGAGGATAAGCGCCAGATCTGGGACAATGAACGCGAGGTCACGGCCGATCTTGACGGATGCTACACGACCGATCTCTTCACCGCGCGCGCCAAAAAGTGGATCGCAGACCAGCACGCGACGCATCCGCAACAGCCCTTTTTCCTCTACCTCGCTTACGACACACCACACGCCAAGCTCCAGCTTCCCCCCGGCGAATACCCGGCGGGCGGCGGCTTGAAAGGCGGCGTGCAATGGCTCGGGAAACCGGGCGCGATGATCAATACGGCAGCCGGCACGCCCGACAGCTACACGCATCCGGACTACGCGAGTGCGACGTGGGATCATGACCACAATGCCGCGACGCCCGAACAGCCATGGCCGGATGTTTACAAGCGCTTCGCGACGGATGTGCGGCGCATCGATGATTGCGTGGGCGACCTGCTCACCTTGTTGCGCGACTTGCAGATCGATGGCGACACGCTCGTCGTGTTCACCTCGGACAATGGCCCGAGCCAGGAGTCGTATTTGAAGGAGCCCTACGAGGCCGATTTCTTCAATTCCTTCGGCCCCTTCGATGGCATCAAGCGCGATTGCTGGGAGGGCGGCCTGCGCGTCGGCGCGCTCGCCCGCTGGCCCGGGGTGATCCCACCGGGGCGCGTGAGCAACGTCCCCTGCCAGGCTCACGATTGGTTGCCGACATTCGCGGAGATGGCTGGCCTGCCCGCGCCCGCACGCATCGACGGTGTGTCGCTCGTGCCCGCGCTCCGCGGCATCGGCGAGCAGCAGCCATCGCGCGTCTATACGGAGTATTTCGTGAAGGGGAAAACGCCGGCCTATGGCGAGTTTCTGCCGGCACATCGCGGCCGGGCGCGGCAGCAGATGCAGGCGCTGCGGCTGGGAGATTTCATGGGCGTGCGCTATGATACGGCCAGCCAGGCGGATCCTTTCGAGATCTACAACGTGGTGACCGATCCGCAGGAGCAGCACAACCTCGGCGGCAATACCGAATTCGCCGCGATGCAGAAGGAGATGCACGATACCGTCCTGCGCGTGCGCCGGCCCGACTCCTCGGCGCCACGCCCTTACGATGCGGAACTCGTCCCCTCGGTTTCGCTGAAGAAGCCGGCGCCCGGCGTGGAATGGCGCGCCTACGAACTCGCCGCGCCGTGGGTCGCCAAACTCGACGGCATGACTCCGACCACCCACGGAGAACAGGCACGCCCCGACCTATCCCAAGGGCCGCACGCGAATGACTTCGCGATGTTTTTCGCCGGTTGCATCGAGGCGCCAGCAGACGGCGAGTACACCTTTGCCATCAAGACCGAAAGCGGCGCGCTGCTGCGCATCCACGAAGCAGCCGTGCTGGATTTCGACCGCAGCTTTTCCGAGGGCGGCGAAGTCACCGGCACGATCCGCCTGCAAAAGGGCGCTCACCCTTTCCGGCTCTACTATCGGCATCACGGCCCCGAGGCGCCGGCGATTTCGTTCCGCTGGAGCCGTCCCGGTGCGGCGTTGGAAGATGTTCCGGCGACTGCTTTCGTTCACGATTCCGCTCCATCCGTATCGCCCCCACCCCCTCGCCCATGAACCGTCCTCTCGTCAGTCTCGCCTTTGCCTTCCTCGCCACGGCCATTTCTCCGCTCCACGCCGCGGAGAAAAAGCTCAACGTCCTCTTCATCGCCGTGGACGACATGAACAATGACCTCGGTTGCTACGGGCATCCGCTGGTCAAGTCGCCGAACATCGACCGACTGGCGAAGGAGGGAGTGAAATTCGATCGGGCATATTGCCAATTCCCGCTGTGCTCCCCGAGCCGCTCTTCGCTCATGACCGGGCTGCGGCCGGATACGACCCGTGTGTTCGACCTGCAATATCACTTCCGCCAGGGCCTGCCCGATGTGGTCACCCTGCCGCAAATGTTCATCAAAGGGGGCTACTACGCGGCCCGGGTCGGGAAAATCTACCACTACGGGAATCCCGGCCAGATCGGCACGAGCGGCCTCGATGATCCGAAGTCGTGGCAGGAGTTCCGCAATCCAGCCGGACGCGACAAAACGGCGCTCGAGCTCGATGTGATCCGCTACACCGGCAAGAAAGGCGGCGGCCTCGGTTCATCGATGGCGTTTCTCAACGACAAGCAGGGCAAGGACGAGGAGCACACCGACGGCAAAGTTGCCACGGAGGCCATCGAGTTGCTGGAAAAGCACAAGGACGCGCCCTTCTTCCTCGCGGTAGGATTTTACAAGCCACACTGCCCGTGGATTACGCCAGGAGGCTACTTCGAGCGGTATTCGCTCGACACTATCAAACTGCCGGCCATCCCGGCCGACATTCAGGAGACCGTGCCCGCGCCCGCGCTCGCCTCGACCAGGCCATGGCCGTATCTCGGTGTCACACCCGACCAGGCCCGCGAATGCAAGCTGGCCTACTACGCAGCGATTTCCTTTGTCGATGCACAGATCGGTCGCGTGCTCGGCGCGCTGGATCGGCTTGGTATGCGGGACAGCACACTCATCGTTTTCTGGAGCGATCACGGCTACCATCTCGGCGAACACGGGCTGTGGTTTAAGCAGAGCTGTTTCGAGGAAAGCGCGCGGGTCCCGCTGATTATCGTGCCGCCCGGGACAAAGAACGCCGGCAAAGTCTGTCCGCGCACGGTCGAACTGGTGGATCTCTATGCCACCATCGCCGACCTCGCGGGCCTCACGCCGCCGAAGGAACTGGAAGGTTTTAGCCTGCGGCCGCTGCTCGAGAATCCAGGCGCGGAGTGGAAGCATCCGGCGTTTACGCAGGTGCAACGCGGGGCCTTTCCGGGTCATAGCGTCCGCACGGAGCGCTGGCGCTATACGGAGTGGGATCTCGGGGAAAAAGGCGCCGAACTTTACGACCACGAGGCGGACCCGCAGGAGTTGCACAATCTGGCCGCTGATCCGAAACAGGCCGCGATCATCGCGGAGATGAAAGCGTTGCTCAAGACGGTCCATCCCGCGCCGGTGCAAGGGGGCAAGGCGGACAAGGCTTTTATCGATGCGCTGGGGGTGAAGATCGAGTGATTTGGGGAGGGGCTGTCTCGCCCATCTGATGGGTGAAGTTGGCGGTGCGATCCGACTGGTGAGGAAAGGCAGAGATCAGTTGCTTCGCAATCTGCTAATGACGTGTTGTGTAAAGTGTTGAAAATCAGAGTGCGCGGGTGGATCGGCTATTAACGATCGCCTCCGCGATCGCCCTATCGGGCTCGCTCCGCGAGTTCTGTCGCTCCGCTCCAGTCCGAAGACGATGGCAAAAGATGGGCGGCGGAGCCGCGATTCTTTTTCCCATCGCGTTGCGGAGAACGCGATCCAC
>JBBRPL010000056.1:0-49110 GCA_038228205.1 Chthoniobacterales bacterium
AGGCACGAGCGATACCCCCGGAATCCCACCCCCCCAGCGATTGACCCCGGAGGGGTCGCAGCCCGTCCGCCGAAACCTGCTGCGATTTCACACCGATTTCTCCGGTTCGGGCCGATGGCTGTAGAGCAGCCATGTTGCGATCAGCCAAAAGCAGATCGCCCCCGTGGCCATCGCCGTCCGCAGTCCGATGAAATCCGAGAACTTGGAAACCAGCAGTCCCGAGAACGGCAGCACGCCAAAGAAGCTCATCCCGCAAATCGCCGACACCCGCCCGCGGATGTAATCCGGCGCGCGCTCCTGGACGATGGTATTGGCGAGCCCGAAGACCGTGGAACTGCCGAGGGTGAGCAGGATCATCGCCGCGATCCCTGTCGGAAGATTGCGTGCCGAGGCCAGGACGCCCATGGCCAGGGCGATCGCCCCGATGGCGACAAACATATAGCCACGCCGCCGCCCAGTGGGAATCGCGAAGAGGAACAGCGAGCCGGTGAAGGCGCCGACGCCCGAGGAAGCCATCAGCCAGCCGTGCTCCTTCGGCCCGATCATCAGGACTTTCTGCGAATAGAGCGGCATCAGGATCATGAAGAACGGCGAGATGCAAAGGGTGATGGTGGCCAGCAAGGTGATCATGGCAAACGTCGGACGGTCCCTGCGCACGTAGGCCAGGCCTTCCTTCATGCCGGCGCGATCGGCGCCGTCATCGGGCGGCTTCTCGATTTGACGTGGCTGAATGCAGAGCAGCGCGATGGCGAGGGCGCCGAAGCTGAGGGCATTGGCGTAGAAGGCGGAGGCCATGCCGAGGCTGGCGATGAGCAGGCCGCCGAGGGCCGGCCCCGCCAGGCGCGTGGCATGAAAGACCGAACGATCCACGGCGATGGCGGCGCGCAGTTGTTCACGCTCGACCAGCTCCGGCACCAGGGCCGAGGCGGCCGGCATTTCGAAAGCGATGACCGTCCCGAGGCTGATCCCGGCCGCCACGATGTGCCAGACTTCGAGCCGGTCCTGCCCCACCAACCGGCCCACGATCACCGCGAGCGCCGCCTGCACCACGAGCGTCGCGAGGAGGATGCGGCGCTTGTCGTAGCGATCCGCAATGACGCCGCCGTACATGGTCAGGAGCAACATCGGCACGCCGGACGCGAAATTCACGAGACCGAGGGTGAAGGCGCTGCTGGTCAGCCCGGCGACCACCCACCCCTGGGCAAACTGTTGCATCCACGTGCCGAGCATGGAGACCGCCTCGCCGATCATATAGATTGCAAAGGCCGGTGCGCGGAGGGCCGTCCACGGGTTGGCGGCGGGAGATGAAGTGGTTTCGCTCACAAGGTGGACCGCGCAGGTGATCCGCCGCGGGCGGGGAAGGGAGCATATCGGGTGGGACAACTCAAGCGCGTGTTCGCCGTTCCAGGCCCGGCCTTGCGGTTCGCCGGGAATCGTCCATAGACAGGCGACGATGCGTATTTCCTCATTCCTGCGGCTTCTCCTGGCGCTCGCTTTCGGCGCTACCGGGTTCCATGTCCGGGCCGACGTCATCCCCGCGGATGTCGTGATTTACGGCGGCACGAGCGCCGGCGTCGTCGCGGCGATCCAGGCCGCCAAGCTCGGGAAGCGCGTGGCCCTGGTCGAGGAGCGGCAACACTTTGGCGGGATGAGCGTGGAGGGGCTCGGCGCCTCGGATATCGACAACCATCCGGAGTTTAAGAATGGCGCCGCGATCGGTGGGATGGCGGCGGAGTTCTACGAGCGGCTGGGGAAAGCCTATGGCCAGTCGGCTCCGCAGTATCGCTTCGAGCCGCATGTGGCGGAAGCCGTCTTCGCGCAGTGGCTCCAGGAATCGGGAGTCGCGCTCTACCCGGGGCAACGGTTGGTGGGCGTGCAGAAAGACGGCGCGAAACTCGTGAAGATGTGGATGGATTCCGGCGAGGAGTTTGCCGGGAAGATGTTCATCGATGCCACCTACGAGGGCGATTTGCTGGCCGCCGCGGGAGTCAGGACGCGGATCGGACGCGAGGCGAACGCGGAGTACGGCGAGACCAAGAATGGGATCCGCGAGCAGACGACGCACGCGCAATTTGCGGTGCGGGTCGATCCGTACTGGGAGCCGGGCAACCCGGCCAGCGGGGTCATCCCGACAATTCAAGATGAGGAACTCGGCACGCCGGGCGAGGGGGACCATCGTATCCAGGCGTATTGCTACCGCCTGTGTTTCACGAAGAATCCGGAAAACCGGCGGCCGTGGGTGAAGCCCGCGGATTACAACCCGTTGGATTACGAAATCTACCGGCGCTACATCGCCGCGGGCGGCAAGCTCTGGCAGCCCGTTGCGACCGTGCCGAATGGAAAGACCGACCTCGGGAGCTGGCACGATCTCTCGGCCAATCTCTACGGGATGAACCACGCGTGGCCCGGTGGCGACCCGGCGACGCGGGAGCGGGTCCTGCAGCGGCACCTGAATTTTACGCAGGGGCTGTGCTGGTTCATGGCCAATGATCCGGCCGTGCCCGAGGCGCTCCGGCAGACCTGGGCGCGATGGGGGCCGTGCCAGGACGAGTTCACGGACAACGGCGGCTGGCCGCGGATGTTCTATGTCCGCGACGCCCGGCGGATGGTCAGCGATTACGTGATCACCGAGCACCACACGAGGAAGGCCGGCGCGACGCCGGTGGAAGATCCGGTCGGCGTGGCCTACTGGCCGCCCGATACGCATCACGTGCGGCGCATCGTGCGCGATGGGGCGGCCTACAATGAGGGATTTGTCTTCGGTGGGGACGACTGGGGGCCGTTCGGCATTTCGTATCGCGCCCTCGTGCCCAAGGCGTCCGAAGCGGTCAACCTGCTCACGCCCACGTGCCCATCGTCCACGCACGTGGCGTATGGCGCGATCCGGTTGGAATGGACATTCATGGTGCTGGGCCAATCCGCGGGGGAGGCCGCCTGTCTGGCGATCGACGATCGCGTGACGGCGCAGAAGGTGAGCTACGCGAAATTGAAAGCACGCCTTGTCGCCGGTAAGCAAGTGCTGGCCGTGCCGTAAGCGTGCGGCTGGGGGCCGTAACGTAGCCGCGAATTTATTCGCGGAACCACGCGCCGCCGCCACTGTCAATCCTGACCTCGTGCGACGCCCTCCCCGGCCAACAATTCCCTGAAAAACCGCGACGGCTCGCAGATCTTAAACCCGAGTTATATCTGCGTCGAAGGGCTGTTTTGAATAAACAGCCAAAACCGCAGAATTGAGAGATAACAAATCTGAAGGATTCAAGATTGGGATATAAACTGGGATCCAAGACTGTTGACCGTGTGAGTGTCGTGTGCCCACATGACAAGGGTCGCTCGCGATGATCACGGAAGGCCCTCGCCGAAGTCAAAGTAGCATCACGAGCATCACGGGCAACGGGTCTCTTCCGTCCAAAGCGTGAAGCTGCCCTAGCGGGTAAACAGATCCGCAAGCTGATCGCTATTCTTTGGTTCGCGGACGGACTTGCAAGTCCACAAGCCACGCCTGGCGCGTGCTGCCTCGACCTCGGGGGTGAAGAGATGGTTGTAGCCCGCTCGTATCCGTTCAAGCAGCGGGCGCTCGTCCTCGATGCCCTTCAGTCGTTGAATTATTCCATCCAGAGGACCCACTTCGACGCCGGTCCACATTCGGCGTTTCAACTCCGCAACCGCGTAGGTTGTGCCGCTCCCGCCGAAGGGATCGAAGATCGCGTCGCCTTCGTCCGTAGCCAACTCGATCACACGATCCATCAGCTTGACCGAAAGCTCGTTTGCTCCCTCTCGCTTTTTGTATTTGCCGTGCCGAACCAGGGGGATGTCGGTCCAAACGTCCGTGAGACTTACTCCGGCTTCGTTCATCTTGTTCTTGTAGCCACCGTAGTCAACGAGATCCGCATAGCAGGACGGGCACACTTTCATTGGCATGCGGTCAGGGTGAAAAGCTTGGGGACGATCACCTTTGCAGAAGTAGAGCAGCGAGTAGTGCGAAGGATACAAACGACCGGCAAGAGGAAGGTGTCCTTTTAGGTCAATCGCGATCCAGTCGCGGAAGACAAGTTTGCTGGAAAGGAAGTGAGAAATCTCCACATTCCACTTCGGGATGTTGTAGACGAAGAGTGAGCCGTTCGGCTTCAGGAGTCGAATGGACTCGTCGAGCCACCCGAAACACCAATCGAGGTATTCGTGCTCCCGCATTTTGTCGTTGATCTGGGACGGGTATTGCTTGTCGAGGTTGAATGGAGGATCAGCGAATACCAATTCAAACGACTCGTCGGGCAATTGCCGCATGACCTCTCGACAATCACCCCCATACAGCTTCCCGAACGACGTCGAAAAGGCGGCGGGAATTTTCGGCGCGGCTACCTCGACAACCGGCAAATCTCGGAACAACGCGGCGACCTCGTCAGCACGAGACCGTAGGGATTCCGCAAGTGAATGATCGATGATTCCCATGCGTAGCTTGACCGCTATCGGTGAAACGCCGCACGCAGCGGCGAGCTTGCCGAGTTCCGCGTCCGAAGGCACGAGACCCTTCTTGTCCCAAAAGACCAGTGCATCCTCGCGGATACCCGTTACGCCGGCGATTCGCGCCCTGCATTTGGCTTTTATCCCGAGAGCAGTGAAGAGGGAGACGATCCTTTTGGGCATTGTTTGCAGACTATAGTCCGTTGTTGCGGCGTCCGGTCAACCTAGAATCGCGCGCCTTTGGAAATCAACAAGGCATTCGGACAACTCCTGAAGTCGATTCGGGAACAGAAGCACGTTTCGCAGGAAAAACTCGCGGAACTGAGCGGCTTGGATCGCACCTTCATCTCATTGTTGGAACGCGGGCTCCGACAACCGAGTTTGAAGACTCTTTTCCGTCTCTCTAAAGCCCTGGAAATTCCGCCCACCGAAGTGGTCCGCAAACTGGAGGACATGCACCCTGAAACTGATTCGGACGGAGATTCTATTTGACCATTCCGGCTACGCAGAGACCCCGTGGTTCCGCAAGATCTCCGAAGAGCTTGCCGAGGCGGTCCACGCGATTCGCAACCCGCCCGGTGCCGACGATTTTGCGATCTATCCGCAGAAGGACGGGAACGGGGTCACCGCGATTAAGACCGCGTTCGTTGGCTGCCTACGTGAAGTCTACAGATGGTCCGGTGAATTTCGTTACAAGATCGAAGGGCAACTCGCGAGGGGGCCTGTCGACGCGGCACGAAGAGTTGATGACCTCGACAGAATGTTCGCAGTGGAATGGGAGACGGGCAACGTTTCGTCGAGCCACCGCGCCCTAAACAAAATGACGCTGGGGATTCGGGACGATATCTTGTGCGGGGGCATTTTGGTTCTACCATCACGCCGACTCTACGAATTGCTGACAGATCGGATCGGAAATTACAGGGAGGTCGCACCCTACTTCGACATCTGGCGTCATTGTGACGTAGCAAAGCGTGGCATTCTTGCGGTGCTGGAAATCGAGCACGACCGCGAGGACCCTTCGGCACCCGCGTTGACCAAAGGCACCGATGGGTATGCCCTGGTCGCACGAGCGAAGCGCGCCTCTGCGAAGCGCAAATCCAAGACGGGAAAGAAGCATTGATTCCAATCGCCAATTTGTTGCCCCCGGCGCTCGCAGATGGTTAAAAAGGGAGATGGAAATAACCACGGATTTCACGGATGGCACGGATGCAAAAGGATATGGGTGTCCGGACGCACGAAGCCACGCACCCGATGGGAGAAGGTGAGAATCCTCGTTCGTGTCTCCTGATCCGTGCTATCCGTGAAATCCGTGGTTCCCATTTCCGGATTTAGGTTAAGACGCGCGTTGCTCCGATAGGCCACTATAACATGCCGCGCTTTTCCAGCCACTCCCACGCCGCCGGCATGAGCCGATAACCGAAATGCCCCTGCGGCTCGGTGAGCAACGATGATCCAGCCCACTGCGCATGCATCCGGCCGATATCCTCCGGCCGCGCGATGCTGTCGTAATCCCCGGCGGCGAAGAGCACCCGGTCCCCGCCGCAGAGAGGCTGGCCGTGGAGCGGGGAGGTGAGGAAAAAATGGCGTTCGAGGAGGTCCGGGGGAATACCGCGAGCGCGCAACTCCCGGCGCAAGGCCAGCCCCGTCGGCGATTCCCAAATGGCGTGCGCCACATCGACGATCGGTTCGATGAGGGCGACGAAGCGAAAGTCGCGCTCGACGGAGGCGAGCAACGCGCCGATCCAGCCTCCGTAGCTGCACGCCCAGAGACCGAATTCCGTGCTGCCCCGTGTGCGCAGCCAGGCCATGAGCTGGCGCAGTTCCGACACCCCTTGCCGCAGGCCTTCGACATTGCGGACGACATCCGAGGTGATCGCCAGTTCGCCGTTGCGGTGGCCGCGCGGCGTGCGCGTGTAGTGATAGGGGAGCTGGACGAAGCAGGCATTCCAGCCGGCGGAGTTGAAGCGCGCGGCCCATTGGCGGTAGCCCCGATCGCTGGCCGACATGAGCGCGTGGAGCATGAGCACGGTGGGCGCGCCCTCGTTCCGTGGGGCGGGAAAGAAGAGGACCTGCGTGCGATTATTCTCGGCAAAGGCGGTCGTCACCGGGCTCGGCCACGACAGCGCACCCGGCGTCGTGCCGGGCGGCGGGAGGTCGATCGGCGGGGCGTGAAAGTAGGTCTCGCGCGAGAGCGGGGCGCAGCTCGCGATGTAACGCTCCAATTCCGCATGGCTGCCGGCGTGCAGACGGTGGCGGCGCTGGATGGCATACATCATCGCGCACATCCCGCCGTCGATCACGCGGGCGCTGAGGCGGCGCCAGCTCATGACCGGCCCTTGCGCCGCATGGGCGGCTGCGGGAGATCGTGCGGGGTGAGGGCGAAGCGCTCCTTGAGTTCCGCATAGAGCGCGCGCAGCGCCGCCGCCACCTGCTCTTCAAACTCGGCGCGCGCCTCCCTGCCTTCCCCGGTGCAATGGAGCGGCTCGCCAAAGGCCAGCCACGCCTGCGCCCGGCGGAGGGGCATCCAGTGGCGATGCGTATAGAGCTGGTCGCTGCCGATGAGCACGCAGGGCACCACGGGAACGCCACTGAGCTGCGCGAGACCCGCGACCCCGGGCTTGAGCGGCGCGCCTTCGAGCACGGAGTGAACGCCATCGCGGATGCCGCCTTCGGGGAAGATGCCCACGACCCGGCCGCGCTTCAGCCGCGAGAGCGCCTCGCGAGTGGCCGCGCGATCCGCCCGCTCGCGATCCACGGGAAAGGTATCGACCGCCTTCATCCAGAGCGCGACCGGGAGCGGCTGATAGAGCTCGCGGGTCGCCATCCAATCGATTTTGCGCCGGGCAGCCACGGTGAAGAACGGCGGGTCGAAATGGCTGATGTGATTGGCAATGAAAAGCCAGCCTCCGGGCAGGGCGGAGCGCTCGCGATGGAGCACGTGCGTGCGCGTCACCAGCGCGAGGAGGCACTTCAGGAGGAAGCGGGAAGCCATGTAGGCAAGCCAGCGCACAGGGGGCGAGAGGGTATGGAGCGGTGGGCATCGGCGCAAACGAAACGTGGGAGGAAGTGCTCGGTGCGCAGTGCTCAGTGCTCACTCCCTGCAAACACACGCACTGCTGGGTGGCTCACTGAGAACTGAGCACTTCGAACTGAGCACTTCCTAATTCTCCCTGTGGTCCGTGGTTGAAACCCGTGTATTTTCGCCGTTCCGCATGAAGATCCTTTCCCTCGCCCTCCTCCCCGTCGTTTGCGCCGGGCTTTTGGCCGTGCCGGCGCGGGCGGAGGAAAAGAAGGCTGCCGGGCCGGTGACGCTGAAGGAACACGTGCGCCCCTTGCTGGAACAGTTCTGTTTCGATTGCCACAATGACAAGAAGCAGAAGGGCGATGTGAACATGCTCACCTTCGCCGACAACCCCAAGTTGGAAGAGAATCGCAAGGTGTGGGAAAAGATGGCCGAGCTGATGGAATCGCGGGAAATGCCGCCGGAGAAAAAACCCCAGCCGACGGAAGCGCAGCGGGACTTGCTCGTGCACTACATCGACGGGCAGCTCTCCAAGGCGGATTGCATCGGGCCGAAAACCCCCGGCAAGGTGACGATCCGGCGTCTGAACAAGGTGGAGTACAAGAATACCATTCGCGACCTGATGGGAATCCAGTATGAGCCCGACGATTTTCCGAACGACGAGGTCGGCTACGGGTTCGATAACATCGGCGATGTGCTTTCGTTGCCGCCGATGCTCATGGAGAAGTATCTCGCGGCGGCCGATGAGATCGTCCACAAGGCGATCGTGCTCGACGTGTCCGCCAAGCCCGCGGCCAAGCGGTTGCGTGGAGATCAGTTCGAGTCGCACGACGATTGGATCAAGCCGCTCGATACCAAGACGCTCGGGCTGTATCGCGAGGGCGAGGCGAGTACGCAGTATCAGTTTCCATCGCGCGGTGAGTATGTCTTTCGCGTCCGCGCCTACGCGGATTTGGCGGGACTCGAACTGCCCAAGCTCGCCCTGCGGGTGGACGGAAAGGACATCAAGATTTTCGAAGTCGGCAACGCCGACCGGGGCGCGAACTATGAAGTGAAAGCGACGCTTCCGCCGGGTCCGCAGCGGGTGGCGGTCGCCTACCTGAACAACTACTCGGACGAGAGCAACCCCGACCCCAAGCTGCGCGGTGATCGCAACGTGTATGTCGAATACGTCGAAATCCAGGCGCCGCCCGGGCCGCCGCCGCCGCCGCCGGAAAGCCAGAAGCGGCTGATCCCGCGCCTGCCGCAGCCGGGCCAGGAACACGAGGTCGCGATGGAGATTCTGGGGCGTTTCATGCCGGAGGCGTATCGCCGGCCGGTCGAGACGGCGGAAGTGGAGCGGGTGGTGAAATTCGTCGACCTGACGCAGAAGAATGGCGGTTCCTTCCTCGAGGGAATTCAGGCTTCGCTCCAGGCAGTGCTCTGCTCGCCGCATTTCCTTTTCCGCTGGGAACTCGATCCTGCCAGCGCGCCGCCGGGAGTGGCCCGGGAGCTGAACGACTACGAAATTGCCTCCCGCCTCTCGTATTTCCTGTGGAGCACCAAGCCCGACCCGGAGCTTTTTGCGCTCGCGGCGAAGGGGGAACTGCATCGGCCCGAAGTGCTGAAGACCCAGATCGCGCGGATGATCGCGGATTCGCGAATCCGGGCGTTGGTGGACAATTTCGGAGGCCAGTGGCTCCAGATTCGCAACATCTGGGAACTGGATATCGACCACGATGCGTTTCCAAACTGGAAGAGCAACCTCAAGGGAATGATGAAGGAGGAGACGGAGCGCTTCCTGGAATCGGTGATCAAGGAGGACCGGCCGCTGACCGACCTACTCGATGCGGACTACACGTTTCTCAACGAGGACCTCGCCCGCTACTACGGGATCGATGGTGTGAACGGACGAATCTTTCGCCGGGTGACGCTGCCGCCGGATTCCCCGCGTGGTGGCGTGCTCACGATGGGCAGCGTGCTCGTCTCGACCTCCACGCCCACCCGCACCTCGCCGGTGATTCGTGGCAAATGGATCCTGGAGCAAATCCTCGGAACGCCCCCACCGCCTCCGCCGCCGGATGTGCCGCCGCTGGGCGAACAAAAGCAAGTGAACCAGACGGCGTCGCTGCGGCAGCGCCTCGAAACGCACCGCGCCCGCACGGAGTGCGCCGGCTGCCATAACCGCATGGACCCGCTCGGTTTCGCCCTGGAGAATTTCGACGCCGCCGGGGCGTGGCGCGAAATGGATGGAAAATTCCCGATCGATCCTTCCGGCAAGCTGGCGAATGGGACGGCCTTTTCCGGCGCGCGCGAACTGAAGCAGGTGCTGAAGCAGAACAAGAATTTCACGCGATGCATGGTGGAGAAAATGATGACCTACGCGCTGGGCCGCGGGCTGGAGCGCTTCGACAAGTGCACGGTGGATGCCATCGCCGCCGAACTGCCCAAGCACGAGGGCCGCTTTTCCGCGCTGGTGCTGGGGATTGTGACCAGTGATCCGTTCTTGAAGAGGCGGCCTGAGGCGGGGAAGAACTGATGCATCCCCTTTCGCCCAACAAACAGAGAGATTAGGGGTTACCTTTTAAGCTGTCCTTATGAGCCAATCCATCATCCTTCCCCGCCGCACTTTCCTGCGCGGCCTCGGCGCGGCCATCGCGCTGCCGATGCTCGATGCCATGATTCCCGTGCGCGCCCTGGCCGGCACAGCGGGGGCGGCGAAGAAGATCCCGACGCGGATGGCCTTCCTGTTCGTGCCCAACGGAGCGAACATGCCCGATTGGACGCCGACGGCGACCGGGGCGGATTTCGATCTTCCCTACATTCTTCAGCCGCTGCAGCCGCACAAGAGCGAGTTGCTGGTCCTCAGCGGTCTCACCCAGGATCACGGTCGCTCGAATAGTGACGGGGGCGGCGATCACGCACGGTCGGCGGGGAGCTGGCTCACGTGCGCCCAACCGCTGAAGAGCGAAGGCTCGCAGATTCGCGTGGGCATTTCCGCCGATCAGGTGGCGGCGCAGAAGGTGGGGCGCGAGACGCGCTTCGGTTCCATCGAACTGGGTCTCGAGGCCGGCCGCCAGGGCGGCAAATGCGACACCGGCTATTCCTGCGCGTATTCGAATAACATTTCCTGGCGCAATGAATCCACGCCGATGACGCGCGAGATCAATCCACGCCTTGTTTTCGAGCGCCTCTTTTCCAACGCGCTCCCGCAGGAAGCGAGCGCCAGCCAGAAGCGGCGTGAACTGCTCCAGAAGAGCATCCTGGATTTCGTGATCGAGGACGCCGCGGCGCTGCGGAGCAAGGTGGGGGGGAACGACCGCCAGAAAATCGATGAGTACCTCACGGCCGTGCGCGAGATCGAGCAACGGGTCGAGCACGCGGAGCGCATGGTCGCGAGCGCGAATCCCTCGGTCGCCGCCGGTTACGAAATCCCCGAGGGGATCCCGGAGAGCTACGACGATCACGCCCGGCTGATGCTCGACATGATGGTGCTGGCTTTCCAATCCGACACGACGCGGGTTTGCACTTTCATGCTGGCCAACGAGGGCTCGAATCGCAGCTACAAGAACATCGGGGTGAGCGATGGGCACCACAGCCTTTCGCATCATCAGGGCGATCGCGCGAAGCAGGCGAAGATCCGCGAGATCAATCATTACCACATGCAGCAGTTCGCGTATCTGCTGAATCGGTTGCGCTCCATTCCAGAAGGCGAAGGAAATCTGCTCGACCACTCGATGCTCGTGTATGGCGGCGGCCTCGCCGATGGCAACGAGCATGCGCACCACGATCTGCCGTTGATCATGGCGGGCCGTGGCGGCGGCACGATCCAGCCGGGGCGGCATCTGCGTTTCCCCGCGGAGACGCCGATGGCCAATCTGCTCGTCTCGATGCTCGACCGAATGGACGTTCCGAACAGCGCCTTCGGCGACAGTACCGGGGCGTTGCGCGGGCTCGAAGGGTGATGCGGCGCGATTTGTTGCGCGCGCTGGCGGTGGGCGTGATCGCGGGCGTCTGCGCCGTTGCGGCGTGCGCGGAGGAGGCGGGCCCTGCCGTGGACAAGCTGATCCTGCAATTGGGCGCGCCGGAGATTCCCGTGCGCCGGGAAGCCGCTTTTCAACTCAATCGCCTCGGGACGGCGGCGAAACCCGCCCTCGCGGCGCTGATCAAGGCGCTCGACGATGACGACAAGCAGGTCTGGTCTTTGGCCATTTCCGTCATCGCCGTCCTTGGGCCCGAGGCCAGGGAAGCGATCCCGGTTTTGCTCAAGTCGCTCGAAACGCGCCAGCCTGCCGGACGCCGCGCCCGCGATGCGAGGCAGACGCTCATGCGCGCGTCCTACGCGCTGGCGCGCATCGGTCCGGCATCCATCCCGCCCCTCATCGAGGCGTTGCGTCAGGAGGATGCGGGCTTGCGGGCTGGCGCCGCGCGCGCGCTCGGGCTCCTGGGCGCCGAGGCGCGGGAAGCGATTCCGCTGCTGGTGAACAATCTCGCCGACGCGCGCGAACCGGTGCGGGACGAGACGGTCATGGCCTTGGGATTGATCGGCCCCGAGGCCGGTCCGGCGCTGGTCGCCGCGCTCGCCGACGGAGATGCGCGGCGACGGGCGGGCGCCGCGCAGGCGCTCGCGCAGATCGCACCTCCCTTTCGCGATGCCGGAGCGGCGATCGAGCAGGCGCTCGGCCAGGAATCGGACGCCACAGTGCGTTCCGCGCTCCTCACGGCCTTGCCAAAGCTGGGCGTCGAACCCGCGCGCAGCCTGGCGGCCCTGTTGCCAGCCGTGGTGGGTGACGACGAAGCGCTGCGCCATGCCGCGCTGAACGCGGTGCTGGCGGAACGCGGCTTGCGCGCCGTCGCCGTCGCGAAACTGACGCCCATGCTCAAGGATCCAAATCCGGTGGTCCGCGAGCGGGCGGCGCGGGCGCTCGGACGATTCGGCCCGGACGCGACCCCAGCTTTGCGCGCGCTGATGGACGCGGCGCGCGCCGCGAATGGCGCGCCCGCTTTTGCCGACGCGTTCGCCCAGATCGGTCCGCCGGTGCTCCCCATTCTGCTCCAGTCGTTGCAATCCGGTCCGCCCGAGGATAGTCCGTGGATTTTGCGCGCCCTGCGCGGCTTTGGCCCCCCGGCGGTGCCGGTGCTCAGCGAGGCGCTCAAGCACGAGAGACCCGCGATCCGCGCCGCCGCCGCCAGCACCCTCGGCGCGATGGGCCGCGACGGCGCGGATGCGGTCAACCCGCTCTTCGTTCTCGCGGGAGATCCGCACCCGGAGGTCCAGGCCGCGGCTTTGCGTTCGCTCGTGGCGCTGCGTGGCGACGCCGGCCGGCTCAAGCCATTACTCCAAACGGCCCTCGCCAGTTCCAATGTGGATCTGCGCAAGGTGGGGGCCGCGGGCACGGCCGCGCTCGGGGGAGCCGCGCAACTCGGCGTCTCGGGCCTGCTCGACCTCCTGGCGGATAACGATACCGTCGGGCAGGCGGCCGGCGTGCAGGCGCTGGGGCAATTGGGTGCGCAGGCGGCGCCAGCCGTGGGCCCGCTCACGGCGCACCTGGACGATCTCCTGCTGCAATTTTCGATCGTCGAGACGCTGGGCAAGATCGGCCCCGGGGCGGCGCCCGCGGTGCCGCGCCTCGTGGAACTGGGGAAAAGCGCCGACCAGCGAGGCGCCGTGTTGCTCACGTTGATCAAGATCGGAGTGGGAGCAGCGCCAGCCTTGCCGCTGATCTACGCGTGCCTGACCGACCCCGCGAATGAGATTCGCGCTTCCGCCGCGCTGGCCATCGCCGCGGTCGAGAGCGATCGATCCAAGGCGCTCGCCGCGCTCATTCCCCTGGCGGGCGATCCATCGAGCCGGATGCGCCGCGCGGTCGCCACCGCGCTCTCGCAATATGGAGCCGACGCGCGCCCGGCGGCGCCCGCGCTGTTGCGCATGCTGGCCGACGAAAAGGACCGCAGCGAGGGGCTGCACGCGCTCAAGGCGATCGGAGTCGATAGTGTGCCGGACTTGCAGAAGCTGCTCGTGATCAAGGATGCGAAGGTCCGGACCTTTGCCTGCGAATCGCTCGGAGCGCTCGGATCAGCGGCGAAAGAGGTGGCGCCTCAATTGCGCGAGCTGCTTGCGCAGGATGCCGCCTTGCGCGGGCCGATCACCGCGGCGCTGGCGAAGATCGAAGGGCCCGCGCCGGCGACACCTTAAAATTTGGCACGGTGTGAAGCGGAGGCCGTTCGCGGATGCAGCCACGCGGCGATGCCATTGATCCCCCCGCGCATTCCTGCTGGCCTTTCCGCACGCGGGGTGCTTGGAACACGCGCGTGCTTTTCCGCTATCTCCGCCAGCTCGACAGGGCGCGTCTCATCCTGTGGTGTTACGCGATCTGGTACTCCGTGGTGCTGGTGCGCTATTTCGACGCGAGCCCGGCGCTCTGGTTCACTTCGCTCGGCTTGAGCGCTATCATCGGTCTCGCGCTCTGGCTCAGCACGCGGGCGGCCATCGGCACGTCGCGGTTGGGCGGATGGGGCTTGTTCCGCCTTTTCCTCATGCCGTTTTGTGTGTCGAGCTTTGCCGCCCTCGTGAAGGGCCGCGAGTTCGTGCTCATCTTCTCCCCGCAGCTTCGCGAAAATCTGATCGCGCTGGCGCTCTGCGCGGGATTCTGCGGCTTCATCGCCGCCCTGAAGCGCGTGAACTAGAGCATTTTCTGCACTTTGGGAACAAGCGGGAACAAGCGGGAACAAGCGGGAACAAGCGGGAACAAGCGGGAACAAGCGGGAACAAGCGGGAACAAGCGGGAACGGTTACGCCGAAGGCGTTGAATCAGTCAGCCCAGGGTTGCGAGGAACGAGCTACCCTGGGTCTTCGATAAAAACGCGGCCAACTCTGAAAGAGTTGAATATCTGGGCGGTGCCTTTGCCAGAAACATTACCGGATTGATTTAACCCTTTCAGGGTTAGACGTTGGGGGTGCGTTTCCCAGGGTAGCCGCGCTGCGCGGCAACCCTTCGCTGGATGATGTAATGCCTTCGGCATATTCCGCATGACGCCTTGCCTCAAAGTTCAGAACACGTTTTTGAGTGCAGTTGAAGCCCCGAAAACCGGGCGCATTCGCACCGGAAATCGGGGGCTATCAACTCTCAACGATCAACGATCAACGATCAACTCTCCGCACCTACTGCACGTTCTCTCCGCCGCCCGCCGGTGGAAGGACCGGCGCCTCGCCAGGGGACGCTATGGCCGACACTGCGGTGCGCACCTGGATCATCTCGAGCTTCTTGCGAATCTCTTCCGGGAGCGACTTGCGCTGTTCCTCGGTGTCGATCGGCCCGTCAAAAATCGTCGCCCCCTTCGTATCCTTGGCGATCAGGATGCGCTTTCCATCCTTGGTGCTCACTTCGATTTCACCTTTGTCGTCCTTCATCATCATCTTGGTATCGGCGGTGTAGTAGGAAGACACGGCGGCGTTCGGCTGGAAGAGGCGAATCTCCTTGGTCCCGCCGGGCTGCGCTTCGACCAGGATGTCGATCGGATTGATCTGGATCCCTCCGTTTTCCGCCTGCAGGGCCGGGAGCTGGGGCGGCTCGGGTGCGTCGCCTGTCGGATTCTTCTTCCAGCCCCTCAGGCGTTCTTCGTAATCGTGCATCTTTTCTCCATACTCCCGCATCCGCTTCATGCCATCCTGGGGCGGGCCTTTCCACGGCTCCATCTGCCTGCGCAGATCGAACCCGCCCGGGAAGGGCATCCGCTGCGGGGCCATGCGCTCCCCGATTTTGACCGGAACCGTCTGTTCCTTGGCGACGCGGATGATGGTGAGCGTGGCATCGCTATCCTTGCCCGCCGCCTTCACGAGGGTGGAGAATTGACCCGCGTCCACGAGCTGCTGGTCATTGAACTTCGTGACGACGTCATATTTTTTCAGGCCGGCTTTGGAGGCCGGGCTGTCCGGCAGCACTTCTCCCACGACCAGGCCGAAGCCTTCCTTCAAGCCAAGTTGCGCGCTCAGGACCGCGGGCGGCGGCTCCGTGACAACGCCGACGTAGGCGGTGGGAACCGGCGGGGCGGGTGGCGGCAAAGGGATGTTCCAGGAACGCTCGCCCCCGGGGCCGCCTCTCAGTCCGCCCTCCCCATCGTGTCGAGGTCCGTCCTCAGGACGCCGCGCCTCCTCCGGTCCGCGCTGCGCATCGTGGCGAGGGCCAAAGCGACCCAACGGAGGCCCCGGATTCCGCTCGGCCTCGGGCGAACGTTGGGGATTTTCCTGCGGTGAAGGCGGCGCTGGGGGCACTGGCTTGCGGTCTTCCTGGCCGAGGGCCGGCAGGCTGGCCATGGAGATGGCGAGTGCGGCGGCCAGCAGGAGTGGAAATGGACGTGAGTTCATGGGCGTATTCAATCGGGGTTATTGCAGGGAAACTGGGAGCAGATAGACATCTTCGCGGGGCACTTCGATCTCGAGCCGGGCGCCGGTCCCGGGATGCGCCCAGGCCATGCGTTCGCGATAAATATAGCGCACCTCGCGCACCGGGCCGTCTGCCGTGTCGAGCAGTTCATCGGCATTCTTGACCGAGACCAATTCCCGCGAAGTTTCCGCCGGTTCGAAGGCCTGCCGGTAGGCCACGGGTGAGACGGCGATTGGCAGCGCGACCGGGACTCGTGCCGCGGCAGCCACGAGGTGTGTGGCGGATTTTTCCGCTGGGGAAAAGAACGCCGCCCCGAGGAGCGCGGCCGCCGCGCCCGCGCCCGCCCAGCCGAGATCGCGCAGCCAGCGCCACGCCAGCGGCACCCGGGCCGGACGCGCGATGACTCCCGACGTGTGGCTGGTCGGCGGCGTCGCGGCGAGTTGGCGCCCGATCCGCGCGGCGAGATCGTCGGAAGGCGCTGCCGGCGACAGCGCGCGGAGTTGATCTTCGAGTTCAGAATCGTTCATGGACGTAGGGCTTCAATTGGCGGCGCAGCGTTTCGAGCGCGTAGCGGTGGCGCGAGGCGACGGTATTGATCGATTCGGCGAGTGTCGCCGCGATCTCCGCGAAAGTGAGCCCTCCCCAGATGCGGAGCACGAGAACCTCGCGCTGCTCCGCGGGCAACCCCCGCAACGCGCTCTCGATGAGCGCGGCATCCTCCCGTTGCTCCACCGCGGTGTCGAAAAATGAAGTGTCCTCGCGGAGCACGTCGACGCTGGGCTCGGCCTCCCGGCGGGCCCGCCGCTCCGAGCCGCGCAGCAGGTCGAGCGCGGTGGATCGCACCGCCGCGAAGAGCAGGGGATAATGCTCGCGGCTGGCGTCCGGTTGTTTTCTCCAGAATTTGACGAACGCCGTCTGGACCACATCCTCGGCATCCGCCGGCTCCGGCACCCACTGCCGGGCAAAGAGCAGCAGCCTGGGCGCGAGTTCGCGGTAACAGATTTTCCAGGCGTCGGCAGGGTGTTCATTCATGAAGTCGGGGGCTTCGATGATGGAACGCCGGTCAGCATGGATTTTGTGTAAGAATTCGGCTCCCGCCGCCCGCTGACGACGGCTGCATATGCCTCATAGCGGCGTTCGCCTGGCCTGGCAAACACCGTAGAGACGGAGACGCTCCAGAAACAGAGGCGGCTCTTCTCGGGCCCTGGCGCGCAAACCGCGCAATGGCCCTTCGAGGGCTGGAAAATTCCCCCGGCAGTGCTGAGGGAGAAACTATCCTTCGTCTTCTATTTCAATCGAAAACTCCCTCAACCAACCAGCGGCTCGAGAAGATAGTCCACAGATCCACGGCGAGCCCGTCCAGGACATACTTGTACGGAAGGAAGGCATAGCCGTGATAGCCCCACCCTTCGCCCCAAGAGTTGCGGACGATGAGGCCGCCCTTGCCATTTTCCTTCCCCAATTCCGCCTCGTCATCATAACCCACGATCAGCATGGCGTGTCCCCCGATTTGCGGATCCTCGCGGTCGCCCGGGTAGGGGATCACTGGATTTTGATAAGTAACCGTCCTGATCGAGGCGTGCGCGGGAAAGCCGAAGGCCACCGGAAACTCGGCTCGCAGTGCACACCTCACATGATCGAGCACGTCCTTGGTCTCCAGTCCATAACTGTCGAGTCGCGCGTAGCGCATCGCCTTGAAGTTGGCGGCGTAGGCGTACTGGAATGCCATGGGCTCGTAATCCAGCAAGTCGGCGGCGTAGGGCCAGCGTGATTCCGGAGGGACGCCGAACGCCGCCATCGCTTTGATGGTCGTCCGGATATAAGCTCCCGTATCGCCCTGCACCCCCATCAGATTTCTCGTCGCCTTATAAAGAAACATGCGTGACAAGTCGTTCACCGTTCCCGTCCCTTTCTTGATGAGATATTCAGCCAAGCCGATGACGGCATGCGCGGCACACGATCCAAGAACTCCCTGGTTTTCGACAGGAGTCAGAAATCCGGTATGGAAAAGATTGTAGTGCAGCGGTAGTGCATCCTTTTTATTTACCAGTTTGATGACTCTCTCGAGTTCTTCGCGATCATCGGGCGATAGTTTTTTGGCCTCCTCCTCCAGGTCAATAATGTTCCTAAAAACCGTGTCGCGCCTGTCGGGAATATCGGGCACGTATCCGAGGCCGAAGCGGCCGTGCACCAACCTCGGTTGCGCAACGAATCGAGAGACAACGTCCCGGCTCATGCTAAACGGTCCCTGGCTGCCAGGCGCGCCGGAATTCTGATCAGAGATGCTGAAGGGACCCTGCCCTCCCACCGGTCCCGAGTTCTCTGCGGAGGTCCGGAATGGCCCCTGACTCCCAGTTGCCCCGGAATTTTCCTCGGAGGTCCGGAATGGCCCCTGGCTCCCGGTTGCGCCGGAATTCTCATCGAGCAGACGAAATGGCCCGATTTCACCGACCGCGCTGGAATTCTCGTCGGTGCTGCGAGGGGGGCGCCCGCCGCGTGGCGCATCGTTCTTTTCTTTGGATGGATCACGCCGGGTTGTGCGGCGCGTTTTTTCGGTCGGCTTTTCTTTTTTCTTGGCCATGGGAGTGAGGGGTTAGGGTGGATTTCGGCTGCAGGAGATCAACGTTTGCCAGTGAGCAAAGACGGCATCTCATCCGGGTAGAGGAGTGGCTCGGCTTTGGCTTTGACGGCGATGGCGCGTGGCCAGCCGGCAGGTGGGGGCAGGGGTTCGGCGTCATTGGTGATGGCCGCCGGTCCGGATGCACGGGCCAGCGACTCCACTGCGGCGCTGGAAGAGGCGGATGCTTGCTCCGTCCCGCCGTCGATGAGTTTGAACTTGATCGGCTGGGTGAATTTGAATTCGGGACCCGTGGCCGGCGGCGGGCCATAGGCATCCGAACGCATGCGCAGTCGCAGAGTGACAGTGCCGTCACTGAGGTACTTCGCCTTAATCGTGACGGCGGTGGAAGTGACCTCCGTCTTGAGCAACCCATCGCTCCCTTTCGCGACCACCTTGATGACTGTATCGGGAAATGCCACAACTTCGGTGACGTTATCGAGCGCCTGCCCGGAGATGACGATATTGACCAACGCGTCGCCTTTTGGGGTGAGGTCCGGTTTCGCGGGGTCTTTTTTTGCCCCTGCTACGTCCGTCGCCAGGGGCTTCACATCGAAGATTTCCGGTGGTGTGACGACCACGGGGGAATCTGGGAATGGGAGTGGACCACTGGGCACGAGTACCTCGGCCGGCAGCCATTGATCGTTTTGAGTGCCAATGTAACGCTCCTTCATTTCCATGCCGCGATCGTTTAAGGCCTTGGCCTCGTCCCATATACCGCCCTGTCGTGTCCCGGACTCCGGTGCATGCGACCCGAGATTTTCGTATGCATCCCACAACGCATCATGGAGGCGCAGCGATCGATCGACCAATTGCGTCTGCTTTTGAGCGGACTCCCACCAAATAGGCGGCCAGATACACTTGAACGGATTGAACCAATCTTTGGGGCCTTGGAATCGATACGTGAGGGGCCGCCAATAGGTATACTGTATGTTGTAGATTTTGGGTTCCCACACCTTAAGTCCGCAGTCGGTATATTCGATCTTCGGATAGATGTCCTGCGCGTCCAGGCCATAGACAAGAAGGGCGGGGAACGCCTGCCGCTCGAGCACGAAACCGCTGACGTTTTTCCGGCTCGCAGGGTCTGCCAGAGCCTTGAGGCGCGGGCCAATTTGAAAGCCAACGATGCCTCCTCCCCTGGCATATGTCGCCACGGTGCTCGAGACGGAACGGGTTTGAACATCCTTCTGTTGATTTTTGACAAATTGCTCAAAGATCTTCGCATCGCCTTGAGCCCCCTGCTTGCGCAGGGCCAGGGAAAGAGCCAGGGCAAATTGGTCCTGCCTCTTGTATTCGCTCGCGAGGTCCAGAGTATCGGCCTGGGAAAGCGGCGAAATTCCGGATACCAGAGGGGAATTGTAAAGCGGCCCGGCAAAGGTCTTCAAAAGATCGGATGGAATATCCTCCCTGCCCACGAGCATGGGTTCGTTCCGGCGATGGAGAAACTTTGGATCCCGCCCGTCCCGGTCCGCCGTGGCCGTCGGCCACGGGCTGCCGGCGCCTTGTTCGGCCAGCGGCCCGCTGCCACCGACATCGGGTAGATTGGAGGTGTTAAAGTTTGTCCCCGCAGCCGCGACAGACCGTTGGGCTGCGCTCAGCGCCTTGCCCGCCGCTTCGTAGGCAGCCAGCAATCTCCGAGCTTCATTCTCACCCGTGTCTGCTTTCTGGATGTCCTCCTGCAATTGGCGCCGTCGCGCATCTTCCTTCGCGATGTCGCGAGCTTCGGCAATCCTAATCCGATCCATGGCTTCTGCCCGCCGTGCTTGATCCTCCTCCGATTCACCGGCCGGCGGCTTCGGTGGGACGGGACGCTTGTTGTTATTTAGATCTTCGATGATCTTTCGGGCCTTATCCGCGTCTTGGTGGAGTGCGACGTCCAGCAAGCTCTGGGCGGTCTCCCGCAGTTGTTTTAGTTGGGGGAGCAATGCCTGGGCGGTATCGCTCTCGGCTTTTGTGCGGAGAAATTTTTCCGTCAGGTCGGCAACTTCCCGTCGTGCGGCGGCCGCGGGCAGATTCCAGGGAATATGGTAGTCGCGGGCCAACTGCTCCCGCAGTGGCAACGAGAGGCGGGGATCGGCCACCATGCGCGCCACCGTGGTTCGTCGCGCCTCGACCCACCTGTATTTATTGCTCATCACCACTTCCGCGGCAAATTCCTTGGAGGTGCGCCAACCCGGCGCGACGCCCACGGTGACGGCGCCCATCATCACCACCTTGTCGCGAAACTGCATGGCCTCCTGCGGGTAATGGAAAAAGTTCTCCAACCCTTGCAGGGACGTCGCCGATTCAGCGGCTTTCACGGCATCGATATCGGGCAGTTTGATCTCACTCCCGAAGAACGCTTTGCCAGCCGGTCCGGTGGCAGTATGGCTGGCGTCAAGGGCCGCTGCCGCGATGAGCGCTGCTTCCACGTGCGGTGCAACGTCGCTCGGCGTCGAATTGCTCGTGGTCGTGGTCGTCGTCGTCGTCGCGAACATCCCGGGAATATCCTTCCCGTCGGCGTCTTTGATCGGCTTGCTCTTGTCTTCTACGACCTTGACTTCCGTTCCGGTTTGTCCCGCGGCGCTTGTCGGTTCAAATTTATTGTCGGCCGTCGTTGCAGGGCGGGCGACGGTCTGGGCACCTGACGCCTCCTTGAGAACGGTGGCTCGGGCGGTCTCCGCATCGAGTTGGTTTTGCAGTTTGTCTGCGTCGGTGGCGTTGTCGGGTAGTTGGCTTTTCTTCAGGTCGAACGCCAAATTCGCCCGTCGACGTTTGATGTCTTCCAACTCGCGATTCGCGGCCATCCCCGGGGCGATCTGGGAGGTGATGGCACGAGCGATGTTCAGTTGGTCAATATCGACGGCGGCCTTCGCTCCCACGCCGAGACTCTGCGCGATAGCGGTTGCGGCTAGTGCTCGTCCGGCGACTTCAGTGCGTGCATTCTGATAGTAGTTGTCAGCCGTGTTGCGAAGATTGAACCATAGTCGCTTCGTCGGAAGGGTGAGCAATGGCGCGGATATGCTGACCGTGCCGAATTCCTCCACGTCGGCGGCCATTTTATCCACCGCTTTGCCGATCAACATCAGGTTCTTCCGCGCCTTTTCCTTCTCAGCATCCGTCGTTCGCGTCGGCGTCTGAGGGGTCGGAGTCGGTGTCGGTGTGCAAGATCTGCTTCGGGAACCTGCCCCGGCCGTTCCTGCGATCGCAGGAACGCCGAGGCCGATAAGAGTAATGAAGAGGAGGGTACGTGTCGTCATAAGCAAGGATGGTTTTGCCCGTCGGTCCGTTGGAAAAACCGGGTCGAAATGAGGGGTGTGGCGTTGATATGGATCTGTCTGGAGTGGCAGCCAACGAACCGCTCAATCCACCTCAGGGAGATTGCGAAGTCCCACCACGGTGCTCGTCTTATGAAGAGCGATGGGTCCACCACGAACGGCCTATTTGGCCTTGCGGACGGTCCAGAAGTCGTCCGAATAATTGCGATCGCCAAGATAGGCGTACGGCATGGTAAAATACCCTTTCTTTCCCCAGTCCGTGGCCCACGAGTTACGAATGAGGAAGGTTTGCGCCTTGTGATCGTAGCCTACAGCCATCACGGCGTGACCGCCGACATTGGCCTCTTTCGGCTTGGGCATCGGGAGCACGCCGCTGGCCTTCATCTGAGGACTCTCAAAATACTCAAATACCGTGAATCCGAAAACGAACGGATAGCCTTCGGCGAGGCAACTGCGCATATCGTCGATGGTGTTGAGGCGGTGGTAGGACGTGATGAGATGTTTCCTGGCTTGCGTGTAACAGGTCGCCGTAGGCTTTTTGGCGAACTGCTTGATGAGATAGGGCCACGCTGGCTCGGCGCAGACCCCCTGCTTGGCGAGGGACTTGATGCCGTCTCGCAGGAAGGCGCCGCTGTCACTGGCAGCCGTCCCCTCGATGGCGCGCTCATTGTAGTAAACGAACAAACGGCTCAGGTCGCTGAAGGCGCCACCCGCCTTGACTTCGAGGAATTCCAGGGCCCCCACGAGCGCATTCGCCGTGCAACTGCCCAAGTCGCCCTGATCTTCGACAGGCGAGCACCCCGCCCGCAGATCGACCGACGACGGCAACGCGAGGGCGCGGGGACGGATGGCACTGTAGAGGAGATCGCGATGGTCAGGCAGATCGGGCTGCCAGCCATACCATTGGTGCTTGCGGAGAGTTAGCGGGCGGCCCGTGGATTTGGCGCTTTTTGCCGGCTTGGCTTTGCTCGTTGATTTCTTGGTGCTCATAGGGAGGCTGTTGGGTTGTTGGTTGCGTGATGAAATGCCGAGGTGAATTCTCATTGACGCCGTCAGCGGCGCGCCGCCGAAAGGGCTGAAAGGATGGCCTGTTCCACTCCGGATGAATGACACACCCGGGTAATTTCGGGTATCAGGTGCCCGGAGGAAAACTTTGTGCGGCCTGCCATGAGGACCGCACGGACATCCCTGTCGGGTGTTCCCCGACGCCGGTAGATCCATGGCTGCTGCCGAGCTGCGTAATTTCGCTGATATTTATGTTGCCAGGGTGTGGCGAATTCAATACGACGAGTTCCGTATCAGGAGGTTAAAGAACGATGGCGCAACAACGAAAGGCTCGTGTGCTGGTCGCGGACGCGGAAGCGCTCGCTCGGTTCGGTCTTGTACGACTGCTCGATTCACACGCTTTGCTGGCCGTCTGCGGCGAAGCGGAGACTTTGGCAGCGGCTCGCGATCTCGCGGCAAAGATCAAACCGGAGATCTTGATCTTCGACCCGGCGATGGGCGACGGCTGCGGTTTTCTAAAAGAGCTGGCGTGCTGGAGCAGGGACACGCGGACGGTGGTGTTGACCAATCGGTGCGACACTCTTTCGGTCCAGCGCGCGATGAAAGCGGGGGTATGCGGATACGTGAGCCGGCGCGATCCGGTGGTCTCTTTGATGAGTGCGGTCGTCGGCGCTCTGACCGGCGAGCGGCACCTCGGTCCACAGGTGCAGCGGATGGTCCTGGATGGGCTGGCGATCGGGGCGATGGAAGTGCGGGGTTGCGAGGAGTCGTGTTTGAGCGACCGCGAATTGCAGGTCTATTGCCTGCTGGGCCAGGGGCTCGGGACGCGCGCCGTGGCGGTGGAGTTGAGCGTGAGTATGAAGACGGTGGAGACGCATCGCCAGCGGATCCGGGAGAAACTGCGCCTGGCCAATGGCAGTGAACTTCAGCGGCGTGCGGTGCTCTATCACGGCGCCCAGAATTCAGCAGCGACGGAATCGTAGGGCGAGGGGTCGGGCCGCGTGGAAAACGGCGAGACGTTCCACGCGTGCTGACGCCCGCGCCGCGTGACACCGGAAATGCGCTCCCAGCGTCAGGCGGAGCCCCGGATCGTCATGCGGCGTGAAAGAAGATTGCCGCGGCGGCTCAAGACAACGCCGGCCGTTTGTGCCAGACTCCGCGCTCGTTCCCATGAGCAAACCCCTTGCCTCCACGACTCGCCGTCACTTCGTCCGGACCGCTGCCGCCACGGTGGCTGCTTCCACGGCGATGACGGCGCGGAGTCCTGGGGCGGCCTCGGCGAGAGCACGCAAGACGCTTCCCGCCGATGTGCTGGTGTGCGGCGGAGGCTGCGCGGGGATCGCGGCCGCCCTCGCGGCGGTGCGGACGGGAGCGCGGGTGTTGCTGGTCGAGAAGGCGCCCTTCGCGGGCGGCATCATCACGAATGTCGGGCTGCCGTTCTTCGATGGGATCGCGAATATCAGCGACAAGCGCATCGTCGTGCGCGGCATCGCCCTGGAACTGCTCTCGGCTTCGGGCGTGTGTGCGCCGGATGCCCGGACGGTGGCGCAGCACAATCCGATGATCTCCAATACCTTTGAGTTCAAGCTGCTCCTGGATCGGTTGATCAAGGCCCAGTCGGAGCGGTTGCAGGTCCTCTTCAATTCGTTCGTTTGCGGAGTCGAGACGGCCGGCGACCGCATCACGGCGGTGCAGATTGCGAACAAGGATGGGATCGTGGACGTGCAGCCTCAGGTCGTGATCGATTGCACGGGCGACGCGGATGTCGCCGCCTGGGCCGGGGCGCCCTTCGAACAAAACGCCGAGGTGCAGCCCCTGACACTGCACTTTCGCATCGGGCATGTGCAGCCGGCGAAAGGTCTGAGCGGTCTCTGCCGCGAGGCCCTCGCCGGCGCCCAGCAGCGCGGCGAGCTTCCCTATTACTACGGCCCCGGCGTCATGTTCCACTACGGCAAGGACGAGGTCTATATCCACGGGGTCCGGGTGCCGGCGAATCCGACGGATGCCGCGGATCTTTCGCGCGCGGAGATGCAAGGGCGGGCCGATGCCTACGCGATGTTTCAGGCCTGGAAGCGGGACGTCCCGGCGTTTGAGAACGCGTACTTTATCGAGGCGTATCCGTGGATCGGCGTGCGCGAATCCCGGCGCATCATCGGGCAGTACGTGCTGAATGAGGACGATTTGATGAAGAGCCGGCGTTTCGACGATGCCATCGCCACGGGATGCTGGTATCTCGATCTGCATCCGAATAAAACGACCATCGGCAGTGCCAACGATTTCCAGCCGCAAAAAGTGCAACCCAATCCCTACGACATCCCCTACCGCTCGCTCGTCCCGCAAAAAATCGGGAACCTGCTCGTGGCCGGGCGGTGCCACTCGGCCACCCGCGGCGCCCATGCTTCCACCCGCGTGACGGCGACGGCCATGGCGATGGGGGAGGCGGCGGGTTGCGCGGCGGCGCTGAGCCTGCAAGGGAAGATCGGGGTTGCGGAGCTGAGCGGCGTGAAGGTCCGGGAAACGCTCGCGGCCAGGAACGCCGGGCCATTCACCGATGTCTGAGTTTCTCGCCATCGAGATCGGGGGCAGCAAGTTGCAGCTCTTTGCCGGCACGGGCGACGGGGAGATTCTCGACCGCCGGCGTTTTGCCGTGGAGCGCGAGCGCGGGGCGGAAGGCATCCGGGCGCGGATTGCCGAAGCTCTGCCGGAACTCGTCGCCCGGTGGAGCCCGGCGGCGATCGGCGTGGGTTATGGGGGGCCGGTGAACTGGCGCACCGGACGCATCTGGAAATCTTATCACATCGCCGGATGGTCGGACTTTCCGATGGGTGACTGGCTGCGCGAGCAAACCGGGCTGCCGGCCTTCGTGGAAAACGATACGAATCTGGCCACCCTCGGCGAAGCGCGCCGCGGCGCGGGCCGAGGGGCCAGTCCCGTCTTTTACACGAATATGGGCAGCGGTGTGGGTGGCGGCCTGGCTATCGATGGGCGCCTCTATCACGGTGCGCCGCCGGGAGAAATGGAGTTCGGACATTTGCGCATTGTGGCGCCGGATCGCATCATCGAGGACGATTGTGCCGGCTGGAGTCTCGACCGGCAGATTCGTGCGCTCGTCGAGAGTGCGCCCGAGTCGCCGCTGGCCAGGCTCGCGGCGGCCGATCCCGGAGGCGAGGCGCGGCATCTCTCCGCGGCCCTGGCCGCTGGAGATCCGCAGGCGCAGGCGATTCTGACCACGCTCGCCGGGCATCTGGCGAGGGCGCTCGGCGTGGTCACGCAGCTCCTCCATCCCGAGGTCATCGTCATCGGAGGCGGCGTCTCACTCGTCGGCGAGCCGTTGCGCGCCGCGGTTGCAGAACGCTTGCCAGATTCCATCATGGATGTCTTTCATCCCGGGCCGCCGATCCGGCTTGCCGGGTTGCGCGAAGACTCCGTCCCCGTGGGCGCCCTGCTCATGGCCGCCGACCGCTTTACCGAATCCTCATCATGAAAAACTGGCTCCAAAACTACATCGCCGCCCAACACCGCGCCCTCGACTCCGTGCCGCTCGACGCCATCGCGCAAGCGACCGAGACCGTCCGCGCCGCATGGCGCGAAGACCGGCAGATCTTTGCCATCGGCAACGGCGGCAGCGCCGCCAATGCCTCGCACTTCGCCACCGATCTCGGCAAAGGCTCCTCCGACAAGGTGGGCCAGCGTTTCCGCGTCCTGTCGCTGACGGACAACGTGGCGTGGATCACCGCGCTGGGGAATGATTACAGCTACGACGATATCTACCTGCGCCAGTTGCAAAACTTCGCGCGCCCGGGCGACGTGCTGATCGCGGCGAGCGTGAGCGGAGGATCGCCGAATCTCGTGAAGGCGTTCACCTGGGGCAAGGAGAATGGGCTGCGGACGATCGCGCTCGTCGGCTCGAAACGTGGGGCGCTCGCCGGCATCCCGGAACAGGCCATCGTGGTGGACGACACGCACTACGGGCGCGTCGAGGATGTCCACATGCACATCTTCCACATGATCTGCTATGCCTTCATGGAGCAACCCGCGGCCTGATGAGCACGCGCCCGCTCCCCAATCTCACCGGTCATGTCGAGTTGCGACCGACCTTCGTCCCGCGCCCGCGGATCACGCATGTAGTTTTTGATTTCGACGGCACGCTCTCGTGGGTGCGCCACGGCTGGCCGGAGATCATGTTCGATGTCTTCGCGCGCCATCTGCCGCCCGCGCCGGGCGAATCCGACACCGCCCGTCGCACGGTGATGGAGGATATTGTCTTCGGCTTGAACGGACGGCCGACGGTCGTCCAGATGCAGCGTTTTTCCGAGATCGTGCGGGAACGCGGCGGCCCGGCCCTGGAGGCGGAGGCCTTGCGCACGGAGTTTCAGGAAATCCTCGATGCGGAAATCGCCGCGCGCTTGAAGATCATTCGCGGCGGCGAGGCGCCTCCGGATGCCTTCGTCGTCTTTGCCGGGCGCGCTTTGCTGGAGCGGATATGCAGCGACGGCATGACTCCGATCGTCCTGAGCAGCACGATCGAGCACCGTGTGAAGGAGGAAGCGGAAGCTCTCGGCGTCGCGTCCTACTTCGGGCGGCACATCTACGGCAGCCCCGCGGACCCGCGCCAGTATTCCAAGAAGGCCGTCTTTGAACGGCTCCTGCGCGAGGAGGGGATCACCGGCGAGAACCTGCTCTCGTTTGGCGACGGCCCGGTGGAAATCATCAGCACCAAGGAATTGGGCGGGCTGGCCATCGCGGTGTGCAGCGATGAAAATCACAACGGGTCCGGCGTCATGGATGAGTTCAAGCGGCGGCAATTGCTCGACGCGGGCGCGGATGCGGCGATCCCTGATTTTCGCGACGCGATCGCGCTCCTGGATGCGCTCTTGATGAAATGAAACCGGTGCAGCCGCTCGATCTGGGCAAACTCCGTGTCCTGCCGCTCGCGGAGCGCCGCAGCCTGACGCGCGCGGATGAGATCCTGATCGCACCCGATGCCGAGCCCGCCGCGGTGCCCGAGCCCATGGCGCAGAGCATCCGCGATTGTGCCGCGCGCATTCGCCAGGCGCGCGAGCGCGATGCCAGCGTCATGCTCATCTATGGCGCGCACCTTTTGCGCAATGGCGCGGCGCTGATCCTCGATCGGATGATGGAGCGGGGCTGGCTCACGCACCTCGCGACCAATGGCGCCGGCACGATTCACGATTGGGAGTACGCCTGGTTTGGCGCGTCCACCGAGAGTGTGGAGATGAACGTGGCCAGCGGCACGTTCGGCACCTGGGATGAGACGAGCACGAACATTCACCTGGCGCTGATGACGGGCGCCCTGGACGGACTGGGCTACGGCGGGGCGCTGGGACGCTTCATCGCCGAGGACGGCGCAAACGTCCCCACCGCGGAAGCGCTCCTTCAGGCCATCGCCGCGGAACCGGCCTCGCCATTGACCGCGGCGCGTGCCGATTTGCTGGGGGCGTTGCGCGCGCAGCTCATTCCCTCGGGTCGCGTCACCGTGGAGCACCGTTGGAAGCAGGCTTCGATTCTCGCGTCGGCGTGGAAGCATGGCGTGCCGCTCACCGTTCATCCGGGGATTGGCTATGACATCATCTCCAATCACCCGATTTTCAGCGGCAGTGTCATTGGGCGGGCGGCGGAGCTTGATTTCAAGCTCTTCGGCGGCTCCGTCGAGCGGCTCGAGGGCGGCGTGGTCCTCTCGGTGGGATCGGCGATCATGGGGCCGCAGGTCTTTGAGAAATCGCTGAGCTGCGTGAACAACCTCCGCTTGCAGGCGGGCCGGCCGGTGGTGCACGGCCACACCATTCACGTCGTCGATCTTCAGGATGGCGGGGGCTGGGACTGGACCCAGGGCGAACCGCCGAAGACCAACGCGGCCTACTATCTGCGTTTCTGCAAAAGCTTCTCCCGCATGGGCGCGCCGATGCACTACCTCCAGTGCGACAATGCGAACTTCATTCACCGTCTCTCCCGCGAACTTCAGGACGCATGACACCCGGGCGACTGCGTGAAATTGTCGCGCGTTACGCGCACCTCCGGATCGCGGTCATCGGCGATTTCTGTCTCGACCGTTACCTGGAGATCGATCCGGCGCGGGCGGAAACGTCGATCGAGACAGACCTTCCGGTTTACAACGTGGTCAACGTGCGCGCCCAACCCGGCGCCGCGGGGACCATTCTCAACAACCTGGTCGCGCTTGGGGTCGGAGAGATTTTTCCGGTCGGGTTTTGCGGGGAAGATGGAGAAGGTTACGAGCTGTTGCGCGCCCTGCGCTCGCTGCCCGGCGTGAATGCGGAACACTTTCTTCAGACCCCGGAGCGCCGCACGTTCACCTACTGCAAGCCGCTCATCGTCACCTCCGGCGCGCCGCCCCGGGAGCTCAACCGCCTCGATTCCAAAAATTGGACGCCCACGCCCCCGGTCGTCTCGGAGCACTTTGCCGGGGCGCTGCAGGCGCTGCGGGCGCGCGTCGATGCCATCATTCTCATGGATCAGGTGGACGTCGCGGACACCGGCGTCGTGACCGCCGCGCTGCTCTCCCGCCTCGACGCCTTGGAGAGGGGCGCGCCGGTCATCCCGATCGTGGCCGACAGCCGGCGCGGCCTGCGCGGCTATCCGCCATTCATCTTCAAGATGAACGCCGCGGAATTGGCGGCGCTGACTTCGCAATCCACTCCCTCCTCCGTGGCGGCCGTGGAGCGAGTCGCGCGGGAACTCGCGGCCACGAATGGCCGGACCGTCTTCGTTACGATGGCGGAACGCGGATTGGTCGGCGCGATGCCTTCGGGGGAAGTCGAGCACGTCCCGGCGCTCCCCTTACGCGGGCCGATCGATGTCGTGGGGGCGGGAGATTCCGTGACGGCGAATCTCACTTCGGCGCTGGCCGCGGGAGCGACATTGCGCGAAGCGCTGGAACTCGCCGCGCTCGCCTCGTCGATCGTCATTCATCAGCTTGGGACCTCCGGTGCGGCGTCGGCGGAGCAAATGGCGGCACTGATCGGCGGAGCGGTTCACAGCTAATTTGGAGATAACGTATCGCGCGGAGCGAAGCCCAGGGAGCGGCGGTTTCCCAACCGCCGAGGAGGCGGAGGGGAATGGAGGGGGTTGGTAGACGGGCGAGCACGACCCACCCGATGCCGCGGAGCGGCCAAGTTGGGCGGCTCCGCCGCAGCGGGTCGGTCGGGCCCACATGAGTGAATCAGCCGTTTGAACCCGGAAACGGCCCGAAGTGGCCGAAGCCACCCGGCGGACTGCGGCGCCATCCAATCGCTTCGAGGATCCATTGCCAAACCCGCCGGAACCGCGGCGGACACGCCACTTCGAATTCCATCGGCGGCCCGGGGTGATCGAGCCGCTTGAGCTTAAGAACGAGACCCGCCTCCTGCCAGCGCCGAAGGGCAGGCGCGAGATCCGCTTGCGGCTGGCTCCCCGTCGCCTGCACCAGGATGGCGCCGCGGATCCCGTGCGATCTTAAGAGCGCCGGCGAAGGAAAATCCGTGGCGAAGCTGACCGAGCGATTGTCGAACGTCCGTGGGGCCGGGTCGGAATTGCCACCACGCCGATTGGCGTCGAGCATGAACGCTGGCGGAGCGTCGAGCGCCAGATCCACGAGTCCAAGCAAACCGGTCGCCTGCTGCAGGGCGGTCATAATCGATTTCGCATCAACCGCGACGGCAGGAATTGGCTGGGGCCCAACCGGAGAAAAGTCCCGCGATGCCGGCCCGGGAGTGGCGTTGTAAAGAGGCACGGGACGGAATCCGCGAGCGGCGAGAGCCAGCGCGGCCGCAACGCCTTCACGTCCCGGCAAGTCCAGCACGAGGGCGAGATTCTCAGTCGTTGCGGGCAGCCACCCGGTATCCCAGGGCGGCAGTGACGATGGCGATCCCGGATCGTCTTCGGGCATGCAGGCAAACAAGACCGGCTTGGCCCAATCGGACCAGCGCCCGCCGGCCGGCGCCCAGATGTCGAATGCGCGTTCGTTATTCATCGTCAGTAATCAGGAGGGCCACGTCGACCGCCGCGTAATCAATCAAAGGTCGGGCACTGTATCGGGCGTAAGCGCCGGCGGCCCGGCCATCGATCGTATAAACGCCGATGCAGGGATATACGGGACCGTCCGGTGTCGGCAACGGCAAGGATTGGAAGCGGCGCTGCGCGACCCAATTCTTCGGAAACAATCGCACGGACCAATCCGCCCGCCGCCAATCCCGCGGGCTCATCAACTCACGGATGTGAACGTCATCGCCATTGTTGGACATCGCCGCCTTGAGCACCCACTCATCGCTTTTCCGCCAGGACACCGAACGCGGATCGCTGCTCTCCGGCAACAATGCGCGCCACAGACGCAGGGGAGTTTGGAGGCGGTCCCAGACAAGAGGGAAACGTTTGCTTTCGGAAATCACCGCGCAGCCGGGATTGCCGACGGGCGTGCGGCCTCCGCGAAAGAAATTCTGCCAGCCGCAGCGTCGTGGCAAACGCGGGAGCCACTCGCCCTGATAGAATCGAACGACCGCGGCTAGTTCTCCTGAAAACCATTCGGAATCCAGGTGCGCGATTCCGTTTCTCCACTGGAGCTGAGCAGGTCCTGCCGGATGAGCCGGGCAATCGCGCGCGGCGAGTTTCCGGGCGAGGTAGGCCATGATCTGTTGATCTTCCATGTAGCCGGGCGCGGCGAGCAGAGCGACGCGGCCACCGCCCGCGGTGCGAGCGATCGCATCGGCCCACACCGAGCCCGGATCGCCGGCGGGTTGGGTCGGCGGAAAGTGAACCGCCATGGCAGCGGTGAAATCCGAAGCTTCGGCGAAACCACCCGGCACGTCGCTGTTCACTTCCGAAATCCGCCAGCCTTCGGTGGTGAAATGAAAATCAAATCGCATGACGCGCGCTGCGCCTGGGGTGAGCGGCGTTGATAGTTGGAGGGCATTTCGAACCGCGCGAGGCAGGCCGAGCTCGTCCAATAGTCGAGGTCGGCCCAGGATTTCCGTCTCCGCCGCGCAGGTTTCGGCGGTCAGTTCTTCCGCCCATGATGCGAGCTGATTCCACGTTTCCCGAGGCATGAGCAACGGGAATCTGGCCAGCGTGCTGATGTCTCCGACCTGGGGATCCCATTTGCAGGATCGGAGTATGACGCGCCGACGAAGTGCGGAGAAGTCCCCGTCGTGGAGAGATGGGCCGACGGTGTAGGGCTCGCGTTTCAGCGAATAGGGTGGTTTGGATTCGCCCGGAGCGTACGCGGTGGAAAGCGTAGGTGGCATCCCCTGTTAGGAGTTGGCTGGGTTCATTCTTTCGGACTGTGCTCCGCACGAGGACCCGCGGAAGATGGAGGTCGTTGCCAGCACCCGCCGGTGCTGCCCTGCGGGCTGCCTGCGGCAGGCTATCTCGCTCCGCTCGGTTCGACTGCGCCCATGATTCCCCGCTCCGCTCAGGAAGACAAAGCATTTTGTCCGGCGCTGGCGCTCGGGTGAAAACGCCATTCGGCGGATGACAAATCGTCACTGGAGGGCCTGTCCCGCATGCGGGATCGCAGCCCGAAACATCCGCGGGCGGAGGTGGAGGAAGCGCGTGCGGTGCAGCCATCCTGGCTGCCCAGGACGGTGCGCTCTCGCCCCAAAACAAACCACTCGCCCCCGCCACTTTGAGATTCACCTTCGCTGCGGCCCGGCGCATGGTTCGCGCACCCCCGTCCCCCATGAATCGATATCTCTGCCTGTCCCTCCTGATTCTGTTCGGCCTCTTCGCCGCCTGCGAAAAGCAATCCGCATCCTCCGCGCCCGGTGGATCACCCGCCGCGAAAGGAACGATCGGGGTGTCGCTGCTGACCCTCGACAATCCGTTCTTCAAAGTCATCGGCGATAGCATCACGGCGGAAGGAAAAAAACTCGGCTATGAAACGATCGTCGTGAGCGGCGAGAAGGATGTCGCCCGGCAGAGCAACCAGGTGAAGGACTTCATCGTCAAAAAAGTCTCGGCGATCGTGCTCAGCCCTTGCGACTCGAAGGCGATCGGACCCGTCATCCGCGAGGCCAATGCCGCCGGTATTCCCGTCCTTACCGTCGATATCCCGTATCGCGGCGGTGACGCCAAAATCCTCACGCAGGTGGCGACCGACAATTACGGCGGAGGCAAGGAAGCCGCGCGGGCGATGATCGAAGCGCTGGGTGAGCAGGGCGGGAAGATTGCGATCTTGCATTTCAAGCAGGCCGAGTCCTGCCAGCTCCGGGTCGCCGGGTTTCGCGAAGTGATCGACGCTCATAACGCGACCGCGGCGGGCAAAATAGAGATCGTTACCGAACTCGAGAGCGGCGGAGCGAAAGACGTGGGCTACAAGGCGGCGGAAGATGCGCTCCAGGCGCACGGGGATTTGCGGGGCGTGTTTGCGATCAATGATCCCGCGGCCCTCGGGGCCCGCGCCGCCCTGGAAAAGGCGGGCAAGGAAAAGCAGATCGTCATCGTCGGTTTCGACGGTCAGCCCGAGGGCAAGCAGGCCATCAAGGAGGGAAAGATTTTTGCCGATCCGATCCAGTTCCCCGACAAGATGGGCGTGGAAATCGTGCGGGCGATCGTGGCGCATTCGAAAGGAGAGGAGCCCCCTCCCGAGACCCTCATCCCGACGAGCCTCTACCGGAAAGCGGACGGCGAGAAAGACCCGGAACTCAAATAGACGCCGCATGAGCCAGGGTCCCTTTCTCCACGAACTCGTCGGCTCCATGTCGCAAGGCGCGGCCGGCAACCCCACCGTCGCGGTGATTGAGGCGGCGTTCCGCCATCACGGCCTGCACTGGCGCTACGTGAACATGGAGGTCCTGCCCGCCGATCTGGCGAATGCGGTGCGAGGCGCGCGCGCGATGGGCTTTCGCGGCTTCAATCTCAGCATGCCGCACAAGATTGACGTCATCTCGCTGCTCTCCGGCCTCGGGGAATCGGCGGCGGTCATCGGCGCGGTCAATTGTGTCGTGCTCCGCGACGGCCAGTTCATCGGCGAAAACACCGACGGCAAGGGTTTCCTCACTTCGTTGCGCAGTGTCATCGATCCCGCCGGCAAGCGGGTGGTCCTCTTTGGCGCCGGGGGCGCGGCGCGCGCCGTGGCGGTGGAACTGGCCCTCGCGGGGGCGCGCTCCATCATCGTGGTCAACCGCTCGGAAGACCGCGGGCGCGAACTCGTCGAGACCCTGCGCTCCCGGACGAAAGTGGCTGCCGAACTGGTGCCGTGGCGCGATACCTATGCCGTTCCCGCGGATGCCGATGTCGTGATCAACGGCACCTCCATCGGCCTCTACGATCCCGAATCCCAGTTGGCGCTGGATGTGGAATCCTTGCGGCCCGGACTGGTCGTGGCCGATGTCGTCTTCAATCCACCGCGCACGCGGCTGCTGCGCGATGCCGAGGCGCGGGGCTGCACGGTCCTGGACGGCCTTGGAATGCTGGTGAATCAAGGGGTGATCGGGGTGCAATATTGGACCGGCATCACGCCCGACGCGGCGGTGATGCGGCGCGCCCTGGAAGAAGCTTTGAAGCTTTGAACCTTTGAATCGATGAAAACCGTCCCCCTCCTCCTCACGATGACCGCCACGCTTTCCGCCTGGGCGCATGGCGCCGAACAGCGCGTGATCCACTCCCAACCGTCCTGGGTCATCTCGACCCCGCAAGTCGAGCTCGCCATCACCGAACACGGCGGGCACATGGCGCCGGTCACATTTTTCCGCGATACCGCGAAGCCCGTGCAGCCCTATTACATCAGCCCGTGGCAGGACGAGAAGCTGACGGATTTGCCCGCGCCCGTGCTCAACACGCTGCGGGGCGATTTTTTCTGCGTGCCTTTCGGCGGGAACGACGCGGCGTTCCACGATGAGAAGCATCCGCCGCACGGCGAGGTCGCCGGCGGGACATGGCGTCTGGTCGGCGATGCGAAAGCCGACGGGGTCACGACATTGAAGCTGAGTTTTGCGACGAAGGCACGGCCGGGCACAATCACCAAGGAACTGTCGCTCGTGGACGGACAGAATGTGATTTACAGCCGCGACGTCATCGAGGGCTTTGCCGGGCCGGCGCCGCTGGGCCATCACGCCACGCTGGGCATGCCCGATGCCGAGGGAGTGGTGCGAATCGCGACCAGCCCGTTTCGATTTGGGTCGACCAACCCGTCGCTCTTCAGCGACCCGGCCAAGGGCGAATATCAATCCTTTGCCATCGGCACGCGCTTTACCGACCTCGCCAAAGTGCCTTTACAATTCCGGAACACGCCCGATGCCGATGTAACGCGCCTCCCTGCGCGCTACGGCTATGCCGATCTCCTCCAGATCGTGAACCAGGGCGGCGCGACGGCGTGGACGACCGCCACCCGCACGGACGAAGGCTGGCTGTGGTTTTCGCTCAAGGACCCTGCCGTGTTGAATTCCACCGTGATGTGGATCGAAAATCGCGGCCGCCACGGCAGGCCCTGGAACGGCCGGAACAACTGCCTCGGTCTGGAAGACGTCACGGCCTACTTCGCGGATGGCCTCGTGGCTTCGGCGCAGCCCAATTTCCTGACGAGGGAGGGCGTGGCGACGGCGATCGAATTGCGCGCCGAGCGTCCGACCGCGGTCAATTATATCCAGGGCGTCGCGAAAGTGCCCGAGGGTTTTGACGTGGTGAAAAGCGCGGAGTTCAAGCCGGGGGAGGTGACGTTCACGTCCTTGAGCGGGAAGAGCGTGACCATTGCCGTGCGGCATGAGTTTCTGAAGACGGGGAAGTTGTGAAATGGGTTTTGAGCCGGGTAGGGTGACGCCCACCCTACCCACGTAAGCGCAGCGCACGATGACTGAACCCGCCCCTCCACTGCTCGAGATGCGGGCGATCGTGAAATCCTTCCCCGGCGTGCGCGCCTTGCGGGGTGTGAATCTCACCCTGGCCGCTGGCGAGGTGCTGGCCTTGCTGGGCGAGAACGGCGCCGGCAAGAGCACGCTCATGCGCATCCTGGGCGGCGCGCAGCAGCTCGACTCCGGCGCCATTCTCCTGGCGGGGCGCGAACTCGACCTGCGCAATCCGCACGACGCCCAACGCGCCGGGGTCGCGGTCATCTATCAGGAATTCAATCTCGTGCCCGGTCTCACCGCGGCGGAAAACATTTTCCTCGGGCGGGAATTGTCGCGCCTGGGTTTCGTCGCGCGCGCCGAGCAAAAGCGCCGCGCCACGGAGTTGTTCCGGCGCATCGGGGCCGACATCGATCCGGACGCGCTCTGCCGCGATCTCAGCGTGGCGCAGCAGCAGATCGTCGAGATCGCCAAGGCGCTGGCCATCGACGCCCGCATTCTCGTGATGGACGAACCGAGCGCGGCGCTCACCGTCCACGAGGTGGAGCGGCTCTATGCCATCATCCGCGATCTCAAGTCGCACGGGATCGGCATCATCTACATCAGCCACCGCCTGGAGGAGATCTTTGCCATCTGCGATCGGGTGACCGTTCTGCGCGACGGAGCGAATGCCGGGGAAAGCCCCGTGGCGGCCATCTCGCGCGGCGGGCTCATCCGCCTCATGGTGGGGCGCGAATTGACCGACGAATTCCCCAGGCGCGAAGTGACGCGAGGCGACGTGCGCCTGGCCGTGCGGGGCTTGCGTCGCGGCCAGGCGGTGCGCGATCTCTCTTTCGAGGTCCGCCGCGGCGAGGTGCTGGCCATCACCGGTCTCATCGGGGCGGGACGCACCGAGGCCATGCGGCTCATTTTCGGCGCGGATCACCGGGACTCCGGCGAGATCGTCCTCGATGGCCGGACGCTGGCCATCCGCACGCCGCGCGATGCCATCCGCGCTGGCATCGGGTTTCTCACCGAGGACCGAAAAGGGCAGGGGCTCGTCCTGGCGCATTCGGTCGGCGCCAATTTCGGCCTGCCGAATCTGAACTGGTTGTCCCGCGCGGGCTTCGTGCGCCGGCGCGCGGAGCGGGCCGCCTTCGCGCAGCAGATCGATGCCTTGCGCATCAAGGTGCCGACGCAGGAAACCGCCGCGCGCAATCTCTCCGGCGGCAACCAGCAGAAAGTCGTGCTCGCGAAGTGGCTCGCCCGGCAATGCGAGGTGCTCATCTTCGACGAGCCCACGCGCGGCGTGGATGTCGGCGCGAAATTCGAGATCTATCAGCTCATCAACGCCCTCGCTGCGCAGGGGAAGGCGATCGTGATTGTGAGCTCGGAATTGCCCGAGGTGCTGGGCATGGCGGACCGTATCCTCGTCATGCACGAGGGCCGGGTGACGGGCGAGATCGCCGACGCGCGCCGCGCCACGCAAGAGGAAATCATGGAACTGGCCGTCGCCTGATGAACACCCTGCGCCGCCTCCTCTTTGAATACGGCATGGTGCTGGTCCTCCTGCTGCTCTGCGCCTTCTTCAGTGTCGTGACCTTGAGCGAGCAGCATCCGACGGGTGACGCGGCCGCGCGCCAACTCGCGGGCGATGTCGTCACCCGCTTCGGAAAAAATGCGCGCGTGCTGGCGGCCGTCCGCGACCAGGCGGAGGATATCGCCTTCCTGCACGCCCTCGAGGCGTCGCTGGCGGCTTCCGGCGTCCATCACGTCGAAGTCGTCCAGGGTGAACCGCGGGATGCGCGGGCCGCGCTGCAGCGCCTGGCGGCCGCCGGTGGCAGGCTCGATGCGATCGCGGGGACGCAGGCCACCGCTTCCTGGCTGGTCTTCAGCGAGATGGCCACGGACTTTCCCGCGCTGGGAACGCCGCGCATCATGACGGCGCGCAGCTACCGGTGGCCAAATTTTCTCAAGGCCGACAACCTGCTGAATATTGCCAACCAGATCGCCGTGATTGCCATCATCGCCGTCGGCATGACGATGGTCATCATCGCGGCGGGCATCGACCTCAGCGTGGGCAGCCTCATTGCCCTTTCGGCCGTCATCGCCGCGCTGCTCATTCGCGATCTCGCCGGGGGCGTGGCCGCCGGGCCGTTCGGCATGACGCTTTGCTGTCTCGCGGCCATCCTGGCGTGCGGTGTGGTGGGCGCGTTTTCGGGGGTGATGGTCACGGGCTTCGGGGTCCCGCCTTTCATCGCCACGCTGGGCATGATGCTCGTCGGCAATGGTCTCGCTTTCATCCTGGCGCGCGGCCAGTCCATCGGCAGCCTCCCGGACTCCTTCGTGTGGCTCGGACGCGGCGCGGATCTCTTCGGGCTGCCCAATGCCGTCCTGCTCATGGCGCTGCTCTACGCGGCGGGTCACGTCCTCATGTCTCGCATGAAGATCGGCCGCTATATCTATGCGGTTGGCGGCAATCGGGAAGCGGCGCGGCTTTCCGGCGTGCCGGTCATGCGTGTCTTGCTGCTGGCCTACACGATTTCCGGTCTGCTCGCGGGCCTGGGCGGTGTGATCATGGCCTCGCAACTCAAGAGCGGCTCGCCGACTTACGGACAGATGTACGAGCTCTACGTCATCGCTGCCGTGGTCGTCGGGGGCACGAGCTTGAGCGGCGGCGAAGGGAAAATGTTCGGCACGCTCATCGGCGCGTTTATCATTGCGGTCATCCAGAACGGCATGAACTTGACCAACGTCGAGAGCTACACGCAGAAGGTCGTGCTGGGTCTGGTCATCCTCGCCGCCGTGTTGCTCGATCGGCTCAAGCATCGGGGCTGGCGGCGCAAGCCGCGGGCGGAAACATAATGGGACGGAGGATTGTCGCGCTCGGTGAAGTGCTGTGGGATTTGCTCCCCGCAGGCCGCATGCTCGGCGGAGCCCCGGCCAATTTTGCCTTCCACGCCCATGCTCTGGGCGCCGCGGCGCGGCTGATCTCGCGGGTGGGTGACGACGCTCTCGGAGGGGAAATCATGCAGCGCTTTTCCGCGGCGGGCCTGCCCGTCGATGGCCTGCAAATGGACCCGGCGGCGCCGACGGGCGCCGTGTCCGTCGACCTGAGCGCCGACGGGCAGCCGTGCTATACCATCCACCGGGGTGTTGCCTGGGACGCCATTGCCGCGGCGCCGGCCGCCCTGGCCATGGTCGCGGATGCCGAAGCCGTCTGCTTTGGATCACTGGCCCAGCGTTCGCCGATCTCCCGAGCCAGTATTCGCCTGCTCGTCGCCGCGAGTCCGCCGCAGGCGTGGCGCATCTTCGACGTCAATCTCCGCCAGGACTTTTACACCCCGGAAACGATCGAGGCCTCGCTGGAACTGGCCAATGTTCTCAAGCTCAACGAAACGGAATTGCCGGTTCTCGCGGAAATGTTCGGCCTCGGCGGCGAATTGCCGCACCAACTCACGGCTCTGGCCGCCCGCTTTGCCTTGCGCGCCATCGCCCTCACGCTCGGCGCCCGCGGCAGCGTTCTTCTGGTGGACGGCGTTTTCTCGACCTACCACGGGAAGCCCACCGTCGTCCGCGACACGATCGGGGCCGGCGATGCCTTTACCGCTGTCCTCAGTCTTGGCCTCCTCGCAGGCTGGCCGCCGGAGCGGATCAACGAGCGCGCCAATGCCGTGGCGGCATTTGTCTGTTCACAGCCCGGCGCCACCCCGGCGCTTCCGGAGGAGCTAAGGGTGCTGGACGGGACAATTGTCTGACCGGTGGAACGATGCTGCTGGCCACCGCGCTCCCGCAATTGAAGCACTGCAATATGCAACTGGATTCCGACGTTGCGGAGACTACTCTCGCGGAGATGAGAATGAGGCGTCCAGATGTGAAATGGGAAATCGGAGCGTATCGGTAGGCACGGTGAACCTGGAAATCCGATAAACCTCGACTGATGAAAACACCGGCCTCCCACGACCCGATGACAGGTGAGATCCTGATCGCCGAAGACAGCATGACGCAGGCGCTTCTGCTCAAGAATATCCTGCAACGCCATGGCTTCACCGTGACCGTCGCGCCCAATGGACGGCTGGCGCTGGAGGCCCTCGCGCGGTGCCGTCCCATCCTGATCATCTCGGACATTCAGATGCCAGAGATGAATGGCTACGAATTATGCGCCCGGATCAAAGCCGACGAAGCGCACCGGGAAGTCCCCGTGATGCTGCTCACGTCGCTCTCCGCGCCGCAGGATATCATCCACGGGCTGGAATGCGGCGCGGACAATTTTGTGGTCAAGCCGTACGAAGAGGAATTCCTCCTGGCCCGCATCCGCACGGTGCTGGCCAATTCCGCGCTGAAGCGGAGCACGGGCGACGATCGCGGCATCACCATCGAGTTTGCGGGCGAGCGCTATGTCATCGATGCCAGCCGGCGGCAGATCCTGAATTTGCTGCTGTCCACCTACGAGACGGCGGTCAAAACCAACGGCGATCTCATCCTGGCGCACAAGGAATTGAAAGCGGCGCAGGCCCAACTCATCGAAGCGGAAAAACTGCAATCGGTGGGCCGGCTCGCGGCCGGCGTCGCGCACGAGGTCCGGAATCCCCTGGCGATCATAGAAATGGGCGTGGCTTTTCTTTCCGGGCAGGAACCAGATGAGGATCGACAAACGATTCTTCAGGAAATGAAGGAAGCAGTCCATCGCGCGAACTTTGTCATCACCGGGCTGATGGACCTGTCACCGCGCGAACTCGGGATGCACCAGGTGGACATTCACGAGGTCATCGCGCGCGCCCTCCAGGCGCTCGAAAGAGACGCGGCGCAGCGGGCGGTGGACATCATCCGGGAATTTGGGCAGGGCATCCCTTCCTTGCGGCTCGACGAGGGCAAGATCGAGCAGGTCTTCATGAACGTTTTTACGAATGCGCTCCACGCCATGCCGGAGGGTGGCCGGCTGGTCATCAGGACGGGGACGCGAGTGCTCGGTCCGCGGGACGTCGCCTTCGAGGCGGGGGACCGTTCCGGGGTGCGTTTTCGGGAAGGCGAGCGGGTGATGGAGGTCGCAGTGGAAGACACGGGCAGCGGCGTGGCGGGCGAGCATCTCGACAAGGTGTTCGAGCCATTTTTCAGCACGAAGCCGACGGGCAAGGGGATGGGCCTGGGACTGACCGTCGCCCGGAAGCTGGTCGAACTGCACGGCGGGACGATCGCGGTGCAAAACCGCACCCAAGGCGGGGTGATCGTCACCCTCCATTTCAAAATGCCATGAACGCCACCGACCAGAGCCAGGCTGACCACGTGATGATTCTCATCGTCGAAGACAGCAAGACGCAGGCGCTGAAGCTCCATCACCTCCTCGAGCGGCGTGGCTATGGCGTGATTTGTGCCCCCAACGGGCGCGAAGCGATGAGCACACTGTCCGCCCTCCGTCCCACCCTCGTCATTACCGATATCAATATGCCCGAGATGGACGGCTACGAGCTGTGCCGGCGCATCAAGGACGACCCGGTCTTCAAGTTGATTCCCGTGATCCTGCTGACTTCGCTCTCCGATCCGCAGGATATCCTGAAAGGGCTCGAATGCGGCGCGGATAACTTCGTCGTGAAGCCCTACGACGAGGAGTTCCTGGTCTCGCGCATCCAGTATGTCCTGGCGAACTTGGAACTGCGGCGGCGAGCGGGCGGCCGGGAGGCGACCGAAATCTATTTCGCCGGCCACAAGTACAAACTCACCTCGGATCGCATTCACTCCATCGACCTGCTGCTCTCGACCTACGAAACTGCGGTCCACAAGAATCTCGAACTCAAGAAAGCGAAGGAAAAACTCGAGGAGCAGGCCGTCGAATTGCGGGAGAAGAATGCGGTCATGCAGGCCGACCTGGAGATGGCCCGCGAATTGCAAACGGCGTTCCTGCCGCGGCACTACCCCGTTTTTCCCGCAGACGCGTCACCGGAACGGAGTGCCATTCAGTTTTGCCACCGCTACTTCACGACCTCCGAACTGGGGGGCGACTTTTTCGATATCCTGGCGCTCTCTGACCTGGAGGGCGGGATCTTGATCTGCGACGTCATGGGGCACGGTGTCCGGGCCGCCCTGGTCACTGCCATCGTCCGCGGACTGGTGGAGGAAATGAAGCCTGTCGCCCACGACCCGGGAAAATTTCTCACCGAACTCAATCACCACTTGTGCGCTGTTTTGAGACAGACGGTGACACCGTTGTTTGTCACCGCCTTCTATCTGGTGGTGGATCTTGGCCGGAAGGAACTCCGCTTTGCCAATGCCGGCCATCCGGCGCCGTTTCATCTCCGGCGTTCCGCGGGAGTGGTCGAGACCTTGAGTGGCGCGACCAAGCCGGGGCCCGCGCTCGGGATCTTTGAAAACTCCGTGTATCTCACCGAAAAGAGCCCGCTCCAGCCGCGCGACATGGTCATGCTTTACACCGACGGCCTCTACGAGGTCGAAGGACCCGAGGGCGAGTTTTTCAGCAAACAACAACTGGCCGCGGCGGTGACCCGGCGGCTGGCCCTGCCGGCGCCGCAGTTGTTCGATGAACTTCTGGCGGAGGTCCGGACCTTCTCCGCCAAACAGGAATTTGAGGACGATATGTGCCTGGTCGGGATGGAAGTCTCCGATCGGTAAGCGCCGCCGCCGTCAGGCCGGGAGGTGTTCCTCGATGCACCGCGTCAGCGCTTCGGGACTCACCGGCTTGGCGAGAAACGGAAATCCTCCGATGTCCCGGCTGGCTCCCGCGGTTTCCGTGGGTGAAACGATGGCCGTCAGGAAGACGATGGGGACCTGCTTGAGGCTCCATTCGGCCCGGATGCGCGAGGCGAGATCGCCGCCATCCAGCCAGGGCATGATGACATCGAGGAGGATGAGATCGGGGCGAAACGCCTTCGCCGTTTCGATCGCCTGCCGCGCATCGTTTTCCTCCCTGATATCGTAGCGCGGCATCGTCAGTTTCAACAAGCGGGTGAAGCCCGACTCATCATCGATTACTAGGATCTTTTTTTTGGTCATATCAGCACCTCGCAGACTGGTCTGTCGCTCCCATGGCATCTGTTTTGACGATCATTAAGGAACGGTCGCCGTAGTCAACGTTTCAAAGAGGCAGGATTGCGTCTCTCTGTATGGCCGGAAAACTTCGCGGCAGAATGGGTATTGTCCCCGCCCCCCGATGGCATTGGTGGCGCTCTGCACGGGGATCTTATGAACGCGAAACCCACATGCCTGGATAATTCCATGTTCCCCGCGCGGAATTTCTTGCCCGCACGTGCGGTGCCGTGTCCTGGCGCGGCATTCACCATCGAATGACCCCTGTCACCATCCAAACCCTGACGTGCCAACATCCTTCAAATTTTTTGCATCTTGCGTGGATTTCTTGCGCCGAACGGTTCGAACGCGCCGCCGAAGTCAAAATCCCTTTTGCGCCTTCCGCGCCTTTTTGCGGCCATTCTTCCTCCCTGTCTTTTGGTTGTGGCTCCGCCGCGCCGGGTCTCTGCGTTTCCTTTCCATCGCCGCATTTAGGTTCAGCGGCGCGGCCGGGCTGGTGCTCGCGGCGCTGACAGCGGCTCCATCGTGGGCGGCGGAGTTCGACGGTTCCGCGGCTTTCGCCGACCTGACGATTGAGCAGTTGATGAATGAGTCGGTGACTTCAGTTTCCAAGAAGGCCATCTCCCTGGACCAGTCTCCCGCGGCCATCTCGGTGGTCACCGGGGATGACATTCGCCGCCTGGGCATCAGCAGCATTCCCGAAGCGCTGCGCCTGGTCCCGGGCTTGAATGTGGCGCGGATCAATGCCAGCCAGTGGGCGATCAGTTCGCGGGGGTTCAACACCCAGTATGCGAACAAGCTGCTGGTCTTGATGGATGGACGCAGCGTCTATACCCCTTCCTTCGGCGGTGTATTCTGGGACGCGCAAGATATGGTTCTCGAAGATCTGGAGCGCATCGAAGTGATTCGCGGGCCGGGCGCCACGCTCTGGGGCGCGAACGCCGTCAACGGAGTGATCAATGTCACCAGCAAGAACTCCAGGGACACCCAGGGCTTCCTCTCGTCCACGTCCTTTGGCACGGAAGATCGACCCGCGATCAGTCTCCGCTATGGAGGCGCCCTGACCGACACCCTGCACTATCGGGCCTACGTAAAATACTTCAACCGCGCCGGCTCCAACGATCCGGCTGGCAGCGAATCACCGGACTCCTGGGACTCGATCCGCGGTGGGTTTCGCACGGATTGGGAGCCCTCCCGAGAGGACCTTTTCACGTTGCAAGGGGATTACTACTCCCTCCACACGGGAGAAAATGTCACCGTTCCGGTATTGACGCCGCCATTCCGGGAGACGTCGGAAACCCAAAGCACCAGCCGGGGTGGAAACATCGTGGGTCGATGGACGCGCACCTTCTCCGGCAAATCGTATCTCACGCTTCAGGCCTACTTCGATAGCTCCCGCCACGAGATGGCCAGGGTTGTCGAAGCGCGTGACACCGTCGACGTCCAACTGGAAAACCGATTCCCGCTCGGTGCGCGGAACGACATCGTCTGGGGATTGGGCTATCGCTTCACCACGGACCAATTCGACAACTCGCCGATGGTCACTTTCCTCCCGGCGCATGCCAATCTGAACCTCTACACCGCATTCGTGCAGGACGAGATCACGATCGTACCGGACCGGTTGCGCCTGACCCTGGGATCCAAAGTCGAGCACAACGACTACACGGGATGCGAAATCCAACCCAGCGCCCGTCTGCTCTGGACGCCCACCAGCGGTCAAACCGTTTGGGCGGCGGCCTCGCGGGCGAGCGGGACGCCGAGCCGCTATGCGCGTGGCGCCCGAATCAATGCGACGGTCTCCCAGCCGGCGTTCAGCCCGGTGATCGAAACCGCGCTGATCGGCAACTCGAATGTCGTTTCAGAAACCGTCGACGCCTACGAACTGGGCTATCGCGTCCAACCGGCCCGGAATTTGTCCGTGGACGTCACGGGATTCTACAATGTCTACGACAACATTCTGGGGGCCGCCATCGGCCTCGCGCAACCTGAGACCACCCCAGTACCGCACGTGCTCGTACCGCTCAATCTGGCGAACAACCAGGCGGGCGAAACCTATGGCGCCGAAGTGTCCGTCCAATGGAAGCCGGTGGATCGGTGGCGGCTCACGGCGAACTATAGCTGGCTCCACATGGAGATGCACCCGGACGTTTCGGTGGCGAAAGCCAGTCCGCAGCAGCAGTTCAGCCTGCGCTCCTACCTCACTCTGCCCTGGAATCTGGAATTCAACAGCTTCGCCTCATTCGTGGATCGGACGGAAACGCTGAACCTGACAGGCACGACGACGGTTGCCCCGGCTCACGTGCGGGTGGACGCGGGAATCGTCTGGCGTCCGAAGGATTCGATCGAGATCGGCATCTGGGGGCAAAATCTGCTGGATCGTCAACATGTGGAGATCGGCAGCCAGACCACCATCGAGAATTCGGAGATCCCGCGGAGCATCGTTGGGAAGATCACCGTCCGCTTCTAGGAGACCGTGGAAATGGAAGGAAAACGCGTCAGAGCACTGCGAAGCCGGGGACGGCTTTCGTTTTCATTGCATGGGCGCTGCCGGTGGGTCTGCGGATGGATGCTTTTGCTCGCCGGGATCGCCCTGTCCGGCGAACCAGTCTCCAAGGAGTATCAGCTCAAGGCGGCGTTTCTCTATAACTTTACGAAATTTGTCGAATGGAGTTCACCGAGCTTTCCGGCGCCGGACAGCCCGATCATCATCGGGGTCCTTGGTTCCAACCCTTTCGGCGACGAGTTGGACAATGCGGTGCACAATCGGAAAGTCGGCGGACGCGCCATCTCCATCAGGCGGGTGCAGAGCCTGGCCGGCGCGAGGGGCGTCCACCTGCTCTTCGTCGGCGCTGCTGACGATGCGCGCCTCGGGGAACTCCGGGACGCGCTCAAAGGGGCGAATGTTCTCACCGTCGGCGAATCGGACGGGTTCGCGAAGTCCGGTGGGATCATTACGCTGGTGGTGGAAGGCGACAAGGTGCGCTTCGACATCAACATGGCGGCCGCGACTCAAGCCTCCGTGAAGATCAGCGCGCAACTCCAGAAACTGGCCAGATCGGTCCGAAAGTAATCGATCCATGCGACGCCTGCGAAACATCTCCCTCAAGCGCAAGCTGACGCTCATCTCGATGGTCACGAGTTGCGCGGCGCTGCTGCTCACCGGCGCGGTGATCGTCGGGTATGAACGGGTGAGTTCGAAGCGCGCCCTCGTCAAGGAAGTCCTGACCACCAGCCAGATGATCGGAGACAACAGCGCGGCGGCGCTCACGTTCGATGATCCGGAATCGGCCGCGCAGACGTTGCGATCCTTGAGCGCGGATCCCCATGTCGTGGCCGCGTTTGTCTATGATAGCCAGGGACACCCCTTCGCCAGCTTTCACCCACCTGGGATGGAGGCGCTGCCGCCGCCACCCGTCGAAAAGAACCTCCATCGTTTCAGCGGCCAGGATCTCGAGATCTTCCGGGACGTCGCTGTGGCCGGAGAAACGATTGGCACGGTCTACCTGCGTCACGATCTCGTTGAGCTTCGGGATAGCCTCAAAGGTTCGGTGTATCTCATCCTGGGTGCGATGGTCGCGGCCCTGCTCGCCGCCCTGGTGCTCACCCGCAAGCTTCAGCCGCTGGTGGCCGGTCCGATCATCGAGCTCGCCCAGATCGTGCGGGACGTGGCGGCCCATAAGAATTTCTCCATTCGCGCGGTGAAACAAGGGGACGACGAGGTGGGGCGGCTGATCGAGGGATTCAATGAGATGCTGAGCGAGATTCAGCATCGCGATTCCGCCTTGCAGGCGGCGCAGGACTGCCTCGAGAAGCGGGTCGCGGAGCGGACGGGGGAACTGGCCGGGTCTCTCTCCGTGCTGAACGCCACGCTCGACTCGACAGCGGACGGGATCCTCGCGGCGCAACTTTCGGGAGAAATAGTCTGCTACAATACGCAATTTGTGGAGATGTGGGGCATTGCGGCGGACGTGCTGGAGAGGCGAAACAACGCGGAATTCATCCACTTCCTTTCCACGAAGGTTTGCCATGCGGAGCAATACATCGCGCGGATCCAGGAGCAGCGCGCGTCCTGCGAATTGGATGGGTTCGATGTCATCGAACTGAGGGATGGCCGGACCTTCGAGCGCTATGTCAAACCGCAGCGGGTCGACGGGAAGGTGGTCGGTGTGGTCATCAATTACCGCGATATCACGGAGCGGAAACGTTCTGAGGCAAACCTGGAGTCGATTCATCGGGAACTCCTGGAGACCTCGCGGCAGGCCGGGATGGCCGAGGTCGCCACCAGCGTGCTGCACAATGTCGGCAACGTGCTCAACAGCGTCAACGTCTCGGCCACGCTCGTGGCGGAGAATGTGAGGAAATCAAAGGTCGGCAACCTGGGCCGAGTGGTGGCGTTGCTCGACCAGCATGCGGCGGATCTGGGGGCCTTTGTGACCGGTGACGCGCAGGGACAGAATCTGCCGGAGTTTCTGCGGCAGCTTCACGAACGGCTGAGCAAGGAACAGCAAACCACTCTGACCGAAGTCGAGTCCCTCCGCGACAACATCGAACACATCAAAGAGATCGTTTCGATGCAGCAGGCCTACGCCCGGGTCACCGGGGTCGCGGAGGTCCTCAAAGTCACCGACCTCGTGGAGGACAGCCTGCGGATGAACGCGGCAGAGCTGACGCGTCACGGCATCGTGGTCGAGCGAGAGTACCAAGACATCCCACCGATTTCTGTCGAGAAACACAAGGTGCTGCAAGTGCTGGTGAACCTGATTCGTAATGCCAAGTACGCGTGCGACGAGGGGAGACTGCCGGACAAGCGGGTCACCGTCAAAGTGGCCAACGGAGATGGCCGCATCAAAATCTCGGTGAGCGACAACGGCGTGGGGATTCCGCCGGAAAACCTGACGCGCATTTTTAGCCATGGCTTTACGACCCGCAAGGACGGTCACGGGTTCGGATTGCACAGCGGCGCTCTGGCGGCGCGGGAAATGGGCGGCGCGTTGCGGGTGGAAAGCCGGGGCTCGGGATTGGGAGCCACGTTCACCCTCGAGTTGCCGGCGGGTCCGGCGAGGGAAGGGCGCGTCTGATCGGCAGGGTGTCGCATGCGGACGGATCAAAGAAGGCGAGAGAAGGGCAAGAGATGGAAAGCGGCCAGGGCGAAGAAGGTGATGGTGCGCCTCCTTGAGGAACTCCCTTCCGGCGCCCCGTGGATGGACAACGGACCACGCCGGGGCCGCGCAGGCGATCATCCGCGACGGCGGAGTGAAGGCGCCTGGCCGCGGCACGGGCGCGGCGATCTCCTCAGGCCTCGACGCCTTGTGCGATGGCTAACTGAAATTCGGCAACGAGGCCGTGCAGGCCGAGATCGCGGTGGTCCACGATCCAATGATTTTGCGCCGCGAAGCGGGCAATCATTTCGGCCCGCGGCTCGGGCGCCAGATTGGGCCAGCACGCTTCGAGCGATTCCTGGTAGACGCGACAGACCCGGCCTTTTTGCAGGGAACGCCGAATGGCCGACCGAAGCGCGGGGAGGCTGGTATGCATGTCAGGACGCCATGGATCGTGGGCTAGAGGTCCTATGGGTCACATCGGACCTGTCGGGCGCTACTTGCTTCCACAGACCGACGGTCGGTGGACTTCCGGCGGCCGACGCAGATATTGCCGGGGCGTTCATCATAGACGCCCGCGCCACTGGGTGAGGAAATCACGCGCCGCGGCGCGTGTGGCCGCATCCGTCGAGAAGCTGTCACGTCGCATCCACATGGAGACCGGCGCTTCGCCCGACTCATGCCAGAGGAAGTAGACCATTTCGGGGGAAGAGTGGATATCCCCGATCGAAAACAGCCCCGTCAAGAGGCCCCCCGCTGCGAGTTCCTCGCGAAGAGGGTCGAGAGTTTCGCGAGTCAGGGAAACGCCGTTTGGCTCGAAGATCAAGTTGCTCATGGCACCCATGGGGATATCGAGCGACTCAGTGGCTATACGCAGGCAGGGGTCAGGGGGATCACGTAGCTGAGGCTTTCGTTTTTGATCTCCGCCCGCAAGCGGTGAGCGTTCCCCTGATGAGCGAGTCAGGCTGTTCCCTGATGAGGGAAGTGAATGGAGCGCCTTCCTCGACGGGCCCAGGCCAGGTGGGCCAGGCTTATTTTCCGGGCCGGCGGATCCCGGGCGGAGTTTGAGGCGGGGATTTCGGAAGGGTGACGCGCGGGAGTTCCGATGGTTTGGACGGGAGGGGCGGTTTGGCTCCAGGCTCGTAGCGTGAGTGACAGGCGGTGCAGCGCCGGGGCCGCCGAGGCTGGAGAAGCGCGATCGCCGCCCAACTGACGCCCCACAAGCCGAGCGTCAAAATCGTCAACGCAAGATGCAGTCCGTGCGCCGCCCTCCTGGTGGTGAAAGGGCGGAGGCACTGGCAGTGATCGCAGAAGCGGATATCGAAAATGGGCCCCCCGTTGGGGGGCGTGATTCAAACCCGGTCCAAGGGAGTTTTGAGCCAGTGAATATTCTATAATTTTGAGATTGTACGAATAGAGGGAAGGTATAGATGAGGTGGTCAATGAAGCGAAAACCCGACACGAAAACGCAAAATGAAGAA
>JBBRPL010000057.1:0-48877 GCA_038228205.1 Chthoniobacterales bacterium
CCAATGCCACAGCCCACAAATTCTGGTGGCAGAAGAAACTTTCAAGCTTCTGCCGCAGGCGGAAAAGCGGCACTACCCCGCGCGGAACAAGAAAATCCGCGCCCACACCTCGGTCGCCTCCGCGACACCTGCCCCAAAGCGGAGGGCATCGCCCGCGCGCGCCACGCTGCCGCCCGTGACTGCGCTCCACGAGGAGCCCATTCGCATTCTGCACCTCAGCGATCTGCACTTCGATCGCGACACCAACGTGCAAAGTCATATCCACGCTCTCAAACAGGACCTTCTGAAGAAGGTCCCAAAGCCGGGCAAGGTCGATCTCGTGGTAATCTCGGGAGACTTCCGCAACAAAGGTTGCGAAAACGGATTCGCCAAGGCCGAGCAGTTCATCAACCAGTTACTAAAGCATCTCGTCCTGACCGCAGACAATTGCGTATTCGTGCCCGGCAATCACGACCTGGCCGTCGATGGAGATTTTTACCAAGTGCACCGCAATGAGCCCGCGGATGCCGTGGGCTGCCATGTGAAGTGCGGAGAAGTTTGGGTGGGGTTGCATCAGGAACGGGGCAAGGAACGCTGGTCCGCCTATCGTGCCTTCGTGGAGAAATTCGGATTCATCTTTGCGTCGGAATACAACACGCAATGCGAAACCCGCGACTTCCCCGCATTCGGCATCCAGTTCATTTGCCTCAACTCGTGTTGGATGATCGGTATTCAAAACCTCAAGGCGTCGGGTGTTTCCGCCGACGCCGTGGTGGAGGTCACCGAGCGCGCTCAAGCGAATGAGGCGGCCCTGGGCCACGGATCGTCCAAGCGCGGTCGCCCACTGCGCATCGGCGTCTGGCATCATGCCGTGGAGGGCAAAGAAGCGATGAAGGACGTGGCCTTCGTGACGCGGCTGCGGGAAAACCTCGCCCTGGACTTCGTGCTTCACGGCGACGTCCACGAGATTCGCCGCGCTCTGCTCACTCACAACGTTTCTGACGCCGAGCTTCGCGTCATCGGTTGCGGAGCGCTGGGAGCCAAAGCGGAGGCCCGGCCGGAATCGATGCCACAGATATATAACATTATCGAGATCGACCGGGAGCATGCCGGAGTCACCGTGCATGTTCGCCAAAAGAAATCGGCAGATGATATCTGGACGAGCTTCGCGGAGTTTCTCGAAGGAGACCACGGAAGCGACGATACCAAACGCGGAAGCTATCATTTCCATCTGCCCGCGAAGAAGCCTCGGCCCTAGTTGCTGACGCGGTTAACTGCGCTAGAGCTAGCGTCGACGAAACCACCGTGCGACGCTTCCATCGGGCTCCAGAGGCGGCAGGACTCCTTTGCGGTGGCCGCGTTCGCAATGGACCGCCACCGCCGCGTGTTTGGCCATCGTGCGGAGGATGTGCGGTTTGATTCGGTGCTCCTCCTGCTCGGAGTAGTTTCGAGACATCTTACCGCCGGAGTATCCCCATGATTTTTTGATCACCTTCGCCTTGCCGATGAAGTCAGCACTTTCAAGAGCGCCTTCTTCGTCGGCGGCTTTGAAAATGAGGCGATTTCGCAAGTTGAGGGTGAAGACGCGGGCCTTCTCGCGCCCGAGCGGCGGGATAAATGACGTGGAGGACTGCGCGGCGGCCACGACGGTTGCCTGCGCCTCGCGAATCACATCCACGCAGTTGTAGTCGCTCATGCCTTCCTCGGAGGCGGTGACGAAGCGCTGGGCTTCGTCCGCCCAAAGGATGATGAGGTTGTCGCGCTGGCGGTCCTCCTTCGGCTTGTCGAAGCGGCGGAGCGCATGGGTGTAGAAGAGCATCTTCAAGAAGGTGTTCACGTAGCGCCGTTCGGTTTGGAACTTCTGCGGCATGGCGACGCAGATGATTTTACCGCGGTCGATGTCGGCGAAGTCGAAGGTGTTGGCGGCGGGACAAAAGACTTGGGCGATGTCGGGTGTCACGAATGCCTGGAGGTAGTTGGCAATGGTCTCCTTCACGCCGCCGATCTGCTCGGGCGGCTGATTGAGGAAACGATTGCGGAAATGGCTGGTCAGCTCCTGCCGCGCGGGCGAAGGAGTTCCCGTGGCGAGATCGTCGAGAGCCTCCTGCAAATCCCGCTCGTCGATGAGCAGGTGATAGGCATTCTCCAGCGTTACGTCGGCACGGATTTCCCGAAGCATCTCCAAGGCGCGGGAGATATGAACTTGTGCCTGGTTCTTGAAGAATCCTTTGTCACCGGACTGCCCGAGGCTCGACGCGGTATCGACGACGGCTTTCGAGAAGGTGTTGTAGGGAATGCTGCGGTCGGACGTGAGATTGTAAGTGTGCTGGGGTTGCCAGCTCGTCGGAGCGGCATCGGGTCGGACTTGGAGCAGGATGAGGTCGTTCTCGCGGCCGAAGTGTCGGGCCATTTCGCAGAGCGTTTCCCAATAGAGGCCCTTGTCGTCGATACACAGGCCGCCCCATCCGGGTTCGTTCTGAAACACCTGGTAGAGCAAAGGGGTAATGCCGGAACGCGTCTTGCCGGAGCCGGTGTCGCCCGTGATGAGCCATCCGCGACAAAAGTCGGCACGGGTCCATTTCAGGCCCGCGAGTTCGACAATCGGTGGGGCGTTCGATCCTCGGCGAAGCGCAAGCCAGGCGGCGACCGCGAGCGTAGCCGCGATCAATCCGACGGTAAGTGTATCCAGTGTCATAGACCCAGCCGGCCAAGGTAGTAGCCCGCCAACGCCGCAAGACCGGCAATCAGCAGGAGCGCAGTGAGTGAAAGTTCGCGTTTCCCGGAGCGCCGCTCCGCGACCTTTCGTAATTCCACGATCAGGTCGAGCGACTGCTTTCCGAAGGCATTCGCGCGGCGATCCAGTAATTCCACCGTCTCGCGGAATTCCGCATACGTCGGCGGAACTTCGGCGGCTTCGCGCGAGGGCAGTGGAGCGTGAGCGAGATAGACGCGAACGAGATCGAGCGCCGCGAGCATGGGGTCATCCTCGCGGATGGAATGCTTCGTTCGCCATCCGTTCACTGCCTGCTCCAAGGCTTCGTCGGCTTTCATGGCGTGGGGCTGGTTTTCGGCGGAAGCAGCAAGTCGTCGGCAAGTGCGAGCTGTTCGTCGAAGGTCCGCTGCCAGTGCTTCAGCCGTTGGCGATCAATCAGCGAAAAGGCGGGGTGCGTCAGCGCCGCGCTCGCGGTGACGTTGTTTTCATTCAGCGCCGTGACCAACCAATCGTGCAGCCGCGACATCGTGATCTCGCGGCCTTGAAGTTCGCCGACGATGCGTGCGCGCGTCTTGCTGTCCTCGTAGATGCGGAAATGCTCGCTGTGCGACTGGTTCTTCACGACGACGTAGCGGCAGTCGGCGTTCAAGCGAGCGGAAAGCAGCCGCAGTTGTCCGTGGCACGAGGCGTCGGGATGCGCTGAACGTCGTTGCGCTCAACCCTCTGCGCACCGCAGTGCAAAATGAGGTTCGGGCGCGGGCGTTGGGTGGGTGGTGCTTGGTCAAGAATTGCGACCATGGTTTTTCCTTTCTGTTTGGTGCGCGCGACGATTGTCGGCGCAATTTGATTGATGGTGTTGTGGCGGTTGAACGAAGCCGGGCCGGACAAGCTTGCGCTCATCCGACCCGGGCATCGTGTGCGGCCTTCGCGATCTATTTTCGGGACTAGATGCGGACGGTCTGGAGCGACCGGAGCGTTGCGCGCACGGACGAGATTTCTTTGTCGCTGGCCTTGTTCTCGCGTTGCGCCTGTTTCAGGGCGTCACCGAGTTTGTGGAGGCCGCCAATGGCGTTGCGGAATTCACCACGGACGATTTCGAGTTGGGCCAGCGCAGTTTCGAGCGCGGGTTTCTCGGTCGTTTCCGGGTTGGCTGTGGCGGGACGTTTCGTCGCGCCAGTATTGGTGCCGTTGGTATCGGGCATGGGTTCCTCCTTGGGTTGTTCCGCCGAGGGCGGAGGGTTTGGAGCCGTTGGCTCGTTTTGAGCCGCAGGGGTCACCGGTGTGGGTTGTGGCGCCTGAGTCGGTGCGGGATTCGGACGCGTGGGCATCACGATCATCTGCCGACCGCCGCTGCTAAAGCGCAGCGGCGAAAGGGCATCGATCGTTTCGGCTTTCGTGAGACCGAACTGCAGCGCCTTGGTGAGGAGGTTCCGATTGAGGAAGATCCTCACGTCTTTGCCGCGGCACTTCACTCCCTCCATTTCGATGCGTGTCCAGTTCTCGGCACCGGGCGACCGGCCGAGGAGCGCGAGTTTGCCTCCGCTCCACTCCAGTCCGATGGCGAAATTCACGGCATCATCGCAGGGCATACGTTGAATGGTCTGAAGCACTACCTCGACATCCGCCTCGAATTCGATCGTCGTGGCGAAACTGTCGGGAGTCGGCACGACCTGTCGCCAGTTGGGATAATTGCCGTCGATCTGACGCATGATGAAACGCCAGCGCCGGCTGCTGATTTGCAGGTGCGCGGGTTCATCTGTTTTCGCGGCGGGAGCTACCTTGAGCAGCCATTCGCCGTCGCTGTTGAATTCCTTCCACCCGATAAACTTGTGGGTCGGGATGATCAACGATTCCTTCAACGGCAGTGCGAAGGAATTGCTGCTGAACAGATGCCGTCCATCGGTGCCGACCACGTAATTGGCTTCGGGCTTCGACACGTCGAGGTAGGCGCCATTGAGGATGAGGCGGGTTTCATCGGTGCTCGCACATTGCAGCGCCTCGTGGATGGACTGGCGCACCGTGTCGGGTAACGCAATTGCATCGCTCTTGATTCTTGGGATTTCCGGGAATTCATCGACCGGCAGCGATTCGACTTTGGTTTCCACGACTTGCTGGCCGATCCGGTATTTGACCGCGGCGGTGGCTTCGCCGCTTTTCTCGACGAGGACCTCTTCGCCATTGCCGCAGGCCTTGCAGGTCTTGAGCAATTCGTCGTGGGGGACGAGCAGCGCCGCAGGTTCACCGGTTCCGGGTTGTTCGAGTCGGACAGTGACGAAGTGATCAAGGTCCGTGCCGGTGAGGGCGATCCAGCCGTCTTTGGTCCGCTCGATTTTGATATTGCCGAGGACGGGCAACGAACAGCGTTTGGCGATGATTTTGCCGAGGCCGGCGAGGGCGGATTTGAGTTCCGCGTTGGGGAGAGCAAATGGGTTCATGGTTTTCCTTTCGTTGGTTGTGGCGACGAAAACAGCCCGCACACCAGTGGCATGCGGGCTGTTGCGCCGAATTGAATCTTTGGGCTATTGCGGACCGAGGCGGGCGCTCAGGGCCTGCAGTTGCAGTCCGCAGACGAGCAGCACGCGTCCGGTGGTGGTGAGGACCGTCCCTGAGACGTCCAGGGCGAGACACAGGGCCGTGCGGCCGAGGCGCCGCCAGTCGGGGGTGGATGGGATGGTCCGGGTCATGCGGCCTCCTCGACGGGCTCCGCCTTGAATTTGAGCTGATCCGTTGTGCATTCCTCGGCTCGGATGTCGTCCCGAGCGCCAAGGTAGACGGGCTGGTAGATGCAGCCCGATTCCCGAAACGCATAGAGATAGCGGCATTCCACCACTTGTCCCGCTGCCGGGACTGCGTGATTCGGAGGGATGGTCACATTGCCGGCGGCTGCGATGCGGTCACCGGTGAAAAGCAGCAGCGAAACACTGCGCCTGGCATTGATTTTCCCGACGATTAACGACGCCGTCTCGCAGAACTTGTACTTGAGCTGCGGACCGCCGCTGGCCGGGCGTCCCGGGACGAAGGGCGCGTCGGTGCGTTTGAAGACCACGCCTTCGCAATTTGCTGCCTGAAGCTGCGCGAACATCTCGGCTTTGTGCTTGGGCAGAAATGCTGTCGGCACGAGTTGGATGTTCCGGTGCTGGAACGAGCCGAGCAGGTTCAGCAGCCGCAGGTAGCGTTCGCCGTAACGAATGCCCCTGAGATCGTCACCGCCGACCTGCAATGCGTCGAAGACGTGGAGGGTGTCACCGATCGCTTCGCCATCGAGGATGAAGTCGAGGGGACAATTGGTGGCTTCCGCGATCAGGCATTGCGGCATGGCGACGACGAGGCCGAGCCGATTGATTCCGGCAATGGACTCACCCTGTTTGCGGATGAGCAGACGACGACCGTCGAATTTCTCCTGCAACCACCACGCCGGGTCCGCGATCAGCGATTCAATCTGGTCTTCGTCGACAGGATTAAGCAACTGGCAGTGAATGCCGGTGCTCGCCTGGGCTTTGTCGGTGTGCTGGTACGGTGTTCCATCGGCACCGGGCGTGTAGCCCTTGGCGGTTTTTTCAGCGATGAGTTTGCCGTAAATGCGTTTGGCTTCGTCGTAATTGACGGCGGCTTGAGTTTTGGTGCCGGTTTGCAGCATGGCGCCGCGCCGGCCGTAGGCGAAATTGACGACGAATCCGCCGTCCCTGGGTTCAATGCTCGCCTGATAGATTTTGTCCGAGCTGCCTTGGCGGTAGTAGAGCGTGATCTGCTCCATACGTGTGATTCCTTTCATGGTTTGGTTGAAACGAAAATGCCCGGTGGATTGCCGGGCGGTTCGGAAAGACGGGCTATGCCGCCTAAATGCCGAAGTTGTGGATCGATTGGACGATCACGAAGAGTTTGACGATGTACGGGGCAGCGGCCCAGACCACCGCGAGCACGACTATCCAAGCCAGGATGGTCCCAGCGATATTGAGGATTTTGAAGAAATCCATGGTTTGACTCCCTTCCTTGGTGGCCGCGCCGGTTCGAACAGCGCGGCAGGTTCAGGTTTAGTGCCGCCTATGGAGTTAACTCCATAGACGGCATTCGTTGAAAAACTCGCAGCTCAGGCATTGCATGCCCGGAGAAGGCACGAAATCCCGAACGTCGAGTCCGTGTTCATAGGCCTCCATGAGCCGGAACAGCCGCGTTTGCTGCTGATCGGTCATTGGTGGGCTCGCCGTGACGCAGAGCTTCGGCGTCTTCGTTTTCACGAGAGTGTGGATTTCGATCCCGGCCTCTCGTTTCAACGTCGATTCGCGATAGAGCACCGCGTAACTGCTGGTCTGCACCTCGTGGGCGTGCGCCGCACGTTCGGGATTGGGCGTTTGCCCACTCGTCTTGTAATCGACGATGATGCCGGCCTGCACGAGGTCCAGGACGCCGATGAGCGTCGGCAACCCATGCTCGCTCAAATCGGCCTCCACCGGGACTTCGACCGCGTCAGGCCGCAATTCCGGCGGGATCTTCGACTCGCGGATGTAGGTTTCCACGAGCCGCCAGCCCGTCATCTTCTGCTCCTCTTCGTCGCCATTCCATTGGACAGGTTCGTCGCGCTGGTCCGCCCATGCCTTGGCATACTCATCGTGGAGTTGCTTCAGCGTGTGCGGGTCATTTCGCCAACGAGACTTGTTCCAGGCCTTGAGCACCGTATGAGCAGCGCCGCCAACATGGAGCGCCGCGGACTTCGGCTTGGCGATGCGGGCCACATAGCGGAACCAGAACTTCAGCCGGCATTGCAGAAACAGCGTCAGCCGTGAGGGCGACACGGTCTGCTGCAATGAATTGATGATCCCGGCCTCAGTGATGGCCGTGGCTGCCTCCAGCGGTACCGCCTCGGTGGTGGCATTCATGTCCGTGCGGGTTGACGACGCTGCCAGGGCGAGCGACGGCTGGTGGTTTTCTTGCCCGTCTTTTCGAGCAATTCTTCGATCAGTTGGGAAGCCTGCATCTTGTCGAGTTCCTTGACGCCGGCGCCGAAGAGCTGCTGCGCCATTTGCTCGACTTCATTCTTGTCGAGCTGGTTCTCGTTGATGATCCGCAGGACGAATCCCTTTTGCCCCTCGGTGCAATTCCACGCATCGCCATTGCGGTTGACTGTGGGCGGCGGTCGGTGCCCGTTCGTATGGCCGTTGCCATTCGTGTGGCGGGATTCCCCGCTGCCGTTGAGGCTCGGCTTCATCCCGTAGGTGCTGGCGTCGGGCATGTAGCCGACTTCTTGAATGTCAGCGTCAACGGCCGTCTGAAGCAGCGCGTAGAGCTTGGATGATTCCTGAGCGGCGACACTCACGTCGGGGATTTCGACGGTGAGAGAGACGGAGCAGGAATGGCTCGAATAATTGGGGAGGCCCAATTTCTTCGAATAGGTCATTTGCAGGATGACAGCCATGGTGGTGTTTTCCTTTCGATTCTGGTTTTGCTGTGGAGACGAAAAAGCCCGGCGGAGGGCCGGGCGGTCGTCGGATTGATTGATGGTTTCTGCCAAGGCCGACGACTATCAGCCTGGCACTGTTGCTGTGGGTGGCTCTTCCGCGGCCCGAAGCGCGAATTCGTGATTGTGCGTGATTTGGTCCAGCGCCTGTTCGATCAGACGATCGGCCAGGCACGTCATCGGAATTCGTTCCGACTTGGCTCTGAAATAGAGCCGCTTCACGAGATCGCGGCGAAGCTGTGGCGAATACCATTTCGCTTTGGGCATGATTCGACGAGCGACACGTTCGTGCTTCTCATCAGAAACATATAACGCGCGGGCTAGGAGTATTTCAGTTCCATGCTGCGAGGGTTCGACGGTCCTCGCCCACAATACGCAAATCGAACTGGTCCCATTCGTCGCTCTGGTATTCGGCACTGGAACGGAAACTCCGCCAACGTCATCGTGCTCGCCGATCATGTGGCCGCCGGTCCATGTTTTGCCATCGTCAGCGGAAAGGTAGGCGGTCAGTTGCGCACGTCCGACCCGCTCGTTGAGCGGCCCGTGTTTCACGAGAAGCAGGCTGCCTGATCGCAAACGGCGCACGAGGAAGCGCGACGTGCAGTGCTTGATGGGAATGCCGTGAACGGGCGTCCACGTTTCGCCGCTGGCAGTTGAAATGGTTTCGGCCAGACCTGATCGTCGCGCAAGGTGTCGTCATCGTTGAGGTCTTCATACCCTTGCGCGATTCCGTAGACGCTCTGGCGCAGCAGGAGCAGCCCGCGGTCGCCCGAAACGTCACCGCCGGCAAAGTAGGCCTCGATTTTGCGCCGATCGGAGCTTGGAAAACCGAAATCTTTCTGGGTCCAATTTGGCATGAGCGAAGTCCTTTGGGCTCGAGTGATTGAACACCCTCAGCCGTAGCGGTTTACCGCGGGGAGTTCGTTAGATTTTTGCTCCGCGGATGAAATTTCCGGGCTAATCTTCCTTTTTGGCGGGGGTCCGCTACTCGCATTCCCACCCCATGATTCGACCACCCCTCGCTCGCGCCCTCGCGTTGGCCCTGCTCTTCGCCTCGCCCTCGTTCGCCCAGACTCCCACCGATTCTGGCGGCGGGCCGATCCGCAAGAAGCTCATCGAGCTCGGCTGGGGCGACTTCGGGCCGGCGCGGTTCCTGGAAAATCTCGCGCAGATCGAGCAGACGCCTTTCGATGGCATCACGCTGCGCGTCGATGGCACGGACGCCGCTGGGAAGCCAGTCTCCACCTTCCAGACCTGCATTCCGAAGCCGTGGAAACGCGAGTGGTTTCAGCAGGAGATCGACACGCTGAAGAAGATCAAGTCGGCGAAGCTCACGAACAATTTCGTCCGCTGCAGCCTCTCGGTTTCCAAGCCCGATTTCGTGGACGCGTTCGATGACGACGGCTGGAAAATCATCGTCGACCATTTCCGCACCGTCGCCTGGCTCGCCAAGGAAGGCGGGCTGCGCGGGCTGATGTTCGATCCCGAAGGCTACGGCGCGACGGTCATCAATACCAAGAGCAGCGCGCATCCGGAGAAGAGCTTCGAGGAGTACGCCGCCCAGGTGCGCAAGCGGGGACGCGAGGTGATGGCGGCCATGGCCAAGGAATATCCCGACATGGTTTTCTTCACCCTCTTCATGAACGCCGGCACGGCGCTGGGCGCGTTGGGCGACGATCCGCGGGAAGGGTTGGCGCAAGGCGGTCGCTACGCACTCTACCCAGCTTTCGTGAATGGCTGGCTCGATGCGGCGCCGCCGACGCTGACGATCGTCGATGGCTTCGAGCCCTCCTACCCGCACTCCGACGAGGCGCAGTATCTCAAGCACGTAAACGCCATGCGCAACACCACGCTCGCACTGGTCTCGCCAGAGAATCGCTTCAAATTCCGCGCACAGGTCCAGGCCGGCCTCGCCATCTATCTGGACGCCTTCGTCGGCGCGGCGCGCAACGATGTCCACTCCGACGTCTACACCGATCCGCCGCTCGAGGGCCGCCTCGTCGATCGGCTGCAACAGGCGACCTCCTCCGCGCTGGATGCGGCGGACGAGTACGTCTGGGTCTTCAACGAGCAGTATCGCTGGTGGCCGGATGGGGTGAACCCGGAGGCGACGCGGTATTGGGAGGAGATTCTGCCGGGGATCACGAAGGCGCTCGATGCCGCGCGAGATCCGGCGCAGCGGGGCCTGCTGCGCGCGGAGAAGGAGTTCGCCGTCATGGAAAAGAAAATGGCGACCCGCGGCAACCCGATGCGGAACCTGGTGGTGAATGGTGATTTCCTGAACGGCGCCGCGAGCACGGCGTACATCGCCCCGTTCGGCGCGCGCAATTCGCTGTACGGCAAGGAGCCGGTGAAAGACTGGGAGACCGCGCTGAAAGACAAAGGCACCGCGCAACGCGGCCGCGCGGGCTGCGCGAGCCCGGGCTCGGCCTGCCTCGCCGGCGCCGCAGAGGCGATGTACTTTCAAAAGATCAAAGCGAACCCTGGCCGCTACTACAAACTGCGCGCCTTCGCGCGCCAGAGCGGCGAGGGCGAGGCCAGCCTGCGCGCCGTGCGGGAGGACGCGGAGGGCAAGGAACTCGGCGCCGCGCAGAGCTTCACGCCGCAGCTTTCGCCACGCGATGAGTGGGTGAAAATCGAGGGGACCGTCCACGCGCCCGCCGGCGCGGCGAATCTCGTCCTGCAACTCGTCGCCAAGGGCCAGCCGACGGAAAAGGAGATCATCTGGTTTGACGACGCGCAGGTCTACACGATGAGCGTGAACTGACCATGCGCCTCCTCCCATTCGTCTGTCTCATCGTGGCCGCGACGGCCGGGGCTCAGGAGTCGTTGCCACCGGGCGCGACGATTCGCGGAACGACGTCGGGCCTCGGTGATCTCCCACTGGTCGCCGAGACGCCGCTGATCGTCACGGTTCCCGCCGACGCGGGCGACGCGGTCCTGCGCGTGAAGGCGGGGAAGGATCCGAAGGGCGTCGCCATTTACCTGAACACCAAGGTGAAGGGGACACCGTTCGAGTTGGATTTGCGCGCGAAGGATTTCATCGTGCCGCTCACCGGGAAGGTCTGGCGCGACGCCTATCTGGAAGGATACCGCGGGTCGTCGCGTTTCTTCACGCGGTCCAATCCGACGTTCGCGAAAGAGGATCGGATCAAGGAACTCGCGCAGAGTTGGGAGAACCTGCCCGCGGCCTCGGAACACGGGACGAAGGTGGAATTCCGCCGCACGGAAACCGGCGTGCGCATTTGGTACGATGGGAAATTCATTCAGGAGCAAGCGCTCGCCGGGCCGCTCGTGAGCTACGAAGTGCGCCTACCAGCAGGCGCGGAGCTGCTGGATTTTCGCTTTCAGAAAAAGGAGCCGGCAGACTTGCTGGCGCTGCCGTTGCAGGATTACGCGCGGCCCGGAGCGGGGCCGGTCGAGGTGACGCTGGCGCCAGAGGCGAAGCTGCCGGAAGGCCTGCCGGTCAAGGGCGGCGCGTGGCCGGAGATTGCGCTCGGCGGCCTCGGCCGGCTGAACTCGCCCGCCGACGATCTCGTCACGTATGCCTGGCAGCGGAGCGGGCTCGATGCGCTCCCGGAGGTCTGCATTTTCTCTGTTCCGCTCGAGTCGTACTCGTGGGCGAATGTGCTCTGCGCGGCGGAGGAGGATCCCGCCAAAGCCCGAGCCTTCACGCTCCGGCTCACGCGCTACGGGACTTCGCGCGGCGCCGCGATGGCCGACACGCTCGTGCGGCTGCCGGAGCCGGGCACCGCTCCCAACCCGGACTGCCGCCGCGTCGGCACGGTGAAGCTCGGGGACAAGACGGTGCCGCTCTGGCTCCTGCGGGTGCCGGTCAAAAGCGGGCTGATCACCGACCTCCTGACGACTGACAAACTGAACGGCCGCGACTACCCCAACCCCCACTACCTCGACCTCGAGGTGCTCGACCCGCTCGATGGCGTGGATGAAACGGACGCCTTTCCACCGAGCCTCCGCCCGACCCGCCGGACCTACACGCCGCGGTCCAATCCGCGCGGCCTGCAGAGCGCCGTGCATCTGCTCGGCCTCTCGCTGGAGCGCAGCCCGGCGACGCTGACGGTGGAAGCGAACACGCCGGTCAATATGTTCTACGCGTCCGATGCCCCGGAGTTCAAAGTGACCGTGAAAGCCGTGCGCGATGGCGCCTGCACGCTCGCGTGGGACTTCGCGGATCTCGACGGCAAGAACGTCGCCACCGGCACGAAACCGCTCACCTTCACCGCGGAGAAGCGCGAGGAAACCGTGACCATTCCCGTGCAGGCAACCAACGGCTGGTATGCCACGCGCTACCGGCTGCTTTCCGCCGATGGCCGCGTTTTCATCGACCACCGCAGCACGTTCGTCATGCTGCCGGCGGATACGCGCCAGGCCGGCTTCGAGTCCCCGCACGGCACCTGGTGGTTTCACTGGGCGCACGGTGGTGAGCCGAATATCGCGCGCGTCGGCCCGATGCTCCAGCGCGCGGGTCTGCGTCACACAATCCTGCCGAAGACGCTGCCCGAGTCGCTCACCGCGCCATACGGCGTCACCGCTTGGAACATCGGCTGGTTCCGCTCGAAAAACCCCGACCCGGTGGCGCGGCTGGCCGAGCACGAGGCCTTCATCCGCGAGCAACTCGCGCTTTATCCGAGCCTCGACAAGATCCTCATCGGCCACGAGAGCGGCGCGGCCGGCGCGCTTTTCCCCTCCGAGTTGTGGGGCGATCTTCCCGCCGCGCCGGACCCGGAGGTCGAGGCAAAATGGCGCGAGCGGATCGAGTATTACACCGCGCTCGCCAAGCTGGTCCGCGCGAAATTTCCCCAGCTCAAACTGCAGTTCGGCAATGACGGCGACAGCCTGAAAACGACCGCTGGCCTGCTTCGGCACGGCTTTCCCCGCGAGTACATCGACCTCCTCGCCACCGAGGATCTCGGGCAGACCATCATCACGGAAAAGGCGATCCCCGGCGGCTTGCAATCCGCGTGGTACCTGCGCGAAACGGCGCGCGTCCTCGGCTATCCCGACATCCCGCCCACGGCCTGCCATGAGTGGATGGGCCGCCGCGACATGATGCTCGGTCTCGGCGGGCAGGCCGAATACTACGTGCGCGATGTCCTGCACGCCCGGGCCTACGGGTTCCAGACCATCGCCATCGGCACCGTCCACGATGCGGGCAATGGCTACTACCACACCGGCTGGGGCGACGGCGGGCTCTGCTACCGCTACCCAGCGATGGACCCCAAGCCCTCCTACGCCGCCATCGCCACCGTCACGCGCGTGCTCGATAGCGCAAAATTCGAGCGCGCCGTCCCCACCGGTTCGCTCTCCGTCTACGCGCTGGAATTCCGCCGCGGCGATGAGTGGATCTACGCGACGTGGGTGCCACGCGGGCGCCGCGAGGTGAAGCTCACCTTCCCCGCCGCCACCGAGACGACGCTCGTCGATCTCTACGGCCGCGAGAAAATCTCGACGCAATCCGAGATCACCCTCACCGCCTCGACCGCCGCGCAATACCTCGTGACGAAGACACGCCTCGCCTCCGTCTCGGTGGGCGGCGCGTCGTTCCCCGAGGACGCGCCGCCGCAAAATCCCACCGTCGTCGACCCGCTCGATTCGCGCGCGAGCTTCCTCGTGCAGCCCGCCCAGGACAAACGCCTCGAGCGGCTCACCGGCGAGTACATGCCGCACCGCACGCAGGGCCAGTTCGAGGTGCGTGAAGTCGAGGACAGCGAGCAGGGCAAATGCCTGGAAGTGGAGCTCAAGCCCGCGGGCGACTTGTGGGACGTCACGCACGAGTACACCGTGCTGAAGTTCAAGAATCCCATCACCGCCGCCGGCCCGTTTGAAAACGCCGGCGTGTGGGTCAAAGGCAACTCCGGCTGGGGCGAGATCATGTGGGAAATCCAGGACGCGCGCGGCGTGAGCTGGCTCTCACAAGGCGTCTACATGGATTGGCCGGGCCAGATCGCGATCAACTTCGACGGCTGGAACTTCCTCCACCTCTCCCTGCGCCCCGACTTGAACTGGCGCAAGGACATCAAGATCACCGGCCTGGTCGTGACCATGCCCAGAAAGGCGCTTTACGTCACGGAGATGGAGCGGGTGAAGGAGCTGAAGGTGCGGGTGAAAGGGCTCTGCTTGTTTTGATTTGAGAGCCCCGCAGCACACCGGCCTTCCTCTTCCTAATCCCTGCCGGGTCCCAAAGTCTCCGTGCATCGCGCATAGTCCGGGGGGGAATGCCCGCCCCACACCCTTGTGGTCCCCATTTCACCTCACCAGTCATCCATACCTCACCCTTGTCCTCTCCCCATCTTGGCCGAAGAAATCCACCCCGCATCCGCATGGTAGACATCTCGGCCGAAGAAGCCCACACCTCCGCCAAAGAAAGGCCCACCCCGACCTGAAACTGCACCCCCGGGGACGGTAACCCCACACCCGGGGAGAAGAACTCCATCACGCGCCCGAAGGAGCCCATATCTCCATCCGAAACGGAGTTTTGTCACGAGGCGGTTTTGGTAGTGCTCCGCGAACTTTGGGAGCCATCATCGAGCATGATTAAGCTGCCCGGACCCGCCACGCGCTCTATAACCTCCCGATGATGATCCCTGAGAAAACCAAATTCCGACTCGCCGTCTGGCTCCTGCTTTGGGCGTTGGCGTTGCCGATGCTCCCCGCGGATGCCGTCGAGCTGGGCAAGGCGGACACGCTCGAGCTGGAATTTCGAGTCGGCGGCTCCGGGAAAGTGGGGACGAGCTTCAAATTCGCGGATGGCAAGTCGCAGACCCTGAACGGGGTGGTGAAGGCGGACGCCATGCGGCGCACGGTGACCAAGGACGGAAAGAAGGTGCCGGAAATGGTGCCCATGCCCGATGGGCTGATCGACTTTGGCGGCTCGGGATTGAAGCTGCAATATCACACGCGCCCACGCCTCTCGCGCTACACCGAGGCGCAACAGGCGGAGCTCGCCGCGCGCTGGGAATCCCTGGCGGGGGCCGCGCAGAGCTGGGTGCCGCTCGAAGTCCGCGTCGATGCTGGCGGCGCTGAGCTTTGGCTGTCGGGCCGCTACGGCGGGCGCTTGCTGAGCGAGAGCCGCCTGGTGGAGGTCAGTTTCAAGTTCGGCGAAGGCGGGGAGGTGCGCGGCGAGCGCGCCTTCACCCGGGCCGACACGGGACGGTACCTCGCCCTGGACGTGCGCCGGATCGCCCAGCCCGGAGCGATGAAGGACGGCACGGTCTCGCTGAAGCCAGGTCCTCAGGTGATCGAGAAAATTCCGATGCTGGTCGCCGATGGTGCTGGCAACGCGGATGTGGGCGTGGTGAAGGAGATGCAGGGATCCCGCTTCCTCGAGACGGATGAGAATACCTCGCGCACCTCGCTCGACGGCATGCAGGAGTCGCTGCATTTCTCCGTGCCGCAGGCCTTCTATCACCGCGCCTGGGTCCTGTGCGCGGTCGAGCCCGATGCAAAAAAAGACCCGGTGCTCACAACGCGGCTGACGCGCTTCGGCGTCTCGGGACGCGGCGGCGCCATGGCCGACACGACCCTTACGTTACCGCGCGGCGAGGAAAAGCCGGGCGACGGGATCCGCCAGATCGGGAGCGTCGAGTTCCCGGCCGCCGGCGGTCAAACGGTCTCCGTTCCGCTCTATCTCGTGCGGGTCGATCTGAGGACGGGCTCGATCCTGGATCTCTTCAGCGACAGCCAGGATCCGATCGCGCCGATGAAAATCGGCCCCTATCTGGACTTCGAGTTTCTCGGGAAATGCGACGGGCTCAGCTTCGCCGATGATCGCCGCCGCAAGCCGCTCGCCTCCTCGACGAGCGGGGTGCATGTTTTCGGAGTCACGCTGGAGAAGGCGCCGGTTGAGCTCCGGATCAAGCAGGCGCAAGCGGGCAACATCTTTCACAACGACGAGACGCCCGAGACGACCTTCGCCGTGCGCGCCAGCGCGGCGGGGCGGTACCTCCTGCGCTGGGAAATCAGCGATGCGGCAGGCGTCTCCCTCGGCCGCCATGAGAAGGCATTCGAACTCACGACGGTCGGGAGCGAGACCGACCTCACCATCCCGCTCGCCATGCCGGAAGTCGGCTGGTACGGGCTCCGCGTCACGCTCTCCGATGCCGCCGGTGTCGAGTTATTCGAGCACGACGCCGCGTTTGCGCTCCTGGGAAAAGATACGCGCACCGCGGGCTACGAATCACCGTTCGGCACGTGGTGGTTCACGGGCCAGCAAACGGTGCAGTCGGCCGGGCCGATGCTGTTCAAAGCCGGGATGCGTCGCGGCACGGTCAATTCCCTCAAGGAAAACGAGGAGGATCTCGCGCCCTGGAAAATCACGCTCAACCAGATCCACTGGTCGTTTCGGCGCGCCGACCTCAAGGATTGGCCCGCGGCCGAGGCGCGCGCCGAGAAAGCCATCGGTGATACGCTGAAGCGCTTCCCGCATTGCGAGTACATCGACCTCTTTCACGAGAGCTACGGCCCCGCCACGTATCCGCCGGAGTTGTACGGTGAAAAGTACGAGGTGGACCCAGTGGTGACGCAGCAGGAGGATGAGCTTTATGAGCTGGGAGTGAAGGCCGCCCGGTTCATGCGCGCGAAGTTCCCGCAGCTCAAAATCATCGCGGGAAACTCGAATGGCTCGGCCGGGATCGCGGCGATGATGTTGCGGCGGGGTTTCTCGCGGGACCTGATCGATTATCTCGGTAGCGAGGCCGGCGGGCAGACCATCTCCCCCGAAAAGCTGACCCCGCATGGCCCGGGAGGCATCTGGCTGATGAACGAAACCGCGCGCATCTTCGGCTACGACATCCCGCCGACGGGATGCTTCGAGTTCACCTACCGTTGCGAGAGCAAGCTCGGGGCCCGCCGGCTTGCGGAGTGGTACGCGCAGGATATGTTGCTGGGCCTGACCTACCGCTTCCCGACTGTCTCGCCGGCTGCCCTGGAGGATGTGGGAAACGCCTACTTCGACACCCTTTGGGGCGCCTCCGGCCTTTGCCAGCGGCAGCCGCTCCACTATCCAAAGCCCGCCTACGTCGCGCTGGCGACCATGACCCGCGTGCTCGACCGCGTGAAGCTCGTCCAGCAGATGCCGACCGGTTCATCGAGCGCGCATGCGCTCGAGTTCGACCGCGGAGGCCTGCGCGTCTACGCGCTCTGGACACCCCGCGGGCAGTGCGAAATGGAGTTCGAGTTCCCGAACGAGACGGAGCTGACTGGCATCGGAATCTACGGTCGCCCGGAGGGGCTCCGCACGGAGGGGAAAAGGCTCACGGTCACCGCGGGAGCGGGCGTCCGCTACCTCATTAGCCCCGTGGCCGTGACGCGCGTCACGGCGGGTCGGCGCACCTTCCCCGATGATCAGCCGCCGGCCGGGGCTCGCGTCATTCAGGCCATGGATGACGTGGCGGCGTGGCAGCTTACGGCCGATGAACTCAAGCCGGCGCTGCCGCAGCGCCGTCCCGGAAAATTCGAGCTGCGCCGTGTCGTCGATGACGAGAAGGGCCCCTGCCTCGAGCTGCAGCTCCAGGCTGAGGGCGAAGTTCCCGCCGTGGTCGGCGAGTACACGACCTTGCGTCTTCCGCAGCCCATTCCGATCGCCGGCGAGCCGCACACCATGGGCGTCTGGGTGAAAGGCGACAGCAGCGGCGGACGCATCTTTTGGCAGCTCGAAGACGCGAAGGGCGAGCAATGGGTTTCCTCCAACGGCTTCGAAGGCGGGGACTGGGGGAACCACGCTGCCATCGACTTCGACGGCTGGTGCTTTGTCACCTTCGCCCTCACCGAGAGCTCGCCCGCGTTTCACGTCGAGCCTCAGCCCGGCCTTGGCCAATGGAGGCACAGCGCCGAGGGAAAGCTCGATTACCCGCTCAAGCTCACCGGACTTTCCGTGGAGACGCATCGCCAGTCACTCGACCTCACTCGGATGCAGCCGGTCAAGGGGACGATCCGCCTGAAAGACGTGAGCGCCATCGGCGCGGAGAAGTAGCCGCCGAGTGCGCGACTCACGATGAACCTCCATCCTCTGCGGGCTTGTGCAACCTCGGCGCCATCCTCTATCACCTGCTCAAGGTCCCGCAAGGAGGCTGCGGGCAGCATGAAATCCAGCGGTGCCGTTGTTTGGTCTGCGCTCGCTTTCGGCCTTCTGCTTTTGGCGACGGTGGGGAGGGCCGGCGGGCTCGGGGATTTGCCGCCCAATACCTGGGTGGCGATCAAGCCGGGTACGGTGCAGCCGGCGGCGGAGGAGGAGAAGGGTGGGTGGAACAAACTGGTCTACGATGCCGCGGGCCAGCGGGTGCTTTTCTACAACCGCTGGCGCGATGAGAAACACGGCGGCGCGACGATCTATGGGAATTGTCTCTTCAGCTTCGAGCCGGCGAGCGCGCGGCTCACGCCGCTCAAGATCGACCACTGGGTGAAGAAGCCAAGGCCGGGGGGGTGGCTACCAGTCGGTTGCCTTGCCGGAGAATGAACGGGAGCCGACTCCTTGCTCGCGGCATGTCTATCACGGCTTCGACTATGTGCCGGAGTGGAAGTCGGTCTTCCTCTGCAATGGCGCCAACCAGACCGCGTGGGTCGGCGATCCGCACCTCGGCCATGGCGCGACGGGGGATACGTGGCGCCTGGACGTGGAGAAGAAGGTCTGGACGAGGATCGAGTCGAAGGAGCACCCGGCCAATCGACTGGAGGATGGGATGGCCTATAGCCCCGAGACGCGGTCGATGGTGTATGCCGGCCATGGGGAGATCTGGCTGCTCGACCTCGAGCGGGGGCAGTGGCGCCGGGCGAAGCAGGCGCTGCCCCGCCGCCACATGGGCATGACGGTGTTTCATGATGCGCCCCGGCAGCGCACGTTGCTGGTCGGGGGGTGGCACCTATGGCCAATGGCGGACGAAGGCGGGCGGCTTCAATACGCTCTATGCGTTCGATCCCAGGACGGAGGCGATCACGCGGCTGGCCGATTGCCCGACTGTGTTGTGCCGGGCGGCGCTCGCCCACGACACCAAGCGCGATCTGTTCGTGACGGTGGCCTCACTCAAAGGAGGCCAGGTCGAACAGCCATCGGGCATGTATGCCTACGACCCGCAGCAAGACGCCTGGCATCGGATCACGCCGACGAATCCGATGCCCGACCTGCCATCGACCTTCTGGATGCCGCTGTGCTACGACAGCACGCACGGCTTCATCGGCCTGGCCGGCGCGACGTTCCAGGCGTTTCGGTATGCACCGTGAACGCGGCGCGCGCTCTTCCTGGCAGTTCCTCGCGGGGCCAGGCGGGCCAGGCGACCCGGCCCCCTCCCCGCGCCAACAGGCGCGGGGCACTCGACTCCACCGCCGACCACCGGCAATGTGCCAGCCTCGTGCAACTGTTGGATCATCTGTAGCTTAACCCCCATTCCCCTCTCCCACATGAAGCCCCTCGCCCTCCCCATCGCCCTCTTCCTCCTCGCCGCCTCGCACCTTTCGGCCGCTGAGAGCCGCGTCATCTTCTCCGAAGCGTTTGACGGCACCGGGAATCAGCCGGCCGGTTTCACGCCGGCCTGCGCGATTCACGAGGCTCCGCCGAGCCTCAAGACACTCGCGTTTCGGCCGACGGACAACAAGGCGTCCGAGGTTTACAAAGGGCTCTTTCTCTTTCCGCAACACGGCGCGCCGGCGGCGGATTACGAGTTCCGCTTCCGGTTCGCCTTCCCGCGGGAAAGCAAAAAGGCCTTCACGCTCACCCTCGTCTGCGGCGAGGCCGCGGACCGCAAGAGCCACACGTCGAGCGTGCTGACCATCTCGGAGAAGCTCATGGGGATCCGCCCGCCCGCGCCCGGCCTGCTCGCGGCATCGGGCGGCAGCGACCAGGAACTCGACCTGCGCCTCATGCCCGACGGCCTGTGGCACAATGCGCTCGTCCGCAGCTGCGGCCGGACGCTGGAACTCTTCGTCGAGAACGACGGCGTGCTGCGCAAGTTCGCGCAGGCGGAAGTCCCGGGCACGCCGCTCGTCGGCTTCAACTTCAACGGCGCGACCGCGGTGGATTTCGATGACATCGAGATTCGCCGGCTGGACCCGCTGCCCGCCGGCGCGTTCGTCACCGAGGGCCAGGTGAAGACGGCGCTCCAGGCGGCCGAGCAGACGCTCGAGATCCCGGCCAACGCCGCGGCCGCCTCCGCCAGCTTCCGCCTTGGCAGCTATCCCGCGGTCATGGCCCTCAAGCTCCGCCACGCCGACGGCACCGAGCGCGTGGTGGATGTCCGCACCTTTGCGAGCTACTACGACAAGCCCGTCGTGCGCGCCGTCAACGAGCTCAACCCGGCGGGCAAACTCGTCGCGGTGCCGAAGGCCATGACGGAGCGCCAGAACCTCCGCGACGCGGGCCTCACTTTCCGTGAACGCGCGGCGGACGCGAAGACCGCGTGGAACCTCACCTTTTACACGCGCCCGGATCTGCGCTCGCGCTACGAGCCGAACCGCGAATTGCAAATCGCCTCGACCTGGGAAACGTTTCCCGCCGCTTCGCAGAAATTCATCCAGCTCGAAGTGCGGCCCGATGCGCTCGGCACAGAGTTGTGGATCGAGGGCCGTTACGCCGGGCGCTTCGACAGCGCGGCGCGGGTCACCGCGCTCACCTTCGTGCTGCCCGCCCATGCGTCGCTCAAGGACGAGAGGATTCCGACTGAGCCGTTCAGTGCGAAATACCTCGTGCTCGATGTGAACAAGATTGCCAACCCCGGCGCGCTCGCCGATGGGCGTGTCACCATCGGCGGCCAGGCGGCGGGCGCGCAGACCGTCGCGGGCGTCCCGCTGCTTGTCGCCGACGGCCCCGGCAATGCTGACACCGGTGTGTGCCGCGAAAACCTCGGCAGCTTCTTCCTCGAATGCGACGGCTACCTCGCGCGCACGCCGTTCGATGGCATGCCCGAGAGTCTGCTGTGGAGCGTACCGGTCGCGCAATATCACCGCGCGTGGCTGCTCTGCGCCGTCGAGGATGATGCGGACAAAGTCCCCGTCGTCACCGCGCGCCTCACGAAGTTTTTGCCCAACTCCAACGTCGGGCGCGGTCCCGCCATAGCCGACACCGAGATCGTGCTCCCGCGCGCGGGTGAGCCGCTGCCCACCGGGGTGCGACAGGTCGGCGAGATTCGCCAGGGCGACAAGACGCTCCCGCTCTACCTCGTCGAGTGCCGCATCGATTCCGGCAGCATCCAGGAGATCATCTTCCAGGAGAAACCTGCGTGGCTCGATTTCGAGGTGCTCGGGAAGCGCAACGACAAGGACAATTTTTACGTCGACCGTTCGCGCAAACCTGCCGACGACCGCAGCGGTGTCCACGTCTTCGCCGCCACCCTCGAACGTCCGCCGGTCGAGATGCACCTCATGCCCGCCGTGTTCGGCAATATCTACCAGCCCGGCGAGAAGCCTGCGATGACCGCCACGTTGCACGCGCGCGAGAAGACGGTCGCCACGCTCGCGTGGACCGTCCGCGACCTCGCGGGTAATGCGCTCGAACAAGGCAGCAAGGCCGTCGCCTTCGCGCAGTCGGGCGAAGTTGTGAAAGTGGAGACGCCCTTCGCGCAGCGCGAACTCGGCTGGTATCGCGTCGATTTTCAACTCGCGGGCGCGGACAAAACCGAACTGCTGCGGCACACCGCCTATTTCGCTTTGATCCCCGACGACACGCGCCAAGCCGGCTACGACTCGCCTTACTTCACGTGGAACTTCGGAGGCGCGCACGGGACCATCAAAGACATCGCGGTCAGCGGCCCGCTGCTCCTGAAGGCCGGCATCCGCAGTACGCACGTCGAGAGCGAGGCCGTCGGCGCGCCGTGGAAACTCACCACGGCCCAACTGCCCCGCCTCTCCTCCCGCAACAAGGATCCGCAAGTCGCCGCGCAGGAGCTGGAGACGCTCATCAAGGAGAAGGTGGCCAAGTATCCGCACGCCACGATGGCGCTGATTTTCCACGAGAGCGGCGGCGGTCCCTTCCCGCTCGAACTGGTCGGCGGCCAGACCGAGGTGGATGACAAGCAGCGCGCCTACGACCAGGCCAAGGCCGACCAACTCGCACTCATCGCCGGCGCCTTTCGCCAGCATGCGCCGCAGCTCAAACTCGTCGTCGGCAATTCCGGCATGGCGAACCCCGGCCTGCTCGCTTCGCTCTTCCGCGCGAAGGTGCCGCGCGAGTCCATCGATTTCATCGGCGAGGAAAGCGTGGGGATGACCATGCCGCCGGAAATCAGCGTGGGGCGCGAGAACTGGGTAAACCAGGCGGTGGCGCGCTTTTTCGGCTACGGCGATCTTCCCATCAGCGCCTGCTACGAATGGAAATCCCGCCGCTCGCGCAACCTCGGTCTCGAGCGCCACGCCGAGTGGAACGTCCGCGACATCCTCATCGGCCACGCATGGAAGCAGCCGCTCATCCCGACCTTCGGCTTGCCGGACGTATCATTCAGCTATTACAACACCGTCTGGGGCGACGGCGCGTTCACGCATAACCCGCAGGTCTACCCCAAGCCCACCTATCCCGCCGTGGCCACCGCGACCCTCGTGCTCGATTGCGCGAAGTTCGTGCGCATGGTCCCGACCGGATCGCTCACGGTGTATGCGCTGGAGTTCCAACGCGGCGGTGAGTTCGTGTATGCCTTCTGGACCGCGCGCGGTGAACTAGATGCCACGCTCGAATTCGAGCGCGACGCCACGGTGAAACACACCGAAATGCTCGGTCGCTCGACCTCGCTGAAAACCGCGGCGCGCCAGATCAAGCTGCGCATCGCAGAAGGTGCGAATTACCTCACCACATCCGTCGCCCTGAAGTCCGTCGCCGCGCTCGGCGAGCGCACTTTCCCGCGCGAGCAACTGCCCGCGAACGCGCAACTCACCCTCGCGAGCAAGATGGACAAGCTCGCCGACTGGAAGCTCGACCGCAGCGTGGACCCGCGCATCGACGTGCCCGCCAAAGCGCCCATCAGCAGCACCGCGTTCCGGCGTCCCGGCAAATACGATCTGCGCGAAGTGAAAGACGAGCAGGGTGGCGATTGCCTCGAACTCGAGCTCCTCGCCGACGGCGCGTGCCCCGCGCTCATGCAGGAATACACGTTCCTCCGCCTGGCCAAACCCGTTGCGCTCCCCGGCACGCCGACGACCGTCGCGTTGCGCGTGAAGGGCAATTCCTCGTGGGGCAAAGTCTTTTGGGAAATCGAAGACGCCGAGGGCGAGCGCTGGATCTCCGCCGGTACCGGCGGCTACGGCTCGGATGTCTATGACTGGCCCGAGCACGCCGGCCTGAACTTCGACGGCTGGAATTTCCTGCAATTCCCCATCACCGCCCGCTCGCCCATCGACGTGCAAAGCCCCGGCCAGAACGCCTTCCAATGGCAGCACAACGGGACCGGCAATCGCAAAATCGACTACCCGATTAAGCTCATCGCCATCGGCATCTCCATGCCGCATCAGGCCGTGAACCTCATCAAGATGGAGCCGGTGAAAACCAGCATCCGACTTGGGGGACTTGGCGCCTACTGAGCCGTTCGCCAGTAGAGGGAGTCGGCCCGATCATAGGGTGGCCACATCAGTCACATTTCGGCGGTGAGCCTCATGCGTCGCATCGCCCATAATCTGGTCCGGGGTCTGATGCAGCGGAGCGCACACATTCATCACGTGTCTTTAAGCCGTGTCAGGAGAAGGCTGGCTTCTTCCAGATGGGCACGTTGGTCTTGATCTTCTCCAGATTCCAGCGGCTGCGGGGTGGATGGATGTTCATGGTTTCGTCATGCTTCTCAGGGTCACGATGGCCTCGGCCAGCTTGCGCCGGTGGCTGAGGTAATCACCGGTCTGCCCGGAGTAGCTGCCGGTTGGTTTCACCAAACCATCGAGTGACAGCAAGGTGCGGGCGGCATCCACAGCAGGACTGTTGATATTCTGTTGGGTGGCCTGCTTGAGAAGAGAATCGAGGGTCCAAAGATACTCATAGTCCTCCAGTCCATCACGGAGGGCTTCCAAACGAATTGAAGAATACGGCTTCAAACGAGCGCCGGGATAAAGCAAATATCCGTCGCCGTTGTAGTTCCCGAAAATATTCGCAACCCAGGGTACATCAGGCCACCGCACGTCTTTTTCTGAGCATTGGTGCCCCAGGAATTGGCGGACCAATACTCGAATCCGTTGGCCTGGTATTTCCAGCAGATCCACGGACAAACGCGGAGGTCCAGCAACGGGTATTCCATAAAAAAGTTGGGGTGGTCCATCGGATAGGCGCAGACCGAGAGCCAAACTTCCGCACCCTTCATTTGCGACTGCGCCACTCCCGCCTTGTGATATTGGCTCACATAGACATCGAAGACATCGGCAAAGCCCGTCAGCTCGCGGACACCTTCCGGTTCGTTGAGGCACTGGAGAATCCGCGTCTCTGGAACGGCGGCGTGGATGGCCTGGTCAATTTCTTTGACCTCCGGCCAGGCCGACTTGGGGGCTTCGTCATAGACATAAACGTAGGCCTTGTTCAGCCAGCCCTTCTCCCGCAAATGGTCGCTGTAGGCCCGGAGCATTTTGGTAAACTGCTGCGTGAACTCCGCCGTGCAATGGGTCTGTTTGGCGCGGGAGAGGTTGGGTGCCGTGCCCATGATGAAGGCGTTCATGCCCCGATCCATCAGGCGCTGTAACGTGGCATCCACCATGCGGAAATCGAATTGTCCGCCCGTACCGACAGGCACATGGTTCGCGGCGTCACCACCGGGACCGAGGCGATGATCCAGGAGAAATTCCTGATAAGTTTCCAGCGCCTCAGCCGTTTTCCGTTTGCTGTCGGGCGTTCCATCAAGGCCATACCATTTGCTCAGGACATCGCCGCTCAACCAGGTGAGCGTGTGCAAATGCGTCTCGTCGGTGAGGGCAAAGTCCCAGACGGTCAGCCTGACGGGAAGCACGGTCGCCGCGTGTTCCTTGGGCGTAATGGTGAGCGTTCCGGCGTATTCTCCAGGCGGACAGTCTTTGGGGATCTTGAACGTGATCCAAAGCGGGGCGCGTGATTGCGGGGCGATGCTGAACGGACCGGCCGATAGCAGCGGGTCGGGGTAGCTGCCCAGTCCGCGCTCGGTGAAATACGGCGGAGTCGTTGTCGTCTGGATGTATGCCACGCGCTCCCATCTCGCTGCACTCGCCGGAATTACCGCACCGCTGGGGCCATTGAGGTCAGAAAACTGAACGTGCTCGATGGCCGAGGGCGAGAGCGCCGATACTCGCCTCGTCGATGCCGTCCAGGCGCTCGCAAAAGCCGAGGGTTTGGTGTGTCATACCCAGGAGGAATTGGCGGTTGCAAAGGCCCGCCTTCAACCTCCGATTGCGCGAGCATCGGCACTTGCGGACATGCCGATCGCTCCCGCCGAGCGCATCGCCGCTTGTGTGAGTCCGCAGCATCAGACCGCGCTCTGGCGCTGCCTCACGCCGATGGAGAAAATCGCAACGATGAAGGGCCGCTAAAGCGTCGGCACTCAGTCCGCTGCTGGAAGCTCCTTGAACGGATTGAAAGTTCAGACTTGCGGGAGGGAAACACTGCGCGAGGTGAAATTGTGACGCAGTTGCCCTGACTCCGTTTCCCCCGCTGTTTCATCGCGGACTTCGCATGGTCCTGAGATGCTCCAGCGATGCCTCGTCGGCACCGATGTTCCGGGGCTTGGTGTTGAGGGGCTCCCATGTTGATCCGACCTCACCGGCCGTGAGTTTTTGAAAATCGGCGAAGGTCTTCGGCGTGAAGCTGGTCTGGCCGACGCGCAGGGAAGCGAGGTCGTAGAGATTGGCCGCGCCTTGCCAGATAGTGTTCGCGTAGAGCAGGAGGTCGGGCTTCGGTGCGCCGGTGAAGAGGCTTTGCTGCACGTTCATCGCCCCGCGCGGGGTCACGATGAAGTTCACGCCGCTAATGGTGCAGTGGTCGAGCGTGAGACGGCATGCGCTGCCGACGCGCGCATCACCGGGGGCGCTGGCGATGCGACGGATGCTCATGTTTTTCAAGGTGACGCTGGTGATGCGGCCCTGCGGTTTCTCGCCATGCGATGCGACTTCGAGCACGCGGGCGGCGGTGCTTTCGATGACGACATTTTCCATTGAGTGCGGACTGTCGCTGATGAAGTAAATGTCGTAGCCGTGGCAGTCCTTGATGAAGACATTCCGGTAGTGCGTGACGCTCGACACGGTGTCGCACAGGCCGGTGGCGTTGCCGATGCTGGTGAAGCCGTCAATCTCGCACTCGGCATCTTCATGCGCGCTGAAGCCATCGTCGCCGCACTCGATGGCGGCGATGTTTTCATACACGAGATGGCGCTGCTCGCCGTGGACGTTGAAGCCGTCGTTATAGACATGGGTGCCGGTGATGTTACGCACGACATGCCATGAACCGCTGATGCTCTGCACGACGGCGCTGCTGCGCGCGGGGTAGCGGATGTTCGCGGCATCGAGGCTCCGGCCTGCGGGGAGGCGGAGGTAAAAGGCGTCTTCGTCCTGCACATAAGTCCACTCGTCGGGCTGAAGGTCGGCGGGCTTTTTCAATGGCAGGCTCGGCCCCTTGGAGCAGATGCCCATGCGATTCAGCCTGCCGTTCCAGAGGAAAAACCAACGGCCTTTGATGGCGTCGTCCATCCTCGGCATGAGCTTCACTTTGCGATACAAATCATGGCCGAGCGATTCCCATTCGGCGCTCTTGACCGGCTCGCTTCCGTCGAGGATCGCGCCGTGACCGTCGAGCGTGATGGGCTTGCCGGGCAGTCCGTGTTTGCCGGAGAGATCGGCGCTTTCAAAATAGGTGATGGGTTGCAGGTGGATCGTGTCGCCAGGCTGCGCGAGCTTGATGGCTTCGCGAATGGTCTTCACGTCGGTGCCGACGCGGATGTCGCGCGGGGCCGCTGCCGCCGGCGCTGCGGCGATGATGAGTGAGCGGAAGGTGAGGTCGGCGAGCGTGCATTTACCGTGGGCCTCGCGACCGGGATAGAAGCGATACTTCTGCTCCATGTCCTCGCGGGCGATGGGATGCCAGACCTCGTCATTGGGTTGGAAGAAGACGCGCCAGGTGAACTTTGCGAGGTCGGCCTTGCCGGTGTTGAGAATGGTGAGCAGCGCCTCCTTGCCCTGATTTTCAAAGCCATCGCGCAGCGTCTCGCCGATGGGCCGCCAGCCCCACTCGGCGTCGCTGCGTTGGCAACCGGTGTCGAACTCACGGTAGCGTGCGAGCAGTTTGTCGAAGCAGCGGCGCTTCATCTCATCGCTCATCTTGCGCACCATGCCGGTGAGCGAGACCGCGGCGCGGCACTGCACCGCGCCCGATGCATCATCCAGCGCGGCGAGCAGCACCTCGATGTGTTCGGCCTTGACGCTCTGGTATTGAAAAGCGTTCGCGGCCCACCAGCGCACCTTGTCATTCGGATCGTGCAGTGCGCGCGTGATCACGGCGAGGGAGTCGGCTGTGCCGTTGTGCCGCGTGAAACTCTCCAACAGCACGCGGCGATAGTAGTCGTCCGGTATGTCATAGGATTGGGTGACATCGGCGGCACGCTCGGGGCCGAGCTTGGCCAGGGCATCACGCAAGGCCATGCGCACGGGAAACGTGTTCACCTTGGCAAAGCCTTGTGCCATCGCGGCGACGGAGTGCGGCCCATTCATCAGGCCCAGTGCGTCGAAGATCATCGCCTTCACACTGCCTTCGGGTTCATGGATCGCAGCGTCCTCGAGTGACGCGATACAGTCGGTGAGTTTCAGCACGCCCATCGTGCTCGCCGCCTGTCGGCGCACCAGTGGATTCGTGTGCTTCAAGAGGAGCGCGGTGAGCTTGTCACCCGGCAGCGCGAACTCCTTCGCCCTTGCCTGCGCCAGCACTCGCAGGACGACGGCATCCTCACGGCTGTCAATATCCGCCGCCGTGTGCTTCGCGTGATCACCCTCCTCATTGCCCGGCTCCACCGAGATGGCACGACGCACGCCTTGCGCCTCCAGATCCTGATCCTTCGTCGCGAACGCCGTTTGGTAAAACACCGAGACCTTGATGCCCGTGCCCTTCGTCGCCTCCAGGATCGCACGCACATTCGCGCACTTCTGATCCGGTCCCACACCAGCCCACACATGCAGCTCATCCACGAGTCCCTCCTTCACCCAGGTGCGCCAGTCCATCTTCAACCGGCCTTGTTGCAGCGTGAAGGGAACGGACGCGTCCTTTGGCCAGGTGCTGCGACCCGCGAGCCATGCCTGCGGCGTCTCCATGTTGTCGGCGTTCAGCACCATCGCGAGCTTCTTGTGATGCTTCAAAAAGACGGGCCGCAGCTCGCGCAGGTATTGAGTGATGTAGCCGCCGCGCATCGCGTAGTATTGCTCCAGATCAAAGGGCTGCGTGCGCACATCGAACCCGAATCGCCGTTTGAAATCCGCCACCGCGTAGTCGCTGTAAATGAACTCATCCGTGAAGTGCGCCTCCGTGTTCTCGATGAATGAATACACCAACAACCCCGCATACACACTCCACGCACCCTGGAACATCTCGTCCACTCGGCGCACATACTCCGCCCGCACCGCAGGCTCGCCGTATTCGACTCCCGCCGTCATCGAAGTGATGCGCGCGCGATCCCAAACGCCAAACTCAGGATGCTGCTCCAGCCACGGCGACCGACCATAGAACGCACCCTGACTGCGATTCCCACCCGCGCCGCACTCCGCCTTTCCGCTGTAGTCGAACAAATGGAAAATGCCCCAGAAATCCATGCCGTTCGCAGCCGCCTCCCGCGCCGCGTTTTCAGTCGTCTTGTAGTCGCGATTGATACGAATCGCATCGCTCGTCAAATCGCCCAGCCACGGTGAATCCGCGCGCACCTCGTTCCACTTCATGATCCACTCCGTGTTCGCCTCACGCCACAGGATGCGGTCACAGTTATAGTTCTGATGCAGCGCCGCAAAGGCCGCCTTGCAAGTCGCCGCCGAATCCATCGGCAGCCACTTGTAAGCCACAATCGCATCGCCCGAACTATAGAACAAACTCACCGGCAAGCCCGCCTTGCCCGCCGCGATTATCGGTTCAGACGCAGATGTCGAGCGCGTCGGGTCTTCCACTGCGTGCAGTGATGAGAGCGCGAGAGCGCAGAGGATGGAAAGGGTGTGGGTTCGTTTCATAAGGGTGATGCAAAGGCGGTAGGCGCGGTCCCACAGACAACGCTATGGCGAAAGGGTTTTCATAGCATGAGGCGGCGGCAGAGTCGAAAGCCGGTGTCGTGGTATGTGGCGGTGGGAAGAACGCTGGTGCGGGTGGTGCTACGCCGGGCGTTCGCCTCGTCGAACCAACTGCCACCACGGATGACGCGCTTGGTTTCCCACATGATGCCTTCGGTCCATTCCCTGACGTTGCCGCTTTGATCCAAGGTGCCATAGGCGCTGAGCGCGGCGGGATAGCTGCCGACGGGGACTAGGGTGATGCTGCCGGGTTTGTAGTATTCGGTCTGTGGCAGGGCGTAGCCTTTGTTCATGCCGTTCTTAATGCTGTCGCTCCAGAAGAAGTTCGCGGCATTGGGCAGCGTGGCATTTGGCGGGCAGCTCTGAGGTCGCTCGTCGCTGCGGGTGAGATTCGTGTTCATCCGTCTCACTTCACCACTTCTACATCGACATACAGCGCGCGCAGATTCGGCGCGTCGTGGACATAGAGCAGACGGCCGGGGCTGACTTCGCGGATGGCGGTGTAGTTGAAGCCGCCGGAGTCGGTGATGACGGTGTGGTGGCTCCATGTCTTCCCTTGGTCGGTGCTAAACATGAGGTTTGAGCCGGGGCGGCCGTAGCTGCACGCGAGCACGCCGTTGCTCATGAGCACCATGTCAGGCGCGACGCTGCCGACTTCGAGCGGGGTGAGTTTACTCCATGTCTTGCCGCCGTCGTGCGACCACGTTTGCAACAGCGGACCAAATGAGAGGGTGCGCAGGATGGCCATCATTTCCGTGGCGGAGAAGCGCACGACGGACGGCTCGGGGCCTGCGCCGATGGTGGAGAAGTAGCTCCACGTCTTGCCCGCATCGGCGGACTTCATGAGATAGGAGTGCATGACTCCTTTCGAGATGGATGTGTAAACCACGGCCATGATTTCACCGTTGCCGAGGTCGAAGATGTCGCGATCAAAAGCGATGAGCTGGCCGGATTTCTTCGGCACTTGGATGAGGTTCTCGAACATCGTGAACTTCTCCGCCTTCGCATCAAAGCGGAAGCTCATGCCGACGTAGATGCCCTCCTGATACTTCACGTTCCAGCGCGAGACGCCGAGGATGTCGCCGTCCGCCATGCGGAGGTGCGGCTGCGGGGCGAAGGTCTTGAACTGGAGGTCGGCGATGGGTTGCCATGTCTTGCCGGCGTCGATGGACTTGAGCACACCGTAGGGCTCGTAGAGCGCATCGGGTCCCTGCGCGACGCTGAGCATGAGCACGCCTTGGCCCACATCGTAGAGATACGGTCGCGTGGGTGGGATGGGCTTGCCCTTGGCTTCGTCCGGGACCGCGATGCCGATCTCGGTGTCTGCGGCGCGCAGGGCTTCGCCACGCGGGCGCGGCTTGTTCCAGCCGGGTGATGGCGGGATGTCCCAAGGCTTGCTGACGGTGATTCGCAGACTCGGCTTCGCGGGCGCTGACGCCTTGCGCACACCGAGCTTCACCGACTGCCAAAACGCGCCGCCCTTCCATCCAGAAGCCGTGGAGCCAAACTGCACGAAGGCTTCGCCATTCTCCGCCGCCTTCCAAAAAGCGCCCTCGCCATGAATCTTCTCCACGCCATCCACAGCGATGCTCATGTCATTGCCACTAATGACGAGCCGATAGGTGTGGAACTCCTTGCTCGCATTCATGAACGCCACGCGGTCATGCCAGTTCGCGATGCGCTCGGGGCAGAGCAACAGTCCTTCCTGATGCTTCCCATCGCTCACGAGCAAACCCACCGGCACGCCTTGCTGCGCAGGCCACATGCCGGTGCCATCGCGCCGCGCCTTCACGAACTCCACGCGCACTTTGGCTTCGACGACGATCTCCGTGTCGGGCTGCTGCTTCCACGCTGCGCGAAAAGCTCCGGTCTCCGTCGTGGAGTCATCCACGAGGTGCAGCGTATCGTTTTGTATCTTCGCATCGGGCTTACCGACGGCACTCCATGTCGAATCGGGCAAGGCTTTGGCATCGTAGTTGAGAAGCCATGTGATGTCATCGGCGGCACGGAGTTGGCCGCAAGACATGACGAGGGCCGATAGCAGGAGAACGGGCTTCAAGATCGAAGGAATGTGTGTGTGTTTCATGGTTTCAATTTCTGCGCCCCTCTTGTTGACGCTACTCACGAACTCTTCGCGAGTGAGTTTGCCGTCGCCGTCTTTATCGAGGCGTTTAAAGCGCTCTTTGAGTTCAGCGGGTGCATGACGAAGGGGTAGGCACTTTTTTGTTGGATCTTTACGGTCTGGCCCCTTTCACGCCGCTGAGCGGCTCGGCGAGCATCGTTTCCCAGGCCAGACGTTGGAGCAGCGGGGTGAGTTCGGGCTCGGGGACACCGTCTTGTTTGGACCAGCCATTGTTGCCGAGGCCGCGCAGCGTCTGTGGATCGCGGTGGAAGACGGCGGCGTAATACATGTAAGTCTGCACATGCGAGATGACGGCGTGATTGTGGCCGATGTCATCGACGAAGAGCTGCGAGGGCCGCTCAAAGCCCGGCAGCTTGCCTTCCGCGATAAGTTCACGCAGCCGCACCACAGCCGTGCCGACGGGGATGAGCGTGCAGACCTCGCGGCCAATGCGCTTGTTGGTGGCGTGGAGCTGGGCGCGGATTTCATCCATGTGCTTCATTGTGCGGTCGCGGATTTCGGACACAGGGCGTGTGTCGCGCTCGGCATTCTTGATACCGTCTTTGCCGAGGCCATCCCAGGTCATCCAGGAGCCTTGCACGAGGATGCGGATGTTCGGGTTGTGCTGGAGCGCGAAGTCCACAAACAGGTCAATTCCTTCGTCCGGCATCTGCATGTTTGGCGAGAGCGTGAGGACATCCACGTTGTCTTTGGCGAGCGCGTCCTTGGCCTGATTGCGCGCAACGGCCAGCTTCCAATGATCAATCACTCGCGAGGCACCGAGCGCCTGGCGGCCCAGGTTTTCATAGCCAGCAATATTCGCCTGCTGTGCGACGATGCCGAGCCAGTTCGCAGGAGCACCGGCGAAGCTGTGGCCGGTGTAAAAGACGTTCACGCCGCCCGCTGCTTTGATGGCAACAGGCGCGGGCTTCATGGGTGGCGCGGGCTTGCCAGGCGCAGCCTCGAAGCGGCCTTCGGGATAGCCCTTCGCGTAGCTGATGATCCAAGCGCCGTTCGTGGTGGCGTAGCGGATGTCTTCCTTGCGCTCGAAGTCGGTGCGGCCCGCGCGATGCAATGTCTTCAAGGTCTCGCCCGCGACCTGGTCCACGATCAGCGTGCGATTTCCGAGCGCGTGCTCACTGCTGGTGAAGACCTTGCCATCGAGCTTGTCCTTCGTCACCGGCACGAAGGTGAAATCAAGGCCGCTGGCCTGCATGTTCGCCGCATACTCCTGCACATCGGCAAAAGAGCACGTCGCATCATCCGCACCATGCACCGTGAAAATTTTCGCCGTGCAGCCGAGTTGCTTCATCACCGCGAGATGCGCGGGATTGCCGATGAACCTCAGCTCCTGCGCATCCGGCGCGAGATAGAACGGATGCTGCGGATCGCGCACGTAACGGGCGTCGAGCGTGCTGCCGCCGGGCATGTTGAGGGCGACATCATCATTGAGCTTCTTCATGCCGCACATGTCGATGACGGCGGTAAAGGTGCGCGGCGCGAGCTTGTTCGCCATCAGGCTCACATTGCCGCCGCCGCTGCCGCCCGTGGTGAAGATGCGCGTGCTGTCGAACGCGATGCCGCGCTGCTTCAAGCCATCGAAAACGAAGTGCAGCGCGCGCAGCGCATCGAGCGCCTGGAGGTAGCCGAAGTCATACGGCTCGGGGTCTTTGATCGAAGCCTGTGCGCCGCTTTGCAAGTAGTCCACGCCGATAGCGATGACGTTGTATTGGTTGGCCAGCACGCCCACATCCGCCGAGCCACCCGAGGCGGTGCCACCCCAGTTGTGCAGCGAGAGCATGAGCCCCGTGGTCGGCCGCACGCCTTCGAGCTTCGCGCCCGCAGCCGGGTAGCGGATGTGGACCGCGATCTCACGCGGCCCCGGCTTCAGCGGCCACTCCTGCGCGGGGATGCTGACGGCGCCCATTTTGTCCGGCAGCAACGGCGGCGGCGCGGAAAGAACGGGACACGCGAGTATGGCGAAGAATGCGGACGCACAGTGCAGGGATGAGTTCATAGGGAAGCGGCTTTAAAGCAAGGATACGGGGCGAAAGTCGAGTTCACTCCACTTCGCGCTCCACGTATGACAGCGCCATGCGCAGGTAGCGATGACTGTGCAGCGCGGCGAGCGAAGGGGTGAGGACTTTGGCTTCGAGCATCGTCTCCACCGCAGCAAGAGCTTCGATGTAGGCGGGAGATTTTTTGCGCGGGCGACTTCGAGCAGGGCGGTGAGGGCTCGCGCATACTGCACGCTGTCCGCCGCCATGCTGATGCGCGCATCTGCACTATTTGCCAGGCATCTGTTTTCACGCTCCCAGGGGAGCAGCTTCGTGGCGCACGCACGTTAGCTCGTGATTGCTTCGGCATCGGCGATGAGACTGCGGATTTCGTGAGGGCGGACTCGGGGGCCGGCAGGCTTTTCCAGCCGTGGAGCATAAAGTGTCCCGAATGGCTCACGCGGTGATTCATGGGGCCGTGCTCCTTCTAGTGATCTTGACGTTGCCGCCGGAGTTGGGCGCGATACCCGCGGAGAAGCACCAGAACAACAACGTGGATTACCCGTGGGGCAAAGAGTGGCCGCCGACCAGGAAGGTGGGCAACTATGCGGACGAGGCGTATCACGCGAAGTTCCCGGTGAAGAAGAACGAGAAGGAGAACCGCATGGACAACGACAAATGGATCGAAGGTTACAACGACGGCTACGCCACGACTTCGCCAGTGGGGAATTTCCCTGCCAATGCGTATGGGCTTTACGACATGGGTGGCAACGTGTGGCAGTGGTGCGAGGACTGGTTCGACAAAGACCAGAAGGACCGTGTTTTGCGCGGCGCGTCGTGGGATACCCGCATCGGAGCGGCGAGGGAGGGGGTGTGGAGAGGGCGCACTCCGAGCGCAAGGGATCGCCCACCCCCGCCCGCCTTTACGCGGAGATCCTTCCCGACCTGATTCAGCGCGGCCTGGCCCGGCTGGCGGAAAAACGCGGCAAACTCGAAGTCTACGCATTCAAGGCCGAGGAAGAGCGATATGAGCGTTTCCGTGAGGGGGGAGGTGGAGAATTTGTCGAATTTGCGGGCCAACGTTCGTGGCCATTCAGGCGGGTGCAGTGGAAGCCGGGAACCCACGCCCTCCCCATAACACATGGCGCGCGCTTTCAAACCGATGGCTCCCCGCGCGAGCTTCAAGGTTCCATCACCTTTTTGTGCAGCTCTTGGACCTTTGCCGCAATGCGATCCTCCACGTCCTCGGCCCAGCCCGCCGCGGCCTCGTAGCCGCCCTCCTTCAGCACGCGCAGACTCGGCACGTAACCTGTGTAATCATTCGAATATCCCGCGACCCACACGCCCTCATCGCCTGCGAACTCGCGCTTGAAGCGTAGCGAGTAGTCCACCACGACCTCGCTGCCGAGTGTGATGAAAGTGAGATCCTTCCCAAGAGAGATCACCTGTACAGGGTAGTCGTGATCCGCGCGGCCTGGCTTTGCATAGGCGAGCTTTATTTCCTCATACGCCGCACGAATCGGTCCGCTCACTGGCCGCGGGTTCACCGTCAGCGCCATCTCCACGGCGTTGGAAAGCGAGCGCCCGTGCTGCATGGCAAGTTCGAGGTCCGTGATGCCCGGCACCACATCGCTGCGGCGCGGATACGGATTTTGATCGCCACCGCAGCCCATGAGGAAGAGCGCGGTGAAGCCGGGCCGATACTCCTGCAGATACTCCTGCGCGTAGCCCGCATAATCGCCGCACCAGTTGTAAAACCCAAGCGACGTATTGTGGCAGGCATAACCGAAAAGGGTGGCGCGCAGCGTGCCGTCCGGCGCCTCCACGCGCAACGCGGGCACTTCGTGATCTACAGGGCCATTCGGATTCGGCGCCTTGTTCTCGTTCGGATCACCCGCGGGCAGTGTGTAGTCGCGGCGGCGGTTCATCGCGAAACCGCACCGCGCTTTGTTCCAAGTGAGCCGCGCGGGTTGCATCTCCGCAAGTGCCTTGCCGATGATGCCCCTGATGTCCTCCTGGAGCTTCTGCGTGTATTCCCATGCATCTTTGATCTTCGGATCCTCAAGGTCCTTCTCCGTCACCGGACTCCCTCGGAATGACGGCCCGCTGTGGGTGTGCGAGGCATTCATGACGAGGTTTGCAGGTGGTAGTTTGAACTCCCTCTCCGCGCGCTCCGCCACTGTATGTCGCACCGACTGAGGCACACCGATGAGGTCGAGCGTTACAAATACGAGCCGGTTCCCCTGTTCGTCCTCCAACGCAAGCGCTTTGGCAAATAGATCCTGCACCTTCCCCTCTGCGGGCTTATTGCGCGCGCCATAGCCCGCCATCCACAGGAGCCTCTGCGGCGTTACCGCCACCGTCGCCGTCCCAGCTTTCCAGTTCGCGGGCACCTGCGGTGCGAGCGATTTCGGCGGAGCCGGCGGCGAAAGCCGCGTGGCTCCGGGTGGTGCGGCACTGATGGCCAACATGGAAACGGAAAATGCAGCGGCAAGCCGCACAACGAGAGACGGGAGTTTCATGAAAGGAGGGGCGTAAGACTCCCAAACATAACCCGGCTACATGCCCTATCGTGGGGATAAAGCGCGACGGCGCGAAGTGAGGGAATGGAAACTCGAAGGCCAAAAGAGTGATAAATGGCGCGGCCCGTTAGCACAAAACTCTAGCTTCCTGATAGTTCACCGCACCTTCGACATCGACACCTTCGACATCGACACCTTCGAGCCCATCGAGCCACCGTGGCAGGCCATCCGCGAATGGATTCCAGACGACGATGCGGAGCGGGAGATAGACCTGTTTGACCAGCGCCCCGACTCCGGCAAGCCGGTCGAGATCCCCCGCGAAGACGGCACCATCCTCGTTCTCGATTCCGACTGAGCCTACGGAGGGCACCGCGCCAGAAAAAAACCGCTGCCGAAAAGATGCTTGGCAACGCGGAGCGGAAGATCATTCTCACGAACAACGCTTCAGTGCATGAATTTTTCCGCGAGTGAAATTCAACCCCGAAATCTGCCGAGTCGAGCAGCCTTTCATCCTTCTGCCCTTAGCCTTCAGCTTTGCCTCTCCCCTCGCTCCCCCCAGACCCCCTCACTCCCCGACGCCGATCCCCGTTCTGACCGTCCACGGTGCGGCGGGCGCGAAAGCAAATTCCTAGCAGATGTGGTGTGGGGCGAATTTGGCCGCACGCCGGCGATCAACAAGGACGCGGGCCGCGACCACTGGCCGCGTGTCTCGTGCGCGCTGCTCGCGGGCGGCGGGATGCGGACCGGCCAGGTGATCGGCTCGACGGACAGGCTCGGCGGTGAGGCCGTGGATAGTCCGGTGCGCTTCGGCGAGGTGTTTGCGACGCTTTACAACAATCTCGGAATTGACGTGAGCAAGACGACGATCGCCGACCTTTCGGGCCGTCCGCAATTTCTCGTCGAGCCCGGCTGCATGCCGATGAAGGAACTGATTTGATTCGTCACCCAAAAACCACCCCACCCCTATGCTCACCATCCTCGGAAAAAAGCAGACGTTTTGCGACGGCGTATCCCGGCGCAACTTCCTCCAAATCGGCGCACTCGGCCTCGGCGGCCTTGCACTTCCGGACCTCCTCCGCGCGGAGGCGCAGTCGGGCCGCAGCATCTCGGCTCAGAAGGCGATCATCATGATCTATCTGCCGGGCGGACCGTCGCATCAGGATCTTTACGACATCAAGGAAGAGGCGCCGCGCGAGTTCCGGGGTGAGTTCAACGCCATCTCCACATGCGTGCCGGGCGTCCGCGTCTGCGAGCACATGCCGAAGCTCGCGGAGAACTTCGACAAGTTTGCGGTGATCCGTTCGCTCACGGATTCGGCGAACGACCACAGCTCGTACATGCCGTTGACCGGGCATCCGCGAAAGGGCGCGCAGGAACCCATCGGCGGGTGGCCTTCGGCAGGAGCCGTCATTTCCAAAGTGCAGGGCGGCGGGCGCAGCGGCATCCCGCCTTACATCGGGCTGAACGGAATGTCGGCAGTCGGCGGAGGCTTCCTCGGCGCGGCGCACTCTCCGTTTTCGCCGAGTGGAAAAGGGCGGGCCGACATGGTGCTGAACGGCGTCACACTCGACCGACTCGAAGACCGGAAGTCGCTCCTCGCGAGCCTCGACAGCTTCCGCCGCGACGCGGACACGAGCGGCCAGATGGACGGGATGGATTCGTTCAATCAGGATGCTTTCAACGTGTTCACCTCGAACAAACTCGCCAACGCACTCGACGTGAGCCGTGAGGAAAAGAAAGTCGCCGACGCCTACAAAGTGAGAGGCGACCGCAATCTGAACGATTTCCTCGTTGCACGTCGTCTCGTCGAAGCCGGCGCGCGATTTGTGACGCTGAATTTCGGCGGATGGGACACGCACCAGAAAAACTTCGAGACGCTCAAGAAGCAACTGCCGGTGCTCGATCAGGGCGTGACTGCGCTCGTGCGCGACCTGCACGATCGCGGCATGGAGAAGGACGTGACGGTGGTGGTCTGGGGCGAATTTGGCCGGACGCCGCGCGTCAACAGCAACGCCGGTCGCGACCACTGGCCGCGTGTTTCGAGCGTGCTCCTCGCCGGCGGCGGAATGAAGACCGGCCAGGTGATCGGCGCGACCGACCACACCGGCGGTGAGGCCGCGGATCGTCCGACACGTTTTGCCGAAGTCTTCGCGACGCTCTACCACAACATGGGCATTGATGTGTCAAAACTGACGATCAAAGACCTTTCGGGCCGGCCTCAGTATCTGGTCGATCCAGGTGCTGCGCCGATGAAGGAACTCGTCTAGCATGCTGACGATTCAGGGCACACCCAGCGGCCGGTTCTGCGACAGACCCCCTCACTCCCCGACGCCGATCCCCGTTCTGACCGTCCACGGTGCGGCGGGCGCGAAAGCAAATTCCTAGCAGCAATGCGCGGCTCTGAATCATCTCATGTGATAGGTTGCGGAGGCCGCAATTCTTTGCTCCCGTTTTCGCACCGCCGGCCCGCATCGCTGCGTCTTGTCAATTTCGGCGTGACCCAGACAACGTCGGCACTTTCAGTCGTTGCCATTGGGAATTGGTGATGGTGTCATCGCGTATGAATCGCACCCTCCCGATCAATTCGACAACCGCGTGTCACCTGGCAGTCGCGGTGGCGCTCCTGATTTTCGGATCACAGCGCACACTCGCCGCCGACGCTCCCGCGGCGAACGTCCCGCCGCTCCGCACGACGCTCCCGGAGGCGCACGAATACCAGCAGCAGCTCCGCAAATTCATGGCCACGCTCAAGGCGCAGGACTTCGAGCACGGCGTGACCGGCCCGCTTATCCCGCAGCCCGGCATCAAGGATCCCGAGGTCCGATACCGCGACTTCATCTTCACGCTCATGGGCCAGCCGCTCGTCGGCAGCAAGCGCGGCGCGCCGGCGGTCAACGCCCCGCCGCGCCTGTTCACTCTCGAAGGCATCGAGACTCCGGCGGGCGTCATGCGGACACCGATTTATCCCGAGGCGGTCATCTCGCTGACCGAATGGAATTACCCCGGCAACGTGTACCGCGGCAACCGCGGGCTCAGGCTGCGCGCCTTCGTCGCCGCCAGCGTGAACATGATGATGCTCGACGACTTCCTCGACCGCACACCGACCGCGTGCCGTTCGGATTCGATTGCCTATCAGCTCATCCACATCGGCGCGCCGTATTCCGGCTTCAAGGAACTGATCCCCGCCGACGTGCAGGCCGCGTATGAAACCGGCCTGAAAAAACTGGCGCGGCGCATCATCGGCTGGGGTCCGAAAGGCGAGGAAGCCCACCTCGACCTCGTCGCTCCCGTCGGCCTGTGGTACGCGAGCCAGGCATGCCACGACGCCGCACTCACCCGCGATGTCGAGGCGTACGCGCGCGTGCTGTTCACCGACCCGCGCTACTTTCACCCGGCCGGCTACTTCGTCGGCCGCGGTGGATTCGACGCTGGCTTCGCCGGATCGTGCAACTTCTTCACCGCCTGGGCCGCGCTCGGTGCCGAATGGCCCTTTGCACGCGAAGCCCTCGAACGCACCTATCGTCTGCGTGCCCACCTCATCCTGCCCGAGCCCGATGGCAAATGGACTGGCCCCACGCATTTCAATACGCGGCTCTCCAGCCCCGCCAGCATTGACCAGTGGGAGTGGGGAAAAATGCGCGATGTCTGCGCATCACTCGTCACCGACGAGGCCGCGCATCTCGTCACGCTGCCCGAGGCCGACGTCCTCGCGAAGGCCGGGGCCATGCGCGCCGCCGCGTTCAACGGCCAGATCGCCGAGAACCCGGTTAAGACGGGAAATGGATCGTCCGCGACCCCTTACGCGTACTTTAAGAACGACGAAATCTCATCCATCCCCTGGGCATGGCGGCTCTGGGCTTCGTACAATTTCCCCGCGACGCTGAACTTCGGCCACGACCTCTATCCCGCCGGCGCATTTGCCCATCGCCGGAAATTGGAACAGGAACACTCGCCGCTCCTCAAATCGCCGTTCCTGCGCGATGGCACATTCGTGCGCGACTTCGAGAAAGTCTTCACCGTCGCGAAGATGCCCGGTTACGCCGCCATCGTGCATACCGGCCCCGTCGGCGACCAGAGCGCCGACGACGGATTCGTGCAGTATAAAGGTCCGCTCGGTCTCGGCGGCGGACAGCTTTCCGCATTCTGGACGCCCGCGACCGGCTCCGTCATCCTCGGACGTCGCGGCGGCATGACGCGCGACAAGACCTTCGACGACCCCGCCCAATGGCGCCTGTGGCCCATTCACGCCGTCAGCGGCTGCGCTGCCGATGGTCGGCCGTTCACCAGCGCACGCATCATCCGGCCCGCAGTCACCTCGGAAATCAGCGCGACGGGTGCCACCGTCACCGCCAGCGGCATCATCCCCGCCGAACAACTCGGCCAGACCAAACTGCTCGAAGGCCGGATTGATTTCACGCGGACCTTCAAGCTGGAACCGGACGGTGTGACCGTCGCCACCCGCATCAAAGGCGACGGACACGACAAGCTCGCCGAGTTGTACGAAACATTGCCCGTGTTCCTCCGCGACCCATCCATCCAGCCGTCGGCAACACCCGCCGTGATCGAGATCGAAGCAGGAGCCGGATCGACCCCGGCGACAGACCAATGGCACGAGCGCGTCACCGCCGTGAAGCTCTCCCGCTTCGACGGCGCAGTGCGGATCATTTTCGACAAGCCGCGCCGGGTGAAGCTCTCCCCCGCCGACTGGACCGACCCGTGGTTCACCAAGGCGACCTGCCGAAATATCCTGATCGACCTGCTCGACAACAAGGACCAGCCCGGGTCGGTGAAGGAAGCGTCCGTCAGCTATCGCCTTCAGCCTGCACCGAAGTGAACGCGAGCCGCAGCACTACATCCCGCTTGGCGTTCCGCCATGCGTGGGCCATTGGTGTCCTATGCCCGCAGTTCCGCAGCAGACCCCCTCACTCCCCGACGCCGGTCCCCGTTCTGACCGCCCACGGTGCGGCGGGCGCGAAAGCAAATCTAGCAGTTAAAGCCTCCGTGTCGGAAGGCCCGTATTCCTCATTTATCATGCGGATTTGCCCTTCGATTTCTGCGCCGAGGGTGGATGGAGGGGCGCTTGTTTCAGCCTGACGAACGGCATCCTATTTCCAACACACAAAACGTCCTCCGCCTCGGGACCAGCGGGCGATTGCGTTCAATCGGCTCGACTCAACTCCCCGCCATTTCGTCGAATAATCCGGGTTGAAACGGCTTCAACGCCTTCTGCTCCTCGCGGAAGAAATCCGCCTTCGTTTTGCCCTTTCGCTTCCCCTTGAGCGTGTGACAATCGAACGCGTAGTCCGGCACCTTCATCTTCCCGGCTTTCAGCAGATCGGCTGCGGGCTGGTCCGCATCGATGCCGGCGAGCGCGTCATACACAATGTCTTGCCAGTGATCCCTGGCACGGAACGATTGTCGCATCCTACCGGTCCGGTCAATGCCCCGCAGGTGGCGCGGGCGTAGGCGGCTCTGGCTCCTCGACCGAGATCCTGGAGCACATCAGCAACTCCCCTGGGCCTCCGCTTCACGGCGTCGTCAGGTGAACGGAAACACGACATACTTCTATTGGCAACACCAGCCTCACAAAATGGCCTACAATAGGCCTACCGATTTCGAGTCGTTTCCGGAGATACCGCGTAAAACGCTCGCGCTGAGGGAGCCGGCAATCGGGCTCGAACCGATGACCTGCTGATTGCAAATCAATTGTGCTGATCTTCTCGTACGCGATTTGATCACCGCTTCGCACCCATCGAATTCGGCTAAGGGGTGGGTCTGAAGCGTCTCAGCGATCGGCGCACGCTCCACGAACCCAGGCAATTTACTGTCATTTACTGCCGCCAAAAGTTCGGGTATGTTCGCACGCGTTCGTGATGAGCAATTGAGGTGTCGTGCATTAAAGCGAACGCCATCAGCATATTGCCGAACGAGAGCGAACGTTCGCGAAACTCAAAACGCAGGCTCATAACCTGAAGGTCGCGTTAAGCAAGGACGCCATCCAAACCGGTTGTTATACGCACCTTCTTGTCGGCGTAATACTGGGAAGTCAGTCTGATGTCGGAATGGCGAAGAGCCCGGGATGCAGCAAAGATGCCCATACTATTGGCGATCACCGACCCGCATTCTTTGCGTAACTCGTGAAGCTTTTTACGGGCGGAAATCCCTTTTCCTGCAAGCCACGCGTACAACGCCGCAAAGTCTCGCTCGGCGCGGTAGTTGGCGCGGCTGGTGTGGTAACGGGGCGGGTTCTGGGACTCGATCACGAACTCCCCCTTGGCCTCGGCGTGAAAACTGCGAAAGACCGCGACCAACTCTGGGGCCACGTCGACTTCCGCTGCACTTTCCTCGCTCTTCGGTTGGAAATATTCCGTGCGCTCAATTCGAATGACGGCTTTTTCGAGATCGACCGAACGCCAGAGCAGCGTGTCGATTTCCCGCTTGCGCAAGCCGCACAGCAGCGCCAGGCAGAAGATCTTAAACTGCTCTCGGCAATCCGCGGCTTCGCCCAACTCGGCCTTTGCCGCGACGAGCAGGGCCAACGGATCAGTCCGGCTGCTGTAGCGCGTCGTCGCCCGGCGGCTTTCGAGCTTCACACCCACGAAGGGCAAGGGGTCAGGTAGAGCGAGTCGCTGTCCAGCGAAGGTCAGGGCCTTTGAGGAAAACAACGACCGAGCATTGCGCAGGTGAGCGTTCACGGTATTGATGGCCCGGTGTTCCTCGGTTGGAGAGTCCTTGTGCCGCTTCAGGTAATCTATCTTCCATTTCTGGACGGCATCAGCGGTCAGCGCGTCCAAAGGTGTGGCGTCGACCAGAGCCCTCCATTCCCGGTTTCCGGCTCCGTTGGGAGCGAACCGACTCTTGTCGCCCTTGATGCCGGAGATGTCCGCAGCTATTCGCCGCAGCGCGCCACAATAAACGGCGTAAGTCGTTGTGCGGTAATTCGCGGCCGCGCTGACTTCGCGAATCAAGTCACCGACTGTGGAATTTGCGGGTTTCTCAAGCACGGGTTTCGGCTTGAACAGCGCCAGGGTTTCATCCCACCCACGCCCGTGAAGCGTGACATAGATGTCCCGAGCCTTTGCGGCGGCAACTGCCTTGTTCGCGGTTCCAAGCGGAAATTGCTCACGCCGGCCGACAAATTGGATCTGCGCGGTCCAATGCGTGTCTTCATTGCCATCCCGGGCGCGGCGAAAGATTCGCTCCCCCCAATAACGGACATCCGTCTTTCCAAAGGCTTTCATTTTAGGCATCACTTTGGCATCACTTTTTGTGTCCTGTAAATTTCCGACGTGTCCACTTTTGGCCTAACTGTATCGTTCACAATGAACTTGTCTACAGCATATTACGATTCATTTATGAAGACACGAGTGGACAACACGGGACAAGAGTGGACACCATTACGTCAAGATTTGTAATCAGCAGGTCATCGGTTCGAGCCCGATTGCCGGCTCCCTCAACGACAGGGACTTACGTAAATAGCGGACTGTTAGCGATTGGATCACTGCCCTTATATTGCCCTTAAAATTTTCCGTTGAGGCAATAGCGACTCAGGAAAAGGTCGTTTCCTGACAGTCGTGGCGATGTGGGAGTTGCCGTTGGGCTTTGGAATCTCGGTCAGAGCCGTAGCCGTACGCCCCATCTTGGGGTTATTGGCAGCGACAATGGTTCTACGTCATGGGGACCGCGACACCTTCTCCCATGCGCTGATCGTTGCCGAAATCCTCCAGGATTGATGACAATCCCTTGCGGACCTGGAGCTCGCTATCCCAGCAGCCTCTCATAGAGGGCTGAGAACTGTTCTGCTGCCCGGTCGTTGCGCAGCGCGAGCCCAGCGCCTTCTTCTGTCCCGTCAGGATCACGAGCTTCTTCCCGCGGGTCAACCCGGTGTAATTACGGTCTCAACGGCGACATCCGTTTGTCGACGCCGTGAAACTTCAAGTAGTACCAGGGACGATCAGGTCAGAAGCTCCGTGATCGGCGTGCCGTAGCGGGTAATCTGCACGGGGCGGCCACTGGGTGTCTTGAATTCCTTTTTCGGATTGATGCCGAGGGCGGTGTAGAAGGTCGCCGCGACGTCGTCGGGCGTGATCGCCTTGTCCTTCGGGCCCTCGCCTTTTTCGTCGCTGGCACCAAACACCTGGCCGGACTTGATGCCGCCGCCTGCCAGCAGGCAGAACATCGCGCGCGGATAGTGGTCGCGTCCGGCGAGCTTGTTGACCTTCGGCGTGCGGCCGAATTCACCGGTGACGAAAACGGTGGTCGATTCGAGCATCCCCTTGGCTTCAAGCGCGAACAGTAGACCGGAGAGGCCGGCGTCAAGCGCCGGGAGGTTTTTAGTTTTGAGATTGTCGAAGTTGTTCACGTGTGTGTCCCAAGCGCCAAGTCCGATGGAGACGAAGCGCACGCCCGACTCGACGAGCCGGGTGGCCAGCAGGCAGCTCTGCGAGAATGGATCATTGCCGAAAAGCTCGCTGATGCTCTTGGGTTCCTTGCTGAGGTCGAACGCCTGGCGCGCCTTTTCGGAGCGCATCATCGCGTAGGCCTTCTGCCCAAACTGGTCCATGCCGGTCAGCAGCTTGTCCCGCTTCGCATAGTCGCCGAAGGCGTGGTCGTATTTTTTGACGAGATTGTCGCGGCGGTCCACTTCTTCGAGGGTGACGCCTTTGGAGAGCGAGAGGCCGCGGGGCTGGGACGAGACACCGGTTTCAAACGGGCCGTATTCGACGCCGAGATAGCCGGTTGCATTGTATTGGTGGCCAATCGCAACGAAGGGCGGCAGCTCGGGCACGTCCCCGAGTTCCTTCGACACGACCGCACCGTAGGCCGGAAACTGAAGTGACGGCAGCGGACGGTTGCCGGTGCCCAAGTAGATGCTGCCCAGATTGTGATCGGCGAGCGTGTGGCTGACGCCGCGTAGGATGGCGAATTTGTCGGCACACCGGGCCAGCTTCGGGAGGTGTTCGCAGAAGCGGATGCCCGGGACGTTCGTGGCGATTTCCTTGAACTCGCCCCGATACTCCGCCGGAGCGTCGGGCTTGAGGTCGAAGGTGTCCATGTGGCTCGGCCCGCCGCCGAGGCGGATGAAGATGGCGGACTTGCCCCTGGCATTGGGCGAAACCGCTCCGGCATCGGCAAGGGCGAGGTAGTCGGGCAGGCCGAAGCCGAGACCGGCGAGCGCGCCGATTCGCAGAAAATCGCGGCGGCGGATTCCGTCACAGCATGTGTAGGTGGTCATAGTCGTTTTCATTGTTTGCCGAATCAGTGATTCACCATGAACTCGCGGGTATTGAGCAACGCCCAGAGCAGGTCGCGCACGGCGTCCACGGGATCGCTGGCGGCCGCGATGTCCTTGCGCGCGTCCTCCCGCTCCTCCGGCGTCGGCGGACGGCTGACCGTGCGCAGGAAAACCTCCGCAATGGTCTTGTCCACGTCGAGCGGCAGTCTCGGCGTCGCCCCGGGCAGGGCGGCTTCGAGTTCGGCTTTGCTCTTCTCCAGATTGGAGCGCTGGGCGTTGTAGGTGCGCAGTCCGTTTTCGTAACGGTTGCGGGCATCGACGCTGACGGTGTCAGGTTTCTCCGGAGGCTTCAGGCTGGCGAGCTTTTGCTGGAGCGCTTCCAGTCGTTTGCGCGTCTCCGCGATGGGGAGATTCTGGGGCGCCTTGCCACTGGTGCGGCGGAGTTCCTCGATCCACGCGGGCCGGCCACTGCGCGCCCGATCGATGCGCGCGAGCAATTCGGGATCGTTGCGCGTGAAGATCGTTTGTAACAGCGTCGCGTCGGTCGTGCGCTCGCAGTCGCAGTTCACCTCGCGCGCGGGGCGGCCAAAAACCGCGAGGGTGTAGCCGCTTTCGCCATTGACACCCTCGCCGGGGCCGATGGCGCGGGTAGCGATTTCGCCGGAGAACTTCGCGAGCATGCCGGAGGAAACCGTGGCTTGGGTGATGGCATCGAGCACCACCTCGGCGGGGAGCCGGCGTAGGACGGCACGGCTGAAGTTTTTCTCATCCAGCTCGTTGGTCTCGTTCGGATTCCAACTGCGCTGGTAGGTGTCGCTGTTGAGAATTTCCCGATGCAGCCATTTCATGTCATAGCCGTGCGCGACGAAGCCGTTGGCGAGGTAATCCATGAGCGCCTCGTTCACGGGTGGGTTGGCGAGGTTCATGTCGTCGGTCGGCTCAACGATGCCGCGGTTGAAGTAATTCGCCCAGATGCGATTGACCAGCGCGCGCGCAAAGTAAGGGTTGTCCTTGCCCTTGAGCCAAGTCATCAGCGGATCGCGCGGGTCACTATAGTTGGTGAGATGAATTTCGTCGCCCCCGAGCAGTTTGGGCGTGATCACGCGGCCGGAATAGTCGTCGTTCTTCTTCTTATTCCCGTTATTCTTCTTCGCGACGTTGAAGACAAACAGTTCCCGCCACGGCAGCAATTCGCCGGTGTCCTGGCGGCGCGCCACTTCCGACTGCCGAATCTTGTATTCCTTCTGCTGAAGGTCGTATGCGGGGTTCTTGCTGTTCGTGGCTTTCGGGTCATCGGGGGCCTCGGCCATCTTGCGGGCGGCGATCTCGCGGATTTCCTTCTCCACAGTGGTGAAGGTGACCTTCTGGCCGGGGTCGTCGTCGCGGATGGCATAGCGCACCGGATCGAAGAAGGCCTGGAACTGCTGAAAGTCGGTCTTCGTCCATTGGTCGAACGGATGTTTGTGGCACTGCGCACACTCGATGCGCACGCCGAGGAAGGTGTGGGCAAAAGCGAGCGCTTTTTCCTCAGCCTTGCGGACATTGTCCCGCGACCAGAAGTAGGGCATGTTTGGCCGTGCGGTGAAGTCGGCGGGGTGGTCCTTGCGGAAGTAACTGCCCATCTCCAGCGCAAAGTCCTCATACGACTGATCCGGTTGGGTGCGGCCGGTGGCGAGGATGATGCCCGCGGCTAGCTTGTCGTACGGCTCATTGTCAGCGATGCGGCGGTAAATCCACCCATACCACTGGGAGGAAACATCAGGACTGCCCAGATTGAGCCGGCGCGGGTTGTTGCCGGTAATATCGCAAAACTTTGTCGTCCACCATGCGGCGTAGCCGGGCGTCTTCAACAATTCCTCAATCTTCGCCGCGCGTTTGCTCGAAGATTTGTCGGCGACGAACTTCGTCACCTCGTCCGGCGTCGGCAGCGTGGCCGTCAGATCAAGTGAAACGCGCCTCAGGAATTCCGTGTCGCTGCACTGCCCGGAAGGCACGATGCCAAGCTTGCGAAGTTTGCCGACCACCAACTCGTCCACTTTCGTGCGGGTGGCGACCTCTGGGTATCGAGCGCCCACCTGATCGGACACGGGCGCCATCACCGGAATCGGCAGAACCCCGTTATCGTAAAAGGCCACGACGTGGGTGTCGCCCTTGCCGGCGGACGTGACCACGCCTTTCTCGGAAATGTTGGCGACCGATTCGTCGTTGGAGCGGAAACGGCTGATCTGTGTGACGTCCTCGACCGTGCCGTCTTTCCAGTGCGCCAGCACGCTGATCTGCATAGTCTCGCCGGGCCTGGAGAACACGATCTCGGGCGGCGTGACTTCGAGTCGGTCAAATTCGCCCGTGGCCACCGTGTCGTTCTTCGCGCCATCTTGAATCCAGCGCAGGATGAGATTGTATTCCCATGATCCCTTCTCAAAGCGCTTCTTGCCCTTGTGCTCTTCGCCGTCGAGCGATGGCTTCGTGAGAACAAGGCTCTTGACCGCTTCCTTCAAGTTCACGCGCACCTCGTCCTCGCCGCCCTTGCCTTCGGTGATGGCCTGGTGGTCCTTGTCGAAGTCATAGCCGAAGAGCGAAAGTTGGAAGCCCCCCCGCCCGCTGAATGACCCGTGGCACTCACGCCCGCTGCACCCCAAGCGCGACATGAGCGGAATGACGTGCCGGCGGAAACTCGGCGCTTCCGCCTTGTCCGCGTCTTCCCAGCGTTGCCCGGCCGTTCGCACCTCAACTTTCGGCACGTGGGATTCTTCCGCCAAAACTGGGTTCGCCAGAACGGCCACGGGCAACATACTGGCAAGGAGGAGAGCAACCTTTTTAAGGGTGGAGCACGCAGGGGAATGCACCGCACCGCCTGATGAAACGGCCCCTGGGGGAAGGGTATGTAGACTGCACATGAAGTGAACCTTGAGTAGGGAACCAGCCATGCGCAATTTCCTTGGACTTTATCCTCGTCGTTCTTCGGGTGTGCGCTGTGTCCTGCGACCACCCGTCATTTCACTGGTTCCCGGATCTTTTGGGAAGCCTGCGGTCTCCGCAGTGATCTTATCGGCCACGCATATATGGTACGGAGTGGGGCGTTCGCTCCTGCAATCGGAGGGGAGTGGTCGTTCTTCAACCATGCCGACCTGACCACGGCACTGCCCGAACTAAAACTTCAATGGGGACGGCGTCGGGCTCGATACCTGGTCCAAGTCGTTCGTGATGGCGCAAGAATCGGCGCGATCCGGGTCTACTCGGTGAACTACACACCAATCATCGAGCGTCGTTTCAAATAGGCCCGTCACGGATCGGGAGCACGCTATCCCACCAGCCGCTCGTAGAGAGCGGAGAACCGTTCCGCAGCCCGGGCGTTACGCACCGCCAGTCCCAGCGCCTTCTTCTGTCCCGTCAGGATCACGAGCTTCTTTCCGCGGGTCAGCCCCGTGTAGATCAGGTTGCGTTGCAGGAGCATGTAGTGCTGCATGGCCAGCGGCACCACGACGGCCGGGAATTCGGATCCCTGACTCTTGTGAATGGTGATCGCGTATGCCAGCGACACCTCGTCCAATTCGTTGAAATCGTAGACCACGCCGCGCCCGTCAAAGGTGATGACCAGTTCCCGTTCCTCAGGGTCGATCTTCGTCACCTGCCCGATGTCGCCGTTGAAGACCTCCTTGTCGTAGTCGTTC
>JBBRPL010000058.1:0-48292 GCA_038228205.1 Chthoniobacterales bacterium
CCTCCTCGCCAAACTCAAGCTCCTCCCTCTCTTCGCCACCCCGCCCAAGTGGGCCACCGCCACGGTTCCGTAGCCCGACAAAAGCGAAACACCCTCGCTTTTACAGGGCTTTTCCTTCGAAGGGGGAGGAAGTCAGGTTAACTTCTGCGACACCTTCGGTGTCCAATTCAGACCACGACTCTAACGCTTGAGTCGGGTGATTTTCTTGCTCGCGAGGATGTCGCGCAACAAGGGCAGATGAGCCAGGTCCTTGGGGCGTCCTATATACTCCTTGCTCCGAATGAGGCGCTCCAACGGCACGACCTTCACCTTGCTTCCGTGAAATGTGAGTTCCGTGGCTCGCTTCCATTCCGTGGCGAAGGAGGCAAGACCGTCAACCCGATACAAATAATTCACCAAGGAACCGTCGCGTAAGGCCACGACCGTGTTGCGAACCAGCGTCGCCCCCAGCGTGATGCTGAGGTTCAACAGCCGGATGTATTGCCGCTCCGGAAGACCGATCCACAAATCTGTGTCGAGTGTGGTCGCGGGAACACCTTGCAGGATGGCACTGCTCATTCCCGCGACCATGAAGCGGATTTTTTCCGCTCGAAGTAGCTGAATAAGTTCAGTGAGCGCAGGTAGGTCTCGTGGAACCTCCATCGGTCGTCCGGGGTCGCCAGCAGGCTCCTTGCGTAGAGCAGCCTTTCCGCCTCGTCGAGATGTGGGAGCGCCTTTAGCTGGTCGGCGACGGCTCGCAGGCGGCGGAGACTTTTTTTTTCCACGCCAAATCTATCGGCGACAATCAAATCGAAGACAAGGTGGAATGGGGACCCTTGGTGCCCGTGGTTGCCGGTAGTGGCTCAGTTTGAACTCAGGAATTGATCTTCCTGAAGGTCATGCGGATGCCGGAAGCGCTGATCGTCGCCGTCCATCCGTGCTCCCTGGCGAAAGCCTGAATCGCCTCAGCGCGGTCGTTCAAGATTGCGACAACACAGAATGGCTCGTCTGCGAGATGGTCTGCGATGAGTTTCTCGAGTCCAGAAGTTATCGACGATGTGACCAGCAGCGATATCGCGACCATACTTGATGATGGAGTCTCTAATTCAACGGCGCAATAATTTCGTCCAAGCTCCAAACGTCATCTGAAACGCCAGCCTCCATCGTCTGGTTGCCAGTCTGCTGGCGCGCCTCTAGCTTCCCCATTCGCATGATTTTCTCTTTTCGTTCCCGCGCATGGCTGGCGCTTCTGTTCGTTGGCGTGCTCGCGGCTGGCTGCGAAAAGAAGGACCCGCTTGCGGAGCGGCGCTTTCAACTGCTGCTGGAAGAAAGCGCGCGCCTCACCCAGGCCGTCCACGCGCTCGACCCGAAGATTTCCAGCGAGACCCCACTCACCACCTTCTCGCCTCGTGCTGTGGAAGCGGTGACCGCGGAAAACGATCGCCTGCGCCAGATCCTCACCCGCCATGAGAAAGAGAAAGCCCTGGCGGCGAACAAGGTCCAGCGGGAAGACATTGAGAAGCAAGTCGTTGAGATCCGCGGCCTCGAATTCAAAGAGCCGATCAATTACCAGGTCCTCAACCGCAAGGAGATCAAACAGACGATCGCGGGCAAGCTGGCCGAGGTCTTTTCGGTCGAGGAATTTGGCCAAATGGCCGATGCCATGGCCCTCATCGGCCTGCTGCCGCCGAAATATCCGCTGCGGCAGAAGTATATCGATCTCCTCGGGGAACAGGTCGCCGCCTTCTACGACCAGCATGCCCACAAGCTTTTCATGTACGAGGACGCGACGCTCGACAACGCGCAGAACCGCGTCGTGCTCGCCCATGAACTCACTCACGGGTTGCAGGACCAGCATTTCGGGCTGAAACGGCTGCCCCTGGAACTCAAGACCAACGACGACCGGGCCGCCGCCGCCAGCGCGCTGGTCGAGGGCGACGCCACCCTCGTCATGAGCGAATTCATGATGAAGAACATGTCGAAGCAGATGTTCAAGGACAGCATGCTCGCGAGCTTCACCCAGAATATGAAGCAGCTCGAAACGGCGCCGCGCTTCCTCCGCGAAATGCTCGTCTTCCCCTATCTTCGCGGGCAGGTGTTTTGTGCGGCCCTCTACGGACAGGGCGGGTATGAGGCGGTCTCCAAGGCCTATGCGGATCCGCCGGCTTCGACGGCGCAGATTCTTCATCCGCAGAAATACATGGCGAATCCTCGAGAAGACCCGATCGCGATCGAATGGGCCGAGCTCAAGGTAAAGGGAGAGGCTCCGGTGGGAGACAATACCGTGGGCGAAATGGGCATCCGCATTCTGCTGACCGAGTGGCTCGATGCCACGACCGGCGAACGGGCGGCGAATGGCTGGCGGGGCGATCGGTATCTGTATTTTGCGGGAGGGGAGGCGATTGTGTGGAAGACGATCTGGTCCAGCGCGGCGGAGGCGGCGGAGTTTTTTGACGCGGAAAAGAAGCTGCTCGAAAAGCGCCACAAGCTCACCAATCCCCGTGTGTCCGAACGCAGCTACGAAGCGGATGCGCCCCGCGTCGTCCGCCTTCGCCAGACGGACGCCCATGAAGTGATCGTCATCGATGCCAGGGACGCCGAGTGGGCGGGCGCCCTCGGCGCACTGCACTGAGGATGATTCGCTTGGCAGCCGGGGTGCGAAATCCTGTAATGAACCTCGCTCCCGCAATCCTGCCGCCGCAACTATCAATCGACTAGAGCCCTGACCGATGGACAAAACCGAAATGCGTCTCGACCCGCTGACCCAGGCGTGGACCATTTTTTCCGCGGCCCGACCGGTCCCGCCGGCCTTTGGTTCCGTGCGCGACGAACCGCCCCGCGAGAGCCCCTTCGTGGCTGGATCGGAGCGCTTCGCGCCGCAGGCCCTGCTCGCGACTCCCAGCCCCGAATGGCAGGTCCGGGTGGTGCCAAACCGCGCCCCCTTGCTCCGCGTGGAGGGCGATGCCGCCCGGCACAGCGATGGGTTCTACGACCGCATGGATGGGGTCGGCGCGCACGAGGTGATCATCGAAGATCCCGGCGGCAAGGCCCTGGAGGAGCTTTCGCTGGTGCAGATCGAGCAGGTCATCAACGCCTGGAAGGTGCGGATGCTGGATCTGATGCGCGATCCGCGGATGCGCTCGTTTACCATCGTGAAGAATGTCGGGGTGGCGGCGGGTGAACGCGTCGCCCACAGCGTCAGCCAACTTCTGGCGATGGCGGTCATCAGCCCGCTGCTCATGCGCAAGTTGCAAACGGCGCGCACCTTTTATGATGCCCGGAAGCGTTCGATCTTCGAGGACATCCTTCACGAGGAAGTGCGCACTGGCACCCGGCTGATCTACGAAAACAACGGTTTTACCGTTTTCTGCCCGTACGCCTCGCGCGCGCCATTCGAACTTGCGATCTATCCGAAGCGGCAGTGCCCGGATTTTCATGGCCTGACCAGCCAGGAGACCGCGCAGCTCGCCGATGTGCTGAAAATCGCCCTCGCCAAGCTCAACCGCGCCCTGGACCACGCGCCCTACAATCTCATGGTCTTCACGGCGCCGACTCGCGCGGGCCGCGCCGATCATTGGACGACCATCGAACACGACTTCCGCTGGCACATCGAGATCCTCCCTCGGCTCTACTTTCGCAGTGGGGTGGAATTGGCCACGGGGTGCTGGCTGAACAACGTGTGGCCGGAAGTCGCCGCCGCGCACCTGCGTTCCCTCGAGGTTCCCGCATGATCGCCCGCCAGATCTTTTACGAAGGGCGCGTGCAGGGTGTCGGGTTCCGTTACACGTGCAAGCAGCTCGCCCGTGGTTTCGATGTCGTCGGCTGGGTGCGCAATCAGCCGGACGGCCGGGTGGAATTGCAATGCAGCGGCGAGCGCAACGAGGTGGATGATTTTCTGGAAGCCGTGATCGAGAGTGAATTGAAGAGCCACATCAAGAGCGTGACCGCCATCCCGATTCCGCCGCTTGCAGGTGTGCGCGGATTCGAGATTCTGTCTTGATGCCAGAAACGTATCGTTCGGTCATAAAGCCGTAACATCCCTGTCTCACAGTCCCCAATGGCCACCCCCGCGATTTCCATCCAAAACGTCACAAAGATTTACCCGATCCCGTTTCGGCGGGATAAAGTGACCGCGGTGAAGGACCTTTCGCTCACGGTCGAGCCGGGTCAGGTCTACGGACTGCTCGGGCCGAACGGCTCGGGAAAATCGACCACGATGAAAATCGTCCTCGGCCTTGTGACGCCCACTTCGGGCACCACCGAGATTTTCGGACGTGATTCGACGAGTGTCGAGAGCCGCGAGGATGTCGGGTTCCTCCCGGAGAACCCCTATTTCTACAAGTATCTTACGGGTGAGGAGACCCTGCACTTTTACGGAAAGTTATGCGGGTTGAAGCGGGCGCGAATCGCCGAGCGAACGAAGGAGCTGTTGAAGCTCGTCGGCCTGGAAAACGCCGCCAATCGACGGCTCGGTGGCTACTCGAAAGGGATGCTCCAGCGCATCGGGCTGGCCCAGGCGATGATCCAGGAGCCGCGGCTGCTGGTCCTCGATGAGCCGACCGCGGGTGTCGATCCGGCAGGATCGCGTGAAATCCGCGACCTGATCCTCGATTTCAAAAAGCGTGGGATCACGGTCTTGCTCTGCTCCCACCTCCTTGAGCAGGTGCAGGAAATCTGCGACCGCATCGGCATCCTGCACCACGGCGAGATGATTCGGGAAGGGAAGCTGGAAGATCTCATTTCGATTCAGAGCCAGACGGAATTGATCCTCGAAAACGCGTCGCCGGAACTGCTCGCCGAGATCCAGGCGATCGTGGCGAAGTCTCCCGCCAGGCTCATCGAGCAACGCAAGCCCCAGAAGACTCTCGAACGCTATTTCCTCGATGTGACGACGCAGCCATGAACGGAACCCCCATGACCGCCACACCCACCGTGACCCGCCACAAGGTCTTCTCGCTCGCGCGAGTTCACGCCATCGCCTCGAATACCCTGCTCGAGCTCATCCGGCTCAAGGTGTTCTATTTTTTGCTGTTCTTTGGCTTCATTGTGATCGGCATCTCGTTCTTCACTTCGAAGATGACATTTCAGGAGCAGCACCAGGCGCTCAAGAGCGCTTCGCTGGGCGCCATGTCGATCTTCACCTGGCTCCTGGCGGTCCTGGCCACGGCCATGCTGCTCCCCAAGGATATCGAAGACCGGACCCTGTACACGATTCTCGCCAAGCCTGTGCCGCGGTTTGAGTACCTTCTGGGCAAATTCGTGGGCGTTCTGCTGCTGCTTTTCATCTCCCTGTCCCTGATGAGTACGCTCTTCGTGGCGGTCCTCTACACCGCCGAGCAAAGCGCCATCGCGGAGGCTGTGCGGACCACTCCGACGAGGGACCTGGCCGCGGCCTTGGCGCAGATTCATAAGAGCACTTTTAATGGCAATCTGCTGCCGGGGATCATTGTCATCTACTTCAAGTCGGCCCTCTGTGCCGCTTTGACGCTGCTTCTTTCGACCTTCGCCTCGTCATCGATCTTCACCGTGATCGTGTCCGTGATCGCCGCGTTGATCGGCCACATCCAGCCGATTGCGCGGGAAGCCTATCTGAGCAGCGTGACAGCGGGGCCGGTGGCCAAGGTCTTTTTCGCCTTGGTCGCGCTTTCCATCCCGGACCTGCGAGCGCTCGACCTGGCGGATGACGTGATTGCCGGCAACGCGATCCCGATGTTGCTTTTCCTCAAGACCATCGGCCTGGGCGGCACCTACATCACGGTCTATTTTCTGATCGGGTACTTCATGTTTTCCGGGAAGGAGCTATGAATCGACGGCTCGTTCTCGGCTTCCTCATGATCCTGGCGTTCGGCGCGGTGCGGATGCCCTTTGAAAATCGCCTCGAGGCCGAGCGCAAGGCAGCCTATTTCCACGGCGCGAAATTCAATCTCAGCCTCCAGGAGCGCATCGGGCAGATGGCATTTGTCGCGGCCTTGAGCGGCTTCCGCGGGCCAATCGCCGACGGACTCTACATCTACGCGCACGTGCTGTGGGAGCGGGTCGAGTGGGGACGCATGAAGGTCGCCCTGGATGGCGCGACCGAGCTTCAGCCGCGTTGCATCCTCTTTTGGGAGAATGCCGCGTGGCACATGGCGTACAATGCGAGTGTGGCGGCCTTCGACGACAAGACTCAGCCGCGGGAAGCGCTCCGCCTCAAAGCGCAGCGTGAATATTGGACGATCGGCGAGGACTACCTGGTGCGAGGCATCGCCAATAATCCCGACAGCCCCACGCTCTACATCCGGCTGGGCAAGGTCTATGAGGAGAAATTCAAGGACCACTGCAGGGCGGCCGAGGTATATATCCGGGGGGCCGCGGTCCCGGACGCACCGGTCTATGTGCATCGTTTTGCCGCCTATGAACTGGCCCAATGTCCCGGCCATGAACGGGAGGCTTATGAGCTATTACGCAAGTTTTATTTGCAGGGCGAAGACGAGCGCCTGCCCACCCTGCTGAAATGGCTCGGCATTCTTCAGGAAAAATTGAAGATTCCCCCGGAGCAGAAAATTGCTATTCCTCCGGTTCCCAACCCCTGACATGCGTTTTGCCATCTTCGGAGATATCCACGCCAACCTCGAGGCACTCAAGGCCGTCCTAGCCGACGCCGAGAAGCACGAGGTCACGCATTACGTCTGCCTGGGGGACGTCGTGGGCTACAATGCGAACCCGCACGAATGCCTCGAAATCGTCCGCAATCTCGATTGCCCGGTCGTGAAGGGGAACCACGATGAACAGGCCTCGATTTCGCTGGAATTGGAGGGCTTCAATCCGCTGGCCGAGGAGGCGATCAACTGGACGCGCAAGCAACTCACCGAGGAGGACAAACAGTGGTTGCGCGACCTGAAGATGGTCCGGCAGGTGAGGGACTTCACGATCGTCCACGCCACGCTCGATACCCCGCACAAATGGGGTTACGTCTTCAACCAGCTCGATGCCGCGGCCAGCTTCAACTACCAGCACACGCAGATTTGCTTTTACGGCCACACCCACGCGCCGCGCGCGTATATCCGCGACGGGTCGGTGAAGAGCCAGTTTCTGGAGAAACTGACCGTCGAGCCCGGAAAGAAGTATTTCATCAACTGCGGCAGCGTCGGCCAGCCCCGCGATGGCGACTGGCACGCCGCGTATGTTCTCTACACCCCTGGAAAGCAGCTCATCGAACTGCGCCGGCTGGAGTACGACATCTGGACCGCGCAGGACAAGATCGTCGCCGCCGGCCTCCCGCAGCGGCTCGCCGACCGGCTGGCCTTGGGAAAATAGCCGCCCGCCGGGTAACGGTCCCGGCGGGAGGGAGTAAGATCGTGCCTTTTCCAAACCCTATCGAGGCCGGTCAAAGTCCGCGCGAGATTTTTGTCATCAAGCCGAGTTCGTTGGGCGATGTCGTCCATACGTTGCCCGCGGTGGCCATGGTGAAGCGCCACTGGCCGGAGGCCCGATTGCGCTGGCTGATCAATCCTGAGTGGGCGCCACTGCTCGACGGCAATCCTCACGTCGATGAAACCATTATTTTTCCCCGGCACGAACTTCGGGGTGGGCGCGGTCTATTTCGGATCATGCCGTGGGCCCGGGGGCTGCGCGGACGGGTGCGAGCCAATCTGGTGCTGGATTTCCAGGGTCTTTTGCGGAGCGCGATGATTGCCCGGCTCGGCCGCGGCGGCGGCGGGCAGATCGTGGGTCTGTCCGACGCCCGGGAAGGCGCCGGCTGGTTCTACGATCACCGCGTCGAAGTCGGCGGGATCAACCATGCGGTGGATCGGTATCTCGCGCTCGTCGCCGCGCTCGGGATCGATGTAGCACCGCCCCTCGATTGGCGCCTGCCTCCGGGTGACGCGCCGGCGGATTTCGTTCACCCGGAACCTTTCATCCTGCTTCACCCATTCTCGCGTGGCGCTGGAAAATCGCTTTCTGCTGAGGACGTCGCGACCTTCTGCCGCGAGGTGGCCCCGCGCCGGGTGATCGTCGCCGGCCGGAGCGAAGGGCGGGTGGACCCGGGCGCAAATGTCACCGACTTGCTCAATCGCACGACGTTGCTGGAGCTGATCTGGTTGATCCGCCGCGCGGCGTTCGTCGTGAGCGTGGATAGCGGCCCGATGCACATCGCCGCCGCGCTCTCGACGCGCCTGCTCTCGATTCACACGTGGAGCGACCCGCGGAAGGTCGGGCCGTATCAACCCGAGGCGTGGGTGTGGAAGGATGCCGCGCTCTACCAGATGAAAGACATCGATCGGCCTGAAGCACACCAGCGCGTGGAGAACATCGCCGGGGTTTCAAGGCGCGTGGACGCGCTTCTTTCCTGATAGGCAGAGTCGGCTTGGGGAAGAAACAGACGTGGCCAGCCAGTTGGCACTTTTGGCAATGGACGGGTAGCCCTTGACCGTCATCCTGAGGCACGAAGGAACTCTGATCTCTTCCGGCATCTACAGTCGCGCTCGTGAAGAAAGGCAGAGATCAGAGGTTCTTCGCTTCGCTCAAGAATGACGACGAAGGCGGGCGCGAACACTGACATCGATCCCATACCTGTTTCGTGCGTCCTCTTTCCTATGGCCTGGCTAGCGCTTTGCCACCTGCCCGCGCAGCCATGTGCTGAGGCAACGGAGCGGGTGGTCGTAGCCTTCGGCGTCGAGGTACTTGAGTAACAATTCGCGGCCGTGGGGATTCGCTTTGATGATGGGCACGAGGTCGGCGCGATAGCGTTCGTCGGCGAGCAGTGCGAAGAGAGCGCCAAGCCGCCGTCCCGCGGCCCCGTGCAGGTCCACCCTCGGCTCCTGGAGGGTCGCGACCGTCATCTCCAGGGCGGGCTTCCATTCGTGCAGTCGAAAGGCGACCGCGGCCCGGTAATCGCGGATATCGGCCGTGTAACGCCCCTTGGGGAATTCGCGATCGTAGGCGTCGAGCGCGGCCCGCACGCGTTTGGCGTCGAACGGCTCCTGCGCGATGAGCGTCGTCAGGAATCCGCCATCCCAGGCTGGCAACTGCGGCCAGGTGGCGGGAACGAGCACCGGCTTCTGCTCGGAGGCGCGGAAGACGGCGCGCGCTTCGAGAAGCAGCGCCGCCTCGCGCTTCCTGCTCTTTGGGTATTTGCTGAGGAACGCGCGCGCTTTTGCGGCCAGTAGAGGGTAGTCGTGCGTCCGGTAGGTATTCTCGTTTTTCTGTTCGAGGATCTCAGCCTCCTCGCTTTTGGGCACATTGGTTTCTTTTCGGAAGACGAAGTGGTTCGCGATCACCGCGAGGTTCAGGAATTCGAAATAGTCGGCCACCGGTTTGGTCTGCGGGTCGGCGAGTGCGGAGGCGATGCCCTTTTGCAAGACCACGTCCGGGTGCTGTGCACTGCTGCCGTCGACCTCTCCGTCGCTCCCGACGGCGGACCGATTGTGGAACTGGGCGCGCATTTGCACATAGCGTTCCCGCACGGCGCCGGGGATCGGCGGTTCGGAGAAGAACTCCGCGAGATCGTCGAAGCAGTTTACCCAGCGGGAACCATACAGATCGATGAACTTGTCCTCCGCCGCGTCGCGAAACTCCGCGGCGTTTGCCTTGAGCACTTCCTGGCTGGCGGTGCCGGCGTCGTGGACCAACTTCGTCAGTTGTCGCGTTTCATCGCCGTCTTCCCGCCATTCGTGCTCCTTGATGCCGAGCGCATGGAGCGTCCAGAAAGAACCGTCCGCCGGGGCGTCGCTGGCGCCATCTTCGTGCACGCGCGCGTCCGGCTTCGGCTCCGAAAAGTTCCAGGCGACGGCAGAGCGTTTCGCTTCCACGGAGTTCGAGCACTCGGTGTGCAGCCGATGGTCGAGCTTGAGTGCGACCGTGGTCCAGTCGCGGGCGATGGCTTGCTTGAAAGTGAATGACGAAACGCTCGCGATGAGCGGCATGGCCCGCAGCGCGCGCCAGAGTGCGGTCGCGGTGGCCGCCGTGCCCCGCTTGGCGTCGGACGCCTCGAGCCACCAGTTGAACGCATGCCGCAGCTCGTCGCGGTTCTCCAGGTTGAGGGAATAGTTGCCCGTGTAGCCCAGGGTGGCGGCGGCCTCGGTCCGGCTCGAATTCGCATCGTAGGCGTCTTCCGGATAGACCAGCTTGCGATTCTCGTCGGAATCGAGCGGATAGGTGAGCAGCTTGCCGCGGGCCGCAGCCCACGCGTCGCCGAGCGCCAGGCAGGCCGCCGCGTGCGTGGCGGGATCTTTCGCGGCGCGCGCGGCGGCCGTCAGCTTTTCGAGAGGGCCGGCGAAGAGTTGGTACTGCGCGGGAGTCAGGTACTTTTTCGCTTCCTCGAATTGCTCCTTCGCCAGCAAGCGCTGGGCGATGGGTTCCGTGAGGCGGAGCCTCTTGACCGGGTCGATGCCGGGCGCGGAGGCCGGCGCTGCCAGTTCCTCGATCGGGGCGAAGTTCAACCACAAGTCGGCCAGTTGCCGCACCTCTTGGTCGGGGACGTCGGAATAGATCGGGTAATGGCCCTCCTCTTCATAGACGCTGCGCGGCGAGTCGGGCGGCCGGGCGTCCGGGGCCTTGACGAGCAGGGGGTCGAGTTCCAGCACCGCCTGGCCCGCCTGATGATCGTCGGCCAGCGCGAGCCCGAGGCGCAGGCAGGCGCCGCGCGCCAGGGGACTGGCGGGAAATCTTTCGATGAGCGAACGAAACGCCGTGACCGCGTCGGGGTTGCGCCGGGCGCGTTGCGCCACCACACCGCGCGCGAGCAGGAGGTCGTCGCTCGTCGCGTCGGGACCGGCCGCATCGAGAAGTTTGAGCGCCTCGTCCTGGTTTCCCGCTCCGCTGGCCGCCAGCGCGAGCGTGGACAGATAGCGCGGTCGCCAGGTCGCGTCCTTGTAGAGAGCCTCCTGCCCGGCGATGGCCGTGGCGATTTGCGGCAGCACTTTCTTCCGCCACGCTTTAACCTCGTCCACGGGATCGAATTTCCCATCGTAGTTGTTCGCTTCCGCGGTATTGCAGACGAGATAGACGAGGGCTTGCGCCGCGATGGGATGTTTCGCGATGGCGGCCCAATCTTCTTCCTTCGGCTCGGAGGCCGAGAAGGACAGGATTTTCTCGCACATCTGCAGGGCCGAGGAGGCGAGTTCCGGATGCTCGGGATAGTCGAGCTGGCCGAGGTAGCATTTCAGTGCCTCGAAAAGATCGTTGCCGTCCCAATGCCATGCGCCCAGCCAGCCGAGGGCATCGCCCGCCCAGCGGCCCTTGGGATATTTCGCCAGGTATTCTTCGAGGGTCCTTTTCGTCAACGCTCGCTGTTCCGGGCCTTTGACATTGTCGTTGGCGGCCGCTCGCGAGAACACGAGGTGGCAGCGCGCCGACATGAAGAGAGCCACTTCCGCCCGAGGGTCCTCGGGAAACTCCTTCAAGAGCCTCTCGAACTCATGGACGCTCTTCTCGAATTGCTGGTCGTGATAGAAGGCCGCGCCCCGCAGGTAGATGAAGTGCGGCAGAAGGGCCGGCGAAGCTTTTTCCATCCGGCCCTCGATTTCCGCGAGTTCGTAGGCCGGCTTGGCCGTGCGCCAGGCCAGATAGTCGGCGATCTCTGCGGCGTCTGCCCGACCGGCGTGGAGGTCGCGCAGATCGTTGAGCAGGTTGAGCGCCGGTGTGTCCTGCGTCGCGCGCGCCTGGGGGACGAGCTGGTCGATCCGCGCGACCACTTGCGCGGGCGTCATGGATTTGAATCCCGCGACTTCTTTTTCGACGTCCACCTTTTCGGCCTTGGGGGCGGGTTTCCCCATCTCGTCATGGAGTTGCTGGAGCGTCTTGGCCGGCAATTGGTCGAGCTTGAGCAGGTCGGAGAGCGGAGCCAGGGGCTCTTCGGCGTAGTCACCGGTCGCGTGCAAGGGCCCCGGCGCCAGGACCGCGGCGATGGCCACTGCAAAGCAGGGCAACAAAGAATCGATGGCCGGACGTTTCATGATTTGGGACGAGTGGGAGGGGTGGTGGAAGCGCCGACTTGCTCCCGCAGCCAGGCGGCGAGGTAACGCAGCGGGTGGGCGTTGAAGTCATCGGCGAGATATTTGAGCAACAGGGTGCGGGCGCGCGGGTTCGCCTTGATCACGGGCACGAGATCGGCGCGATAGCGTTCATCGGCGAGCTGGTCGAAGATCGTGCCGAGGCGTAGCGCGGCCGGCTCTTGCAGGTCCTGCCGGAGGGTGTCGTCCATCTGGGCGATGGTCATCTCCAGCGCGGACTTCCAATCGCGCAACCGGAGCGCGACGGCGGCGCGGTAATCGCGGATGTCGGGGGCGTAGCGTCCCTTGGGGACCGCGAGATCGTAGGCATCGAGGGCCGCGCCGACGCGCCTGGCATCGAAGGGCTCCTGCGAGGCGACCGTGGTCACATACCCGCCCTCCCACCGCGCGCCCTGCGGCCAGGTGACAGAATTCCGGAAGGGCATTTCCTCGGAGCCGCGGAAGATGGCCCGCGCCTCGAGCAGGAGCGCCGCTTCGCGCTTTTTGCTTTGCGGGTACTTGTCGAGAAACGCGCGGACCTTCTTCGCCAGCAGCGGATAGTTGTGCGTGCGGTAGGTGTTCCCGTCTTTTCCCTCGAGCATTTCGGCCTCCTTGCTTTTCGCCACGTTGTTTTCCTTCATGAAAACAAAGTGGTTGGCGATGACTGCCAGGTTCAGGAATTCGAAATAGTCGGCCGCGGGTTTGGTCCGCGGATCGGCGAGGGCGGTGGCGATGTCCTTTTGCAGGAGCGTATCCGGGTGGGCCTCCTTCTCGGGAGCCTCGGTATCGTAGTCACCGCTGCCGACCGCCGATCGCTGCAGGAACCTCGCCCGCATTTGCACATAGCGCTGCCGCGTCTCGCCATCGATACCCGGCTCGGAGAAAAACAGAGCGAGGTCGTCGAAGAAATTCACCCAGCGCGTGGCATAGAGGCCGGTGATCCCGCCCTTCACCGCCTCATGCCATGTCTGGAGGCGTGCCTTGAGCGCCTCGGGCTTCGCCGTGCGCGCGTCCCGCGCGAGATCCTCCAACCGCTGGTCTACGGTCGTCGTTTCGGAAACGCCCGCCGAATCGGACTCCTCGACGCCCAGCGCCTCGGAAACTGGGAACGCAGCGCCGGCGGGATCGCGGCTGACGTAGCCTTGGTATTCGTCCGGGGCTCCTTTTTTCGGCGGCGGAAAACTCCACGTGACGGCGAACCGTTTTGCTTCCACGGAATCCGCGCACTCGGTCCGGAGCCGGTCGTAGAGCTTGCGCGCGACTTCCGTCCATTTGCGGGAGACGGCGCGCCCGTAGGCAAATTGCGAGACGTCGGCCACGAGCGGCATGGCGCGTAACGCCCGCCAGAGCGCGGTGGCCGTCGTGGCGGAGCCGGGTTGCGCATCGGACGCTTCGATCCACCAGTTGAACGCGTGGCGCAGTTCATCGCGGTTCTCGAGATCGAGCCGGATGTTGCCGCCATACCCGAAGGCGGCCGCGCTTTCGGCGCGGCGCGTGTTCGCGTCGGGCGCTTCACCGGCATACACTTCGGAGCGGTATTTGTCCGTATCCAGCGGGTAGGTGAGCAGCTTGCCGCGCGCGACGGACCATGCATCGGCGAGTGCAAGGCACGCGGTGGCCCGTGCCGCGGGGTCTTTCGCCTCGCGGGCGGCGGCCGTCAGCTTCGCGATCGGGCCGGCGGCGAGATCGAACTGCGCTGGCGTCATGAATTTCCGCGCTTCCTCGAATTGCTCCTTCGCCAGCAGGCGTTCGGCGATCGGTTCCGTGAGCCGCAGCCGTTTCACCGGGTCGAGCCCGGGAACCGCAGCCGGGGCCGCCAGCTCCTCGATGGGAGCGAAGTTCAGCCATTGATCGATGAGCTGCTGGACCGCGTTGTCCGTCACGTACGAGTAGATGGGAATGGCGCCCGAATCGTCGTCTGCTTCATCCGCTGGAGGAGCCTCTTCGGGAGCGGCGGGCTTGTTGGGAGCCTCTCCGGCGGCCGGGGCCTTGTAGATCAGTTGATCAAGTTCCAACACGGCGTGACCCGCTTGATGATCGTCGGCCAGGGCCAGCCCGAGGCGCAAATGGGCGCCGCGGGCGAGGGGACTCTTGGGAAATTTCTCCAGGAGCGTGCGATACGAGGCCACGGCATCCGGATGGCGTTTCGCGCGCTGGAGCACGGCGCCGCGCGCGAGCAGCAGATCGTCGGTTTGCGCGGCGGGACCGGCCGTGTCGAGCAGCTTGAGCGCCTCGTCCTGCCGGCCCGCGCCGCTGAGCGCCAGCGCGAGCGTGGACAGGTAACGGGGCCGCCAGGTCGCGTCCTGGTAGAGCTTCTCCTGGCTCGCGATGGCCGCGGCCACTTGCGGCAGCAGCTTCTTCTTCCATGCTTTCACGTCATCCGCGGGATCGAGTTTGCCGTTGTAGTTGTCCGACTCGGCCGAGTTGATGAGCAGATATACCAACGCCTGCGCGGCCAGCGGATTTTTGGCCACGGCGGCCCAGGCTTTTTCGCGCGGAGCCGAGACCAGGTGCGACAGCGTCTTCTCGCACATCTCCAGGGCGCTGATCGTGAGTTCGGGATGGCCGGGATAGTCGATCTGGCTGAGATAGATCGTCAGCGCCTCGGAATAATTTTTGCCGTCGTAGTGCCATGCGCCGAGCCAGCCGAGCACATCGCCCGCCCAGCGGCCCTTGGGATATTTGGCCAGATACTCGTCAAGGAGCGCCTTGGCCCGCGCCCGCTTGGCCGGCTCGATGACCGGCTGGTACGCCGTGTAATCCCGGGCTCGCGACTGTGAGATCTGGCAGCGGGCGGACATGAAGAGCGCCACCTCCGCGCGGGGATGCTTGGGAAACTCCTTCAAGATCCGGTCAAACCAAACCTGGCTTTTCACGTCCTTTTGGTCGGCATCGGGCGCGCGGAAGACCACCGCGCCACGCAGGTAGAGGTAGTGAGGGCGCAGCGCCGGGGAAGCTTTCTTCAACCGCGCGTCGATGTCGTCTGCTTCCAGCGCGGGCTTGCCGGTCCGCCAGGCCACATACTCCGCGGTCTCGGCCGCATTGGCCGGGCCGGCGTAGAGATCGCGCAGATCGTTGAGCAGGTTGAGGGTCTCGATGTCCTGCGTCGCCCGGGCTTGGACAACGAGTTGGTCGATGCGTGCGAGCACCTGCGTGCCGGTCTTTCCCTGGAAGGCGGCGACTTCGCCGGGGACGTCCACCTTTTCGACTTTCGGCGCGGGTTGCCTCGTCTCATCGTGGATCTGCTGGAATGTTTTGGCCGGGAGTTGGTCCAGCTTGATGAGATCGGGAATCGAGGTGAGTGGCTCTTCGTCGAAGCCGCCGGTGGCGCGTAGGGGCGCGGGCGCGACGGCGGCGGTGATGGCCAGCGTTGCCAGGGAGAGGAGGGTTGCCGGTTTTATTCTCATGGAGTGGCGGGTAGTGCAGTGGCAGGTGCGAGAGGCTTCCAGTCGCCGATCGGTCCGCCATTGAGGACGCGGTAGCGCAAGACGTCGAGGCTGACTTCGGGAGCGAGTTGCAGCAGCCCGCTTTGCAGGACGCCGTGGCCGCGCAGTTCGCTGAACCAATAGGTGAGCCGCGTCGCCAGGGGAACTACGACCGGCACGGGCTTTTTCGCATCGGGCTGGGCATGGCTGTTCACGCGCCAGAAATCGCCGGCCAGGGCTTCACGAAAGACGGGCGCCGGTGCGTCGATCTCCAGCGCATAGCCACGGTCGTGATCGCTTTTTTCCCCGCTGAGCCGCGGGGGAAGATCGACCGAAGACTCGTTGACAAGTTCCAGCAGTCCGCCCGCGGTGCGGCGGACGATCAGGCTGGGTCGGACTGTGGACTCGATCTCACCCAAGTCTCCCAACGACCAGCCCGCGGGGCCCGTCCCATCCGGTAGCCGGAACAAGACGATCCCCGCCGCGCCGGCGGATCGCGCCAGGCCGACAGCGCGCGCCAGAGTCGGCCGGTCGGTGAAACGGGAGACCACCAATTCATCCTTCAACACCGGGGTGGAGGCGACGCGGGTATCCGTGTCCGCCCGGAGCAGCGTCACCCCGAGTCGTGTGGGCGCGAGCGTGTGAAGCGATTTGTGAAAGCAGAAATCTTCCCACGACCAATTGGGAATCTGCCCGCGCGAAAGACCCGTCCGGTCGAAAACTGTCAGGCGCGCAAACGTCGGCAATCCGGCGCGCCAGGGAATCGGACATCCTTTCCAGGGCTGCAGCACCGCCTCGAACTGGCCGGGATCGAGCAACGCGGGCGGCGGTGATTCCGCAGTCACGCCCGTAGGCTCGGCCTGGAGATCGTAGAACATCGGAGCGATCTCCTCGACCGTGCCGGCGAGCGCGGAGAACCCGGCCAGACGCGGCCATCCTGCCAGCGCGGTGATCGACAGATGCGGGACCGCCTGGCGGATCACCCGCAGCGCCGACGCGTATTCGGGAAGCACGCGATCCGGGCAATCGTAATCCACCTGCAGTTCCCCGCCTTCGCTGATGACGCGCGACAGATCGTCCCGCAATTGCGGGAGAGCTGCGGACGGAAAAGGCTGTTTTCCCTCGCACGTCAGCCGCACCACCGGCACCACCCGCCATCCCTCGGCGAGCCCCTGCGTAGTTCGAGGGGATGCTTTCCATTTCCAGTGACCGGCCCGGTTTTCCATCTCACCCACGTGCCAGTAGAGTGTCCTCACGCCGAGCGCAGTCAGGGCGGTACGCTCCTCCTCGGCCAGCGGTTTGGTGCGGTGCCAGACCCAAAAATCAAGCCCCGCGCCTCGTCCGGGCAGAGGCACGCCCAGCATCAAGGCGAAGCAAATCCGCGAGAAAAGGCGTCGCATACAGTTCTTTCTAACACTGGTGACGGGCCGGCGTCACCTGTGTGCTGAGAAATCCCGCTATGACGACAAATCTATGTTGCGACAGAATCTCAGGCCCTGCTACGTTTCCGAGCCCCAGATCCTTTATGTCCGTCTCGATTTCACAACCCATCCTGACGCTCGCTTGTGCGAAAGTCGGAGAGCGTTTGCGGGTCGTCACCATCTGCCCGGATTGCCCGGAGTGCATGCGGCTGCGCGAACTCGGGTTTCAGGACCGAGTGGAAGTGCGCAAAATTACGGACGGCGCGGCGATTATTTGTTCCATCATGGGCATGCGGGTGGCGATCGGGCGCGGGTTGGGCGAGCATGTGCGCGTCGAGAAAATCGCCGCATGACGACCGAATCCGGTGAGCCTCTCAGCGCCCTGCCCATCGGGCAGAAAGCACGCGTGCTCGGATTCGATCTTCCGCCCGAACAGCACCAGCGTTTGCTGGAGATGGGCCTGACCGTCGGCACGCAATGCGAGGTCATCCGCTACGCTCCTCTCGGCGATCCCATCGATATCAAGGTGCGCGGCTACCATCTTTCATTTCGGAAAAAGGACGCCGCCGGCGTGCACGTCGCGCGGCTGTGAAATGAGCGCGCCCGTTTCAGCGCCCACGTCCGGGCTGGTTCGTGAGGTCAACCGGCATGTCGCCATCGCGGGGAATCCGAACTGCGGCAAGAGCACGATCTTCAACGTTCTGACCGGCCTGCGTCAAAAGGTCGGGAACTATCCGGGTGTGACCGTGGAGAAGAAGACAGGCCGCTTTTTCGGCAGCCATGGCGAGGCCATGGAATTGCTCGATTTACCCGGCAGCTACAGCCTGCAGGTCCGCTCGCCGGACGAAGCCGTGGCGCGCGATGTCCTCCTCGGCCGGTTGCCGGGGACGCCTCGGCCCGACATCATCATCTGCGTGGTCGATGCGAGCAATCTCGAGCGCAATCTCTACCTCGTGGCCCAGATGCTCGAGCTGAACATCCCGGTGGTCGTCGCGCTGAACATGGTCGATGTCGCCGAGAAGAACGGCGTGGTGATCGATCTCATGGCCTTGCGCGAAAAACTCGGGGTGCCCGTCATCCCGATGGTCGCGACGAAAGGCGTGGGCTTCATCGAACTGCGCCAGGCCGTGTCGCGTTCGCCGCTCCCGCCGCCGTCGATTTGCGCGCAGATGCCGATCGTCCTCGAGCGCGAAGTCATGGCCCTGGCGAAGACGCTCCCGGTTGCGCCCGAGGTGGCCCGCGGCGAAGCGCTTCTTTTGCTCACTCTCCACGACAAGGCGCTCGACGAGGTGACCCACCACGACGGCCAGATTATCGCCGCGACCAGGACCGCCCAGCAGCGCCTGCGCACCGCCGGGATCGATCCTCTGTCCGCGCCCGTTGACGCCCGCTACGATTGGATTGGCACCGTTTGCGGCGCCGCGCATTCCGGCGCCGGCCATCACACCCTTTCGTTTTCGGACAAACTCGACGGCTGGCTCACCCACCGTGTCTGGGGCTGGCTCGCCTTCCTCGCGATGATGACTCTCATGTTCTTCTGCATCTTCACCATCGCCCAGGTGCCGATGGATTGGATCAAGGACGGCACCGAGGCGCTCGGCAAATGGGTCGCCGGGCATATGCCCGACAGCGATCTGCGCGGGCTGCTCACCGACGGGATCATCGCCGGGGTCGGCAATGTGGTCGTCTTTCTCCCGCAGATTCTCATCCTCTACTTTTTCCTCGGGATCCTCGAAGACACGGGTTACATGGCGCGCGCCGCTTTCATCATGGACCGGCTCATGTCCAAGGTCGGACTACACGGAAAATCATTCATTCCGATGCTCAGTAGTTTCGCCTGCGCCATCCCCGGGATCATGGCCACGCGAACGATCGAAAACCGGAAGGACCGCTTCGTCACCATCCTCGTGGCGCCGCTCATGAGCTGCTCCGCGCGAGTGCCCGTCTATACGCTCATGATCGCGGTGCTGCTGCCCGTGGCGTCGGGTTTGGTCAAAGCCGGCATCATGCTCGCCATGTACGTCGTCGGGATTGTGGCAGCCTTCGCGATGGCGTGGCTGTTTAAGAAGAAGCTCTTCAAGGGCGACACGCCGATGCTCCTGCTGGAGATGCCGCCTTACCGGATGCCGTCCCTGCGATCGATTGCCGTTCGCATGTGGGAGCGCGCGGGGCTCTTTCTACGCCGCGCGGGCACCGTCATCCTCGCGCTCTCCATCCTGCTCTGGGCTCTGGCCACCTATCCGAAGCCTTCGGACCCCAAGGCCACTCCCGCCGAAGCGCTCGCCCAGAGCGCCGCCGGGCGCATGGGCCACGCCATCGAACCCGTGATCGCGCCACTGGGCTACGATTGGAAAATCGGGATCGGCTTGATCGGCTCCTTCGCCGCGCGGGAAGTTTTCGTCGGCACCATGTCGATCGTTTATAACGTCGAGAGCGAGGACAAGGAGGACATCCTTCCCCTGCGCGACACCATGCTCGCCGAGAAGCATGCCGATGGTTCGCCCATCTTCACGCCGCTCGTTTGCCTCGGGCTGATGGTGTTCTATGTTCTAGCCATGCAGTGTATCAGCACCGTGGCCATCGTCCGTCGCGAGACCAACTCGTGGCGCTGGCCGCTCTTCCAAATCGCCTACATGACGATCCTCGCCTGGATCGGCGCCTTCGTCGTCTATCAGGGAGGTAAACTCCTCGGTTTCCAATGAACCCGATTCTCGATCAACTCGCTGTCGCCCTGATCGTCGCTGGCGCGCTGGCCTTCTTCATCGTGCGCTACCTGCGGAAACGCGCGGGTGGAAAAAACTGTGGTAGTGACTGCGGCTGTGGCGCGTCCAAGACACCCCCGATCGGGAAGTGATCCAGCGGGGTTTCTTTCCGTTCATGGCATGTTTGAACGAGGGAGATGAGGAGGCGCTCATCGTCGGCCGGGCGTGTAGCCACAGCCATTCCCACCGCCATTTTCTCCCGCAGAATTACATTACTGGAACACTGCCCAGCGTGCTCGTGAATCCTGGAGCGTGTTCTGAACTTTGGACACCGGAGGTGTCCCAGCGATTAGCCCCGGGTCGAGCGAGTCTGCGAGCGAACACCCGGGGTATCCCCCCCCAGCGAACGCTCCATCCGTCCCGGCGAAGCCGCATCTCCGCTGAGGGAGAGGGGAACGATGCGGCCAGGAGGCCGGGACGGATGGAGCTGCGCTATTTTGGTAGAGAACCCCGGGTATTCGCTCTCCCGCTTCGTGGGATCACTCGACCCGGGGCTAATTTCTCTTGTCCCTCCGGGACACCCAAACGGCCAAAGTGCAGAACACGATCTAAGCTGAGGGCGGCGCGCTTCTTTTGTAGATAGCGGCGATGTCTTCAGGAATTGAAACTCCTTTGCTCGCGAGACTCGCAATCTTTTCAGCCAATTCGAGGCGTTTAATGTCTCTATCGATCCGTGAGCCCATGGTTTTTACAATCACTCCGGCGATCGCTACGATCGCTGTAACAATCGCTCCGATCAGACCGCTGGTTAAGGCTGTTTGTATTTGTCGAAGATCGGCTGTTTCCTTTTCCAGCGCTAGGTTCTTGGAGGTAAGTTTCGCAACGGTAGATTCGCCATCCGCGATAACGGCTTGGGCACGCTTCACCACCGCCGAGAGTTCTGCGGCGTCAGAGGGCGTATTCCCGCGCGCTGCGATCTGGTCGAGTTCGTTGCGAACATCTTTGATCGCAGCGTCGATGGCCACGGCCGGGAGGGAAAGGAGGGTAACAACCACCAGAATAAGTCCAAGTCTTGTCATAGTATTGTTCATGGGTTGGCTCCTGAGGTAATCACGGCTTAAGGAGCTCGCGTTTCACGAATTCGAAAGCCTTCCGGTAAGCTTCGGCAATCTCATCGGGCTTGCCGCCGCCGAGTCCATGCTCGCCACCCTCGACCGCGTGCAACTCAAACGGGATGCCATGTTTCTTGAACTCGGCGACCATGAGTTGTGATTGCTCGAAGGGCACATCGGTGTCCGCGGTGCCGTGCACGAGGACGGTGGGCGGATACCTGGCGGTGACATTCTTCAGCGGCAAAAGCGGAGTGAACTTTTCCGGCTCGCGCTTGGGATCGAGGCCGGACACGGCGCGCGCCCACTCGCCCGTCTGCCGGCCATGCAGATAGATCGCTCCGCCGTCGCCTTTGCGCTCGCGCGAATCGGCCACGGGCGAACCGTCGGTCTGCCGCGCCGCCTCCTCATCGCTGATTTTCTTTTGGTTGTGCCGGGGATACGGGCTCGGCCCGCACGCCCAGTCGCTCAGCAGTTCACCGTAACCCCAAAACGCCAGCAACACGCGCGGCGCAGGCTCCACCCGATAACCCGAGGCCAGGGTGAGGAATCCGCCGGCGGAACCGCCGGTCACGGCGATGCGCTGCGGATCGATGTGGAACTGCTGCTTCGCCGCGTCGCTGCGCATCCATTTGAAGGCATCCTCGATGTCGCTGAGGATCGCGGGCAGTTTCGTCTCGGGCGCGAGCCGGTAGTCGAGCGAGACTAACACGAATCCGTTCGCTCGCGCAAAATCTCGCACCTGGCTACTCAGTTGCTCGCGATGCCCCATGATCAGGCCGCCGCCATGGATCCAGACGACAGCCGGCCTCGGCTCTGTCGCGCCCGCTACGGCATAGACGTCGGCCTTGATATCCACGCCGGCGGCCTGCTTGTAAGTGACGGTGGTTTTCACCGGGTCCGCGGCCTTTGCATTGACCGGGCCGGGACTTGCGTCTCCGTTCTTCGCGGCCGCCGCGCGCAGCTTGAACGCCGACAGGCTGCGATGCTCGAAGGGCAGCGGGGTCTGGGCAGGCATGCCGTCGAGCACGGGCTGGAGTTTCGCCTTCGCCGCGGTCGACGCGGCATCGAGCGCCGCCAGCGGGTGCTGCTCGTCGGGATCGGCCGCGAGATCGAACAGTTCGCCCCGTTGGTTGAGCTTGAACCGTTCGTCGCGCACCACGCGGTCGGGGCCGTATTCGTTAAAGATCCACTCGCGCGGCGCCTTGCCTTCACCCTGGAGGAACGAGGCGAACGACTGGCCGTCGAGTTTCACGTCCTTGGGGCGCGGGCAATGGGTGAGGTCGCAGATCGTGGGGAAAACGTCCGTAAAGTCCGTGAGCGGCGCGGTGCGCCCGCCGGCGATCCGGGCGGGGCAATTGACCATGATCGGCACGTTGCCGCCAGGTTCATTGATTTGATAGAGGCCGCCTTGCACGGTCCGGCCGTTGGCGCGAGCGGAGATGCTCTTTTCCGTTCCGTTGTCGGAGGCCACAAACACGATCGTGTTGTCGCGCAGGCCGAGCTTGTCGAGTTCATCGAAGAATTCTCCGATCTGTTTGTCCGCGTAGCGTACCATGTCGGCAAATTTCGCCTTTTCCTCCTGCGGCGGCGCGGCGCGATTTGCGGGCGTCGCTACGACTGGCTCCGAGGCATTCTGGCCGTGGGTCAGCACCATCGGGTAGTAGAGAAAAAACGGTCCTTCCCGGTGCCGCCGCACGAAGTCGACTGCGAACTCGGCAAACATGTCGGGACCGAAGCGACCCTCGGCCCGTTCGCGCCGGCCGTTGCGCAGGAGCACCGGGTCCCAGTATCGGCTCTCGATCTTGCGCGTGGCCTCGGTGAGGAACGGCGCATCGCGCCGCACGATCGCCTCCTGGTACGATTTCCAGAACGTGTCGTCCACCCGCTCGCGGTCGATGCTGCCCGGCCACACCAATTGCTCCTGGAATCCATGCTGCGTCAGCACGTCCGGTTCGTCGTAGAGATTGTTGACCTGCCATTTGCCCGCGATGCCCGTGGCATAACCGTTGTCCCGCAAGACGCGCGCGATGCTCACCTCGCGCCTGGGGTCGAAGCCGCCTCCGCTATAGAGCGCCGCGTCGTGATGCAGATACCAACCCGTCCGATGCGGGTAGCGGCCGGTGAGGAGTTCGACGCGGCTCGGGCCGCAGACCACGGTGGTATAGCAGTTCTCGAAGCGCACTCCGGCGCGCGCCAGTCGGTCGTAATTTGGGGTGCACTGTTCTTCGCTGCCGTAGCAGCCGAACCACTCACGCCCCACATTGTCGAGCAGGATGAAGACGATGTTCGGTTGCGCCACTTTCCGCTCCGCGGCCCGGAGAGCGGTGGGAAAAATGGCCATGCAAATGGCGGCCCAGAGGACGAGGCGCGGCGTGACGTTCGTGTTCATATTGATTGGGGGGCGGCTATTTGAGCCGGTTTCCGCCCTCGTGTCCAAGCTCCAGCTTGGATAGGAGAGCCGTCTTTCGCCGGGAGGGAAACGAACGGGCGTGCCGATGACGTTCGGATGGGCGTCAAATGACGACCTCCACCCGCATTTTATTGGGGCGGCCGGCCATTCCCTTTCGTCAACTCGACAATGTGGAAAATGTCATCGTCCGCGTCCGTATTGACGAGCGTCAAGTCGGCCCCATGCGGACCGCGGTTTCCGAAATAGGCATCGTTCAATGTGACCGTCTTTTCCTTCCAGGATCCCGTATCGGTCTTGGTGACCACATAGGCGGTCTTGCTGGGATCCCCCACGGCATCATATTGCAGCGCCCACTGCCCGGTCCCTTTGTCGTAATAAACCACGCGCACGGTCACAGGGCTTCGCCCGTCCAACGGCGTCCCATGAAAGAAGGAGTCCTTGATGTCGAAATACATGGCGTCCTTTCCGCTGGCGTGCTCGAACCCGCGCGCAAACCGCGCGTAGACCGGTGTGGCTGGTGTGACAGGTCCTCCTACACGCCACCAGCCAATGCTGGTCTCTTCCGCATCGATCTGGTGCAGGAAGCGTTCATAGTTTCCATCCAGCACCTCCCATCCCGCATCATTGAGCCCCTTCTGGGTGTTCCTCTGGTTTCCTTGTCCATTGAGGACCGCCTCCACCGAGTCCATCGTTGCGCCACGCGCCGCATAAGCTTTGCAGATAGCAATATAGCGCGCTCTATTCTTGATGTCGGCCTTGCCATAGGTTCCCTCGGGAAATTTTACGGTGTCCGCGGCATTCAAGCCTTCGCGCAAGGCGCAAAACGCCCCGTTTGCATCGGGCGATCGGTTTTGGCCCGCATACTTGTTGAAGAATTCGATAAACTCCCAATCCTTGTTCTCGCGGCACCACTCCCGTGCGGTGCTAGTCAGATGCCATGTGCCTAGTCCATTGTGCAGGGCGGACAGGGCTGTCCAATAGAAGTTCATGCCGACATTCGTTTGGAAGATTTCCTTCTGCCAGGTCACATCCATTTCGCATCGCACAAAGCTGAATTCATTTCCGCCCGGCACCGGATCGATGAGGGGCGGACGATACTCTTTGATGCGTTCGGCCTCGCCATTCAGTTGATAGAAATGGCCGATGGCGGCCTTGTGCCCCCATTCCCCTTTGAGATTTGCCTTCACCCAGTCGTGCGCTTCCGTGCCTTTGTCGGACCATGACATGAGGCCATTGAAGAGCAGTGGGATCACCGGGCCTGGCCCTTCCTGAAAGGCGGCATTATACTTCGCGAAAGTAGTCAGTCGAAACTTAAGCCATTCCTCCGGCGAGATGGCATACTTCGCGGGCGTTGGGACGCCCTTGTAGGGTGCTTCATCCTGCGTGGATCCGGTCATAACCAGCACACAGGTCAGGCGATCTGTGAGGCGCGCCGGCAGGGAGCGTATATGCCGGCCAAATTCTTCGAGGAGTCGGTGGTAATAGAATTCGTAGTGTGAATCCAGGTAGTAAGGGTAAGGCCCGTCGCGATTGTGGCCTTCGGTCATGACCTTGGGAACGCCATGGTCGTAGAGCCAGACCGGACCCAAAGGTCCTCCGGGAATGCCGATGCCATAATACAAACCAAGGCCCGCCGCCTGTTCCAGTTTCGCGTCCAATTGTTTCCACGCAAAGACTCCTTCCGACGGCTCGATCTCCGACCATGACTTGCTGAGCATGACGCCTTTGTAGTGGCGAAGATCGTTCAGGTCGTTGTCGAAGGTTTGGTTATGGTTGATCTGGAGCCAGACACCGCAGGCATCCTGCCCGGGCGCTCCAGCGCGTGCCACCGAGGCAGCAAGAAGGACGCAAAGTGAAACCGCGATACGAAGATTCTTCATGGGGACCAGCGATTCATCGATGTTTGTTTTTCAAACAGCGCGTCGCGCGCTTTGTTGCGTGGAGATCAGGGCATGCCGAATGGCATCTCACTCCGTCTTGTTTGCCGGGGCGAACACGGGCGGACTTCGAGTTTCATGACTGAAGTGATTCAGGAACCGACGTGAGCGTCCCCAGTCGGGGGCTTGCTTCCCCTATAGAGATACGCCACTTTGCCTGCGGCGTGCGGACCTCTTTCCATTTGTTTTCCATGCTGCCCAAGGTCCTCGCGCTCCCGCTCTTCGCTCTCACCACCTCCGCGCTGGCCGCGGAGCCGCGCGATATCTCCGCGGACCTCGAAGTCATCCGCGCGAAATACAAGGTCCCGGCGTGCGCCTCCGCCGTGGTGGAGAATGGCCGCATGATCGCCATCGGCGCGACCGGCTTGCGTCGCGCGGATCGGGACGTGCGCGTGACCACCGCCGACATCTGGCACATCGGCTCCTGCACCAAGAGCATGACGGCCACGCTCATCGGCGTGCTTGTGGATGCCGGCAAGCTGCGCTGGGATATGCCCATTCCCGATGTATTTCCGGGCGTGACGTATCATCCCGGCTGGCGCAAGGTCACCGTCTGGCACCTGGTCACGCAGCGGAGCGGGCTCGGCCAGGTCTTCCGCCGCGAGTCGGCTGGCGGCGGCAGCTCACCCCGGGAACTGCGGGAAACTTTTGCGCGGGCGACGCTCTCGCACGCGCCTGGAGACCCGCCGGGAGAATTCGCCTACAGCAACGCCGGCTACGGTCTGCTCGGCGCGATCATCGAGCGGGCCTCGGGTGAGAGCTATGAGGAGATGCTGCGCTTCCACATCTTCGCCCCGCTCGAACTCAAGACCGCGGGTTTCGGCGCGCCCGCCACGCCCGGTAAACTCGATCAACCGTGGGGCCACTGGCGCAAAGGCGATCGCCTGACGCCCGTGGACCCAATACCGGAAAACCAATTTCCGCTCACGTTCGCGCCCGCGGCGTGCGTCCACATGTCGCTCGCGGATTTTGCGCGTTACGCGGCGTGGGTTTCCACCGGCGAACCCCGCCTGGTCACGAAAGAGACATTCGCGCAATTGCAGACGCCGCCCGGGGACAGCAGCTATGCGGGCGGTCTCTGGAAAAGCGTGCTCCCCGGCATCGGCGGCGAAGCTGTCTGCCACACGGGCCATTTGGGGGGCTTCTTCGCGGTCTTCTACGCCGGCCGCACCTGTGCCTGCGTGAGCGTGTTCAATACCGAGGGCGGCGGTTGGGAATGGCTCGGCGACGAGATCACCGCTGTGGCGCTGAAAGCGGCGTGGTAGCGGCGTGCGCCCCCTACGGCATCGCGTATCTCTGCACCGTCCGCGCGGGAAAATCGACACTCCACAATTCGCGGCCCTCGCGCGTGAGGAAGATACCCGATTCATTTTCGTCGGGGGCGGGGAAGGTCTGCACCGCGGCGCCGTGACTATCGTAAATCTCGATGGCCTTCTCCCGCCGCAGCACCAGGTGCGAGCCATTGTAGCCCAGCAAGGAGACCTCCCCGACAGGCAGCGGGAACGTGCGAATGGGCGCACCGTCGCGAGCCAGGAGGGTGATCGCCGGGCTTTCCCCGGGCACACCCGACCGCTCCGAATGAATCGCGAATGAGCCGTCGCTCGCAAAAGCGGCTTCCGAGATGACATCCAGCCAAAGGCGGTCCGCCCGGCGTTCGATCTTTTTGAGCAGGTCGCCCTTGGGTGCGAGGAGGTAGGCGCTCTGATATTCGGTGACGAGGAAGTTCCCCGTTCCAGGCTGGATCAGCCATCCCTGGATATCGTCGCTGTCCATCTTGAAGGCCTCGAAGCCGTGCCGGCTGCCATCGGGAGTGAAATGCAGGTATCCGGGCTTGCGGGTCACTCGCTCGTCGCCGCCCACATAGACGCTGCCGTCATCGGCCACCGCGAGATGCGGCCACCGCACGTTTTCCTTGAAATCACCCGGCACCGGTTTGCAGGTCCGCAGCTTTTTCCCTTCCGCGTCGAAGACGTGCACCGCGCCGGTTCTTTCATCCACCGCAAAGAGGTGGCCCTGCCGGTCCCCGGTGACGCCAGCAATCTTGTCGAGGTCTCCCAGTTGCGGGTCTCGGCCGAGGGTGAAGTCCACGACTCCGTCGTCATCGAGTCGGAGCAGCGCATGCTGGTCGCAGGCCCAGACACGTCCATCGGGCGCCACGCAAAGTCCGGCGGCGGTATCCACGAGGCGTCCATCCTGATGCCGGGGCCGCAAGGTCCCACGGACCGTGCCGTCTGCCTTCATGCGGACGAAGGGCGGATCCCCATCGAAGTCGCGCACAATGAATCCGCCGCGGCTATCGGACATGATTTCGTTCGGATAGTTTGGCTCCCGCCGCCAGCTCTTCTTCAAATCCACGGCGCGGCGAAATTTCCCATCGATCCCGAAGATTTGGACCGCCTGGTGAATATTGTCGACCACAGCCACCTCCCCTTTGGAGGTGACCGTGACATCCTCCGGACTGAACAGACTGCCGGGATCGCGATCGTTTCGCTCCGTGAGCGACCACAGGGCCCCGCCCTGGCGGTCAAAGGCGTGCATCTCGTCGATGGCTGAATACTTGGATCTGCGCCTGGCCAAAACGACGAATCCGCCGTCGCCGGTGCCGGCGACCGCGGTGATTTCCGGGCAGGCGAGAGGGAAGGCCTTGCTCAAGCGCTTCTCCGCGACATCGAACCACCATCCAAATGTCTGGCCTTCCATCTTCGGCTCAGACGCCACGAGCACCCACTTCCCCGCGCCCACCGGAGCAGCCGAGGCATTCCCCACTTCCACCTCGTCGGCCGACCTGGGCACTGGCACTTCCGCGATCATCTCGCCGGCCGTATCGAGAAGGACGAACGTTTCACTGCCGGGGTGTGTTCTGCGAATGATGCCGATCCGCCCGTCCGCGTCGAAGTCGAACGACTGGACATCGTGGATCGGTCCCGTCGGCGCGATGCTCTCCAGCTTGAAACTGCCGAGGAGCGCCAGGGGACGATTCTCGATGCGCGGCGCCGCCGGCTTTTCCGCCGCCGGCTGTGGATACGGCCGCCGGCTGGCCTCTTCGACCCGCCATCCTTCCGTGAGCTTTTCATCACGCGTGACGCGGAAGAGCACGCGTTGCGCTTCCGCGACGAACCAAAGCTCGAATTCGCCCGGGCGCGTGACGTCGAGGAACAATCCGGCTTTGTCGATCGCCGCCCGCATTTTTTCCAGGGCGGCCGCGTCGTTTCCCGGGGCGCTGGGCTCGGCGGGCAGCTCGCGCGACCAGACGCTGCGTCCCTCGGGGGTTACCAGCATGAAAATCGTGCGCCTCTCCTGCTTCAGGCCGTCGTAGGCAAACCAATGGACCAGGACGAGCGGCGTGCCGGGGATGGCGTGGGCGGCCTCCACATATTGCGCGCTCTCGCGGGTCGCACTCGCCTTGCGAAGTTCGTATCGAGCCATCGGCTTGCCGGTGGAGCATCGGTAGGCCCACCAGCTTTCCTCCCGCTCGGCTGAGGTCCGGATCGTGAAGCGATCCTGGTCCTCTTGCAGCAGGATGCCCTCCACGACCGGCTCCGCGGGCGCGTGCAACATCGGGCTGGCTTTCCGTTTGGTGATCTCATGCGTGCGCACCGCGCCCTTCGGATCGAGCACCACCACATGGAGATTTCCCACCCCGGCGTGGGACCCGCCTTCCGAGACAAAGCCCTCATGGTCGCGATCATAGGCATACCCGATGGCCGTGCCGTCATTCATGACCACCGCGTCGTAGAGCGTATAGGGCAGGGTCTTGCTCCACGCCTCCCGGCCGGCGATCTGGAGCCGATAGTGGCCTGGCCCCCGGCCGTACAGTTCGCTCGGGTCGACCTCCAGCACGCACTTGCCGGAGGCCGAGACGTAGCGCTTGAGATCGACGACGGACGAAGCATGGACTGTGGCGCCACAAAGTCCGGCGAGGCCGAGTGCCGCGAGTACGATGATCCAGAGCCGCGCGCAGGAAGAAGCGATCCGACAGCGGCCGGCAAGACGGGATGGGGAATCGACTGGGGAGACGGGGGGAGTCAACCTCACAAGGCGGACACTGTTCCACGAAGGCGATGATCTGCAAGAAGGTTCAAAGGGGTTGCGGCTCGCCAAGCCACGCCCGCCGGTCGTATCCTCCCAGCCGTGGGTCTCGCCGATCTCCATATCCACACCACCGCCAGCGACGGCATGATGAGCCCGGCCATGGTGCTCAACTACATTTCCGTGGCCACCCCGCTCGATACCGTGGCGATCACGGATCACAACACCATGGAGGGCTACGAACGCGCGCGGGAGTTTCAGGCCCGGTTTGCGCATTTGGAGGAGATCACGCTCATCCCGGGGATCGAGGTATCCAGCCGCGCGGGTCACATCATCGGCCTGTGGGTCGAGCGCGTCATCCCGCGCGATCTCAGCGCCGAGGAAACGATCGCTGCGATTCACGAGCAGGGCGGGCTCGCGCTGGCGCCGCATCCCTTCGCGTGGCTGCCGGGGCTCTCGGAATTTACCGGTGTCGCCGGCCGCTTCCTCGAGCTGCCGTTCGATGCGGTCGAGACGCGCAATTCCACGCCGAGCGAGCTGCTCAACAATCACCGCACGACCCGCGCCAATCGCGCCCACGCCCGGCGCCTCGCCGAGTACGGCGGCAGCGACGCGCATTTCCTCTGGGCCATCGGACGCACCTGGACCGAATATCCGGGGCGCGGCGGCGCCGACCTGCGCGCGGCCATCGCCGCCCGGCGCACCGAGGCCAAAGGCCTCCCGTGGGGCCCGCACAGCCTGCTGCAGTACTTCGTGGACCGCTATCGCTGGGCTCGCTTCTGCCGCCACCACGGGGTGGCTTTGCACGACGTGTGAGAATTCCTGTCACCTTTTGCCCATCGCGGGCCACTTCGTCGGTGCTATGATACCGACTCACCCGATGCTCACCGCGGCTTCTTCCAGCGATGCCGACCTTGTCCAGAACTGCCTGACCGGCCCCCCCTCGGCGTTTTCCGAAATCGTTGCGCGCTACCAGACGCTGGTCTGTTGCGTGACCTACAGCGCCACGGGCAGCCTGAGCCGCAGCGAGGATCTGGCGCAGGAGGTTTTCCTGGTCGCGTGGAAGGAACTGCGGCAACTCCGCGAACCCGCCAAACTGCGCGCCTGGCTTTGCGGCATTGCGCGACGGCTCTGCGCGAACACCCTGCGGCGCGAGGGACGCGAGCCGGCCTGCGCGGCGGAGGAGCTGGAGGACGAGCACCACACCGCGGGGCCGGGTCCGGCCGAGCAGACGATCTCCCGCGAGGAGGAGGCGATCCTGTGGCGCTCGCTCGAGCAGATCCCGGAGACGTATCGCGAGCCGCTCATTCTTTTTTATCGCGAAAACCAATCGGTGGAACAGGTGGCAGTGGCGCTGGAATTGACCGGGGACACGGCCCGTCAGCGTCTCTCGCGCGGTCGCAAGCTGCTGCAGGAACAGGTGGCGCTCTTCGTGGAAGGCGCTCTGCGCCAGAGCACTCCGGGCCGCGCCTTCACGCTGGGTGTCATCGCCGCGCTGCCGCTCATGACGGCGTCAGCCTCGGCGGCGACTATCGGCGCAGCTGCGGCCAAGACTGGTGCGGCGGCCACCGGCATGGGCCTGCTGGGTGTCCTCCCGGTCCTGCTCGGACCGATCGTGGGTTGTCTCGGGGCGTGGGTCGGAGTGAAAGCGAACCTCGACCATGCGGAGTCCGAACGGGAGCGGGCTCTCATCCTCCGGCATACGCGCTGGATGATGGCCCTCGTGGCCGGTGCTCTCGTGGCCATCGGCGTGGCGACCCCCTTCGAATCGAAGATCTGGCACGATCACACGGCTACGGCCATGGTCCTCGCGTCGGCACTTCCGATCCTCTACGTGGCGGGACTGCTGACGGTGATCCTCCGATTTAAGCGCGCCCAGGATCGCGTGCGCGCGGAAGAAGCACCGCGACGCACGCCCGAGGCGGTCGCACGGCACGCCGAGGCGTGGAAAACTTACGACTACCGGAGCCCTTGGATGTTGTTTGGCCTGCCATTGGTGCACATCCGTAGCGGGCGCCTGCGCGGCGAGAAACTGCGCCCCGCCGTCGGCTGGATCGCCATTGGTGACCTGGCTGTGGGCGTGTTCGTATCGATCGGCGGCATCGCGATCGGGGGCCTCAGTATCGGGGGGCTGTCCGTGGGTCTGCTGACTCTGGGTGGGCTCTCGCTCGGGGCGCTTTCGTTTGGCGGCATGGCCATCGGGCTGTGGGGCGCGACGGGCGGGCTGGCCATCGGCTTTCTCGCGCAGGGCGGTTGCGCCCTGGCCTGGCATGCGGCCCAGGGCGGCATGGCCGTGGCGCGTGATTTTGCTGTCGGCATCCCGGCCTACGGCGCCCACGCGAATGACGCGCCGGCCCGCGAAGCCATCAAGTCCCTGGACTTCTTTCGCGTCGCGGATGCCATCATGCGCCAACCGCTCATAAGGGACCTCGTCTGGCTGCCCTTCCTGCTCATCGTCTGGCAGTCGAGGCTCGGGCGAAGGGCGCGGCAGCGGAAGGGCGTGTAGCGGCTCATCGATTCGCCACTCTCCGCGGCTGCGTCATCCGGTGATTGGACTTTCCGCGCGATGCTTTTCGCCCGCTCGTGTTCAAAAAGGAAACTCCGCCTGCCGTCTGGCCGCGGGCATTTTCTTCCCGTGCTTCTTCTCCTTCTTGCGCGGCATCGCCCAACTGGCAATTAGCGATTCCAGATGGCGCAGATCCGCGAGTTCCTGGGCGAGCCTCGACTCGAGTTCCCAACGCATTTGTTTCTCCAGCGGCGCGCGATCGGTCCGCCGGCCAAAGTTCCAGGCCGGGTCCTTCTTCGCCGCGCGCAGATTTTTCTGCAGGGCATTGTAGGAGCGGCGCAACTCCGCCAGCACGGCTCGCATCTGAAACAGGCTCGTGTGCTCGCCGACGGCGTTGGACTGCATGTCGGTCAAGGCGAGCAGCATCTCGAGGCGCTCGACGTTTCCCTGGCTGTAGGCGTCCTGCACTTCATGCCACAGCGCGGAAACTCCCGCGTCGCTCTCCGCGCGAGTGTCGGGATGAAGCCGGCGCACCAACAGCCGATAGAGTTCCTTGACCCGGTCTTGTCCCGGTTTTGGCGGATCCTGTGGGGTGAGCGGTGGCTCGGGAGACGACCGCGCCTGCGGGCCGGCCTTCTTCTTGAGCACATTCGACAGGAACTCATCGAACATCCGGTCATACTGCGCATCGCTCAGCCGGTCCGGGTCCAGGCCCAATTCAAAGAAAAGATACGTTTCAAAGAGCAGGAGGGTTTCCTCCTCCCCGATGTCACCGCTGGCGTCAAAATCCCCATCGCCCTCGTCGCCCCACGGTGGCTTCGGCGGCGGCGGACCGCCGGCCCACGACTCCTCCTCGGGAGACGGATCGTTGCGGCGCTGCTGCACTCTCGCATAGGCGGTGCGCGGATTTCTTGCTCCGCCGAAGAGCAGTTCGAAATCAACTTCGCGCATCAGCGCTTCCTTCTCGTGGAGCGCGGCCTCAGTCTCCCGCAATCGGCTCAAGAGCGGGCCAAACGTGGCGGCCGACCAACGCGCAAATGCCGTCTTGTCCTCGACCTCGAAGCGCTTCCACTCAGCCTTCGCGCGGCCGAGGCGGGCCATTTCCCGGGTGCATTCCGAGGAAGCCTTGTGCCGCAGCGGACGCTGATCCACCAGCACCAGTTGCCGCTTTTTGGATGGAGTGCGGGTGGCGCCTTTCGCGGCGGCGAGGCCCCCGGCCTTCTTTTTCTTCATTCGGTTCGACGATAAAGGATCACCAAAAAACTGCGAGCAATTGTGGAAGGAATTTCGCAAGATTTTCCATCGCGCCGAGACAGCTCGTGCGTCGTGTTGCGCCTGCGTTTTGGAGCGGCCGGGCGGAGGCCCCACGCTATCACACCCACCACGGTGCCTGCTCCATGTTACATTCCTCCGCTGTGAGCCCTCCGATTCCACATTCCCGTGAGCCATCCCGAGCGGCGGGCTCGGAAGCGATCGTCGTCGGCTCCGGGCCGAATGGCCTCGCCGCCGCGATCACTCTCGCTGATGCGCGCTGCCGCGTGCGGGTCCTCGAGGCGCAACCGACCATCGGCGGCGGCGCGCGCTCCGCGGAACTCACCCTGCCGGGCTTCATCCACGATTGCTGTTCGGCGATTCATCCGATGGCTGTCGGCTCGCCATTCTTCCGAGCCGCCGGGCTGGAAGCTCATGGGCTCGAATGGATCCACCCCGATTTTCCGCTGGCCCACCCGCTCGACAACGGCTCGGCCGCAGTCCTGCATCGCTCGTTGGAGACAACGTGCGACGCCCTCGGCCAGGACGGCAAAGCCTGGCGCGACCTCATGGCTCCGCTCGCGGAAAATTGGGACTCGCTCGCCGAGGAGATCCTCCAGCCGATGCTGCACCTGCCCCGGCATCCCTGGCGGCTCGCGCGTTTCGGCATGCTCGCGCTGCAATCCGCCTCCGGGCTCGCGCGGCGCCTCTTTCGCCACGATCCCGCCCAGGCGCTCTTCGCCGGACTCGCCGCCCACTCGTTCCTGGCGCTCGACGCGCCGGGCTCCGCAGCCGTCGCCCTGGTGCTCGGCGCGGCGGGCCACGCGGTGGGATGGCCATTGCCCCGGCGCGGCGCGCAAAGCATCGGCGACGCGCTCGCCGCCGCGTTCCGCGCCCGCGGCGGAACGATCGACACGGACCATCCCGTGACAGACCTGCGCGATCTTCCGGCCGTCGATGCGACGCTGCTGGACCTTACCGCGTGGGACGCCGCGCGCATCGCCGCCAGTCGCCTGCCGGCACACTACCGGCACAAGCTCGAGCGATTCCGGCACGGCCCCGGTGTCTTCAAAGTGGACTACGCGCTCGACACCCCGATCCCGTGGACGGCGGAAGCATGCCGGCGCGCGGGCACCGTGCATCTTGGTGGTCCGCTCGCCGAGATCGCACGGGCCGAGAGCCGGGTGGCGCGCGGCGGGATTCCCGAAACGCCGTTCGTGCTGCTCGCCCAGCCGAGCGTCTTCGATCCCACTCGGGCCCCGTCGGGGAAGCACACCGCGTGGGCCTATTGCCACGTGCCCTTTGGTTGCCAGGCGGATATGACTTCCGCCATCGAGTCCCAGATCGAGCGATTCGCCCCGGGCTTTCGCGAGCGCGTCCTGGCACGCCACATCTCCTCCCCTGGGACTCTGGGGCACACAAACGCGAATCTGGCGGGCGGCGATATCTCCGGCGGCGCGACCGATCTCTGGCAGCTTCTCGCGCGACCGGTGCTCAGCCTCAATCCCTACCGCATGGCGGCGCGCGGCCTGTATCTTTGCTCTTCGTCCACCCCGCCTGCCGGCGGGGTGCATGGCATGTGCGGCTATCACGCCGCCCGCTCGGCGCTCGCGCGCGAACTCCGGTAGCACAAACCGCTGCTTCCTTTCCTGCGCCTTTTGTGCCTCTTTGTGGCACCCCCTACTTTCGCCTCCCGGAAACATCCGCGCATCCAGCGACGCGCGAATCGTTTTCGCCGAGGCAGACTGCATGAACTCCGCTCCTTCCGACCCTCCCTGCAAGTCCCGCCGCGTCGCGAACCTCCCCTGACCCTATGTCCTTTCTCGATCGCAAGAACACTGTCGCCGGGCCGGGTTTTAGCCGCTGGCTCGTCCCGCCCGCAGCCCTGGCGGTGCACCTTTCCATCGGGCAGGTTTACGCCTTCAGCGTTTTCAAGACTCCGCTCACGCAGATCATCGGCATCACGCGCCCGGCGTCCGGCGACTGGGATCAGCCCTCGCTCGCGTGGATCTTCAGTATCGCCATCGCCTTCCTCGGCCTTTCGGCCGCAGTCTTCGGACGCTGGGTTGAGAAAAATGGACCGCGCAAGACCATGTTTGCTGCGGCAGGTTGTTTCGGTGGCGGCTTTCTCGTCGCCGCTCTCGGCGTGGCGTGGCATCAGCTCTGGCTCGTGTATCTCGGCTACGGTGCGCTCGGCGGTTGCGGGCTCGGGCTGGGCTACATTTCGCCCGTCTCCACTTTGGTGAAATGGTTTCCCGACCGGCCGGGGATGGCCACCGGCATGGCGATCATGGGTTTCGGCGGAGGCGCCTTCATCGGTTCGAACTTGAGTCTCATGTTGATGGGCGCGTTCAAATCGGCGACTTCCACCGGCGTCGTCCCTGCGTTCCTGATCATGGGCGCGATCTACTTCTGCTTCATGCTCTTCGGCGCGCTTATCGTCCGCGTGCCGCCCGAAGGCTGGAAACCCGAGGGCTTCGAACCGAAAACCCACGAACAGAAGCTCATCACCACCGCGAGCGTCACCGTCGATCAGGCCTGGAAAACGCCGCAGTTCTGGTGCCTGTGGGTCGTGCTCTGTTTCAATGTCACCGCCGGCATCGGCATCCTCGAGCAAGCCTCGCCGATGATCCGGGAGATGTTTCCGGATGTCCCTGGGCCGAACGGCGAGTTTGTCAGGAAGGGCATCGGCGAGGCGGCCGCCGGCGGCTTCGTCGCGCTGCTCAGCCTCTTCAATATGGCGGGCCGCTTCGCCTGGTCGTCGCTGAGCGACTATATCGGCCGCAAGAATATCTACATCGTCTACCTGCTGCTCGGCGCGGTTCTCTACGGTCTCATCCCGATGTCCGGCCACATGGGCAGCCCGGTCCTTTTCATCGCGGTGACCGTGGTCATCCTCAGCATGTATGGCGGGGGCTTCGCGACCATACCCGCCTATCTGAAAGACCTCTTCGGCGGCTTGCAGGTCGGCGCCATTCACGGCCGCCTGCTCACCGCGTGGTCCGTCGCCGGCATCCTCGGTCCGATGCTCGTCAATCACATCCGCGTCTATCTGCAACAGCGCGGCGCGACCGGCGTAGGTCTCTACGCGCCCACGATGTATCTCATGGCCGGCCTGCTCATCATCGGCCTCATCTGCAACCTGGCCGTCCGTCCGGTCGCCGCGCGCTATCACTTCCGTGGAGGCAATACCTCCGGCTCCAATGGGACCAATTCCCGTCGGTCGGAATCCGCCTCCGCCCATGCCACCTCCAGCCACTGAGAATTGCTCACATGGAAAAGACCCCTGCCCCCGCTGCGCTCAAGTTGCAACTCTTCGCCTATTGGCTGGCCGTCGGCATCCCGCTCGCCTGGGGGATCTGGAAGACCGCGGTCAAGCTTCCCGCGTTGTTTCAATAGGCGCTCGTCCCGGCAATGGCCGCCGAGGGCGGCAGGAAAAATAGAAGCGGCATCCTGCCGCTGATCGTTGCGCCCCAAAGCGGCAGGATGCCGCTTCTACTTTGCGCATCCGTCGCGACGCAACATCCGCTCCAAGAGCCCGCTGAGGCCAAAGCAACGAAGAACCAAGAACCAAGAACGGAAAAAAGGGTGGGAGCGGAAGCGACCGGCAAACTAGAAACCCGCCCCGCTTCGCCGTCTCCGCGCGAACAACATCACGCCCCCGCTGAGAACGAGCCCCGCCACCCCTGGCTCCGGCACGATCGCATACAGGGTTGCGTTGTTCACCGCAAACACCTCCCCATTCGCGCCAATCAGCGTCGGCGTGTAAGCCTCGCCGATCCCCGATGTGAGCGTGATCGATTCGCTCAGCGTATTCGTCGTCAAGTCCCAGCGATACAGCTTCCCGTCCTCGCTATTGGCCAGGATGCTGTTCGTCGCCGGATCGACCACCGCCGAGTTGATGCACCATTCCCGCACCGCATTCGGAAAGCCGGCATTCACCTGTTCCTCATCCGGCGTCACCCCCGCGATGGTCAAAATTTCCTTCATCACCGGTTGCCCCGTCACCGGATCGATCTGCGTATCGTTTGGATCGAGGATCGCCAGCTTGTTCACACCATCCCCTCCCAGCCCGAAGCTCGCGTAGTTATTATACTTCACCATCAGCAAGTACGTCGAAGAGCCGTGGTAGGACACCACCATCGAGGCCGGCACGATCGACGCCGTATCATCCCATCCGAACGAGCCGGACGTCTTCACCTGCGACAGATCCCCCGAGAAATGATTCATCACCCCGCGCCCATGATACCCGTTGTTCGTGCCGAAGTAGACGTCCCCATCCGGCCCCACGGTCGGCGACGCCGATGACTGATCGATCACCGCCGGAAGGTTCCCCGTGCTCCCCACCAGCGCCAGGTTCGAGCTGTTCAGCGCGACGAGCCGGCCCGTGTTGCCATCGTTGAGCGCCACATACACCTTCGTCCCATCCGCGCTCAAGGCCGGCGCGCTATTCATCGCCGCCTTCGTCATCCCCGGCGCCAGGGTGCCCGCCTCCATGTAGGTGGTGGCGCCATTCGCGGCGATCCGCGCGATGCCACCCTGCAAGCCGTTCACCTGCGACGGATTGTTCACCAGATATCCGAAATAGATATTGCCCGCACTGTCCGACGTGATCGGCGTATCGATGATCACATTGCTGTTATACGCCGCCGTGTTGCCGCTGTAGGTGCTCATCCCGTAGAAGGCCAGTTGCCCGCTCCCGCCCGCCGAGCTGGAGTCCGGCGTATCCCGATAGTAAACGGTCCCACCCGCCCCGGCGAAATACACGCGGTTCGATGGCGTGAGCGTCGGCCCATAGCTCGGCACCCAGCCCCCCGGCGCGGCCGGCAAAATGTAATCCGTCGACTGCGACCAGAGCTGCGTCCCGGTGACGCCATTGATCGCCCGCAGCTCAAACCCATTGGTCGCCCCCGTCTTCACCGGCACGATCACTGTGTCCGCCTGCGTGATCAGCGGGGAGCCATAGTGGATCAACAACTCGTCACCGCTATACTGCGGCGCGAGATCGACCGGCGTTTGCCAGAGAATCGACAGTAGAGCATCCGAACCGATGGAAGACGTTGCGGCATGCTGCGCATCGCCCCCATACCCCGCCCACACCGGATCAGCCACCGCCGCCCCTGGCGCCAAAGCCGCAAGGCCCATGAGCAGCAAAAAGAACTTCGCGCCCGGACCTGACGAGACCGCCTGCGGATGGAAACTACGGAACATCATCGCTGGAGAGTAAATTACCGTCGAAAGACACCCGCCTTCTCGACCAGAATGTTCCCGTGATCAAGCCCATTCCTCCTCGCCGTCCGCGGCCCGCAAAGTAGAAGCGGCATCCTGCCGCTTTCCTCCCCGCAAAAGGCACCCAAAGCGGCAGGATGCCGCTTCTACTATGATCCGCCGTCGCGGGGCAGGCCCTCCATCTTGTTCCACCGCCCTCCTCTTCCGCGCTGGCGCTCGCCTCACGGACCCGCCAGCATCCGCGCCCATGCCCATGCGCCTGGTCGAGACCATGATGGACGCCAACCGCCGCTTCGTACGCGGCGAGACGGACGCCGCGGTGAACGTGTCCGAGCTGGCCGCATCAGGGGATCACCTTCCGTCCCTCCCGGTCGTCGCGCTCACCTGCATCGATCCGCGGCTCAATCGGCTCCTGCCGCACGCGCTCGGCATCGCGGAGGAGGACTTCATCTGGCTGCGCAATGCGGGGAACATCATCTTCGGGACGACCAGCACCATGATGCGGACGCTGGCCCTGGCCTGCGCGCTCAAGCAGGGGAAGGAGATCATCATCCTCGGCCACACCGAATGCCGGGTACGCCAGACCACCGTGCTGGAATTGACCCGCCGGTTCCAGGAACTCGGCATCGAGCGCCATATGCTGCCCGATGATCTCGTGGATTTCTTCGGCCTGTTCGCGAGCGAACGGCAGAACGTGCTCAAGGCCGTCGGCTTTGCGCGCGCCAGCGCCCTCATCGGCCCGAGAGTGCCGGTGCACGGCATGCTCATCGACATCCACACCGGCGCGCTCGAATGGGTGGTGAACGGCTACGACGCATTGGACGCTTCGACCATCGGTGTGACTGCCTGCCTGACTCCGACTCCGCAGATCCCGCCGAGGCCCGTCCCGGGTAGCGGCCCGAGCGGCAGGAAAGTAGAAGCGGCATCCCTGCCGCATTCCCGCAACCCACCGAAGAAATAAAGGACACGGATTTGGCGATCCGCGCCCAACCCGACCAACCTGGAGGGCCTGCGCTCCGTCGCAGCCCATTCTCTCTCCCCGCCTGCGCCCACTGATGTTGGGGCTGCGACAGAGCGCAGGCCCTCCACGGTTCTTACGCTCTTCCCGCCTCCGCCGACGAATGCGGCGTCTCAGGAAACTCGATCCCCGGCGCCAGACAGCACGCCAACCGCACCGCCTCGGCATACGTTTCGCGATCCGCGATGTGCTCCCGGAGCAAGCCGCCGCCCCCCACGCCGTAGAGAGCAAGGTACGCCGTGCCGAATCGATCATCGAATGGATCATCCGCCCACGTGAACGGCTCGCCACGCTCCTCCCTCATTCCGCCCTGCCGAATGGGAGCACCCCTGACTGAATCCCCGGCAAACTTCCGCACCGTCCGAATCCGGAATGCGTTGAACGGCGATCCCTGGACCGGATTGGATGCCACCACATCGACCGGCACAGGAAGTCCCTCGCTCAATTTGATCGGCAATCTCAAACGGAGTGCAATGCGCAGGCAATTCCTTGCGTCAAAATCCAGCAGAGCTTCCGGACCACCCAAGACTGACAGGCAAGCATCGCCGAATCGATCTTCCAGCAGGTAAGGCCAGACGTCGTTGAGTTCCTCGAAGCATACATGTTCGCAAGACCACAGTTCAAACCCGGTGGCGATGCGCATGACAATCCGCATGAATTCGTCCCCTCCATTGTAGCACTCGCTGAGATTCAGCCTCGACGCAATTGCAGCCTGTTTCCAAACGGCGTGCCACAGGGAAACAGCCGCCCCGAACACGGGGGCAAGGTCTGGCGTAGCGGCGAATTCATTCGCCGAACCGAAATGGGGTTCATTCATCGCTTCCTGACGACACTCCAACCAGCTAGTTTCCTGGAATGATTTCTCGGAAAAAGTGGACGCGCGACGAGTTGCTGGTCGCCCTGAACATCTATCACAAGCTTACCTTCGGGCAGCTTCACTCCAGGCAACCGGTGATTATCGCGCTGGCCGCAAAGCTCGGGCGCGTGGCGAACAGCGTGGCGATGAAGCTCTCCAATTTCGCATCGTTGGACCCAGCCCTTAAGCTGCGCGGCATTAAGGGACTCGCCGGCAGCAGTGCCCTCGATCGCACGGTGTGGACTGAATTTCACGACGACCTCAATGAAACTGTCCCCGCAAGTGAAGGGGCGCTGCGCGCACTATTCGGTGCCAATGATGAAGGCAGCGAACTGGAAGTGCTCCCGAAGGAAGGTGTCCGAGTGCGGAAAAATTCGCCGCGTGGTCCAACCGAAGCGACCGCGAGCGTCAAAATCCGGCGCGGGCAGGACTATTTCCGGGATGCCGTCTTGAACAATTTTGGCGGACGCTGCGGCGTGACTGAATTGGCAATCCGCGAACTGCTGATCGCCTCGCACATCCTCCCGTGGGGCACACACGTGGAACACCGACTGGATGTCCGCAACGGCCTTTGCCTTTCGCGCCTTCACGATGCCGCTTTCGACCGCAAACTAATCGCTTTTGACGATCAGTTCCGAATGCTGCTATCACCTCGACTCAAGGCCGAATTACCGAAGCGCTGTGTTGCCGAGAATTTCGGCGCGTACGAGGGACTACCTTTGCACATTCCTGACGATGCAGCGCTACCCGACTTAGCTTTTCTCTCACGCCATCGTGCGAGTGTTTTCCAAGAGGTTTGAACATTACGACCCTGCCCTTTCCAAGGGTAATTCCCTCAACCGGCACTCCAAGTTTGTTTCTTGGGTTCGCTCGGGCGCCTCGTACTACGCGAGTTGAGGCTCTTAGCATGCGTGCGCTTGTGTCGAGTTCGCCATCTGATAACCTTCGGAACATTCCGCCTCGTTTCGCTGCCAGATAGCGTCCAATGTCACGTTTTACAGATCCCTTGGAGATCGGTAATGAATACGATCGCAAGGTCTTGGCTCAGATTTGGGGGCTGGCTGGGTTTCAGGCCATAGGACGAGGTGTTTTTACGCCGAAGGGCGCAGGGGAGATTTTTCTGTTCGTCACCAGAGAGAGACTGGGTTGGATGACACCCTACAACAACTTCCTGAACGACGATCTTTTGTTCTGGGAAGGAGAAAAAGGGCATGGCACGGACGACCGCATTGCGACGGCATCGCGAACCGGCGAAGAGATGCACTTGTTCTATCGCGACCATCGTCTCACGTCGTTCACCTATCACGGAAAGATTCTCATGGTTCGATTCAACCGGTTCGCCGACCGACCAAGCGAGTTCGTGTTCAACGTTCTGACGATTCCGCGCGAAGTCGCCATTGCCGAACCAATGAATATGGCTGAGGAGCCAGCCGACTATGCCGTCATGAGTCAGGCCGGAATGGGTAGCATCGATCGCACTGTTCCAGCCAAAAGTCGCGGTATTGCCCAGCGGCTATTTCGGGGCAACTTACTGCGTCTGTGGCAGGGATCTTGCGCGGTAACGAGCGTTCAAGAGCCGCGGGTTCTGCGTTCCAGCCACATTAAGCCATGGATCAAATCCGATGTGCAGGAGAAGGTGGACCACTTCAACGGTCTATTGTTGGTGCCCAATCTTGACGCCTTATTCAACGAAGGATTGATCTCTTTCCGCGATGACGGCCGGATGTTGATCTCGTCCGACTGGCAGGCCGACGACCAACGACGCATGCACATTTCACCCGACCTGCACTTACGCGCGGTGTATTCCGAATCATGTCCATATCTTGAGTTTCACCGAGACGTAGTGTTTCAGCGGGTAAATGCTGTCGGTGATAGCTAACAGGACAAACTACTTGGTGGAACGCGCCATGTTGTTTGCGAGCAATACGGACTATGCGAAGCAGTCCTCTGTTACGACATAGCCTGAGTCCCTTAGTATTTCGCCGATTTCACGCGGAAGGAAAAATACGCCGTCGTAGTCGACAAGTTCCTTCCCTGCGAAAGACAAACCAATCTCGGCATAGTGGTCCCCGCTGACAATTTCAGCGGTGCAGGGGTCAGACTCGTTTTCGCGGATATGTAGGATGACCTCAACTCCTTTACTTGGAAGGGTAAGTTCCGTGCCGCTTTGGTGTATCAGCACCGCGCTGCTGCGTGGAAAGAACCGTGTGATCGTCGTCGTTTTCATAAATCGCTTCAAATACCTAAAGTGTGCCTTCGAATCCACGGACGATGAGTCAAGTCATGCTGCAGCAGGCGGCCGCTTGTCCAATGTGGGAATCCCTTGAAGGAGGGCTTGCTCTCGTCGACGAAGTTCCAGCCCGGGTCGTGATGATCCTCGACATGTGCGCGACTTGGCGCCTCGGGGAGACGGCTACAGCGAGGCGGAGCTTCGAAGACAGGTGCGGTCCCAACCTGGAGTTTGGGACCGAGGGGCGGGGTGGGGGTGCGGTTGGCGGAGGTGCGCCAGCGGGCTGCCGCCCACCTCTGCTCGCTGGCTACTGCGTAGCAAGAACGACTCGGAAGCCCTTCGATTCAAAGCGCCCCGTGGGGCGGCCGTGGCTGCGGTAGGAGGTGAGCAGCAGGCCGGATTCGGCGTTGTCGAAAGAGCCGCCTCGATGCGTGCGATCCTTTTGGTCGGCGTCGTACCAGTCGGCGACGAATTCCCACATATTGCCCGCGAGGTCGTGGATTCCGAGGCTGTTGGCGGGGAAGCTGCCCACGGGGGCGGTGTGTGGGAAGTCGTCGCGATACCCGCTGAGGATAAGCTGCTGTTCCACGTTTCATGGCCGCGCGCCTCCTCGCCGCTGAGATTCCCCGACCCGGTGGGCGGCGGCCAGGTGGCGCCCCATGGGAAGTGCTTCGTGACGCGGAGATGCTTTTCGCTCGGCGGGGCGGCGGGGTCTTCCTTTTCGCCGATGCCCGCCGCGCAGCTCCACTCGTGATCGGTCGGCAGGCGGAAGGTCTCGGTCGCGGTGAGCTGGCCCGTCTTGCGCTCCTTGGAGGTGAGCCATGCGCAGAAGGATTCGGCGTCCTCGAAGGTCATCATCACGGCCGGATGCGTGGAGCCTTGCTCGTAGGATGGTTTCGGCCATTCACGCCCCGAATCTTTCACGAAGGCCTTGTAATCCTGCACCCGCGTCTCCCACACGCTGAAGAGGATGCGCTGCCCGCCGGTGGGTCCACCGGCGATCGGAACGGGGACGAACCTCATGCCGAGTGTGTTGGCAAAGGGCACGGCGGTGGCAGCGCCGGCGGGAGTGGCGCTTCCCGGCGGCGTCGCCGCGGAGCCCGATGCGCCGGCGGATGGCGGCGGGGCGATCACAGCGGCTCCCAGGATGACCAGGGCGCAACGGAATGAAAAATTGGCGCCGCCGCGCTGGGTGGGAGCGGCAGCGACCAGCAATTTATTCGCGGGGTGGTTCCGCGGGTGGAGCGTCCCCCCGGGTTCGGCGAATAAATTCGCCGTTACGTACGGCCCGCCGCCTCCTGCGTAGTCGCCTCCCCCCGGCCGAAGAGGGGCAGGGGAGTCACCTTAACGTATAGTATACCCCGCGCCCTTTTCCCCGCTGCGTCAGCAGGCTCCGCCTTACGAGGGTCCGCAGCGTGGCTTTCACGGTGTTGCGATTCGCGCCAGTGGCGGCCACGGAGCTCGCCACCGTCACCGAGGTCCGAGTGCCGAGCAGGTCGATGATCTGCACGGAAAGGGCCGACAAATTTGCCAGGGCTGCCGTCTGTCCGTCTTCGATCCGGGCGGCGAGGCGCTCCTTTTGACGTAGGAGGCAGCGGAGGAAAAACAGCAACCATGATTCCCAGTCAGGCGCTTCGGCTTTGAGCGTCTGCTGGGTCCTTCGCAGGGCCGTATAGTAACCACTCTTGTTCTCTTCCACCACGCTCTCGAGACTTGAATAAGGCACGTAGGCGTACCCGGCGCGCAACAGCATCAGCGTGGTGAGCACCCGGGAAAGACGTCCGTTTCCGTCTTGAAACGGGTGGATTGCGAGGAACCAAACGATAAACATCCCTACGATGATCAGCGGATGCAGGGTGGCATCCCGCTGCGCTTCGTCGTACCACCGCAGGAGCTTGCCCATCTCCAAGGGTGTTTCGAACGGTGTCGCCGTCTCGAACACGATTCCGATCTGTTCGCCGCCGGGCCCAAAGGCGGCGACGTGGTTGGAATTGATCTTGTAGCTTCCGTGGTGCCATTCGTCTTTCCGCGAATACTGCAAAAGACTTCGGTGCAGCTGGCGAAGGTGGTTCTCGGTGATCGGCATTGCGTCCCAGGAGTCGAAGACCAGATTCATCACTGCGGCATATCCGGCGACTTCCTCCTCGTCACGGCTGCGGAACGACTCGATTTCGAGGTTCGAGAGCAACGCGGCGACCTCGCGATCGGAAAGTTTCGCTCCCTCGATACGGGTCGATGAGCCCACACTTTCGATGGTGGCGATCTGGCGGAGTTGGGTCAGGGTCTCGGGCGACAGCGTCCGCAACGCACGCCAATGACCTTTGAACTCATCGATTCCGGCGATGAGGCGAAGGACTTCATTGGAGATCGGCGGGTCGGCTGGATTCATCAGGATCGTGTCGAGAATACCCGATTTCGTATCCATTGGTATCCAATAATATCCAATTTTATCCATTTACAGGCACACAAAAATAAGCCCAGTTCGTAACTACGCATGGCCGATCGCCTCTTACGTAGCCGCGAACCGAGCGGAGCGAGATAGCCTGCCTCAGGCAGCCCGCAGGATGGGAGCGGAAGCGACCAGCAATTTATTCGCGGGATGGTTCCGCGGGTGCGGAGCGTCCCCCGGTTCGGCGAATGAATTCGCCGCTACGTTCGGCTACTTCTTCCGCACGTCATAGCAGAGGAGCACATCCTGATCGCGGAGATACAGCCGGCCATTGGCGATGACGGGGTGTGGCCAACTGCTCCGGGTGCTGCGGTCTGGCTGCTCCAGGCGACCGGTTTCCTTGTAGCCTTCCGGGGTGGCTTCGATGAGGGCGACGATGCCCTTGCCGCCTTCGCTGCGGCAGTAGAAATGACCGTCGGCGTATCCGATGGAACCCTTGCCGACGCCCTTGTCGCTCCATTTGATTTCGCCGCTCTTGAAGTCCTGGCAGATCCAACCCTTGCCATCGGAGAAGCCATACAGGTATTCGCCGAGCAGGATGACGCCGCCGTGATGATTGGCCATGTTCTTGTTGGCGTAGAGCTCCTGGGTCTGGAAGCCCTCGCTCTCTTTCGTGATCTTGAAGGCATTGCAGCCCACGCCATAGCCGGAGGTCACATAGACCTGATTGTTCGCGTAGATCGGCGTCGTGATCACGGCCGTCTGGCCTTTGCGCTCCGCGCGCCACAGCAGCTTGCCATTGGCGGCGTCCACGCCGGCCACGCTGGCGGCGGTGAGCTGGATGTATTGATGCACGCCATTGATATCCGCGGGGACGAGCGAGGAGTATTGCGCCCCGTCGGTGAATTCCGTGCTCTGCCAGACGAGCGCGCCGGTCTTCTTGTCGAGCGCCACGATCGCGCCCTTCGAGCCGCCGGGCGTGAACATTACCTTGTCGCCCTCCACGAGTGGGGACTCGGTGTAATTCCATCCGGAGAAGCGGCCGCCAAAGTCTGTGCCGAGATTCTTGCGCCAGAGTTCCTTGCCCGTGGCCGACTCCAGGCACACGAAGTCGCCGAACTGGCCGAGGGCGTAGAGGGAATCGCCGTCCACCGTCGGCGTGCACCGGGGCCCCTCGTAATTGCCGCCGGCCTTACCGAGGACGGTCGAGACCCAGAGAGATTTTCCAGTCTTCTCGTCGAACGCCCGCACCGTGCTCCCATCGGGGCCGTCGCCCATGGTAAACACGCGGCCATTCGCCACGGAGACGCTCGAGAAGCCGACGCCGGCACCCGTCGCTTCCCACGCGAGCGTGGGTCCGCCGGCGGGCCATTCGGTGAGAAGATTCTTCTCGGTGCTGCTGTCGTCGCGTTTCGCGCCCCGCCAGGTGGGCCAGTCCCCGGCAAAGATCGCGGGAGTGAGCAGCACGAGGGCGGAGAGGGTGAGCAGGGGGTGTTTCATAAGAGTGACGTTGGCAATCGGTTAAAGTCGCGACACCCCGGTTTTATTGGCGCTCGCGTTCCTTATTTCCTTTCCCCCCGGCACCCGGCATCTTTGCGTCCTCCCGCCGAAAAGCGATTTACCCCCGAGAATCCCCATGCATCTGCCGATAGGTCGTCACCCCATTTTCATGGCGCTCGCCTTCCTGCTCCTCACGCTGGTGACGAGCGCCGCCCTGGCGGAGGAAAAGGCGAGCCCCACCCCACCCGACGGGGTGCGACTCTTTGTCTGTGGGCATAGCTTCCATGCCTATGTGGGCAGGATCATGCCGGAAGTCGCGACGGCGGCGGGGATCACTGGCCAGAGCGTCGAAGTGCAATTCGTCGGAGGATCGAGCGTTTCGCAATGCTGGGACATTCCCGATCCGCAGAACGCCGCGAAAAACTATCTCCGGAAAGGCCGGGTCGATGTCCTGACCCTCTCCCCCCATGTCAAAGTCATGCCGGACCCGGCGATCGAAAAGTTCACCGACCTGGCGCTGGAGCATAACCCCAAGGCGCGCGTCATCCTCCAGATTTCGTGGCTCCCGCTGGACGGCGAATACCGCAATCTCAAGACCGCCGAACAGACCCGCCCTGTCCTGGAGGAATTCAACAAGGCCTTTTCCACCCAGGTCCGCGAGATCAATGCCAAACACGATCATCCGGTCGTATTCCTCATCCCGGTCGGCAACGCGGTTTTGGACCTCCGGGAGAAAGTCGTGAAGGGAGAAGTCCCCGGCATTAGTCAGGAAAAGCAATTGTTTGTGGACGGTATGGGACATCCCGCCGATGCCATCCGTCACCTGGCCACCTACTGCAATTACGCGGCCATCTACGGGCGCAGCCCAGTCGGGCTCACTTGCTTCGAAAAGCCGGAGGACGCCGACTCGAAGAAGCTCAATCGACTTCTGGAGGAGCTGGCCTGGAAGACGGTAACGAGCGAGCCCTTGAGCGGGGTGAAGTGATCCCGAAAAGAGCCCGCGCCCGATCGAAAAGACATTCATGAAAACATCACTCTTCGCGGTCGTCATCGTCATCCTCGTCGGAGCTTCCTGCCTCGCCCAGGAGGCGGCGCCTGCGCGGGCCAAACTGCCGGAGATGAGCGGCAAGGTGGAGATCGAGGTCCGCGACGACCCGGCAAAGCCCGCGCGCAAACTGGCCGTCCATCTCGTTTACTCGCGCAACCGGTTATCGACGGTCACGGCGAAGACCGGGGTCATGCTCAGCCTGCACAATTGGGGCGGCACGATTTGGGACAACACGCCGAACCCGAATTTCCTCGCCGAGAATTACGACCTGCTAGTCATCGGCGTGACCTACTACCAGAGCGGCGACAAGGACAGCGACCCGGAGCCTTACGATTACAGCTATCTGCAGACAATGGATGCCCTGCGGGCTCTCCATTACGTGTACCAGGGCCTCAAGGACGAGGGCCATCCTTTCGATGCCACGCGCATCTATTGCACGGGCGGTTCGGGTGGCGGGCACGTCACGCAGATGGCCAGCAAGTTTGCGCCTAACACCTTTGCCTGCATCGTGGATCTGTCGGGCATGGCGAGCCTGACGGACGATATCGCCTACCATCTACCCGGTGGCAGCCCTGCGAACGCGCGCTATAGCCAGGATCCCGCCAGCCCGGCGTGGCTCCCGCCCGACATGCAGGAGATCCGCGATCTCGGGCATCCCGGGCATCTCGCTCTGCAAGCGAAAAGCGAGAACCACTGCAAGATCGTGTTCATCCATGGCGAGGACGACCCGGTCTGCCTCGCTGCGGACAAACATCGCGTGGTGGACGCCATGCGGGCGGCGGGATTGGATGTCGACCCGCACTTCATCACCAAGGCTGATGTGGACGGCAAACTCTTCATGAACTCCGGACACGCGATCGGAGACCGCACCCGCTTGCTGGCGCATTTCGCTGAGAAGTACCTGTCGCCGCAGAGCGATCAGATGTGCCGTCTGACCAAGCCTAATGATTTTGACCGCCGGGCCATCGTCGCCTATCCCACGAGCAAGGGCGTTCATACCATCACGTATTCCGCGGAAGGGCCGGTGCTCACGTTCAGTCCGGAGAAGTAGGGGGGAAATGATGGGATTGGAGGCCTGAGCGAAGTCGTGTTGGCCGAGCTGTGAGTGGCAGTCGGTGCGAGCCAAACGGTGCGAGCCCAACGATGTGGGTCCAATGATGTGGGTCCAATGATGTGGGTCCAATGATGTGGGTCCAATGATGTGGGTCCAATGATGTGGGTCCAATGATGTGGGTCCAATGATGTGGGTCCAATGATGTGGGTCCAATGATGTGGGTC
>JBBRPL010000059.1:0-47759 GCA_038228205.1 Chthoniobacterales bacterium
ATCGCCCCGCCGCCAGCCCCAACGAGGATCCCACGCTTGTCCGCCCGCAGGACCACGCCCGGCGGCCCATTCTCACGACGGTGCTGAATGCACGAGAAGACCTTGAGCTTGCGCGCCCCGTCGGGGGTCGGAAGAAAGGTGTGCGCGGTCGGCCAAGGGTTCATCGCGCGGATGCGGCGGTCGATTTCCAGCGGCGATTGGCTCCAATCGAGAAGCCCATTTTCGCGGGAGAGTTTGGCGGCATAGGTCGTATGGCTTTCGTCCTGGGCCACACGCGGGGCGGAGCCCTCGGCGAGCAGCGGCAGCGCGGCGGCGAGCGCTTCGGCAGCGAGCAGACCGAGGCGATCATGGAGGGAACCGCCCGTTTCCCGCCGCCGGATCGGCGTCTCTCTCATCAGGAGGATATCGCCGGTGTCGAGTCCGGCGGCCATATACATGACGGTGATGCCGCTCTTGCGATCCCCCGCTTCGATGGCGGCCTGGATCGGCGCGGCCCCCCGCCACCGGGGCAGGAGCGAGGCGTGAAGATTGAGGCAAGCCACCCGCGGCGCCTCCAGGACCGCCGGCGGCAAAATCTGGCCATAGGCCATGACGACGATCATGTCCGCTCCGAGCGCGGCCACCTCCGCCACCGCTTCCGGCGCGCGCATTCGCACCGGTTGGAAGACGGGCACGGAACGCTCGAGCGCGAGCACCTTGATGGGCGAGGCCTGCAACTCCTGGCGACGGCCGAAGGGCTTGTCCGGCTGCGTCACCGCCGCGACCACAGAGTGCTCTGGCGAATCGAGCAGCCAGCGAAACGCGGGCACGCCGATCTCACCCGTGCCCATGAAGACAACACGCATCCTTCCTTAACTGTCGCTATTGATGGTCGACAGGATGTCCTGCACGACCTTCACCGGCGGCTGTGTGGCGTCGATATCCCGCACGAGATTCGCGCCGTAATATTCGAGCACGGGCTTGGACTCCTCGTCGTAGGTCGACAGCCGGCGGCGAATGGTCTCCTCGTTGGCATCGTCGAAGCGGTTCTCTTTTAGAGCGCGCTTCTTCAGGCGCGAGACCAGGGCACTCCGGTCGGGGCAGGACAGGTGGAACACTTGCTTCACTTCGATGACGCCCTCCATGATCTTCGCCTGATTCACGCTGCGAGGGATGCCGTCGAGGACGAGGGAGTCCAGGTCGGGCTTGAACATGTGCGAGCCCACCATGTCGCCGATGCGCGCCATCCAGAGCTTGACCGTGATCTCGTCGGGGACGAGTTCGCCGCGGCTGGAGAATTCGAGGAAGGCCTGCCCGACGGTGGTGCGCGTGTCGAGCGAGCGAAAAACATCGCCGCAGGCGCAGTGGAAGAAACGGGGGATGGAGCCAAGGATTTTGCCCTGGGTTCCCTTGCCACTGCCTGGTGCGCCAAAGATTAGGTAAGTCCGATATTTCATAATAAACTGGGGGTCTCCCACTAAAAGGCGGGCGGCTCGCGGGTGGAAAGGGGAAAGTGCGCCAAACCGCTTGTCCCGCGGGGCGCCACCCGCCACCCTCTGCCGCCCATGCCTGAAGCCCCGCAGGACGCTCCCCATCCCGCCCTCCCGACGCGCGACGCCTACGCGGCCTTTCGCTCGCCCGCTTATCGCGAGTACGCCGTCAGTGGTCTCATCTCGATCCTGGGCAAGCAAATGATGGGGATGGCGCTGGCCTACGAGATTTACGAGCGCACGCATTCCAAGACGGCGCTCGGCCTGGTGGGGCTCATGGGGGCGCTTCCGATCATCCTCTTGTCGATACCCGCCGGGATCGCGGCCGACCGTCTGAGCCGCAAGGGCATCATCAACGCGACCCAGATCGTGGTCATCGTCACCTCTCTGTGCCTCGCGGCGCTGGCCTACAAGCACGTCGCGATCCCGACGACCGGCCTCCTCGCCACCGGCACGCGGGCACTCTACGTCGTGGCGGGATGGTTTGGGGAAAAGGAGGGCGTCTTCTTCGAGCCGGCCATGTCGCTGATGTATTTGCTGCTCATTATCAACGGGATCGCCCGGGCCTTCAGTTGGGCGGCACGGAGCGCGCTCTTCCCAAGTCTCGTCCCCCGCTCCGCCCTCAGCAATGCGGTGATGTGGAATAGCAGCACCTTCGAACTGACTTGCGTGATCGGCCCAGGGCTTGGCGGACTCGCCATCGCGGCATTTGGAGTACCGGTCGTTTACCTCATTGACGCTGTCTGCGGCCTGATCGGACTGGCGATCTTCCTTCCCATTCACGCCCCGAAGCCTGTCACCCCGCCTCATCCCCATCCCCTCCGCGATCTCTTCAGCGGCTTGCGGTTCGTCTACGGCAACAAGATCATCCTCGGTGCGGTGACGCTGGACATGTTTGCCGTTCTGCTGGGAGGGGCCACGGCGCTCCTGCCAGTCTTTGCCAAAGAGATCCTGGGCGTCGGGGCGGTGGGGTTGGGGTGGCTGCGGGCGGCCCCATCGGTCGGCGCCGTGCTCATGGCGTTCGCGCTCGCTCATCGCCCACCCATTCAGCGCGCGGGCCACGCCATGCTTCTGGCCGTCGCCGGGTTCGGAGCGGCGACGATCGTCTTCGGGCTATCGGGAAATTTCGCCCTTTCCTTCCTCTCGCTCGCCATCACCGGGGCCTGCGATAACATCAGCGTGGTGGTCCGCCACACCCTGGTGCAGTTCCTGACGCCTGACGCCATGCGCGGGCGGGTCTCGGCGGTGAATAACATCTTCATCGGCTCTTCCAACGAACTCGGCACCCTGGAATCCGGGCTGACGGGAGCGCGATTCGGGCCGGTCCTCTCGGTGGTTGGCGGCGGCATCGGCACGATCCTCGTCGTTCTGGGGATCGTCCGGAAATGGCCCGAGTTGCTTCGGACGGGTCCACTCCAGCCTCCGGAAAAATTGCCGGCTTCCGCCGATTAGGCATTGCCGATTTTCGCATCCGCCGCTCCACTCTCAAGGCTATCTATCCCCGCAATGCTATCGTTTTCGACTTGTTGGAACTCCGGCCGTCATCAGGACGGTGAAGTGATGCTGGACGAAATCCTTGCGCTCGGGTTCGAGCGGGTGGAACTCGGCCACGGCATCCGCCTTTCGCTGATGGAAGGCATTCAGCGGCGGTTCAACAAAGGCGGGTTTACCATCTCGAGCCTGCACAATTTCTGCCCGCTCCCCATCGAGATTACCCGGGCGGCGCCTGACTGTTACCAATTTTCCTCCCCCGACCCGCGCGAGCGCGAACGCGCCCTCAAGCACACGTTCCAGACGATCGATTTTGCGCAGCGCTTTGGCGCCGGTTTCGTGGTCCTGCACCTGGGCCGCACGCCCATTGATGACTACACCGACAAACTCGTCCACCTCGCGGAAGTGGGGATGATCCATTCGCGCGAATACGTTCGCGAGAAACTCGCCTGCATCCGCAAACGCGGGGACAAGGCGGCTCCGTTTCTCGAGCGCTCCAGGGAATGCCTGAAGCGGATCGTGGATCACGCCGCGGGCAAAGACGTGCAACTGGCCATCGAAAGCCGGCACGGCTATGAGGAAATCCCCAACGAACGCGAAATGGCCGAGGTCCTCAACGAATTCAATGTGCCCGAAGTCGGGTACTGGCATGACTTTGGCCACGTGCAGGTCAAACACAACCTCGGCTTCCTCGACCATCGCGAGTGGCTCGCCCAAGCCGCGCCCCGTCTCCTCGGCTGCCATCTCCATGACACCAAATGGCCGGGCCGCGACCACCTCGCGCCATTCATGGGCGATGTGGAATACGATCAACTGATCCCGCTTCTCCCGAAGGAGACCCTGTTTGTCTTCGAGATGAGTCCCCGGCGCACTGTGGAGGAAATCCTCACGGCTCGGGACAAGTGGGTGCAGAAATTCGGCGCCTAGGTGGCGCCACCGCCCAAACCTCCCCTGCCCGTCTGAAAAAGGCTGTTCTCACTACTCTCCAGGTCGCCGTCACCCTCGGCCTGCTCTGGTTCGTCTTCCACGATCCGAAGGTCCGCGCGGAGATGGCGGATGCCCTGACCCATGCCAACCCGATCTGGATCCTGGGTGGAGTTCTCGCCTACGGCCTGGTCGAACTCCTGACCGCCTGGCGGTGGCAATTGCTGCTCCGCGTGCAGGGTATCACCCTGAGTTGGGCGCGCGTTTTTCTGCTCATGCTGATCGGGGTCTTCTTCAATTTCTGCATTCCCGGAGGCACCGGCGGCGATGTGGTCAAGATCTTCTATCTGCTCAAGGAGACACCCGGCCAGCGCGGTGTCGCCATGCTCTCCGTCCTCGTCGATCGCATCCTCGGTCTGCTCGGGCTCGCGGTCCTCGCCGGAGTGCTCATGGGAATGCGCTGGTCGTGGCTGACCAGCGTCCCTGAAACAGGAAAGTTTGTGTGGCCGGCGGTGGGCATCCTTATTTTCACCATCGGCGGCATTCACTTCTCGTGGATCGTGACCCGTCGGGGCTTGGTGCACAAACTCCCGGCCCGATTTCCCGGGCGCGACAAGCTCGCCGAGCTGGCTCTCGCGTACACCCTCTACGGAAAGGCCTGGCGCACCTCGCTCTCGTGCATCGCGATCTCGGTCGCGGCGCATTTCGGTTTTTTCGGCGTTTTCTTTTGCGCGGCACGGGCGCTCGAACACGACAACATCCGCCTCCCGACTTACGCTGAACTCTGCACGATCATGCCGATCATCAATGTCCTCTCCGCGATGCCCGCCAGCATCGGCGGCCTCGGCGTGCGCGAAGGGCTATTCCGGGTTTTCCTCGGACACCTCTGCGGAGTGACGGATGCCGTGGCCAACGTCATTTCTTTGACGGGGTACTCCCTGACGCTCTGCTGGGGGCTTCTGGGCGGCGCCTTCTATCTTTTCTATCGTCCGTCCGAGCACGCCCGTCTGCGGGAGATTCGCACCGAGGTCGCGACCCTCGAACACGCGGTCGCCGAGGAAGAGGTCGCCATGGAAATCGCCAAGGAAGAGAAGCGCTGATGGCCGCTCAAGCACTGCCGCGCCCGTTCGTCACCGCGAACTTCGCACTGACATGGGATGCCCGCATTTCGACGCGGCGCGGAACGCCTTCGGATTTTTCCTCTCCTCGGGACAAGCGCCGTCTCGTGGAAATCCGTTCGCGCTGCGATGCGGTGCTCGCGAGCGCGAAAACGGTCGCCACCGACCACATGACCATGGGTCTCCCCGATCCCGCGTTGCGCGCCGCCCGGGTAAAGCGCGGCCAGGACGCATATCCACTGCGGGTGCTGCTCACCAACTCGGGCCGCATCAATCCGGCGCTCCGAATTTTCGAAAAGGACTTTTCGCCCATCGTCATCTTCTCGACCACCCGCATGCCGGTGCGCACGCGCGGTGCGCTCGCGCCCAAAGCCGACCTCTGGCTGCATGAGGGTCCGGCGGTCCACCTGCCGGGCATGATGGCCACATTGCGGGCGGAGTACGGGGTGAAGCGGTTGGTCTGCGAAGGGGGCGCTCGCGTCTTTCGCTCGCTCCTCATCGCTGGGCTGGTCGATGAGATTCACGTGACTTTCACGCCGCGCATTTTTGGCGGAAAGGATGCGCCGACACTCACCGGCCCCGCCGGTGATTTCCTGCCTTCTTCCGTTTCCTTGCAACTGCGTGAAATGGAAGTGGTGGAGGAGGAATGCTTCCTCCGTTACCGGCTCATCAGCACCGGCCATGGCGGTGCGGGCTTCCAGCCCGCCCTCAGAGGCAGCCAGGATGGCTGCACCACCAACGCCCGATATACTGCGCCTCGAGTGACGTGATGCTGCCCCATTTCACCACCACCCAATGGCTCTTCGCCATCTTCGGGGCGTTCTGCATCGGTTTCGCGAAGGCCGGCTTTTCCGGTGCGGGTCTCGCCAATGTACTCATCATGGCCTACCTCTTCGGCGCGAAGGAATCGACCGGAGTCGTCCTGCCGATGCTCATCTGCGGCGATATCATGAGCGTGTTTGCCTACCATCAGCACGCCCGCTGGGCGACGATCCGGCGGATGCTGCCGCCGACGATCATCGGCATCATCGGGGGCTGGACGCTCATGCACTGGCTGAGTGCCGCGTCGTACGGACCCGTGATCGGCTGGATCGTGCTCGTCCTCGCCGCACTTCAGGCCTGGCGACGCTGGCGTCCCAGCGCCTTTGAGCACGTGCCGCACTCGCGGCCTTTTGCGTGGAGCATGGGCGGCGCGTGCGGTTTCACCACCATGGTGGCCAACGGCGCCGGCCCCGTGATGACCCTTTACTTCCTCGCGCTCGCGACGCCGAAGTATGAACTCGTCGGAACCATGGCCTGGTTCTTCCTCATCGTAAATGTCATCAAGGTGCCATTCAGCGTGGATCTGGGGCTGATCTACGGGAGTTCCCTGCTCTTCAATCTCGTCCTCATCCCGGCCATTGCCTTCGGCATTTTCGCCGGGCGGCGGCTCATTCGCCTGGTGTCGCAGGATCTTTTCGAGTCGCTCCTCCTGGTCTTTGCCGCTCTCGCCGCGTTGCGCATGATCGGCGTCTTTTAGGCTCGCGAGGCCCTGTGGCGGGTGGTTACCGTCCGCCCGCATGTGGTCGAAACTTTCCAACTATCGCGACGTCGCCCTGCTTTTTTTCCGCCTGACGTTCGGCACTTTCTTCATTTACGTCCACGGCTTGCCGAAACTGGCCGGCGGTCTCCCGAAGTGGAGAGCCCTGGGCGGCGCGATGAAGCATGTCGGGATCACGCTCTGGCCGGGATTCTGGGGTTTCATGGCGGCCTTTTCGGAAAGCATCGGGATCGCCCTGCTGATCCTCGGGCTGGCGTTCCGCCCTTCCTGCCTGCTGCTGGTCATCACCATGAGCGTGGCGGCATTGAGCGACTATCGAGCCCACGGCATGGAAGGAGCGTCACACGCCTTCGAACTCGCGCTCGTCTTTGCCGCGCTCATTTTCATCGGGCCGGGGAAATACAGCGTCGATAAGAGCTGATCCCGGCGACCGTCGCGTCGCTCGAATTAACCGAATATCCAGCACTTAGAGAGCTGTCCGGTCGCGGAGGGCGCGAATGCGGTCGTGAGCGGCCTGGACCCCGGCGAATTGACGCTCAATCACATTGCGAATGTTTCCGGGCAGTTCGTCGTGTTCCATGGCGACCCGATACCGGGCCATGGCGAAGTCTTCTCCGCGTTCGCACTCCTCGAGGACGACGCGCTCGTCGCCGCTCGCCAGGGCCGTCTTGAAATCCATCCAGCCGCGATGGACGGCACCGGCAAGGCTGCCGCTATCTTCCGCAGGTTCGCCCAAGGCGAGAACAATTCGGCGGAGTTCCCCCATGTAAACCTGGCGCTGACTGGCGAGTTCGGCGAAGAGCGATTTAAAATCGGCGTTTTTCACGCTTTGCGCTGCGTCGCGGAAACCTTCCTGGGCGTCTTTGCAGGCTTCGATGAGAGGATTGAGAACGGAGGCGGTGGAGATCGTGAGTGTGCTCATACCCATGAATCGCACGGGCAACGCGGCGCGGAGGTGTTGCGGAGGACGCGACGCTAATCCGAATGTGAGGAAGACGTGGCCGCCCCGATGGATCGCTCAGTCGTGGGCCTCAGTGGTGCGCGGGCGGGAATGGGCTAGCTTTCTGTGAGTCGGGAAAGATTCGCTGAGACCGGCTCTCGTCGAGGCGGCCAGCCAGTTCCCGAGACGCGAACAAATACTTGCAAATGAACAACCGCCCGGACGCTGTCCGAGCGCGCTTGTTTCGCCTCAGCGAACCAGCCAAACTGCCGCACAAATACCGAACGAGGGACTGACCACCGATCCCATGGCGCAACTTTTTTCACCGCGTTCGAATACGATCGCCAGAAGTTCGATGGCGGCAGGAGTCATCGCCGTCGTGGCCGCGGGATGGGCGGCGGATGCGATCTTTTGGTCACCCTACACCACTTACGTGCGGGTTCCCCAAGAGCAGCCGGTGCCGTTCAGCCACCAGCATCACGTGGGCGGCTTGGGAATTGATTGCCGGTATTGCCACACCTCGGTCGAGACGTCGCACTATGCGGGCCTGCCACCCACGGAAACCTGCATGACGTGCCATTCGCAACTGTGGACGCAAGCGCCGCTGCTGGAGCCGATCCGTCGCAGCATGGCGTCGAACACCCCGGTGAAATGGACACGGGTCAATGACCTGCCGGACTTCGTCTATTTCGATCACAGCATTCACGTGAAGAAAGGGGTGGGCTGCGCCACCTGCCATGGTCCGGTAGGTGAAATGCCGCTGACGTGGCGTGAGAACACGCTCTACATGAAGTGGTGCCTCGATTGCCATCGCGCCCCGGAAAATCAAGTCCGCCCGCGCGAAGAGGTCTTCAACATGGACTGGCGCAAGCCGGAGGACCAGGCGACACTCGGGCGCGCCCTGGTGACGCAGTACCACGTGCAAACCGACCGCCTCACGAACTGTAGCGTGTGCCACCGCTGATGAACACGGCCGCCGCTCTCGATTGGGATCTGATCCGCACGCGTCTCGCCGGCAACCGCGGGCGTGATTACTGGCGCTGCCTCGAGGAGCTGGCAGAGGCGCCCGCGTTTCAGGACTTCCTGCACCGTGAATTTCCCGCGGGCGCTTCCGCATGGACAGATGAGTTCAGCCGGCGGGGATTTCTGCAAATCATGGCGGCGTCCTTCGCGCTCGCCGGCTTGGGGGCGTGCACGAAGCAGTCATTGGAAAAGATCGTTCCCTACGTGAGGCAGCCGGCGGAATTGACGCCCGGCAAACCGCTCTATTTTGCCACGGCGCTGACGATGGGGGGCTTCGCCCAAGGGGTGATCGCGACCAGCCATGAAGGCCGTCCGACAAAGATCGAGGGCAATCCTGGACATCCCGTGAGCCTTGGCGCGACCAATGTCTTCATGCAGGCGAGTGTGCTCGATCTCTACGATCCGGATCGCGCCCAGGCCGTCCTCCGCGCGGGCCAACCGGGCGACTGGGTCGCCTTCGTCTCGGCGATGAATGCGGCGATGCAGGACCAGCAGGCGAAGGGCGGCGCGGGTATCCGCATTCTCACGGAAACGGTCACGTCGCCGACATTGCACAGTCAGATCGCTGCGTTGCTCGCAAAGTATCCGGCGGCCAGGTGGCACCAGTGGGAACCGCTCACGCGGGACAACGTTCGCGAAGGAGCGCGGCTCGCCTTTGGGGAGGTCGTCGAGATGCAATACGCCTTCGAAAAGGCGGACGTGGTGCTCGCTCTCGATGCGGATTTTCTGTTCACGCATCCCGCGAGCTTGCGCCACGCGCGGACTTTCGCCGCGCGGCGGCGCGTCCAGGAAGCCAGCGGCGCCACGATGAACCGGTTGTACGCCGTCGAACCGACGCCGACGATCACGGGGGGCATGGCAGACCATCGCCTGCCGGTCTCCTCGCGAGCGGTGGAAGACATCACGCGGGCGCTCGCGCGGCAACTCGGAATTTCCGCCGGAGGCGCGGCGACATCGCACGACGACTGGATCGCCGCCGTGGCTCGTGATCTCGAAGCGCATCGGGGCGCGAGTATCGTCATCGCCGGGGAATCGCAGCCACCGGCCGTGCACGCGCTCGCTCATTTCATCAACGCGCAACTGGGGAACCTCGGCGCCACCATCGACTGCACCGGTTCGATCGAGCCCGCGCCAGTCAACCAACTCGAGTCGTTGCGCAGCCTGGTCGCGGACATGCAATCCGGCGCGGTGGATCTCCTCGTGATGATCGAGGGCAACCCGGTTTTCAACGCGCCGCCCGATCTCGGCTTTGCCGAAGCGCTCAGCAAAGCGAAAATGTGCGTGCGACTCGGCTTCGAAGAGAATGAGACCTCCCGCCATTGCCACTGGCACATTCCGGGGGCTCATCCGCTCGAGAGTTGGAGCGATGCGCGAGCCGCGGATGGCACGGTGACGCTCATCCAGCCACTCATCGAGCCGTTATTCGAGGGGCGGACGGCCCATGAACTCATCGACGCCCTCGCCACACAACCGGGACGCGGCTCCTACGACATTGTGCGCGCCTATTGGCAGGGGCAGGGCTGGACGGATTTTGAAAAGCAATGGCGGATGGCCCTGAATGATGGCTTCATCGCAGGGACCGCAGTTCCCGCGCGCGCCGTGACACTCGCACCGACCCCGCCGCCGCAGACGCCACGGACGGCTGGAAAGCTCGAAATACAGTTTCGCGCAGACCCGACGATCTGGGATGGCCGGTTCATCAACAACGCGTGGTTGCAGGAGCTCGGGAAACCCGTGACCAAGCTTGTGTGGGACAATGCCGCGCTGATCAGCCCCGCGCTCGCGCAACGCGAGAAACTAACCAACGGCGACATCGTGGAGCTGAAATCCCGAGGGCGGACGCTGCGCGCGCCGGTGTGGATCGTGCCCGGACAGGCGGAGAACTCGGTGACCCTGCACCTCGGATACGGACGCGAGCGCACGGGCCGGGTGGGTGCGGGCACAGGCTTTAACGCCTACGCGCTCCGAAATTCTGACGCGCTTTGGGCGGGCGACGGAATCGAAATCGCAGGGACCGGACAGACCTATCCGCTCGTCAGCACGCAGCAGCATCACAGCGTGGAGGGACGGGACATCGTGCGTGCGGGAACACTCGCCGAGTTCATGGCGGACGCGCGCTTTCTTGACGCGCACGAAGAGCCCCGGCCGGGGCGCGGAGAGACCCTCTACAATCCGGACGAATTCAAATACGCGGGCTACAAGTGGGGACTGTCGATCGACCTTAATGTCTGTCTCGGCTGCAACGCTTGCACCATCGCCTGCCAGGCGGAGAACAATATCCCCGTCGTCGGCAAGAAGCAGGTGGCCGTCGGGCGGGAAATGCAGTGGATTCGCGTGGACGGCTATTTTCGCGGCCCGCTCGACAACCCGGAAATGCATCATCAACCGGTGCCATGCATGCACTGCGAAAATGCCCCGTGCGAACTGGTGTGCCCGGTCGGTGCGACGGTCCACGACGACGAGGGTCTGAACGTGCAGGTCTACAACCGCTGCATCGGCACGCGCTATTGCTCGAACAACTGCCCCTACAAAGTCCGGCGGTTCAATTTTCTCGAGCTCAATTCCGGCCTGACCGCGGTGCAGAAGATGGGCAAAAATCCCGATGTCACCGTCCGCTCCAGGGGCGTCATGGAGAAATGCACCTACTGCACGCAGCGCATCAATGCCGCCCGGATCGCGGCTGAACTCGAGGACAGAAAGATCCGTGATGGCGAGATCATCACGGCGTGCCAGGCGGCGTGCCCGGTCGAAGCCATCGTGTTCGGCGATCTCAACGATCCGGCGAGCCGCGTGGCAAAACTGAAATCCCAGCCGCTGGACTACTGGATGCTTGGTGAATTGAACACGCGTCCGCGGACAAGCTATCTCGCGAAGCTGCGCAATCCCAACCCGGAGCTGAAGTCATGAGCGAGCCGCGTGACGACTCCCCCGCGACGACGGCGCTCGGCTATCCGGGACGGCTGCTGGCGCCGGGCCAGACGTACGACTCCGTGACGGAAACGATCGTCTCGATCCCGCTGGCGAAACATCCGCCGCGCGCGTGGTACGTGGGATTCTCGCTGGGTTTCCTCTTTTTCATGCTGCTCCTGCTGGCCGTCACCTGGCTTTTCGCCAAGGGTGTCGGCATCTGGGGCGTCAATATTCCCGTCGGTTGGGGGTTCGCGATCGTAAACTTCGTGTGGTGGATCGGAATCGGCCATGCCGGGACGTTTATCTCCGCGATTCTCCTGCTCCTGTTCCAGCAGTGGCGGACGGCGATCAATCGCTTTACCGAGGCGATGACCCTTTTCGCGGTGGCGTGCGCCGGCATATTCCCGCTTCTGCACCTGGGACGGCCGTGGGTTTTCTTTTGGATTCTGCCCTACCCGGACACGATGGGGTTGTGGCCGCAGTTCCGGAGTCCGCTGGTTTGGGATGTGTTCGCGGTCAGCACCTATTTCACGGTATCGCTGCTCTTTTGGTATCTGGGGCTGGTGCCCGATCTGGCGACGGTGCGCGATAAGGCGACGAAGCTGTGGCAGAAAAGGCTCTACGGGATCTTTGCCCTGGGCTGGCGCGGTTCAGCGGCGCATTGGCAACGGCAACAGTCCGCCTATCTGCTGCTCGCCGGACTCGCGGCGCCTCTCGTCCTGTCGGTGCACAGCGTGGTGAGTTTCGACTTTTCCGTGGCGATCATTCCCGGGTGGCACTCGACGATCTTTCCACCCTACTTCGTCGCCGGGGCCATTTACTCCGGCTTTGCCATGGTGCTGAACATCGTGATTCCGGTGCGGAAGCTCTACAAGCTCGAGGGGCTGATCACCATGCGCCACCTGAACAACATGGCGAACATCATGCTCGTGACAGGCGAAATCGTGGCCTACGGCTACCTCATCGAGGCCTTCATGGCGTGGTACAGCGGCGATGTTTTCGAGGAGTACATGATGAAGAATCGGGCGTTCGGTCCCTACGGATGGGTGTTCTGGGCGCTCATCGTCCTGAATGTCATCATCCCGCAGGTGCTTTGGTCGCGACGGGTTCGCACGAATCCGGTGCTGCTCTTTCTGGTCGCGCTCTCGATCAACATCGGGATGTGGGTCGAGCGCTTCGTCATCGTCATCACCAGCCTGTCGCGCGACTTCGTGCCGTCGTCCTGGCACCTGTTCCGTCCGACATTCTGGGACTGGGCGACGCTCGCCGGAAGCATCGGATTGTTCTTCATGCTGCAGTTCCTCTTCATGCGCTTCCTGCCCATGATCTCCATCTCGGAGACGCGGGAGCTGGTGGCCGAACCGGAGAAAGCCGAGGCATGAAACCGGAACCCTCCATCCACGGGCTGGCCGCGGAGTTTGCCGGGCACGAGGACTTGCTCGCCGCCGCGCGTTCGGCGCGCGATGCGGGTTACCGGTGCATGGACGCTTATACCCCGTTTCCGATCGAGGGACTGCCCCGGGCCCTCGGTCGAAAACAGAGTCGCCTGCCTTTGATCGTTCTTCTGGGGGGCATCCTCGGCGGTTCCGGCGGCTATTTCATGCAGTGGTACGCGAACGTGGTCAGCTATCCGCTCAACATCGGCGGTCGCCCGATGAATAGCTGGCCCTCATTCATCCCGATCACCTTCGAGTTGACCGTGCTCTGCGCCGCGCTCTCCGCGTTTTTTGGTGCGATGGCGATGAACAAGTTGCCGCAGCCCTACCATCCGATTTTCCACGCGCCCAATTTCGAACGCGCGTCGGTCGATCGATTCTTTCTGTGCATTGAAGCGCGGGACGAGACATTCGATCCCGTCAAGACCCGGCGCTTTCTCGAAGGTCTGCAACCGCTCGCCGTCTCGGAGGTGCCGCTGTGAAACTGCCGCGCGCGACCGTCGCCCTGTTTTTCCTCACCGCCGCTGGATGCCGTCCCGACATGTCCAATCAGCCACGCTACAAGACCTATGCGGAGAGCGCGTTCTTCCACGACGGGGCCAGCGCGCGGGCGCTGCCGCCGCACACCGTGGCGCGTGGGCACGCCGATGTGGACGCGGAGTACTTTTCCGGGAAAACCGACGACGGAAAACTCGTGGAGACGCTGCCGCAACCGGTCACACGGGAGATGCTCGACCGGGGCCGCGAACGCTTCGACATTTATTGCGCGGTCTGTCACGGCCGCACCGGCGAGGGCGATGGGATGATCGTGCAGCGGGGCTTTCCGGCGCCGCCGTCCTATCACACCGACCGGCTGCGCACAGCGCCACTCGGGCATTTTTACGATGTGATCACCAATGGCTACGGCGTGATGTACCCTTACGCGGCGCGGGTCGAAGCGCACGACCGCTGGGCCATCGCCGCCTACATCCGCGCGTTGCAACTCGCCCGTAACGCGCGACTCGATGACACGCCCGACGCGGAACGCGCCCACTTGCAAACGCCATGAACGAAGATTCGATCCAGTCGCGGCTCGGCCTTTGGCAAAAGAAGGCGTTGATCGCGGGTGCAAGCGGACTGGGCCTGTCGTTGCTCGGCGCGTTTTTCGACCCCCGGCAGTTTTTCATCTCCTACTTTTTCGCCTATCTCTTTTGGGCCGGCATCGCTTTCGGTTCGCTCGAGGTGCTCATGATGCATCATCTGACCGGCGGCCGGTGGGGTTGGCCAGTGCAGCGCTACTTCGAGGCCGCGATCGGGACACTGCCGTTACTCGCCGTGCTTTTCGTGCCGCTGTGCTTCGGCCTGCACAGCCTTTATGCATGGATGGATCCGCAGGCAGTCGCGGCCGACCCGATCCTGCATCACCGGCGCCTCTACATGAACGCCCCAGGATTCATCATCCGCGCCGCGGTCTTTTTTGCACTGTGGATTCTGATGGCGCGGGCGCTGACCCGCTGGTCCCGCGCCCGCGACGAAACCAATAACGTCGAGCTGACGCGAAAAATTCGCACCCTCAGCGGCCCCGGCCTCGTCCTTTATCCCCTGACCGCGACGATCGTGCTGACGGACTGGGTCCTGTCACTCGAACCCGACTGGCATTCGACGATGTTCCTCGTGCTCATCGTCATCGGCCAAATGCTGACGAGCCTCGGCCTGGCGATCTGCGTGCTCGCGGCATTGAGAAAGGAACGTCCTTACGCGGGCCAGGTGGACGAGACGCACTTTCACCATCTCGGCACGCTGCTCTTCGCCTTCATCATGCTGTGGACGTACATGGCCTTCTCCCAGTTCCTCATCATCTATTCCGGCAATCTGCCGCACGAAATTGCCTGGTATCTTCACCGCATCGCGACGAACTGGAAATTGGTCGCCTGGTTCCTGTTCCTGTTTCATTTCCTGATTCCCTTTTTCCTGCTCCTTTCGCGCGAGCTGAAGAAGAAAGCGACGGCCCTGGCGGCGATCTCGATGGTCGTCCTGTTTGCGCATCTCGTGAACGACTACTGGCTCGTGGCGCCTTCCTTTTTCAAGACCGGCATCGCGCTCCATTGGCTCGACCTCACTGCGCCGGTCGGTATCGGCGGCGTGTGGTTTGCCGCATTCTGTTCACACCTCAAAGCGCAGCCATTGCTCGTGCGCAACGATCCACGACAGGCCCATGAGTAACTCGAATAACACCGGCAAGTACGAGACCACCGATGTCCGCACCGGTCTGGTCTGGATCGTCGCCGGCGGACTCGTGATCAGCGTGGCTCTCGTGGTTCTCGGAATCCACCTGACATTTGATTATCTGCACCGGCGCGAACTCACGGCGCAACAAAGCTCCGGAATCGAGCCAGTGACGAGAGCCGTTGCGGAATCGCGCGCGGTGTTTCCGGAACCACACCTGCAAACCGCCCCGCAAGCCGACCTCGCAGCCATGCGAACCCGCGAAGATGCGGAATTGAACAGCTACGGGTGGGTCGACCGCGCGGGCGGCGTGGTGCGCCTGCCCGTCGCGCGGGCGATGGAACTCCTCGTGCAACGCGGCCTGCCGGTGCGCGGTGACCCCAATGCACCGAAAGCGACCCGGACACCGCTGGACATGCAGCAGGCGCGTCCACTCCAACGCGAACCCGCAAAGGAGGGGAAATGAAACTCGTCCTGGCCACGATTCTAGGTTTATCGACGCTCCTCGCCCGAGCGAGCGAACTTTCCGACAGCGCCCTTCGCCAGATTGCCTTCGAGCAGAAAATCGGCTCGCAGGTGCCCCTCGAAGCGGCCTTTCGCGATGAAACCGGCAAGGCCGTCCGCCTCGGCGATTACTTCGGTAAGAAGCCGGTGATCCTCGTGCCTGGCTATTACGGCTGCCCGATGCTTTGCACGCTGGTTTCCAATGGCCTCGTCGAAACCTTGAACGACTTGAAGGCGGATGTGGGAAACCAATTCGAAGTGCTGGCGTTCAGCATCTCGCCGAGCGAAAAACCGGAACTCGCCGCGGCGAAAAAGCGCGAGTATCTGCGCCACTATGGACGGCTAGGGGCGGAGGCCGGCTGGCATTTACTGACCGGCGAGGAAGCGGCGATCCGGCAACTCGCGGATGCCGTCGGCTTTCGTTACGCCTACGATCCGGCGATCAAACAATATGCGCACCCGAGCGGCTTTATCGTCGTCACCCCGGAGGGCAAGGTGTCGCGCTATTTCTTTGGGGTCGATTTCCGGGCCCGCGAACTGAGCGATGCCCTCCAGACCGCCTCCATCAATCGGACGGGCTCACCCATTCGGCAGCTTCTGCTGCTGTGCTTTCACTACAGTCCGATCACCGGAAAATACGGCGGACTGATTCTCAACAGTGTCCGTGGAATCGGCGTCGCCACCCTGCTGGCGCTCACCCTCTTCATCGCGCGCTCATGGCGCGGCGATCGCAAGTCGCACCCATGAACCTCCATCTTTTCCCCGAGCAGGCTTCGACGGTCGCACGCGAGTCCGACTGGCTGTTCTGGTCGCTGACAGCGGCGAGCGCTTTCATTTGCGTGCTCGTGTTCGTCCCCCTGGTTTGGTTCGCGATCAAGTATCGCCGGGGCCGGAAGGTGGATCGCAGGATGCCCCACGTGCAAACGTGGAAGATCGAAGTGACCTGGACGCTGATCCCGTTCGTCCTCGTGATGGGGCTTTTCGCCTGGTCGGCGGAGGTCTTCTTCCGCATGGAAAGCCCGCCGCCCGGCGCGATCGAGGTCAATGTGGTCGGGAAGCAATGGATGTGGAAACTTCAGCACGCGGAAGGGGCCCGCGAAATCAATGAACTGCACATCCCGCTCGGGCGGCCGGTGAAACTCACCCTGACGTCACAAGACGTGATCCACGACTTCTTCGTGCCCGCGTTTCGCATGAAGCAGGATGTCATCCCGGGGCGATACACGACGGAATGGTTCACTCCCACCAAAGTGGGCCGCTATCATCTTTTCTGCGCGCAATACTGCGGCACGACTCATTCCGGTATGATCGGCTGGGTCTATGTGATGGAACCACACGACTACGAGCGGTGGCTCACGCAAGGCTCCCCGGAGCCGCTGGCGGCCCAGGGCGAGAAGCTCTTTCGCCAACTCGGTTGCAGCGGCTGCCACAGCGCGAGTTCCAAGATCCATGCGCCACCGCTCGAAGGCGTGTACGGACATCCCGTTCCGCTGGAAACCAAGGAGTTCGTCACCGCCGATGAGAAGTACCTCCGCGATTCGATCCTTCTCCCGGCGTCTCAAATCTCGGCGGGCTATCAGAATCTGATGCCCAGCTTTCAAGGCCACATCAGCGAGGAGGAAATCATGGAACTGATCGCCTACCTCAAAAGCATCTCGAACAAGACTCCGGAAGGTTACTCGAAATGAACAGCGCACCCGGAAACTATCTCGACGAGCACAGCGTCCGGTCGTGGCTCTTGACGACGGATCACAAGCGCATCGGCATTCTCTATTTGCTCTCGATCGTCGTCTATTTTGCCATCGCCGCGGCGGCGGCCGCACTCATGCGCATCGAATTGCTCACCCCCAGAGGGGACCTCGTCCTGCCCGAGACTTACAACAAGCTCTTCACGCTGCACGGTGTCCTGATGGTTTGGTTCTTTCTCATTCCGTCGATCCCAGCAGTCCTGGGAAACTTCGTCATCCCGATGATGATCGGAGCGCGGGACGTGGCCTTTCCGAAGCTCAATCTGCTGAGCTGGTACCTGTTCAACCTCGGCGGGATCTGCGCGCTTTACGCGGTGATCTGCGGTGGCGTGGACACCGGATGGACGTTTTACACGCCCTACAGCACGACCTACGCGAATGGCCACGTCGTCACGATGATCATGGGCGTCTTCATCGCAGGGTTTGGGTCGATCCTGACCGGGCTGAATTTTATCATCACGATTCACAAGATGCGCGCGCCGGGCATGACGTGGTTCCGGTTGCCGCTCTTCATTTGGAGTCTGTACTCGACGAGCCTGATCCTGGTCCTGGCCACGCCGGTTCTGGCCATCACGCTGCTCGCGATCTCGGTGGAGCGACTCTGGGGGGTTGGCATTTTCGATCCCACGCTCGGCGGCGATCCGGTGCTGTTTCAACACATGTTCTGGTTCTACTCCCATCCGGCGGTTTACATCATGATCCTGCCGGGCATGGGAGTGATCAGCGAACTGATCACGTGTTTTTCGCGCAAGCGGATTTTCGGTTACCACTTTGTGGCATTTTCCAGCATCGCGATTGCGGTGGTCGGCTTTCTCGTCTGGGGCCATCACATGTTTGTGAGCAGCCAATCCGTGTATGCCGGGATGGTCTTCTCGATCCTCAGTTTCATCGTCGCCGTGCCGTCAGCGATCAAGGTCTTCAATTGGACGGCGACTCTCTACAAGGGCTCCGTGTCCTACGATACGCCGATGCTCTATGCCTTCGGATTCATCGGACTGTTCACGATCGGCGGCCTGACGGGTCTCTTTCTCGCCGCCATCGCCGTAGACGTCCATCTCCACGATACCTACTTCGTTGTCGCCCACTTCCACTACATCATGGTCGGCGGCATGGTGCTCTCATTTATGGGGGGATTGCATTATTGGTGGCCGAAAATCACCGGACGGCTGTATCCCGAGGCCATGGGAAGGATCGCCGCCATGGTGACCTTCATCGGATTCAATCTGACCTTCTTTCCCCAGTTCCTCCTCGGTTACCTCGGCCAGCCCCGGCGCTATCACGCGTATCCCGCGGAGTTTCAGATCTTCCACGTCTTATCCACGGCGGGAGCATCCATTCTCGGCATCGGATACCTGATGCCGCTGGTCTATTTCCTTTGGTCGCTCAAGTACGGCAAACGAGCGCCAGCCAATCCCTGGCAGGCCACCGGGTTGGAATGGCAAACCCCTTCGCCACCGCCACGCGATAACTTCGAGGAAACTCCGATCGTCACTGAGGAGCCCTATGCGTATCAAGCCGAAGCCGATGAGGCGCCACCAGGACCGCAACATGTCTGAGCCCGCGACAGCTCACGCGCATCAATTCGAAACGCTGGAACAGCAGCGCGATGCCGATATCCTCGGTATGTGGACGTTTCTTGCGACCGAGGTGCTCTTCTTCGGTGGATTGATTCTGTGTTACACGTTCGCGCGCTTCAGCTATCCGCAGGTCTTCGAGGCGGCGAGTCACCGTCTGTATGTGGGTTACGGAGGACCGAACACGGCGATCCTGCTTGGCAGCAGTTTTACCATGGCTCTGGCCGTGCGCGCCGCTCAACTCGGACACCGGAAAGCGCTGGTCGGATTTCTCGTTGCCACCATTGTCTTGGGGCTGGGGTTCCTGGTGGTCAAAGGGTTCGAATATCACACCGATTACATCGAACAGCTCGTGCCGCGATGGCGGTTTCACTGGGACGGCGACCAGGCAGGACCCGCGGAGCTCTTCTTCTGGCTCTATTTCGTGCTCACGGGACTTCACGCCATCCACGTCACGATCGGTGTGGCGATATTGACCGTCGTCGCCGTGCTAGGCGCGCGAGGAAAAATCACCGCGGAGCGGCACATGACGGCGGAGGTGTGCGGGCTTTACTGGCACTTCGTCGATATCGTGTGGGTGTTTCTATTTCCGCTTCTTTACCTGATTGGCCACCGCTGATGTCACACACCATTGTTCCCGTAAGAACTTACGTCGTCATCTTCGTTGCGTTGATGGCGCTGTTGGGCGTCACCGTCGGGGCGGCATTTGTGGATCTTGGCCCATTGAATCTGGTCGCAGCGATGGGGATCGCGATCGTCAAAGGCGCGCTCATTGTGATGTTCTTTATGCACGTGCGCCAGGCGTCGCGGTTGACCTGGATATTTGCGGTCGCGGGGTTCTTTTGGCTGGCGATCATGCTCGTGTTGACGATGACCGATTATTTGACGCGATGAAGGGAGGGGTGAGGCCTTGCGGGTGACTCTCCGGCCCATCGCCGCCTCAGAATGACGGTCAGGGGGCGGTCCGCACTGGCTAAGGCGCCAACTGACTGGCCACGGCTGTTTCTTCCCCCAAGCTACCAGATCTACCACCCGAGGCGGCCCAACAGCGCGCGCCGGTTTTCCTGATCGCATGCCAGCCAGAGGCCCAACAGGAGTTCCACGACGCCAGCGGCACGCGCGGCCGACGGATGTTCAGCGAATTCATCGACCAGCTTTCGACAAGGGGCTGGGCCGACTTCCCACAAAAGGCAGTGGCGGCGGGGATGCAACGCGCTGAGAAAGCCGTCACCGATCAGTAACATTCCAAAGAGATCGAGCATTTGTTTCATACCTAAATATCGTTTTTAAGAGGCCGTAAGGCCGTGCTCCGCGGCCTTTGCAACTGAAAGCCGGGTAAACGGGCCGGCAAGCGACCCTTCGGGTATCTCACGATGTTCCGCCACCATCCGAAGATGGGCGACCTAGGAAGTCCCCCTACGTCTCGGACGTCGGCGGCGTGTCCTCCGCTCGCTGGATGGCCGGGGTGGCGTGCGGGGATTCTTGAAGCACGTCGCGACGGGTGAGTTTGCGGATGACGGTGTAAAAGACCGGGGTGAAGAAGAGACCGAAGAAGGTCACGCCGAGCATGCCGAAGAAGACGGCCGTACCCATCGCCTGGCGCATCTCGGCGCCCGCACCGGTGGCGCCGAGGAGCGGGAGCACGCCGAAGATGAAAGTAAGACTGGTCATGAGGATGGGGCGCAGACGGAGCCGGGCGGCCTCGATGGCGGCATCGGCTGCCCGCATGCCGCGATTGTGCTCCTGCTGCTGTTTGGCGAACTCGACAATGAGGACGGCATTTTTCACGCTCATGCCGGCGAGCACGACGAAGCCGATTTGCGTGAAGATGTTGTCGTCCATGTGGCGCAACCACACCCCCGCGATCCCGCAGAGGATGCACATGGGAACGATGAGGATGATCGCGGAGGACAGGGCGAAGCTCTCGTATTCGGCTGAATGGACAAGCCAGACCAACAGCACGCACAGCGGGAAGATGTAGAAGGCCGTGTTCCCGGCGGATTTCTCCTGGTAGGCGAGATCCGTCCACTCGAAGGAAAAATTGGGCGGCAGGTTTTCGTTCACCAGCTTCTCCATGGCCGCGATGCCCTGGCCGCTGCTGATGCCCGGCGCGGTGGTCCCGTTGATCTCCGCGGATGCGTAGAGGTTGTAGCGCTGGATGCGATCGGGGCCGGTCATTTCCTTGATATCCATGACGGCGCCCAGCGGCACCATGCCGCCGTTGGCATTGCGAGTCTGAAAGCGGGTGATGGCCTCGGGTGTGGCGCGAAACGCCGTGTCCGCCTGGGCCGTAACGTGCCAGGTGCGACCGAGGTAGTTGAAATCGTTGATGTAGAACCCGCCGAGGAAGACCTGGAGCGTGTTGAAGATATCGGTCACGGCCACGCGCTGCTGTTTCGCCTTCACGCGGTTCACGTCGCCGTGAAGCTGGGGAAAGTTCGCGCGAAACGTGGAGAAGAGGCCGCCAAACTCGGGGTGCTTGCGACCTTCCGTGATGATTTTTTGAATCGCGTCCTGCAACTGCTGGGGCGTGCCACGGCCGGAGCGATCCTCGATTTGAACCTTGAAGCCACCGGCGCTGCCGATGCCGCGCACGGGGGGCGGCGGAAAGACCGCGATGTTTCCTTCCTTCAGGGTACTGAATTGCGTGGAGAGGCGGTTGGCAATGGCCGTGGCCGACTGGTTGGGATCGCCGACACGCTGATCGAATGCGAGCAACGGCACGAACATGACACCGGCGGCGGATGAGTTCGACCGGGTCAAGATCGAGAGACCGGCGACGGTGAAAGCGCCGCGCACTCCCGGGGTGCTGCGCGCGACCTCGGAGAGATGCGCCATGGTCTGCTGCGTGCGATCGATGGACGCGGCGTCGGGCATTTGGACATTCACGATCAAGTAGCCCTGATCCTGGGGCGGAATGAAACCCGTCGGCACATTCACCAGCCCGAAGTAGGCGAGGAAAACGAGCCCCGCATACACGACGAGAGCAGCCACGCTGAACCGCACGACCTTGCGGAGGGCGCGAATATAGAGCCGATTCGAGGCAGCGAACGCGCGGTTGAAAAGGGCGAAGAAACGCCCGAAAACGGAATCGACGGCCCGCGTCAGCCGATCCGGGCGCGCGCCGTGTTCCCTGAGCAGGAGCGCCGCCAGCGCCGGGCTGAGGGTGAGCGAATTGAACGCCGAAAGCAGCGTCGAGAATGCGATGGTGAGCGCGAATTGCCGGTAGAACTGGCCGGTGATGCCGCTCACGAAGGCCACAGGGACGAAAACCGCCGACAATCCGAAAGCAATGGCGATGACCGCAGGCGTCACTTCCTCCATCGCCTTGAACGCGGCGTCACGCGGACTCAACCCCTGCTCGATCCAGCGCTCGACGTTCTCGATGACGACGATCGCGTCGTCCACGACGATGCCGATAGCGAGCACGAGACCGAAAAGCGAGAGGATGTTCAGCGAAAATCCCGCGACCCACATCGCGGCGAAGGTGCCGATGAGCGAGACCGGGATCGCAATCAACGGAACGATGGACGTGCGCCATTTTTGGAGAAAAACGAGCACCGCCAAGGCGACGAGGCCGACGCTGATGAACAGCGTGGTCATGACATCGCGGATGCTCTCGCGCACGAAGCGTGTCGTATCGTAGGGGACGCTGTAATCCACGCCCGCCGGGAACCGTTTCTTGAGTTCCACCATTTTTTTGGAAATGGCGTCGGCCGTTTGAATCGCATTCGTGCCAGGCAACTGGAAGACGGCCATGGCGACCGCGGGCTTCCCATTGAAAGTCATGGCGGTGCTGTAATCCGCCGCGGCGAGCTCCGCCCGGCCGATGTCGCGGAAGTAGGTCACGCGGCCGTCGTCGCCGACGTTCACCACCATCTCTTCAAACTGCGCGGGCTCGGTAAGGCGGCCTTGCACGTTCATGGTGTACTCGAACTTGCTGGCGCCATGCGGCAAGGGCGGTCCTCCGACCACACCCGCGGCGACCTGGACGTTTTGCTCGCGCACCGCATTGATCACGTCGCCAGCCGTAATGCCGCGCGACGCCAATTTGTCAGGATCGAGCCACAGGCGCATCGAGTAATCGCGGACCCCGAAGATATTGATATCGCCCACTCCCGGCAGGCGCGCGATCGCGTCCTTCACTTGAAGGGTCGCGTAATTGCTCATGAAGACCGTGTCGTGCGAATCGTCGGGCGACAGCAGCGCGACCACGAGGGTGATATCGGGCGAGGCTTTCTTGATCGTGATGCCCTGCCGTTGCACGTCCTCCGGCAGTTGCGGCTGGGCGATGGCCACGCGATTCTGGATCTGGACCTGCGCGGTATCGAGGTTGGTGCCGACCGCGAAAGTGACGGTGAGTGAAAGCCGGCCGTCATTCGTGCACTGGCTCGACATATAGAGCATGTGCTCCACCCCATTGATCTGCTCCTCGAGCGGCGTCGCCACCGTGTCGGAAACAGTCTGGGCATTGGCTCCCGGGTATGACGTGGTGACCGTGACCGTGGGCGGGGCGATCTCGGGATACTGATTGATGGGCAGCGCCAGCATCGCGAGAAGGCCCGCGATGATCGTGACGATCGAAATCACGGCGGCGAACACCGGACGATCGATGAAAAACCGGGCGATGTTCATGGGCGCGCCGTTTCGGCGGGGGCCGAGCCCTCGGGCGGCGTTTCCGCATTGGCGGAACGGGTGGTGTCGGCCGCAATTGGGACGTTCTCCGGCGTGACCTTGCTGCCCGGTTGAGCCTTCTGCATTCCATTCACGACCACGCGATCCTCGGGTTCGAGGCCGCTGACAATGGCGCGGAGGCCGCCAAAGAGCGCGCCGACCTTCACCGTCCGCGAGACGACCACATCATCTTTCCCGACGAGGAGAAGGTGCCGCTCGTTTTGTTCGGCGCCGACCGCCTGATCGGGAACGAGCAGCGCCTTGTAAGGCACGCCGTGGGCGATGCGCATGCGGGCGAAGGTGCCGGGAGTGAGGACTCCACCGGGATTCGGAAGGACGCCGCGCATCTGGATGGTGCCGGTGTTCGGATCCACGGCATTGTCGATGAAATCGATGAACCCCTCGTGCGGGAAACCAGTCTCCGTCTCCAGCCCGATCGAGCACGGAATGTTCGCGCGATGCACGTTCGCGTGCTTCTGGCGTTCGGCAATTTTCTGATATTCGAGGAAAGCCCGCCCGGGGACGGAGACGTAGCAATGCATGGGATCGACCGAGACGATCGTGGTCAGAAGCGTGGCGCTGCCGACCTGATTTCCCGCGGTGACATTCATGCGACTGATGCGGCCCGCGATGGGCGCGGTGACCCGGGTCCATTCGAGGTTGAGCCGCGCGGTTTCCTCGGCGGCCCTGTCCGCCGCGAGTTGCGCGATGGCCGAGCCGGATTGGGCCTTGCTCGTATCGAAATCCTGCTGCGCGATCGTTTTCGTCTTCAGCAAATCCGAGGAGCGCTGCATGCCCGCGTCCGCCAGGGCAAGCTGGGCCTCGTCTTTTTGGACAGTCGCGCGCTTGTTCTCCAGGTCGGCCTTGAAGGGACGATCGTCGATGATGAAGAGCACGTCCCCTTTGTTGACGAGCGCTCCTTCCTTGAATGGAACCTCTTCGACAAAGCCGCTAACGCGGGCGGTAATGTTGGCGGTTTCCGGGGATTGGAGGCGTCCGGCGTATTCGTCCCAATCGGAGACTTCGCGGGCGACCGGCTTGCTCACGCTGACAGCGGGAGGCGGGGGCGCGGAGGATTTGGGCTGACCGGGGTGACAGGCCGCGACCAGGAGAGCGGAAAGAATGAGTGGAATACGCACCATAATGACGCGGGGAAGCGAAGCCGGTTCCCCGGCGTAGGACTTCGCAGGAGCACACAGCGGAGGACGCATTCGGGGGAGAAGAAACGCTGACGGCGAGTAAGGAGTCAAGGGGAACGGGGTAGCGGTTATCGCTACAATGGCATTCCGCTCCTCGGCGCCTGGGCGGGAAGCGTGATCAAGGGGCGGCGATTTCCCACCAGAGCGTCTTGTGGTCGCTGGATAGTTCGATCTGGATGCGGCCCTCGGAGCGCGTGAGCGGGACTTCGGCTTTGCGTTGCCCGCGTTCGTCGAGAGCCCTGGCTTTCGCATCCTTTAGCTCGGGCAGGCTGATTTTCGCGGTGATCCCCTCGACGAGCGACGGCCCTTTGCCCCAAGTGCTGACGCTCGTCTTCTCGGCGTCCTTCCAGAGCATCCCGGTGTTTTCATTCATGCCGGTGGCGGTGATCAGAATGCGACGGGCGGACTTGAAATCAACCCCGGCGATCACCGTAGCGTCGATCGTGGCCCAGTTTTGCTCGGTGGCTCCCGGAGTGATGTGCACCGAGCCGAGGTCGATCGTCTCGCCGGCGTGCATCGACCCGACGACTCCCGCGGAACGCGGAGTCGCGACGAGCATGCGCCGGGCACTGGTGTCCCAGGTGAGTTGACCGTTGGCGCTGCGGATGACCTCGGAGTCGTTCGCGGGGGGCGCGCTCCATTTGGCCGTGGCGCCGATACGCATCGCGATCGGGCGCCGGAATATTTCCAAAGCCGGAACGCCGTAGGACTTCGCCTCGACCCATGAACCGCCTGTGCGGACGGACTCCAGCGCCGCCGCGGCGGTCGTCTCGGCGATCACGGGGTCGCCAGGCGACTCCAGGTCGCCGCGCATAAAGAGAGCGAGAGCCGCGGGGACCGTGGCCATTTTCGTGGGGTGCTGGTCGATGTCGAAGAAGCTGGTCATGCGCTTCGTGTCCCAATCGTTCAAACGGTGCGAATAGGCGAAGACGAAGAGACCGTCCCAATCCTGCAAGGCGGCCACGGCGCAGAGTTCGAGAAACGCCTCGCTCGAATACGAGTTGGGCGACGCGGCGTTGTATTCCGTGACGATGAACGGCTTCCCCGCGACGCGGCGCAGGGCGAGGCCCGGGAGGGTGCCCCCATCCGGCGCGCCGGCCATGGAAACGTTCTTCACGTTCCAGTCGTTCATGTCCCACTGGCGGTGCGGAAAATGGGGGTGTTGCCAGTAAGCGTGCGCGTCCACGACATCGAGCTTCGACTGCACGATCCACGGGCTGAAACCGGTCGCGGAGCCGAGGACGAGACTGTGGGCGTGCAAGTCATCGCGGATGAACTGGCGCATGCCGGTCCAGTAGTTCGTCTCGGTGTCGACAAGGAATTCATTCCAGTCGCGCTGCGCGGCCAGGGTGCGCGAGCCGATGTCCTTCTTGCGGAAGGCCGGCAGCGTTCCCAGTTTCTCTCCGTCGTTCAGCGCGATGATGCCGCCCGGGCGCAGCGAAGCGCCGGAAAACCAAAATTCACCGACGGTCTTGCCGAGGCCGCTGAACGTGAGACGGGCCTTGTCATCGCCGCTGGCGATCGGCATCGAGAACTGAAATTCCTGCCACTCGCCCGTGAGTTTGGCGTCGCGGCCCGCGAGCTGTTTCCATGGGACGTGCGCCTGGCTGAGAACCACGCTGACTTTTCCCGCGACGCTGGATTTGGCGCGGAAGCGGGCGGTGTAGGTCTTGCCCGCCGCGAAGGCCAGGCCCGGCTGGCCGACTTGCACGTGCCAGCTTTCCTGCCCCGGCTGGGTGACGTGGACGTGCATCGTATCGCCGGGGGTTGCATCGCCAGTGTCGAAGTCGAGGGAAGCTTTGGCCCCGCCATTTTGCTCGAACGCCCAGGCCGTGCGCGCGGGCTTGAGCATTTCCTCGCCGAGCGGCTCCACGCCTTGATTCCAGGACGCCGCGAGCTTCGCGTGCTCGCCGTATTTCCTGGTGAGCCAGGCATTCCACTGCTGGCGAAACTCCGCCGCGAATGGGTCCGGCATCGCATCCAGCGAACCGTTGTTCCATTCCATGATGAGGCCATTCTCGTTGTTGATCTCAATGAACGCGACGGCCGGTTCATCGACGTAGGCCCTGCCCGTGTAGGGATTCGTGTGCGCGAGGAGCGCGCGGGCGTAGTCGCGCTGCTGCCCGATCATGGGCGTGAAGAAATTGTCGACGCCCTTGAAGTATCCGGCGGCCCCCTCCCATTTCTGGAAGCCGGGGTACTCGAGGCCCACATGCAGGTTCAAGTTGGCGTAGATGCCGTTCTTCTTGAGCTGCGCGATGAAATAATCGAGCCGGTCGAGCGACTCGGGATCGAGGGTGCGCTTGTCCTTTTGCAAAATACCACCGGGCGCGGTGCCGGTGTCCATGTGGTGGAACCGCACGCAGTTGATGCCAAATTTCGCCATGCGCGCCGCGACCTTTTCGGCGTCGGCGTGCGTGGGGAAGTTTCCGCCGAAGGCGAGATTGACGCCGAAGAAGCGGACACGCTTCGGTCCCGCGAAGAGGTGTCCGTCGCGTGCCGTCACGAAGCCGGCGTCACCGGCGGGTTTGTCGAGCAAGGCACTGACATTGGTAATGCCAGGGGTCGCGTCGTCCCACGGCAGGACAAAGGGAAACATGTCGGCTGCGCGCGCGGCGGCAAACGCCAGGAAGGCGGTAGCGGCGACAGCCGATCGGAAGAAATGACGGGCATTCATTTTTTGGGGACTATGGGGAAGTTTGCCAGCGAATCACTCGAATGCAGAGGTTCACCATTCGTGTGATTCGCGCGATTCGCTGGCTCAATCTTGGTGCACGATCCCTTAGATCGTGTCGGCAGTGGGGTGCACCCACGGCGCGCGATATGGTCGCGTGAGCAGGCGATTCGCTTCCTCGTCGCCGGCGACCTTTCCGGCCACTGGGTCCCAGGTCAGAGTGCGGCCGAGTTTCATCGAAAGATTGGCGAGGATGCAGGAGACCGTCGAGGTCACGCCCTGCTCGATGTCGGCGACGGGTTTCGAGCGTTGCGCGATCGCGGCGAGAAAATCCTTCATGTGCCCGCGGATCGCCGGCGCACAGTGCTTCTCCAGATCCTTCTCCGTCTTGTCCTCGGGGTATTGCTCGAGCTCGTAAGTCACGTCGCGGTGCACCGCATCGCCTTTGCCCCCAAGCGGCGTGAAATCGTAGCTCATGACGCTGGCCTTCAGCGTCCCCTTATCGCCGTAGAAGGTCGCCGCCCACGGATACTTCGGATCGGGGGCGTCGCCCCACGAACGATGCGTCCAGACGACCCGCAGGTCATCGAACTCGAACGTCGCCGACTGCGTGTCGGTGATGTTCGCCTTGCTCGCCTTGTCGGTGAAAATTCCGCCGCTGGAACTGACGCGCGTGGGCCAGCCGAGGTCGAGCATCCAGCGCGTCATGTCGAGCATGTGCACGCACATATCGCCGACGATGCCGTTGCCGTATTCCATGAACGCCCGCCAGCGACGTGGATGGACGAGCGGATTGTAGGGCCGCATCGGCGCGGGGCCGGTCCACATTTCATAGTCGAGGTTCTCGGGCGGCGCGGAGTCGGGCGGATTGTTCGTGGCCCGCATGTGGTAGTAGCAACAGATTTCGACGAGCCCGATCTTGCCGAGTTTGCCGGGCTTGATGACCTGCTCCCTCGCCTCGATGAGATGAGGTGTGGAGCGACGCTGCGTGCCGATCTGCACCACTCGGCCATACTTGCGAGCGGCTGCGAGCATCGCCTGGCTCTCCACGACATCGACGCTGGTCGGCTTCTGGCAATAAACATCCACGCCGGATTTCACCGCCTCGATCATCGGCAGCGCGTGCCAATGGTCGGGCGTGCCAATGAGTACGAGGTCGAGATCCTTTTCCGCGAGCATCTTCCGGTAGTCGCCGAAGACGCGCGGCTTCTTTTTGGAAGCCTGCCGCCCGGCAACCTGCTCGGCGGCGTCGGCGAGCATCACTTTGTCCACGTCGCACAGCGAGACGACATCGACGGGCGCGACCTGGATGAGGCGGAAGAGGTCGCACTTGCCATACCAGCCGCAGCCGATGAGACCGACGCGCTTGCGCTGATCGGCGAAGTCCACGGCGAAACTGGGGAGGGCGGAAGCCGCGGCGAGGGCGGCACTGCTGCGGAGGAAGGAACGGCGGTTCATAGCTCTGGCTTGCCAGAGCGACGGCGAAAAGACAACACACGCGCAACCGCGCCCCGTTGGTGAACATGCTAGCGACCCCTATGTTGTGGGCGCGATTTTTCGTAACCACAATTAGTGGTGGTTTTTCGCTTGACTGACCGGGCTTCACACCTAAAAAAGCTTCGCGGGATATCGCGGAAAAACCCCAACGCAACTGCCCTCTCATGAAAACCGAGATCTCGAAATTCTGTGAAGCCTACCTGAACATCCTGAACGCCCTCCCCTCCGTGCTGAAGAATGCTACGGAACAGACCGAAAAGGGCGGTGACCAGGCGCTGCTCCAAAAGCCGCTCATCACCCTCAATGACGTGCGAGCCCGCCTCCGCTCGCTCGTCGAAAAAATCGAAAGCCAGCAGGCCTACCTCGTCATCTTCGGCCCGCTCAAGAGCGGCAAGTCGACCTTGATGAATGCCATCAGCGGTTCCTACGTGAGCGAGGTCACGTCGCTGCCGGGCTATCCGTGCCTGGTCTATGTGCGCCATGGCGAGGAGCCGCACTTTTCCGTGACCCGCTACAATGGGCGCGAATCGACCTTCGCCAACGGACAGGTGCTGAAGGACGTGATCGCCGACAGCCACATCGCGCTGGCCGACCAGATTCGCTCCGCCGAAGCGCGGGGCAGTGACTTCGAACCGGGCACCCATTTCAGCGAAGCGATCCGCCGGGTGGACGTGAAGGTGCCGGTGCAAAGCCTTGCGGAGTCGAGCACGGTGCTGGTGGACACCCCCGGGCTCTACAGCCGCATGAATTTCGGCTACGACGTGCTGACCCGCGAGTTTCGCGACAGCGCCGCGTGCGCGGTCTTCGTCGTGAAGACCGACAACCTCTACCTCGAGCAGGTCTTCGCCGAGTTCAACAAGTTGCTCGGCCTGTTCAGCCGGATTTTCCTCGTGATCAATACCGACTCGAGCAAGCGCGATCTCCAGGCCGACGGCAGCCTCCTGCCCAGCGCGGAGAGCAGCAACCCGCAGCAAATCATCGAAGCGTTCAAGACCCTCTCGATGGCGGGCCCGCTGCGCCAGGCATTTGATGAAAAGCGTCTCCGCATTCATGCCGTCGATCTGCTCAGCGCGGCGTCCGCATTCCTGACCCGCAACGGCAATGGGCAGCATGCCCCAGGCGCGGCCGAGGACGAACAAAAGGAAGCCTTCAACTCGTTCCTCAACGACCTCACCGAGTACCTCAACAGCAGCGACTACACGCAGGAATTCGTGCGCGACAGCCTGCGCCAGGGCTCGGCGCTGTGCGCGGAAGTGCACGAAGTATGCGCGGGAGACGAGATCCGCGACCTCACGGAGAAGCAGACCGCGATCGCCGCGGAGATGAGCGACATCCAGGAACGCATCGGAGCCGTGGATCGGCTCATCGCGGTGGATTGGGACGCGACATTCGAGAAAGCCCGCGTCGAAAATGCCCGTGAGATCAATGGCAGTGCAAAAGCGAAAGCCGCGAAAGTCACGAGGGAAATGGGACTCGCACTCGACCAATGGTACGGGATCAACCACAGCCTGCGCGACCTTGCGGAACAGCATTGGAATCCGCTGCTCGCGGAAGCCGCCCGCCTGCTGGGCGACGAGACCCGCGCGCGGCTCCGGAGCCTGCTCGGCGGAACGCTCGGCGGCGCGGAACCCGCGTCGGCTGTAATGACCGACCTGCATCGGGCGGGCTTCGACTTGGGATTGGTCGGCCAGGCGGCGTGGTCTACGCTCGAACGGCAGGAGGCCATCGAGCCCTATCAAACGACGATCAAGAGCGAGGAAGTTCCGGTTCGGAAATCCTTCGCGGACTGGTGCCTTTTCCGCCGCATCGCCACCGTGCGCGAGCGGCTGTTCGGCGTGGATCTCACGCAGGAAATCGCACCCGATGTGAAGGAAAAGCGACTGCCCGAAGCGACGAAGACTGCGCTGCTCCTGACGATCGACAGTACGATCGCGGAAAAATTCCCATTCCTGCCCGCGAAATTCTCCGACTCCCTCGCCGCGGATTACGTGGTGAAATTCCGCACCGAAGCGCTGGATCGTCTGCGCCAGCAGCGGGAGCAACTCGTGGAGGCACACGCCAGGCTGCAGACGCCGTTCGACGTGAACGCCTCGATTCTGAACTCGATGCGCGAACTCGACGAGCAGGCCTCAAAAGTGGCCGGCGATATTCTCCCGATGGCGCAGCAGGGAAAATTCACGCCGCTCGCCGCGGATACGGGCAAGCCTGTGCCGATGCCGGACGCGGAGCTCGCCGCGTAGCAGGATTCTGAAAACCAAACGACATCGAAGCGTGTCGTCCTGAGACCCAGAGACGAAAAGCCGGGACGCTCAGTGCGGAGCTGACGCGCTACGAAACGCGATCCAATCTCTCTTGTCCTCCGCGACACACTACCGGCCGAAGTGCAGAACACGTCCCAAGAGACGCTAAGGGACAGAGAGCAGTCCGTCGTTTGACGGAGACGGTCGCACACGGGATACTTTTCCATCGAAGGGTCCTCTGATAGCCGACCGACAGCCGCAGCGAATATGAAGCGCGCCACCATCATTCCGATCGTACTCGTCGGAGCAATGCATCTGTCGGGATGCATGGGTTTTGGAAGGGTAACGACCCGCAGTTCCACCGGCGGGATCGACCCGATCACGATGGCTGGGATCGAGGCGAGCAACGCCGCCACCCAGGAGGATGCGGCGCGCAATTCCCAGCAAGCGCTGGATGCTGCCAACGCCGCTGCCATCCAGGCCGCCCAAAACGCCGCCGCTCAATAGCAGTCGGCCCACAGGCATGGTACGCTAAATGCAGCCGAAGCAGATCCCATGAAAAATCGTTCCTCGTGCCAGTTCGCCGCCTCGTTGAAATGGCGTTTCGCGGAGAAGAAGCGCCGTGGGGAGGCTGGCTTCATCCCTTCCTTCACGATCGAATTCCTGGTGGTGGCGACGCTCCTCGCCTTGTTTATCGCCATGGCTCTGCCGACCTACGCGGCCGTCCGACAACACGGGAGCGGGGTCATTCCGGCTGCGGGCATCGGAATTGCCGCCGGGCTTTGCCTCGACTTCCTCTTTTTCGCGGTTCCCTTCGGCCTTGTGCGGTGGCTGGTCTGGAGGGATACGCGTAAACTGCGCCCAAAATCGCTCACCCATCCTGGGAACACTCGCAGCACCTGACCAGGCTCGGTTCAATTTGAATCGCTAATGTCCTAATGCCGCTGAGGAGTGCTGTTTAGCGGGTGTCCTCGCTCGAGCGAATCCATGCCGGCCCCATGCCGGCAGCGAGGCAACTCATTCCTGATGAAGCTACCTCTACATCCGTTCGTCCTGGCGTTTTTCGCCGTCCTGGTCCGCGGCGCATCTTTTGCCGCGGAAAATCCGCCACCGAATGTCCTGCTGGTCATTCTCGACGATGAAAATGCCTTCGCCGGGCGCACCGATCTCGCGCCCGTCCCGGTCACGCCCAATCTCGATCGCCTCGCCCGGCGCGGCGTCCTCTTTGCGAATGCGCAATGTGGGGCGCCGGTTTGCAATCCATCGCGCACGGCGCTCCTCTCCGGCCTGCGCCCATCCACCAGCGGGATCTACGACGACGAACAGGATACGATGCCCGCCGGCCATATCCTCACGCGCACCACCTCCCTGCCCAATTACTTTCGCGACTGCGGTTACCAGACCGCCGGTGGGGGTAAGGTCTTCGGCTCGGCGTTCGGTTCCGTGGTCAAGAATCACGTGTGGGACGTGGCGATGGACACTGGCGGAAAGGCCCAGAAGCACGACGCCACGCCACCCCAGGAGAAACTCCCACTCAGTGGCCTCACAGGGAAGCACGATTGGGGCGCCTTTCCCGACCGGCGCGATGAAATGGCCGATTGGCAGCTGGCCGGGCGGGCGGCGGAGTTTCTGGTCAAGCCGCAACCGAAACCCTTCTTCCTCGCCTGCGGAATCGTGAAGCCGCACACGCCCTGGTACGTGCCCAAGGAATACTTCGATCTCTTCCCTCCCGATCGCATCACCATTTCCGACCTGGCTGCGGACGAATCCGCCGGCGTGCCCGCCGTGGCCCGCGAGAAGGTGCACCGCAACGACGCCGCCCTGGTCGCGCGGCGCAAGGAAATGATCGCAGCCTACCTGGCCGCCTCGCGCTATGCCGATGATTGCCTCGGGCGCATCCTCGAGGGATTGGACAAAGGGCCATCGCGCGACAATACCATCGTCGTCGTCTGTGGAGACAATGGCTATCAATTCGGGGAAAAGAACATCTGGGCCAAGGGCCGACTGTGGGAAGGCTCCGCGCACATTCCGCTCGTCATGGCGGGCCCGGGCATCAAGCAGGATCAAACGGTGAAGAGCCCGGTCAGCCTGGTGGACCTTTATCCGACCCTCCTCGCCCTCGCTTCCCTGCCCACGCGGGCCGACCTCGACGGAGTGAGTCTCGTTCCGCTGCTGCAGAATCCCACGGCCCCATGGGAGCGCCCGGCGCTGACGACCGGAGGCTGCAACAATCACACGCTGCGGACCGAGCGCTGGCGCTACATCCGCTACGCGGATGGCTCGGAGGAACTTTACGACCACGACACCGATCCGCTCGAACACCTGAACGTCGCGTCAAAGTCGGAGTTCGCCAGCGTGAAGGCCGGCTTGCAGCAGTGGCTCCCGCAAAAGAACGAACCCCGCAATCCAAATCCCAAGGGGCGGAAGGCGGATGACTAGCTAGGGAGTCCACCCGGAGGGTTGGAAAGGCGTGCAGGCTGGTCGCGCGGGTCGCATGGGTCGCATGGGTCGCATGAGACCGCTGGACCCGCGAGAAGCGTCAAAAACCTTCCCCACGGCAGCGCAACGGCGTGCTCATTTCCCAGCGTCTCCGCGCAATCGTCCCCCAAGACATTCCCCGACGATCAGAATTGGCCCCGCGCCGGAAACCGCATTACGTTGCGCGCCCATCCATTTCCCATCATGAGCCAAAGTCACTTGTCACTCGCGCGATACCGCCCGGAAATCGCCCGGCGCGAACCCGAAAAGGCCAGCGCGCCGTTTCGCGCCGCGCCGACCCTCAAGAAGCTCGCGGCGCAAGCCGCCACGCACGGCCAGTCGGCAACGGTCGAATGACACGCACACCGAAGCTCAAGGCGAAAAAGCCCGCCCCGCAGCCCACGGTCAACGGGGTGGTCAAGAGCTTGGGCGACCTCATGCGCAGCGCGAACTGCTCCAAAGCGCTGCAATTCGTCCCGGAGTTGGCGTGGATCTTCTTTCTCCGCTTCCTTGACGAACGCGAGATACGCGAGGCCGCGGAAGCGGAGGCGCAAGGCGTCCCCTTTTCCCCGACGCTGCCCGAGCCCTACCGCTGGCGCGACTGGGCAGCGCCGGATGCGCCATTGCGCTCCGGTAAGAAATCGAAGGTGTGGAAGTTCGTCCACCAATCGCTGCTCCCGGCTCTCAAGGTGCTGAAGGATCAGCCGGACGCGACGCCGCGGCAGAAGCTGGTGAGTGAGATTGTGTCGTCCGTGGAGCGGAGCCGGCTCGATTCGGAGCCGCATTTCGTTGAGATGCTCGACACGGTCCACGAGATCGGCCGCGAGATCGTCGATGAGACCCAGCTTTTCGCGCCCGCGCGCGCGGATTTCCCGCTGGCCCAGGTCTTTGAAGAGTTCCTGCTCAAGATGAGTGCGAAGGCCCATGACGGCGGAGAGTTTTCCACCCCGCCCGCGATCATTCAGGCGATGGTGCGTGTGCTCGATCCGCGGATCGGGAAGACGGTCTACGATCCCGGCTGCGGGACCGGCGGCATTCTGGTGGAGGCCGGCAAGGCGATGCGGGCGCACGCGGGGAACGCGATCACGAGCGCGGAGCTCGACACCTTGCGGCGCCATACCTTTTACGGCCGCGAGAACGACGACGCGGCATATCCCATCGCCCTGGCGAATCTCGTGCTCCATGGGATCGACGAGCCGCATCTTGGCCACGGCAGCGCGCCTTCCTCGCCCGGCGCGAACGGGGGGCTCATGGACGGTGCGCCAGAGTCCTTCGATTGCGTCCTCTCGAACCTGTCACTCCTCTCGCGCGGCAGTCCCAAGGGGAACGAACCTCTCATGCCGGACGACTCCCGGATGGGCATCGCGCACATGCTCCAGCATGTTCTGCAGTCCATGAAGGGCGGGACCGGCTGCGGCCTCGTGCTCGACGACCGCGTCCTGCTCGACACGGGAGCGCTGGCACCCACGAAGCAGGACCTGCTCGAAAAGTGCGACGTGCATTGCATCGTGAGTCTGCCAGCCGGCGTCTTCCCGGCGGCGGAAGCCCACGCCAGACTCAATCTCGTCTTCTTCGAACAGGGCCAACCGACCGAGCGCATCTGGTACTACAAGTTCCCGGAGTTGCCGGCTGGAAAAAAGACGCCGCTCACTCCCGAGCATTTCGAGGAATTCTTCCGCCTGCTCCCGGAACGCGCGGACAGCGAGCGGAGTTGGACGGTGGATTTCGCCGCCAGGTGTCAAACCGCGAACGAGGGAGCCGGCCCGCTTCGCGAAGCCGCGGCCGCCACCGCGGCATGGACGAAAACGCTCGAAAAAGAACTGCTGGCGGCGCGCGAGGCACAGGTGGACACGGAGGTGGAACTGCAAGCGCTGGAGGATCAATGGCACGCCGCGCTACGAGAAGCAGCGGAAACGGACGCCAAGGCGGCCATGATCGAACACGCCATCTATGACCTGCGCGCGTTGAACCCCCGTTCGCGCGCCGCGCTGGTGATCGACGATGACAGGCTGGCACAACTTTTCGTCGTGGCCGAGGAGCATGGGCGGGCCGTGGATGGCGCCCTGGCCCGCCTCCAGGCTCTCCTGAGACAGGAACCCAAGCTATAACTCGGGCAGAGCGAGCGACGGCGAGGACCCGTCACAGACGACTACGCTCATTGATCGATCGAGCTGCGATGCATGGATGAACTCCACCTTCCTATGCTCGCAATCATCGGTATCATCCTCATCGTCCTGTGGCTCATCGGACTGCTTGCCCATATCGCGGGCGGGCTCATTCACCTCGTGCTGGTGATCGCGCTTATTCTCTTCGTCATGCATTTCCTCACGGGCGGAAAATCGGCGACGTAGCGAGGCCTAAGCACCCCCCGCATCTTCTCACCATTCCTGCCCGGCGTCATTTCACGGACCAAAAGACACGGGCATGATAATCCACAAGACAAGGACATGACCAGGAAGGTGCTCGATCACGAGCGGCTTTCGGCCTGCCCTCAAGCTACAAATCGCCCTACTTCCCCTTGCGCGTCTCGTAGAAGACAACCTCCCCGTCCGTATAAATGAAGTCTTTCTGGTTCAGCAAAATAATCGTGTACGAACGCGCGTCCGATGGGCTCTGGCCGACGGTGTCGATAAAGCGGTTCCCTTGAATCCGCCACCCACCGCGCGTGGCGTCGTTCTCCGCGGGCAGCATGCTCCAGGTGCCATCCTGGCGAAAGACATAGTCATGGCGCGGGGACGACCATTTGCCGATCAGGACTTGCGACAGCGCCTTGGAGTCCGCGTCCTTGGGTAGCGGATGACGCCGGATTTCGGCGTCCACCGCCTGCCAATCCATCGAAGACCTGTTTTTTGAGAGCTCCCCGCGCATGCGAGCCAGGCTCGTGATATAGCGTTCCCGCTCCGCTTCGCCGGGATGGGGAGAGGCCTGTTGGTATTTGCTCCTGGCGGCCTGAAGCTCTTTCGGCTCCCCAGCGAGAAGCGGCGCCGCGAGCGTGATTGCGATGAAGAACGCGAGGATGGGATTGCGCATGGGTGGGATAGGATGAGGGCGTTTAACTGGAATCGTGGTCGGCGGATCCGGGGATCGGCGGAGGGACCGCACGAAGACGGGGCGGGCGCAACCACAGCCACCAAAGCAACGAGAGCGGATAACAGGCGGCAATCGCGAAGATGAATGCGCCAAACCCATTCTTGCCACGCCGGCCCGCATCCTGGCAGATCCAGATCAAGGACCAGACAAAGAGGCCGATGCAGACCAGCGCTTCGGTGTTCCTCAGCCAAGGCGGCCCGGCCAGCGTGATTTTGAATCCCGGAAGTTCGAGGTTGGATTGCGAGTTTTCGTCCCCGCCGAGAGTGATGCGGATCGCCTTGTGTCCGGAACTGTCGGCAAACGCCTCCGGCGCCACGGCGAGCAAGAGTAAGACGAGGAAAAGACAAATCAGTTTCATGGCTGGGTCGCAGGCGATCCAAGCCATTCTCTCGTTTCCTTGAATCCCTGCGAGCCTGGAATTGTCAGCGAAGCGACTCATCCCCATTTTCGGCGTCGTCTTCCGGGGCGGCGGGTTTCCGCGAAATTCCTGCCCCTTGGATGAGCGTTTTGATGACCTCACGGTCACCCACCTTGCCGATCTTGAAACGGAAGGAGCGAATGATCGGGTCAATCACATCGGCGATGTCTTTGGAGGAAGGCGGGAGGATTGTTACGTCGCATCCGATTTTCCTCGTGCCATCCACGGAGTAAAGCTTCACTCCCGCCAAATGGCGATCCGTCGAGCTCTCTCCGAGCAAAACAATCCCCTTGGCATTGGGACCCTCGAAATACTGCACTTCGTTCGAGCCCAACCCCCGTGTCCCCTTCTCAATAAGGACGATTGCGTACAGTAGAAAATCGTCATCGCTCATGCGGAGAACCCTGGCAAGCGGCACCGAACGCGTCTCCTCCATTTGTAACTCTGCCGCCAGGGAATCTGTCGCCAATAATCTCTGAAAATCGATCAAGTGGGGATGTCTATGCGACTCGGCGAGTGACACATTGGTCAAGGCCGCCCGATTATCGTCGCCAAAAGGAGGGAGGAACGTGATCCGGACATCGGCACTCTTGACGAGGACCGAGACTCCACTGCGACTGGCTTCGACCGAGACCGGATCTGTCGACCCAGTATCAAATATCGCATAGCCAAGATCGACCTCGTGGACCACGGGCAAAGATGTCAGCGTTCGCTTTTTCGGCATCACCGCAAGGCGCGCTCTTGCCCCCGGTGAGTGGGTGTAGAATTTGTGTAACGCGTAAATCCTCGTTCCCACACGGATCGTGAGCGGCAATGACGCCAGGCCCAAGACGGCCAGTACTGCGATCGCGATCTGGGTGGGTCTGCTGATCATCGGAACTTTGCCCCTACTGCACGCCGCGCGGTCGCTCAGGCGGAGGTTGCGTGGGCATCATCCAATTCCACTCCGAGTTGTAGCGGATGTCCAGGTTCGGCGTCTCGCGGCGGATTCCGCCCTCGGCCTGCGACCGTAGGCATTCATCGACCAGGCCGCTCGTCAGGAGCGTGCGTTCCACCGGCCATGGCGCCTTGCCAGTGATCATGAACGACTCGATCCCATTGACCAGCACGGCAAAGTGCGCAAACGGACGCTCGTCCTGCAGAATGTACGCCAGGCTCGTCACGCGATTCTGATCGTCTTTCCACGCGGCCACCCATTCGGCCACGGCGCCGTTGAGCGTGAAGAGACAGGCCCGCAGTCCATCGCGATAGTCGATCACGCACAGGATAGGATTTTTTGCCATGTCCTCCACGCGTTTGCCGGGCGGAATCGGCCGCTCGCGCATCGTCGCCAGCGCGGTATCGAGTAACTTCCGATCGTACACGCCGCGATCCGCCGCCGCCCACACGTCGTCTCCCACGAGAGTTTGCACCGCGGCGACGCCCGTCTCGCCGCCGGCCCGGCGCTCGACGAGCGCTTGCATGGCTTCGAGCGCGTGGAAGCCGTAGATGTCGATCTTATGGTACGACAGCATGTGAATCTCTTTCACCTTCGTGCCGCGCGGCATGTCGATCGGCGGGCACCGCCAGGCCGAGGGCGCCGAGGAACCGGCCATCAGCGGCATGTCACGCTTTTTCGCCTCGTCGTAAATCCATTTGGCATCCGTCCATGTGTCGGCCAGATGCTTGTCGCAATAGACGGGGAGACCGCGACGGCCATATTTGTCCACCGTCGCAAAGATCTGCTCGAAGAATTTCCGTTTCGGGTAGGCCAGTGCGCCCGTCGGCGACAGCGGGTAATCGCCATGCTCCGCGACGATCATCGCCCCTTCCACCGCGATCTTGTCCTGCCCGAGCGTGAGCGTTTCGGGAACTGACTTGCAGACCGGAATGCGGAGATCCGTCACGATCCTACGGCTGATATCTCCTTTCGGTGTCTGGTCCACATACAGCGAAGCCATTTGCAGCGTGGGGATGCGCCCCATGCCGTCGAGATTTTCCGTCTGCGCCAGGCGACCGAGGATCAGGTCGGCGTGGGAGTTGTGAGTGTAAAGGGTCGTGATCCCCGCGATCGGCCGCCGAACGATTGGCGGGGCCGATGGCAGATTCCGGACGCGGGCTTCCAGGAGCGTGAGCGGCGCCAGCGCCAGGATGTACTGCGCTTCGCGCGTCGCGCAGACCCCGAGCAGCACGGCGGCCGGGATGAGGTTGCCGTCGCCGAAGATCCGAAACCCGTGATGCCACGGGATCGGCTCACCCTTCCGGTCGGCGAACGTTGTGTAGTCCGGGTTTTGTACCGCCAGCGGGCCGTGGTCGATCGGCGCCACATCACCGGGCTGGTAGCTGACGAGTTCCGCGAAACGCCGCTGGCCGTCAAACTGCGCCGTGATCGCCGCCCAGACCAGACCGGTCGGCGCGACACACAGCGCCCGGCAATCCGTGGACTCGGCCGAAGAAGAGAGCTTGCCCAGGCTCTGTCCCTCGATCACCTCACCCGTCCCCGTGAGGTCGTAGGAGAAGAGCTGATTGCCGCTCATCGGGACCGCGTAGAGGACACGCCGGTTCGGAGCGATCTCCCAATTGATTGGGTGGCTGTTCTCGTCGGCCAGGTGCGACTCAGGCGTCGGCGGAGCGCCATCGATTCGCTGCGTCAGGCGCGCGACCTTGCCCGTCTTGGGATCGTAACGCAGGACGTCGCCCCCGCGCATCGGATGGTAGGCGCGTCCCAGGAAATCGATGACGATGAAGGCGAACATGTGGTTCGTCTCGCCGAGGTCCTGGTATTGGCCCGTCTCGAGATCGAGCTTGAGAAAGTGCGAACTCTCGACCGGCCGTTCATCCGAGCAGGTCGAGATATAAGCCACTTTACGCGTTTCATCGGGCGTGATGCTGATAATCCCGTGGTGCGCCACGGCGATCGGATAGACGCGCGTGGTATTCGTCTCCGGATCGAAGACCATCGGATAGCCGCCCGGATAGTCGGCCCACTTTTCGTCCTTCTTCGGATCGGGATAGCCCTGTTTGGTCCCAAAGTAGATCTTGCCGCTGGGGCCAACGTTGTTGCGCGTGTGAATTTTCGACTGCGCGGCAAACCCCGTTGCCGTCGAGCCGATCTCGCGCATGCAGTCCACGACCGTGCGCATCTGCTGCGTCACCGGATCGTATTCGACCAGATAAGCGTCTTCGCCATATTTGGCAGTGCCGATATAGAGCCGGCCATTCTTGCCTTCGACGATGGAAAAATAGCCGCTGCCCTGGTTCGTAAGATATTTCGGCAAGGCCCGGGCCTTGGTGTAAAGCCACGGCCTCTCCGGCGCCTGGGCGACGGCCGTCGCCAGAAGAGCCGCGGACAGAAAGGAGGTGAGGCTCGCGATCAGCGCGCGGCAGGCGGGCGCGAAACGCGGGGGTGGCGTGGCAGAAGTTGTCATTGGGGTGGGTGCGCGGCAGTCCTTTTTCGATCGGTCGCCGTGAACAAGTGAGATGATCGAAACGAAGAATAATCCGTAGAAGAAAATGCTGGATCACGCGCCGTCAACCAGAGGGCGCTTGTGGCGTCATGGCGGGCGCCCCCTCTCCAAGTCATCCTGAGGAACGAAGGACCACTGATCTCCTCCGAGCATCTGCAACGTAGCTGGTGAGGAAAGGCAGAGATCACGTCCTTCTCCCGCAGTCGCGGGATCAGGATGACGGACAACGGGGAGCGCCTTCATCGTGCGAGACGCTCTCTTGCTTCTCGATTGAACACCGCGTTGCACACCCGCTACCGTCGCGAGATATCACGGCATTTTCGACCACATATTCTTGAACGGGAAGGGCGAGGCATCGGTCAACTATCACAAGTCATATTTCGGGACTCCTCAATCGAGAACCGAGCATCCACGCCGGAGAAGCAACTCGGCTATGAGAACATGCGGGGCGTGTTAGTCAGTGAAGTCGAACCGGGCAGCCCGGCGGAGTTTGCCAACCTGCAGGCGGGAGACCTCATCGTCGAAGCCGACCGGAAACCGGTCACTACCGTCGACGATCTGCGAAGCGCCCTCACGAAGTCCAAAGACTCGGTGCTGCTGCTCGTCAAGCGCAAGGACGCAAGCCTGTTCGTGACGATGAAGATCGCCTGAACCGCGACTCCGCTCCTGCGGCAATATGGCCACGAAAGTAGCAGAGCATTGCCGGCCATCGGGCCATTCGGAGAACGAATGGCAGGTGGCCGGCAGATTTTTTCCCGCAAACCTCTGCGCTGCGGAGCCGCAATCAAAAACGGAGAACCCCGTGGCTCTACCAGCGAGCGATACTCGTAGAGCGACCGGTTCTTCGGCCGCGCTCCGCATGCTTAACCGCCTCCGCTCCGCTCAGAATGACACCGATTTCGGGAACTTGGGACTCGTCGAGGTCAGCGCGCGGCGGCGCTCGACATCCGGTCCGGGGAAGTATCCACTCTCACAGAGTTACCCCCATGTCCGTCAGCAATGACTCCCTGGTTTGGTTCGCGTCCGTCCTGCCACCCGCAACGCAAAGACGTCGCGTCTCATCCCGGAGGGCATGCCCGGATCAACCTGTTACTTTTTACCCGTTATGGAATGCCCCATCTGCCACACCGCCATGAAGAGCGGGAGCGTCGCCCTGGAATCCACGCTGTGGGAATCTTTTTGGGCCGGCTGGTCTGTGGTCACACTCTTCTTCCGCGAACCCGGTGGGAAGAGAGTTTCCATGATTAAACCCGGAAAGAAGCTCCTCGCCTTTCACTGCCCGCGGTGCCGGGGTTACTTTATTGCTTCTCCCAATTCTCCATTCCCACCCGACGTCTAGAAAGATTCAAGATGCGCCTCCATCATCACCTCATCCTCGCTCTCCTCTGCGCGGCGATCTTCGCTCCAGCGCGCGCCGCGGATGTCGCCATCTCCCTCCGTTACCTGCGCCCCAAGGGCAAGAGCCACGCCGCCGTCTTCCTCTACAGCATCGAGGGCAAGCTCATCCGCCAACTCACGGAACCGACCGACAGCCAGGACGTGAATCCCGCGTTCGCGCCCGATGGCAAATCGATCATCTTCACCAGCGAGAGCGACAAGACGGCCAAGCGTGTCCTCGTCTCACTCGATCTGGCGGGAATGGCCACCCACGTCCTCGAGGGCACCCCGCCCGCCTGGTACAACGAGCGCGTGATCGCCAAGCCCTTCGAGGACAACCCCGACGCGCCCGGTTCTCTCGGACCCGATAACGGAGACGTCTTCCCCACTGCGGATGGCGCCTACACAATCGTCCTCAAGCCGCGCCCGGGAGCGGGTGCGGACGACGTCGGAGACAAAGACGGCTTCCTGCGCATCGGCAAAAAGCCCGCGCTCCTCCCTTTCAGAAAGATGCCTGGCTTCGGTTCTTTTTGGATGCTGCACACCGCTGGGAATTCCCCTTTTCCGCCCGTCACCCAACCGCGCATTGCTCTCCTCGACGGCGCCCACAACAGCACCGACGGGACCCAGTTTTTCGTCCTCGATCTAGCCGCCCAGCGCATCGTCCAACTCTCCCCGAATGGCGGCGAAGTCTTCCCATGGCCCGGTCACCCCGGTTTCTTTGCCAACGCCTCGAGCCGCTACGAGGACCTCGGAGACGGCCGCACCGTCAATTGCGACTACCTCGACCTCTACGACGCAAAACTCCAGCGCACCCGCTTCGGCCATGCCCTCGGGCGTTTCCAAGGCGCGAGCGTTTTCGCGCCCGGTGGCAAATCCTTCAATATCGTCGATCTCGAATACACTCGATGACTACCCGCGCCACACCACGCCGCCCTTATCGTCGAGGAACTGCCTGCCACCCTGCGAGACGTACCATCCCATCCCACCGCCCCCGGATTGCTGGCGCCAAATGCGATTCGCTCTCCGGAGTTGCCGCAAGTGAACCTCCACGGCCGCAGGGCTGATTCCCATCTCCGCCGCGATCCCTGCGCTGCTTGGCCCATGCGCGTGGGAGATAAAATCCAGGATCCGCACTTCGATTTCCGGCCGTTCGCAATGATGGATGAGCCGCTCCTCGAGTTCGTCCACAACGGTGCGAAATTCATTCTCAGCCAGGTTCAGTTCCGGAGCCCACTGCGAGGCCGGGGGAGTGAAGGCATGTCCACCTGATCCTCGAAAAGCGTACGATTTCATGCACCTAAATCGTTCCTGCCGGCCTTGGTGGCCTTGCAATAGGGGAAATCAAAGTGGCGTCTTGAAGTCGGCTTCTCCCATCGAAGACCCCGCGGTCGCGCACGTGCGTCAGATTTAGCGAGTCCGGTCGCAGTTCCGCCGGGCTGAGTTGAAATCGGTCAAGATGCGGCGCGGAGACATCTGCCCTGTTGCGGTCAGCGCAAGCGCCGTTTCCCGATTGTCATCCTGAGCGGAGCGGGGAAGCATGGGCGGAGTCGAAGCCTCCAATAGCTGTGGGTTCTCGCGCGGAGCCTCTGTGATCGAACTATTCAGATGGACGACGCTCTTCAGTGGATGCAATACGAGCGGGCGCCAACCGGAGTGGGTCTTGCTTTTGAAAAGGTCGTCGCAGTGGCTCCGCGCGAGAACCCACGGGATATTGGAGTTCCTTCGACTCCGCCCATGATTCCCCGCTCCGCTCAGGATGACAAAGCGGGGGTATGACGGCGCTCGCGCTCGTATCGGAGCGCCAGCAAAAGCGATACGTCATCGCTGCGATGAATCCTGCGCTTGCGACTTCTACCGCATGTGCTTCAAGGCAAATTGCTTGCCCGCCAGCGCTTCCTTCGCGGGGAGTCCCCAGAATGGAGTCGGAGTGTATTTCCAATCGGAGATCATGATCGGCGTGGCGGCGGGATGGAAACACCAGCCGGTCCAGTTCAAACGGTACTTTTGCAGCAGGCCGAGCATGTCCGGCACCCACGTGGCGGGGTCTTCCTGGATCGCCGCAGGCATGAAATCCATCTTCTTCACATCGGCGCCCACTTCGCCGACGAAGATCGGATATTTCTCCGCCGCGGGCAGGACCTTGGATTCCCAGCCTTTCTTCCAATTGTAGATGTGCGTGGAGAGCATGATGCCCTGGCCGTCCTTGTCCTTGAGGACGAAGCCCTTGACGATGCCGGAAAGGTCGTAGGCCCAGTCGAGGCCGCCGGCGATGATGATATTCCTGGCGCCAGTGCCGCGCACGGCATCGACCAGCGCCTGCATGCCGATGGAGTGGAATCCCTTGTTGAGCTTGATCTTCTCCTCCTCGCTGAGGAAGGAGTCCTCATCGCCGGGCTTGGACTTCTCAGCGACGTAACCGCCATCGCGCCAGACCTCCCACGAGATGCCGTGCGGCTCATTGAAAATATCGAACAGCACCGCGGGATGATTTTTGTAGCGCGCGGCGGCGTCCTTCCAGAAATCCGCGTCCTTCTGGTCGGGCGCGCGGAAGCGGTGCAGATCGAGTGCGACATACGCTCCGCGATTCGCGGCGAGCGTGACGATCTGGTCCACGCATTCGCGATAGGCCTTGCCGCCGTCTTTCATGAGCGGGGTGTCGCCGGTCCAGAATTCGCGGCGGACCGGGAGGCGGATGACGTTGGCCTTCCATTCGTCGATGCCGACCACGGTGGATTTGATGACCTGGTCACCCTGCGCGACACTCTCGAGACCGCCCGCGTTCAAGCCCTGGAGCCAGACTTCTTTGCCATCCGGATTCACAAGCCGGTTGCCGGCGACGTGGAGGGGCTGCGGCCACTTGTCCTTCTTCGGTTCCTCGGGCGGGACGTAACGCGCCTTGGCGACTTCCGCGGCCGTCTTCGCCGCGGCGTAGAGCGGCTCGGGATCGGAGGGCTTGAGCGTGATGTCATCGAGATCGAACGTGCCGGCCGCGACTTCAAACAGCGAAGGCATGAGCACGAGGGTGACGGCCTCTTCCGGCACGAGGAAACTCGTGGTTTTTTCCTGCCAGCCTTTGGTGTCACTCGTCGTGTAGGGCGGGCTGGGCTTCTGCGAGAGTTTCTTTCCCGTGGCATCCTGAAAATCCATCATGATCCGCGCGTCGTTCCACGGCAGCTTCCCTTTCTTCAGCCCGCTGATGCGCTGGCGCCAGGAGAGGGTGAGCGCTTTGACCCCGGCGGGCAGATCGATGGGACGGTAGACCATGACTTGCTTGCCCGGCTCCAGGGATTGCAAGCGGAGGAAATGATTCCCATCCTCCTGCTCCCAGGCGATGGACTTGTCCTTCGCCCGGCCCCAGCCGTCCGGCCATCCCTGGCCCTTGGCATCGGCTTCGAAATTCCCATTGGCCAGGAGCGAGCCGTCGGGCTGGGCGCCCGCCGCGGCTTTGGCCCGCTTCGTCCCGGCGAGACTGGCGGCTTTTTCCGCCGCAGCCCTCGCGGCTTCAGCCCCCGCTTGTTTCAGCGGCGCGGGATCGATGGCCATAAGAACGACGTCATCGAGATCGAAGGTGCCGGCCTCGACCTGGAAAAGGGCTGGCATGAATTGCAAGGCGTGCGTGCCCTCGGGCACAAGGAGCGTGACGCTGCGCTCGACCCAGCCATCGGTGTTCTTGCGCGCATACGGCGCCGCGGGACCCGGGCTCAGCTTTTTCCCGGCAGCATCCTTGAAGTCCATCATGATGCGGGCATCGAACCACGCCTGCTGGCCCGGCTTGAGATCGGTGATGCGCCAGCGCCATTTCAATTCAAGCGCCCGGACGTCGGCGGGAATCGTGATGTCGCGGAAGGCCATGGCCGTCTGGCCGGGCTGCTCGCAATGCATGCGGAGAAAGTGATTCCCGGATTCCTGGACCCACGCGACGCTCTTGTCCTTGGGGCGGCCCCAACCATCGGGCCAGCCCTGGCTTTTGGCGTCGGCCTCAAAATCCCCGTTGGACACCAGGTTTGTGGGTTCGGCGCCAGCGGCCACGCACCACGGGGAGACGACACAGACAAAAGCCGTGGATATCAGAAATATACCGCGCGGGAGGACGAGGAGTGGGTTCATGAAAAGGACAATGCCCCAGCCGTCTCGCGGGGGGGCTGAAACTATATCGCTCTTCCCGCCAGCCGGCGCCACCTCCGAAAACCGATCAGCCCGAGGAGTCCCACGAAAAGATAAAGCGCGATGGGCGACGGCTCGCGGCATCGGTCACCTCGACACGTAACAGGCTGGGAACGGAAGGTCGTGAAAAGACCGATGCCGAATCCCAGCCGGCTGGTCAGGGCTTGGCCGTCCCCTTGATGCTGAAGTCGTCGTAGTGCACGTCCACCTGGTTTGTCGTGAGGCTGACGAGCGTCTTTGTTTCGTGCGCGACGCCCTCGGACTTGAAGGCGCCGACGGCTTTGCCATCGATGGTCGCTTCGATCGCGTCGCCCTTGGTGCGCACGATGAGCGTATGCCATTCCTGAAGCTTTAGGTCGACGGGAAAGCTCTTGATCTTGGTCAGCAGGAGCGCCTTGTCTTCGGCGGTCAGGCCCTCGGGCGTCTTTTTCTTCTCGTAGATATCATTGCGGAACGTGCCCGTCTTGGCATCGGCGATGACGACCGTCTTGGGGCTGACGTTGACATTGCAGATGTGGCCGGCGTGCGAGCCTTTGTAGGTCTTGTCATCGAACCACACGTTGAAGCTCTTCGCCTTGTCGCTCACGAAATTGAATTTCACGGAGACTTCGAGATCGCGCTCCGGTTCGAAGACGATGTTGTCCACGGCCGAGTGATCCGAACCTTCGGGCGTGATGCCGACGAGCACGCCGTCCTTGATAATGCTCCCGCTCTTGTAATGGCCCCAACGCTTGCCGAATCCGGAGTCGGAGAAGTCATCGGAGAAGATCGAGCGTGGATAATAGTCGGCAGGGATCTGCGCGACGCAAAGAGTGGCGGTAAGTGAGAAGAGGAGGATCGCGAGGAGGGCTTTCATGAGGGGCGGGAAGAGTGGCAGACGCGTGCGCTGTTGGCCAAGAGAATTGAGAACACGCGCAGTGAACGAAGGCACTCTCGCCGGGATCACGGTGACGCCGCGGAAAGTAGAAGAGGCATCCTGCCTCTTTCGTTTGAGGATAAGCGGCTGGAAGCCGCTTCTACTTTCAAGGCATCGCGCACCATTTTCCCATCGATGACCCTCACTCCTTGATCCGCAGGCGCATCTCGTCGCTGATGGCGCGGATCTCGGGGGCGTACATCGCCGAGCCCGCGGTGGGCAGGGCGTGGAATTGGCCGGGGGTTTCAGCGCGCAGTTTGTAGCGGAGGATGTGCTGGCCTTGCTCCAGGAGGCCGATGAAGAAGACCACTTTCTCATCGCGCAGCTCGAGATTGGCGCAGAGGCCGCCCGCCCAGCGTCCCCCGCTGCGCAGTTCGACGGGCTCGCAACCCGCGGGTTTCATGTCCTCGAAAGCCAGATAGTCGTAAGTGTTCTTCGCGGTGATCTTGAGGACGACTTCGATCTGGTCGCCGCTCGCCACGGTATCGCCGGTCTTGAGCGGGACCCGCGTGAAGATGGCGCGTTGCTCGGTGCGGCCGGTCGTGGCCAGGGCGACGGGCTGATTGGCCGGGAGCGTGCTGGCGGCGGCGTTCGCGGGGAGGTTCACCTGCTCGACCTTCGGGACGAGTTTGAAATATTCGCGCTCGACGAAGATTTCGTTGCCCGCGCCTTTCACGTCTTCCTCCTTGGTGAAGTAGCTC